>CAJMPP010000057.1 GCA_905215325.1 uncultured bacterium | reverse complement strand
ATGGTTCGCCGAGGGAAAGGGGAAAGGTTGACGATTGCCGCGTTACCACGTGGCGGTCGGCGGCTGAGTATCTGGACCGTGAGCCTGCGTTAAGGGCAGAACATGTGTTGGCATGTTCGTGAGAGGGCTCCTTCGGGGGTCAAGTAAAGGTGGCACCGCAGATGTTACGTCTGTCCTTTATCTCAAAGGACAGACGTTTTTTATTTTGCGGGTTATTCGGGCCACGGGGTGCGGCGAGTCGCCATAGCTGTAAACCGGCCTTTGCTTGAAACCTGTAAGCCGATGATTCCTCATTCGCGTTCGTTGCCGGCAGACTGAAAGCCCGGGGACGGGCAATGACCGGCGGAAACCCCGCCAAGAAAGGAATGAGGATCATGACTCAGAACGTTGCAGCCCAGAAGCGTACGGTGGCAACCTCCGCGAAGAAGGAGGGCCTGTCCGTACAAGATCTTATCCTGGTGGCCGTGCTTATCGCAGCCGGCGCCGTCCTTAAGCTGACCGTTTCCAGCTTCCTCAGCTTTGCGGGCATGAAGCCCAATTTCATGATCGCTATGTACTGCCTGGCAATCATCCTCACGCGCCCGAAAGTGTATCAATCCGTGGTGATCGGCCTGTTGGTGGGCCTGGTCAGCCAGCTGCCCATGTTGAACGCCACGCCGTTGGTGAACATCGCCTCCGAGATGCTGGGCGCTTTGGCGTGCGGTCTGCTGGTTACCGCGCTTGCGAAGGTGGCCGCCGACAACAAGGGTTTCCAGGACGTCGTTGCTCCCGTGATCATCACGTTCCTGTCCACCATCGTCTCCGGTTACACGTTCGCCATAATCGTGGGCGTCGCCGTTGCGCATCTTGAGCCGTTGGCCGTGTTCGGCGTATATGCTGTCATGGTGCTCGGCACGGCGACTATGAACGCCGTGCTGGCTGCCATCTTGACCCCGGTCCTGCGCGCCGTCCTGAAGCGCTAGTTGTTTCGTTTGCCTGCCGGCAAACGAATTGGCTCGACGCTGTGGCCGCCTGTGGCACCTTGCCTTCGGCTTCATCTGCGCGGGCATGGCCCGAAGGCCAATGCCCAGCTGAGCTGGGCGCGCCCGCTCGGGCGCATAGATGGTTTGCGAACAAGCCACTGGCTTGTTCGCTCAGTCGAATTCAAGGCACCACAGGCGCCCTCGCTGACTTTGCTTGACCTCTGACTTGAGATTGTACTTGCGAGTTCCCGATTCCCACCTGTTCGCTTTCTGCTTGAAAGGGTTTCCTATGATCGAGATTTCGAACTTGTCGTTTCGTTATCGAGAAGGGGCCGAGCCTATCCTGCGCGGCATCGACCTTGCCATCCCTGACGGCTCGTTCGTGGGAGTCACCGGTGCCGCGGGCAGCGGAAAGTCCACGCTCACGTATGCGTTCAACGGCATCATCCCGCACTGCTATCCCGGTGATTTCTACGGCAGCGTGACCATTGACGGGTTGGATACGTGCGAAGCGTCGTTGACCGATATCAGCCGCCTGGTCGGCAGCGTGTGCCAGGACATCGACTCGCAGATGGTGTCGTCGGTGGTCGAGGACGAGGTGTTGTACGGCCTTGAGAACTTCGGCGTGCCGAAGGACCAGGTGGAAGGCCGTATCGGCGAGGCGCTGGAGGCAATGGGAATCTCCGATCTGCGCCATCGCGGTATCGCCGAGCTTTCCGGCGGCCAGAAGCAGAAGGTGGCGGTGGCGTCGGTCATCGCGCTGAAGCCGCGCGTGCTGGTGCTCGACGAGCCGACTGCCGAGCTGGACCCGGCATCGTCGTTGGCGGTGTTCGAGCTGCTGGCGAGATACGCCCGGGAAAACGGCACCACGGTCATCGTGGTGGAGCAGAAGATCGCGCTGCTGTCCGATTTCGCCGACATGCTGCTTATCGTGGACGGCGGCAAGGTCCGCTTCCAGGGAGCGCCCGCTGAGGTGCTCGAGCATTCCGACGAGCTGTTGGAGGTCGGCGTGAATTGCCCGCGCTCCACCAGCTTGGTGAACCGGTTGCGTGCACGGGGCCTGGTGGATGCGCCGGCGGCGCGCAACGTCGACGAGGCGGTCGGGGTGTGCAAGCGGGTTTTAAGCGGGGAAGGGGCTTCGGCATGATCGAGTTCAAGAACGTGAGCGCATCGTACGATGGCGAGCTGCCCATTCTGCGCGATGTGAGCTTCCTCATCCCCGATGGCGATTTCGTCGCGTTCGTGGGCACGAACGGTGCGGGCAAATCAACCACGATGCGCCTGATCAACGGCCTGTTGAAGCCTTCGTCGGGCCAGGTCCTCATCGATAGCGTGCCCACCACGCAGCTGCGCACCAGCCAGCTTGCCGCGAAGGTGGGCTTCCTGTTCCAAAACCCCGATCGCCAGATCTGCTGCTCCAGCGTGCGCGAGGAGCTGCTGTTCGGTTTCCGCGCGCAAGGGCGCGCCGACGCCGAGGCCAAGGCGAAGGTGGATGCGATGATCGAGCGATTCGGATTCGACGGCGACGCCGAGCCGTTCCTGCTCAATCGCGGCACCCGCCAGCTGCTGGCGCTGGCATCGATCATCGTGATGGAGCCGCCCGTGGTGGTGCTCGATGAGCCGACCACCGGCCTTGATTTTCGCGAGTGCGCCAAGGTGATGGACGTCATCGCCGAACTGAGCGCTTGCGGCACCACGGTGATCATGGTGTGTCACGACATGGAGGTGGTGGCCGACTACGCAAAGCGGGTGATCGCCATAACCGCAGGTCAGGTGGTTGCCGACGGCGAAACATTCGCCGTGCTGCGCGACCGCGAGGTGTTGGCGCGCACGCATCTGCTGCCGCCGCAGATGGTGGACGTGTCGCTGCGCTTGGCCGAGGACGGCGCCGTGGCGGCGGCATCGCCGGCGGCGCTGGCGGATACGCTTGACGAGATGACCGATGCGCTAGCCGCTGCGGCGGGCGCTTGCGAAAGGACGGGTGCGCGATGAGGGGCTTCCTGGAATACGTGCCAGGCGATAGCCTGTTGCACCGAATGAACCCGGTAGCGAAACTGGCGGCGGCGTTTCTGCTGGTGATCGCCTGTTTCGCTACCAGCAACCTTGCGTTGCTGGCGTTGGTGATCGTGCTTGATGCAGTGCTCGCCGTGCAATGCAAGATGGTTCCGCAAACGTTGGGCCTGGCGAAGGCTGTGGCATTGTTCTCGCTGGTTTTGGCGTTGATCGCGCTGCTGTTCACGCCGCAAGGCGATGTGCTGGCGCAGCTGCCGTGGGGCTACATCGGCACGGAGAGCGTGGCCGCGGCGGTGCTCATCGTGA
>CAJMPP010000056.1 GCA_905215325.1 uncultured bacterium | reverse complement strand
GTCGACGAAGCTGCGGATGTAGGAGATGGACGTGGGCCTGTGCACGTTGCGGGCGAGCTGCACGCTCTGCCACGCACGGTTTTCCTGCTCATCGGACGAGGCGGCTGCGACGACGGAGGTCTCGCCCACTTCCAACGACGTGCCGGCCTCGGCGTCGAACGTGCCGGCGGCGATGGCGCGCTCGATGCGTCGGGATGCGCCCGCGCGCAGGCTCTCGGGGATAAGCGACGAGGGAATGGCCTCGCGCAGCTTCTCCCACACGGCGCGCTCCTCGACGCTCATAGGCTCGGGGCGCAGATCGGCATAGGTGACGGTGTTGTACGTTGCCGTGCCGTTTTCCAGGTTGTCGCAGACCGCGCGGTAACTGACGAGCACGTCATGGTCGCCGGCGTTGTGCGCGCACCCGGTGGCCTGACCGGCGGTCGACAGATGCATGGCCAGGATATGGGCCAGCGTGGCGCGAAGGTCCTGGCGCTCGACGATGGCGTCGATCAAGCCGTGTTCAAGTGCGAACTCGGCGGTTTGGAACCCTTCGGGCAGCTCCTGGCGGATGGTGTCGCGGATAACGCGCTGCCCGGCGAAGCCGATGAGCGCTTTGGGCTCGGCCAAGATGATGTCGCCGTCCATGGCGAACGACGCGGTGACGCCGCCGGTGGTGGGATCGGTGATGACCGAGATGTACGGCAGATGCGCCGCAGCATGGCGCTCGATGGCGCACGAGGTCTTCGCCATCTGCATAAGCGAGACAAGGCCCTCCTGCATGCGCGCGCCGCCCGAGGCGGTGAAGATGATCACCGGCAGGTGCTCGGCGGTGGCGCGCTCGAACAGGCGCGTGACCTTCTCCCCCACCACGCTGCCCATGGACCCCATGAAGAACGTGGACTCCATGATGCCGATGGCGCACTTCAAGCCCGCGATGGAGCCTTGGCCGGTGCGCACGCCCTCCTCGAGGCCGGTTTTCCCGCGCTGGGCCTCAAGCTTGTCAAGGTAGCCCGGAAAACCCAACGGGTCGGATTGGTCGATGGCGCGGTCCCATTCCCGGAACGTGCCGGCATCGAGCAGGTCATCGATGCGCTCATCGGAGGTCATGCGCAAATACCCGCCGCATGAGGGGCATACATAATGCCCCGCCGCCAGGCTGGCACCGTCGAAGGTGAGCTTGCAATATTTGCAGGTGCGCCACGTGCCGCACACCTCATCGGTCTTATCGGTGGTGCACAGCACCCAGCCCAACTGCGGGGAATCGCCCAGCTGCGTGAACACACGACGGCCGGCAGCCGCCGCGCGGGCCAAGAACGTATCCACGCCCGACAGCGCCTGGGCATCCTCGGTTAGCAAGATGACCTGGGCATCCGCTTCCTCTGCAGCCTTCAGCACGGCATAGCCGTTGGAGTACAACGCGTCAAGATGCTTCTCGCCAAGGCTGACCTTCGCATCGGCAAAGCGGAGACACGCGTCTGTGCGCTTGTCATCGGTGCACGTGACGCAGGCCACCATGCCGGCATCCTGCACCGCCATGATGGTGCGCTTCGCAGCTTTGCCGCGCGCCACCGCAAGGGCGACGGGCGCAGGCGCGAACGCCGCAGATCCGCCCGTCTGCGCACCGAGGGGCGCCTGGGCGTGCTGCGAGACGACCCCCGTATAAGCCGACATGTCCGCGGCATCGACCGCGTTGGGAGCGGTGCCGTCGGCGGTCATTCGCTCCCGTTCCTCTTCCGCGATGCGTGAAAGGCGATACGCCACATCGGCATCGTCGACAACGCTTTCGCGTGCATCGCCGGAAACGGCAATGAACGAACCCGAACCGTCGAACGAGATGTAGTCCTGCTTGAATAGCTTCATGTCAAACCCTTCGAAAAACCCTACGCGCCCTTGGCCATGACATATTTCTGCGTCGCCGTGGCAGCCACCTGATCGCCGACGAGCGCCTGCACATCGGCGACGACCATGCGCGAAGAGTTCTTCACGATGTCCGCCTTCAGCGTGAGCACGTCGCCGGGCTGCACCTGGTGGCGGAACTTCGCCTTGTCGATGCCGGCGAAAAAGCCGAGCACCCCGGGCTCATCGCGACCGACGAGCGCGCAAAACGATGCGGTTTGCGCGAGCGCTTCCATGATGATGACGCCCGGCAGCACCGGATGACCAGGGAAATGGCCGGCGAACAGAGGCAGTTCGGGGTCGACGTCGAGCTCGGCGGTGATGCTTGCCCCGGGCTCGCATTCGAGCACGCGGCTGACCCACACGAACGGGTCGCGATGCGGCAGAACGCGTTCGATGACGTCGCGGCCGCAAGGGTATTGGATGGTTTCCATGGCTTGGTCCTTCGAAAGGGGCGCCGTGGCGCCCACGGAGTGGGAGGGGTTATGACGCTGCGCCTTAGCAGGGCGAGATGGCGAGCACGGCGTTGTGGCCGCCGAAGCCGAGCGAGTTGGACAGCGCGACCTTCTGCGGGTAGCCCATCTTCGCCTCGGTGAGCACGTTGACGGGGCAATCGGGGTCGGGCTGCGCGAAGCCCGTGGTGGGCGGCACGCACTCGTTGGCGACGGAAAGCGCCGTGACGATAGCCTCGACCGCGCCGGCGGCGCCGAGCGTGTGCCCCGTGGCCCCCTTCACGGACACCACCGGCACCTTGCGACCTTCCTCCTCGCCGCACAGCGCAAGCAGCGCATGCGACTCGGTGGAGTCGTTGGCCGGCGTAGCCGTGCCGTGGGCGTTGACGTGGCCAAGGTCCGCGGGCGTGAAACCGCCCTCGGAAAGCGCCTGGCGCATGGCGCGCTGGATGCCCTCGCCCGAAGGCTCGGGGGCGGTCATATGGTAGGCATCGCCCGTGGAGCCGAAGCCCGTGATCTCGGCCAAGGGTTTCGCGCCGCGCGCCAGGGCGTGCTCGAGGGATTCGAGCACCACGGCACCGGCGCCTTCGCCCGCCACGAAACCGCAGCGACGCTCATCGAAGGGCAGCGACGCCTGGGCGGGGTCGTCGATCTTGGCAAGCGCGCCCAGGTTGGCGAAACCGGCGATGCAGATGGGGTTGACCGACTCCTCCGAGCCACCCGCAAGCGCCATATCGGCATACCCGTGGCGGATGGAGCGCACGGCGGCGCCGATGTTGTGGGCGCCGGTGGCGCAAGCGGTGGTCACGTCGACGCACTCGCCGCGCATGCCATAGCGAATGGCCAGATGACCGGCCGCGATGTTGCCGATCATGGTGGGCACGAACAGCGGGCTCACGCGCTTGGGGCCCTTATCGTGCAGCGTGTAGAAGCCGTTTTGCAGCTCATCGATGCCGCCGATGCCCGCACCGAAAATCACCGCCGCACGCGTGGGATCCTCTTGCTCCATGTCGATGCCGGACTGGGCCATGGCCTCGTCGGCGGCAACGATGGCGTACTGGACGAAGCGCTCGAAACGGCGGGCTTCCTTCTTCGACAGCCCGTGCTCGGTCGGGTCGAAGTCACGCACCTCGCCGGCCACATGCACGTCGAACGCCTCATGATCGAAGTGCGAAATGGTATCCAGGCAGCAGCGCTTGCCCATCACCGCATCCCAAAGCGCATCCACGCCGACGCCGGCGGGCGTGACGGCGCCCATGCCGGTGATGACGACGCGATGGGTCCCGTCGGGACGGCGCGTTGCAGACGTATCGATTACCTGACTCATAGTGCCAAACCTCCGTCGATGCAGATGACCTGCCCGGTAATATAGCCGGATTCCTCGCTTGTCAAAAAGCCCACCAGATGGGCGACGTCGTCCACCGTGCCGAAGCGCTTCATGGGAATCTGCTCGCCGATAGCCTCGCGCTGCTTCTCGGACAGCGCGTCGGTCATATCGGTGGAGATGAACCCGGGGGCGACGGCGTTGGCCGTGACGCCGCGGGCTGCAAGCTCGCGGGCGATGGTCTTCGTCAGCCCGATGACGCCCGCCTTCGATGCCGCGTAGTTCGCCTGGCCGGCGTTGCCGCCGACGCCGGAGATGCTCGACATGTTCACGATGCGCCCGTAGCGCTGCTTCATCATGATCTTGCCTGCGGCACGGCAGATATGGAACGTGCCCTTCAGATTCACGTCGATGACGCGATCGAAATCATCGTCTTTCATGCGCACCATAAGGCCGTCGCGCGTGATGCCGGCGTTGTTGACCACGGCATCCAAACGGCCGAAGGCCTTGTGCGCCTGCTCGACCAGGGCGTTCGCCTCGGCTTCATCGGCCACGCTTGCCGCGATGGCCTCGACGTGCACGCCATGTTCGCCGGCGATGCGGCCAGCCTGCTCACGCAGCGCGGGAAGGCCCGCCTCGCTCGAGCAGTTCAGGGCCACGTTGAAGCCGGCAGCTGCCAGCTGTTCGGCAACCGCAAGGCCGATACCGCGCGAGCTGCCGGTGACGAGCGCCGCACGGCGGGTGGGCTCTTGAGATTCACTCATATGTTATTCCTAAT
>CAJMPP010000055.1 GCA_905215325.1 uncultured bacterium | reverse complement strand
CAGGAGGAGCTCCTCGAGCATGTGTGGGACTGCAGCGTGAACAGCTTCAGCAATTCGGCCAGGGTGCATATGTCGGCGCTCAGGAAGAAGCTGCGCGAAGCGCTCGGGCACGACCCGATCAGCAACCGCATAGGGCAAGGCTACGTGATGGAGGGAAGCGAATGAAGGGCCTTTCGCTGCAATGGCGCATCACGTTGATGGCGGCCGCCCTCGTCTGCGCGGCCTGCCTGTCAATGAACTTCCTTGTCGGCTACTCCGGAATGCAATACATGGACGAGATCGGCAGCGGGATATCGGCTTATAGCAACGTGGACGAGGGGGCTCCCACGTCGTTCGACCCGGGGAGCAAGGACGTCGGCAATGAGCTGACGATAGTGGTAAGCGACGCGCAAAGGTCGTTCGGCGCGACAAGCTGGTGCATAACCGCTTTGGTGACGCTGATAGGAGGCGTGCTCGCGTACTTCGCAAGCGGCCGTGCTCTCAGGCCCCTGCGAGCTTTCGCCGCGCAAATCGAGCACGTGCAACCGGGGAATCTTGCCGATTCGAAAATCAGCGAGGACGTGCTTCCTGAGTTCAAGAGGTTCAGCGAATCGTTTAACGGCATGATAGACCGCCTTGACGCGGGTTTTGCCGCGCAGCGCCAGTTCACCGGCAACGTCGCACATGAGCTGCGCACGCCGCTGGCGCTCATGCAGGCCCAGGTAGAGCTGTTCGTGGTAGAGCACCCTGACGCGCCGGCCGCGACGAGCGACCTCCTTAAGCTGCTGCGCGAGCAAACCGAGAGAATGTCGAGCATGACGAGCACGTTGCTCGAAATGAGCGAGCTGCGCGCCATCCCCTGCAACGACGAAATCGAGCTCGCGCCCCTGATCGAGGAGGTGCTGGCAGACCTCGCCCCGCTCGCCGATCAAAAGGGCATCGCCCTCGCCTGCCGCGGGAACAGCCTAGTGAACGGCAGCGACCCATTGATGTATCGGATGATGTTCAACCTTGTCGAGAACGCTATTCGCTACAGCCGTCCCGCCTCGACGGTCGACGTAACCGTCGACGAGGAAGGCGATCGCGTTCTCGTCCGCATCGAAGACGAGGGTTTCGGAATCCCCGAACAGCACCGGGACACCGTGTTCCAGCCGTTTTTCCGCATCGATAAGTCTCGCAGCAGGGAATATGGGGGCGTGGGGTTGGGCCTGTCGCTGGTGTGGGAAATCGCAGCGCTTCACGGGGGAGAGATCAAGGTCGAGAACAGCTCCAGCCACGGTACCACCATGCTCGCAACCCTCCCGAAGCCAGGTGCCACGGAGCAGCCGATTGAACGATGAGGCAAGGACCGGTTAGAGCATCTTGACGGCGAACGCGCGCTCGCTGATTTCGCCTGAGACTGCAGCATCATGCCGGTTTTGCGCCCGCCTACGTCGTGCCCGCCGTGGACGGTGGTGCGCCCGGGCCACGGCTCAAGCGCCGCAAACGGCACATCATCCGCGAACGAGATCCACCCGCAAAAAGCGGCGCCCCATGATATACGGGCGCCGCCATCAAGTTTGCGCATCGCGTTTCGCCGCGCGGACCAGGAGCCGAGGCCCCCGCTTCACGCGTCGGCGGGGCCTGCGCCCACGCCATGCGGAACGAGGCCCCGCCGCACGTCGCGCATAAGCCGCCTTACGGGCGCTTCGTGCCGCAGTTGCTGCAGAACGCGCCGGTGTTGTGCTGACCGCACTGGCAATCCCAGCCGCCGTCGCCTGCGGGCTTGGGGCTGCCGCAGCTGCAGCAGAACTTGCCGGCGTTCTTCGCACCGCACGAGCAGGTCCACTCGCCGGCGGGCGCGGGCGGCTCGGGCTTGGGGCTGCCGCAGTTGCTGCAGAACTTGCCGGTGTTGGAAGCGCCGCAGGAGCACGTCCACGCATCGCCGCCTGCAGCAGGGGCCGCCGCCGGCGCTGCCGCGGGAGCGGGCTCGGGCGTAGGCGCCGCGAAGCCGCCGCCTGCCGCCACGGGATACTGGCTTTGAGGGGCGCTGCCGCCCTGGCCGTACAGGCCCTGCGGGTTCATGCCGCCCACCGCGTTGGCCATGCCCATGCCCATGAAGCCCATCATGGCGCCGTTCTCGTTCGCGGCCGCCGTGCGCATGGCGTCGGCCTGCGAGGCCGCCAGGTTGGCAGCCGCCATGTTCGGGTCGCGCATGACCGCGGCCTTCTGCAGGTCCTTGATCATCTGCTCGTCCTCTTCGGACGCCGCGATGGCGTTCACGCCGAAGCTTGCCACCTTAAGGCCGCGCAGCTCGCCCCACTTCTCGGACAGCACCTCGTTCAGGGCGTCGGCAAGCTCGGTGGTGTGCGCGGGCACGGCCGAGTAACGCACGCCCATGGCGCTGATCTTCGCGAACGCCGGCTGCAGCGCGGTCAGAAGCTCGCTTTTCAGCTGCGAATCGATCTTGTCGCGCGTGTAGGGCTCCTCCACGTTGCCGCAGACGTTCTTGTAGAACATGAGCGGGTCGACGATCTTGTAGGAATACTCGCCGTTGCAGCGCACGGAGATGTCCACGTCAAGGCCGATATTGGCATCCACCACGCGGAACGGCACCGGCTGGGCCGTGCCGTACTTGTTGCCCACGATCTCCTTGGCGTTGAAGAAGTACACGCGCTGGTCCTTGCCCGTGTCGCCGCCGAAGGAGAAACGCGCGCCCACGCGCTCGAACGACTTCTTGATGCGGTCGCCCAGGGTGCCGGACTCGCCGAAGAACAGGCTGGGCTCGGTGGACTTGTCGAACACGAACTCGCCCGCCTCGCCGCAGGCGTCGACGATGGCGCCCTGCTCCACGATGATCATGAACTGGCCCTCGTTCACCGCGATGATCGAGCCGTCCGAGATGATGTTGCTCTCGCCCTTGGTGTTCGAGCTGCGGCCCTTGTCAGAGATGCGCTTCTGGCCCTTCGCGCACAACACGTCGGCCTCAAGCGAATCGCAGTAGAAATACTCGCGCCAAGAATCGGCCAGCACGCCGCCTGCAGCTCCGATACCCGCTTTGATCAAACCCATGATGTCCTCCTTCTCCGATGCTGCCTGTTCGTTCGCTATTCCAAAACCTATTAGACAGAGCCTGGTTATACCCGATCGTCTGCGGCGTCGGCCATTCCGTTACGGAAGCGACGATCGGCGCCGTTCACAACCGGTGGAAGTCGGTTACCGCTTGTCGTCGTCATCCGCTTCCACAAGCGTGCGCGTCTGGTACGAGGTGACGAACGTGTCATCGCTGCCTGTTAAGTCGAAGCTGCCGTTGACCACGTACGCATGCGCGCTGCGCTGCTCCACCGCCGTTTTCATCTGCGAGTAGAAATAGATGCACATGCCGGCTGCCACGAGCAACGGCACGCCCGCGTCGACGCCCACGCGGGTGACGGTGTCGTCGAACTGGATGAACCCGAAGTCCACGCCCAGCATGATGGCGCCGACCACCAGAAAGATGCCCAGGAACCATAGCACCACCTTCAACGGCGACACCGGCAGATCGCCCACCAAGCGCCCCGTCTGCCCGTTCATGGCGAACAGGAAGTCCTTGTCCTTCCAGCGCGTATGCAGCATCCACACCGGCAGCAGCGCCTGCTTGATCTCGGAGAACGACACCTCGGCGTCCACATCGGCCGGGTCGACCTGGTCGTAGCCGGTGACGGTGTCGCGCAGCTGGTCGGCAAGCGTGTTCTCCATGCGGCGCACCGCGCGATGGCAGCATGCGTCGGAGTCCTGGTCGTAGCGCTCGGCGGAGAAGCCGGGCAAGTAAGCCACCGAGAACGGGGTCAGCTCGTCGTAGTCGAACGGCTCGATGGCGTCCATGTGCTCGTCGGGCATCTTCGCCGAACCGTCGGCGGGGATGCGCGTGAACTCCGACGAGCCCTGGCGCCACGCGTTGTACACATCGGTTTCCGTGACCTCGTATTTGCCCTCGCGCCAGGTACGTATGTTGCGCGCCTCGAAGGTGCCCTCGCCGCTGGCCGATCCGTCGTAAAGCCAGAACGGCACGTACACGCCCTGCACATGGGCGATGCGGTTTTGCGCGGCGAATTCCTTCGGAAGGAACTTCTTGCCCTTGTAGTACTCGGTAAGAGTCTGCTCGGCGGCCGCTTTGTCCAGCTTGAACGGGATGACCAGATCGGGCTTTGCGGTGTCCACGAACGAGCCGGGCGCCATGGCCTGATTGCCGCAGTACGGGCATTCCTGGATGGCGGTGGTGGCGTCGGACGTCAGCTGCGCGCCGCACGACGAACACAGATAGCTGCGCATGCCGGCACGTTCCTCCTCGTTCCAGCTGGCGCGCGAGAGATACGATGCGATGGAGCTGTCGGCTTGGGCGCCCACCGCCACGGCGGCGTCGATGACGTCCTCGGTGACCACCGATGACGCGCCGGCGGCCTCGTCGGCCATGCGCTCGAAGCTTGATTGCTCGCCGGCTTCGGCACGTGCCGCCGCGGCTTCCGCCTTCTCGTCGGCCTCGCGCTGCTTGGCCGCGTACGCCTCCTCGACCTGGGCCGGCGTGAACGTCGATTCGCAGAATTCGCACTCGAGCATGCCGCTATCGCCCTTGTAGCGCAGCGGCCCCATGCAGTTCGGACATTGATAGTTAACCGATTCTTGGGCCACCTTGACTTCTACGAATCGCTTGTCGGTTTCAATATCATAAGATGCTCCCGAGGG
>CAJMPP010000054.1 GCA_905215325.1 uncultured bacterium | reverse complement strand
GCCGGGCTCGGAGATGGAGAGGGAAGCGATCGGCCAGCCGGTCTCCATGTAATGGTCCATGGCCTCCTGCTTCTGAGCCTCGGTACCGAACTCCATGATGTCGAACATGGACAAGGAGTTCTGATACAGGATGTGCATGCAGCCGCTCTTCTGGTACAGGCGCTCGATCATCAGGCCGATGGTCACGCGATCCATCGGGATTCCGCCGTACTCCTCGGGAATGCCCATCAAACCGAAACCAGCGTCGCGATAAGCCTCGGCAATCTCCTGCGGCATGCCGTGATCCTCGTACATCTTCTTCACGACGTCCTCGGTGAAGTAGCGCTCGCAGAACTCATCCACGCTCTCGAGCAGCATCTGCTGCTCATCGGTCAAATTGAAGTCCATCTTCTCTCCTTGGCTCGAGTTTTGCCGGACCTCCGGGATTTACCCGGTTTCCTTGAGCTGAACTATACGCGCTTGCAAAACACCCGGAACCGGTCACTATCCCAGTTTTGAGTGTTTTTTGGCCATTTTAGCCTGTCATAGCGAATACCTATTAAATCGAGGGTGAACTGATAACTTCCGTTCATAATTTGTCTGACCTGGGCTTATTCTGCATATTGCAAATTTATTACTCGAAATAACGTACAGAGGTACGCTATTTCTCCATCCCCCCATTTGTTGCCTGTTGTCCATCTGTTGTATACTGAAAACCAGCTAAACAGAACGCATAAAAGGCCTATCGGCGTTTTGGCGGTTGCTTTGAGGAAAGGATGCACACCATGGGTTCGTTAGACACTATGGGGCTTTTGGGGAACTCGTTCATCGAGCTGGCAGAGCATCAGCCGATAGAGAAGATCTCGGTTTCCGACATCGTCGCAGCATCCGGGAAGAACCGCAAAACGTTCTACTATCATTTTGAAAGCAAGGAACACCTGATTCGATGGGTGTTCCGTCGCGATCTTGCCGATGTGTTGAAGGCCAATGTCGCCGACGACGACCTGCTCTTCGAGCCCGAGGGCGACGATTCCTTCCCTTCCCTGCCCTATTACGTGCATAAGAAGGTAGGCGTGCGCAGCTTGGACGGATCGGTGTTCTTCGACATGCTTGCCGAATGCTTTCAGTATCGCCGTTCATACTATGCCAAAACGTTGCGCATGAGCGGGCCCGATAGCCTACAGGCCTACCTGTACCGCTTGTACGTCCCCGCGATGGCGGCGGATATCCGCTTCATCCTGTCGAACCGCTATCTGTCGGAGGGAAACGTCCGATTCTTGTCGGAATTCTATACGGGGGCGATCTTGTCCTATCTCCAGCATAAGGTGTGCGACCCCACTTGCGCCGATATAACCGCAGACGTCAAGCCGTTTCAGAACATCGTGCATTCCTCGCTTGAGAGCGAGATCAAAAAGCAACAGCTGCGACGCGTGCTGTGATCGGCGCATTGCGTGACCGGTCGCAAGAAGCGCGACGTGGGCTGAGCATGCATGGTCGGCTTCTTACGCGCTGTATACCCTAGACCGAAACGGCCTGCGAACCATTCGTTCGCAGGCCGTTTTCAATGCTAGCCGATCATAGTTTGCCGCACCCTATTTCGCGTGCTCGGCCTTGTCGTTCAGAAGACGGTTCAGCGCGTTCAGGTAAGCCTTGGTGGAGGACACGACGATGTCGCCATCGGCGCCGCGACCCGTGTACACCTCGCCGTCGGGAGCGGTCACGCGGATGGTGACCTCGCCCAAGGCGTCGATGCCGCGCGTGACGGCCTGCACCGAGAACTCGGTCAGGTCGTTGTCCACCTGCACGATCTTGTTAACGGCCTTGTACACGGCGTCGATCGGGCCCGTACCGAAATCGCACGCGGTAACGACCTGATCGGCGGGATTGCGCAGCGTGACGGTGGCCGTGGGCTTGAGCGGGAAGCCACAGGAGATCTGCACGGACTCCAGCGAGTACAGCGCGGCCTCGTTGCGATGGCTCTCGTTCATAAGCGACTCGAGGTCCTCGTCGTAGACCTCCTTCTTCTTGTCCGCCAGATCAAGGAAGGCATCGTACATCTTGTCGAGCTGTTCCTTGTCGAGCTCGTAACCGAGCTCGACAAGACGGTGTTTCAACGCCGCATGGCCCGAACGCGCGGTGAGCACAATCTGGGACTTGCCGGCGCCGACCTCTTCCGGATCGATGATCTCATAGGTGTCGCGCTTCTTCAGCACGCCGTCCTGATGGATGCCGGAGGAATGCGCGAACGCGTTGGCGCCGACGATGGCCTTGTTCACCTGCACGTTGATGCCGGTGATGGATGAAACCAGGCGGGAAGCCTTGAGGAACTCGCGGGTGTTGATGTCGGTGTGGGCGTCAAGCTCCTGACCGTGCATCTTGATGCCCATGACCACTTCCTCCATGGCCGTGTTGCCCGCACGCTCGCCCAGGCCGTTGATGGTGCACTCGATCTGGGTTGCGCCGTTTTCAACGCCCGCCAGCGACAGGGCCGTGGCCATGCCCAGATCGTTGTGGCAATGCACCGACATGGTGACATTCTCGATGCCGCGAACGTTCTCCATGAGGTACCTGATGCGACGGCCGAACTCGTCGGGCAGGCTGTAACCGGTGGTATCGGGGATGTTCACGACGGTTGCGCCGGCGTCGACGACGGCTTGGATGACCTTCGCCAGGAACGCATAGTCGGCACGACCGGCGTCCTCGGCATAGAACTGGACGTCCTCGACATAGCTTTTCGCATGCTTGACGGCGGCCACCGCACGCTCGATGCACTGGTCCTCGGTGATGCGGAGCTTGTCATGGATATGGCTGGGGCTGACGCCGATGCCCGTGTGGATACGCGGACGTTTGGCGTACTTCAACGCCTCCGCGGCACGGTCGATGTCCTTGGCCACGGCACGGGTCAAGCCGACGACGGTGGCGTCATCGCCAGCCAGCTCGGCGATGCGGCGGACGCTCTCGAAGTCGCCGGGGCTGGAGATGGGGAAACCCGCTTCAATGACGTCGACGTTCAAACGTAGCAGCTGACGCGCCACAACAAGCTTTTCCTCGGTGTTCATGGAAGCGCCCGGCGATTGCTCGCCGTCGCGCAGCGTTGTGTCGAAAATTGCGATCTTGCGCGTCATTTCCGTTCCTTTCAGCTCTGTTTGCAAAACGCAATTTAGTTTAATACACCTAGCACAACGGTCGAGTTAAAACCTGGTTCAACAAGTTACCCACATGTTAAATCTTGTCCAAACCGTGCATTCGGCAACGCTTTTACGGCATCGGACGCTATCGCGGGATGCGATGCAGAGGGATTTTTCGCCCCCAAACGCAAAAAACGCCCGCCACGGTTTCACGCGGCGGGCGCATAACGATATGCGGTTGCGCGGCTACAGCTTCACGTACCAGAGGTTCTTCAGGTCCTCGAGGTTCTCGCGCAGCTTGGCCAGCACGCTGTCGTCGAGCTCGCCTTCGATGTTCATGTAGACGATGGCCTGGCCTGCCTCGGGATCGTTGACGATCTGCATGGTGGTGATGTTGATGCCGGCGTCGCCGAGGATGGAGCCGATGGTGCCCACGCGGCCGGGGCGGTCCTCATACTGGAAGATGAGCGCCTGCGGGCCAGGAGCGATGTCGACCTTGTAACCGAGCAGCGAGATGAGGCGCACGTGCTGGTCCTCGCCGGAAAGCGTGCAGCCGATCTCGCGGCCATCGGCGACCACCGTCACCGAAGAGGAGTACGCGCCGGCGGATGCGTGCGCGCCGGTGTCCACGCGTATGCCATGGCGACGGGCGACGGCCTCGGCGTTGACGGGCGTGACCACCGTGGCCAGATTCTTGTAGGACAGCAGCCCCTGAAGCGTGCCGGCCATAAGGATGGTGGCATCGGCGGGAGCGGCCTTGCCCGAAGCGGTGAGCGACAGGCGCTTGGGCACTTCCCCGCCCAGCTGGGCGAGCATGCTGCCCATCATCTGGCAAGCGGGAACGTACGGGCCCACGGCGTCCATGACCTCGGGCGGCACGGGCGCCATGTTGAGCGCGGTGGGCACGACGCTGCCCTCAAGGCCGGCGGCGATGTAATCGGCGATCTGCACGCCCGCGCGCCTTTGCGCCTCGTAGGTGTAAGCGCCCAGATGGGGCGTGAGGATAGCGTTGGGGAACTCGTGCAGCGGGCTTTGCGTGCAGGGCTCGTCCTCGAACACGTCGATGCCCGCGGCGCCGATCTTGCCGGCCGCAAGGAAGTCGGCCAGGGAGTCGATGTTGTAGATGCCGCCGCGCGCCACGTTGACCAGGATGACGCCGTCTTTCATTGCGGCGTACTGCTCGGGGCCGAACATGCCGATGGTCTCATCGGTCTTCGGCAGATGCACCGTGATGAAATCGGCCAGGGGAAGAAGCTCCTCCATGTTGTCGTAGAGCGCCACGCCCAGCTGCTCGGCGCGCTCAGGGCTGCAGTACGGGTCGTAGCCCACCAGATGCATGCCGAATGCACGGGCGCGCTCGGCAACCAGGCCGCCGATGCGACCCAGGCCGAAGATCGCCAGCGTCTTCTCATACAACTCGCTGCCGCAGAACTTGCCGCGGGACCACTCCCCCGCATGCATGCTTGCGTTGGCCTGGGCGGTATTGCGCGCGCAGGCCAGCATGAGGCACATGGTCTGCTCAGCGGCCGAAACGATATTGGAAGTGGGGGCATTGCACACGATGATACCGGCTTCGGTCGCAGCCTCGACATCGACGTTGTCCACGCCCACGCCGGCACGGCCGATGATGCGCAGCTTCGAAGCCGCGGCGATGACCTCGCGCGTGACGTGCGTGGCGGAGCGCACCACAAGCGCATCGTAGCCAGGGATGGCCTCGATGAGCTCATCCGTGGACATCTTAAGCTTGACATCGACCTGCAAGCCCTTTTCCGCAAGGCGGTCCAAACCGGCCTTCGCCAGCTTCTCGGTAACCAGGACCTTCTTCGTCATGCGCTATAACCACCCTTCGTGTTGTGTTCGCATATGCTCTCATAGTACACAACGCGCGTCAGCACGGCGCATCCGGGATGCAAATATCCGGAGAAAGGCCGCTAGTCGCAAACGAGTGCGCGAAAAGGGGCCGGGCAATGTGCCCGGCCCCTTAGAGGAAACCGATTCGAGGGCCGGCTGGAAACCTTCTAGGTCACGCAGCCGGATTCAAGAGGTTCGCCTTATTCGGCCTCGTCGGACTTGACCCAGGAGAACATGCCGCGGATCTTGGCACCGGTCTGCTCGATCTCGTGGTTGTTGATGGCCTCGCGCTGCTCGAAGAGCCACTTGTGGCCGTTCTTGCAGTCGGCGACGAACTCGCGTGCGAAGTCGCCGTTCTGGATGCGATGCAGGATCTCCTTCATGGCCTCGCGAGACTGCTCGTTGATGACCTTCGGGCCGGCGTAGTACTCGCCGTACTCGGCGGTGTTGGAGATGGAGTAGTTCATGAAGTGGATGCCGGACTCGTACATGAGGTCCACGATCATCTTCATCTCATGGTAGCACTCGAAGTAAGCCAGCTCGGGCGGATAACCGGCCTCGGTCAGGGTCTCGAAACCGGCCTTGACCAGCTCCACCAGACCGCCGCACAGGACGGCCTGCTCGCCGAAGAGGTCTTCCTCGGTCTCCTGGGCGAACGTGGCCTTGATGATGCCGGAACGGGCACCGCCGACGCCCCAGCAGTAGGACATGATGATGTCCCATGCGTCGCCGGTGGCATCCTGGTACACGCAAGCCAGATCCGGCACGCCGGAGCCCTCGGTGTACTGACGGCGCACGATGTGGCCCGGGCCCTTCGGGGCGCACATGACGACGTTGACGTCCTCGGGAGCCTTGATGTAGCCGTAGTGGATGTTGAAGCCGTGGGCGAAGGCCAAGGTGTCGCCGGCCTTCAGGTGCGCGACGATGTGCTGCTCGTAGACCTCGGGCTGCAGCTCGTCGGGAACGAGGATCATGACGACGTCGGCTTCCTCGGCGGCCTGATCCATGGTGGTGACCTTCAAGCCGGCCTCTTCGGCCTTAGCCCAGCTCTTGGAGCCCTCGCGCAGACCGACGCGCACGTCGACGCCGGAATCCATGAGGTTGAGGGCATGGGCATGGCCCTGGGAGCCGTAACCGATGATGGCGACCTTCTTGCCCTGGATGATCTTCGGATCGACGTCGTTTTCGTAGTAGATCGTAACAGCCATGGTGGTAATTCCTTTCTTCTTGGCTGATGTACCTGGAAGTATAGCGTGTGCGAAATCGTTTCAGCTCATTGCCGGCAGCGGCGAAACGCGAGCGCCGCATGCCACGCCCATGCCGATCACGGCATCGCCCACATGCGCAGCCTGCGCTGCCACAACGTATTGCAAGAGACCATGGCGCCTACGAATCCTTGGAGGCGCGCGACATGGCGATCTTGCCGGTGCGCGTGATCTCCTTGATGCCGTATGCGCGGAACAGGTCCTCCATGCCCTTGAGTTTCGACTCGTCGCCCGTGGCCTCGATGGTAAGGCTGGAACGGCCGACGTCGACGATCTTGGCGCGGAACACGTTGGCGATCTCGATGATCTCGTTGCGGCGGTCGGGCGCGGCGTTGACCTTGAACAGCACCAGCTCGCGTTCGATGGCGGAGGTATCGGTGAGGTCGGTGATCTTGAACACGCTCACCAGCTTGTTGAGCTGCTTGGTGAGCTGCTCGTACGCCAGCTCGTCGGCCTTCACGATGATGGTGATGCGCGACATGGTGGGATCTTCGGTACCGAATCACAGTTGTTGCCCCCTCCTTATCGAACTTCTGATTTTCTAAGCCGCTT
>CAJMPP010000053.1 GCA_905215325.1 uncultured bacterium | reverse complement strand
TTGCCATCCAGCGTGCCGGATGCGGCGTACGCGTTCGTATACGTTACCGCACTCGTCTGACCAGCAGCGATCTTGCTCTCTGCACCGACGGCCTCTGCCGTGAAGCCGGCGCGCGGCGTTTCGCTTACCTTATAGTCCCAGCCTGCGGAAAGCCCGTAGACGTACAGGGTCTCGCCCGGCTTCAGGGAATGCTTCGCCTGGCCGTCCTGGCCGAACGCCAGCACGAACTTATCGCCCTGCTGCTGGCCATCCGCGTCCTTCACCACGGCATTGAAGCTCTTGCCGGCGGCATCCTGCATGGCGATGGTGAACTCGAAGGAATCGTTCGCGAAATCATCCGCATTGTACCCATCGGGCAGCTTCAGCTGCTTCGTCACCGTCAGCGTGCCGGGCACATCGACGCTCAGCTTGCCGTTATTGCCCAGATAGGCGTTGATAAGCGTTTTCGCGGAGGACTGCTCGATGCCGCTCCACTTCGGGTTCAGCACGTCCGTAGCCGTGGCCGTGCGGTTCTCTTCCTTGACCTTGTGCAGTTCGTTGATGTAGGTCAAACGCGGCGTGCCGGACTTGAGATAGCAGGCATCCGTGGAGTCCTTGCCGATAGCGCCCTCGACCTTCTCAGCGGCATCACCAGGGAAGGACACATGCTCTGTCTTCGCAACGGGCTTGCCGTTCTCCATGGCATAGTAGTTGTGCTTGTAGTAGTACGTAGCGCCGCTCTTCACCGACTTCGCGGGCGTGGTGCATGCCTCGTCGGTGTAGATGTACGTGTCCTGCGTGAAGTAATAGTAGCTATTGCCCGTTGCCGGCTGGAACGTGGCGACCGCGTCGCCCGTTTCGTTGCCGGTCCACTTGTTAGCGTAGAAGTTCACCTTACCCGTTGCGGGGTCGGTGTTCTTCTCCATATATGCCTTCATGGCGTCATCGGGGCTCTCCAGCAGATCGAGCGCCGCCGGCTTCACGCCGGAGGAGTACAACACCGAGATCGGCGTGGTGTTCGAGACGCTCATGGTGTCCTTCGCCAGGTCGATTGCGAAGTTGCGCAGCGGGATCAAGGACGCGGGCACCTTCACCTGCACCTTGTCGCCCACCGCAGCATCGTCCGAACGCGTGACGGTGATCACGACGTCCTTCAGGTCGGCAGCGGCCAGACCGGAATGCACGTCACCGCTGAAATGGTACGTGTCGACGTTTCCGTCCGTGGTCTTGGACTTGCAGCCGTACACCGTTCCGTTGTACACGAGCTTGGACAGGTCGGTCACCTGCATGTAATCGCCCAGCTGATCGTCAAAGGTGATGTAGCCGGTTCTGCTCTCGTAACCTTCGCTGGTCTCCGTCGGATAACCGGCGCCCTTGATAATCTCCTTGGAGATGTCGTCGAACACGTGCTTCAGCTCATCGGCATTGGTCGCGCTCTTGTAGAACGTGGCATCTTTGCCATCGGAGCCCTTCGCACGATCGCCGAAGCTCCACTTATACCCATCCCAAGCCTTCGTATACGTAGCAGACGGGTAGTTGCTCGACACGGCGTGCATGAAGTTGTTCTCATCGTAAACGCGCTGCGAATCGGGATACTTTGCCGGATCGGCGCCCTCGAAGATGCCGATGGAGTACACCATAGCGCCCGCATCCTTCATCTTCTTAGCGTGCCCAACGGCGCTCGAGGCGACGCCCGGATCAAATGCGCTCTGGGTCGTTGGCTTGCCGTCAGTAAAGAAGATAACGATCTTCTTGGCATCGGAACGACCGGAGGTCTGACCCTTCGCGAGCTCCAAGCCTGCAGCGGCATTCGTTGCGCCGGCGGGCTTGATGGCGTTCACCTGGGATGAGAAGTCGCCTTTCGTGTCATTGGTGCACGGAGCCAGCGTCTTCATCACCTGGCTGTAGTTGTACCTATATCCGTCGGCGCGATACGTGTCGTTGCCGACCTTGTCGGTCTTGTTCCCAGCGAACTTAACGATGGCGACCTGATGCTGCTTAGCCGCATCCTTGACCGTCGCATTCTGGTTGGCGATCTCATCGATGAACGAGTTCGCCGCGTTCTTAAGCGCGTTGATGCGCTTCGTGTCATCGTCGTCGCCCATAGGGTCGTCCATCGACCCGGAAGCATCGAGCACCAGCACGATGTCGAGCGGCGTGGTCGCCGTATCGGACAGGTTCGAGGTGGACGACAGCGCCGTGAGCGCGGTCAGGAAGTCTGCACCATTCGCCTTGGATACGGTGACACCGTTCTTGCTGATCTCATTGTCCGACACGGTCTTGTCAGTCCAGATACGTCCGACGCTTGACGTGTCATTCTCGACAAGCCCCTGCCAATCCCAAATGGTCGAGGGGTCCGTGACGGCGGTCTTGTTGCCGCTGTACGTTGTCGCCGACGAGTCTTCCGCGAACGCCGCGCCGCCGAACAGCGGCGACAACGCAAGCACCAGCACGGCGGCTAACGCTGCCTTGAAACGCTTCGTCGATTTCATGTCCTCGCCTCCTTCCACCGCATCGCGGCCTTCCATATCCCCTTGCGCTTGCATATGCGCGCGCTCGGGCTTTTCCGGTACCCTGACGTCTTCATGGGCCCGCTCCTTCCCGCACGGTCCTCCCATGCCATCGCGCCCGCCGACGATCGGCATCCCCCGCCGATCGCCGAACGCGCACACAGCCCGAAACCGCGCATCGCGCCAGCGGTGCAAACGGTATCTAGCCGCTGCACCTCCTGGCTACATCATCACCAAAGGGGGGTACACGGAACCACGCCGTATTTACGAACGTGAGACTTAGACGATTTGTTTTCGCAGATAAGCGGATGGGCGTCAGGGGGGTCGTATAAACGACCCCCTGGACAAAACGGCCAAACTACGGACGCTCCCAGAGAGCTCACGGCTAAAGTTAACCATCTAGCGGAAATTAAAAAACGATCGCAACGCGACACGGGATACAATAAAGAAAAGGGCGTAGACACGCCTAGAAGGAGGGGTGCGATGAGCAATGCGAAACGCGAAAATAGACTGCTGTTTTGCGCGCTTGCGTTGTTCTTCTTCGTGTTCCTTGAGTCCACTCTGTTCTTCCAAGCCAACCTAGCTCAGCCCGGAGAACTGGGGCCTTTCTTTTCACAGCTCCCCATTCAAGGCGCCAGCACCCTGGGCCTTCTGGCCTTTCCCCTTAAAAACCGTCTTGTCGGCGAAAAAGGCCGACCGGTGTTCATGGGAGCTGTCACCGTCCTTGGGGTCGCATGCCTTGTCGGCGTCGCTTTCGCATCCTCGCCGCTGGTGATCGCGTGCACGGGTGCGGGCGGGTTCTTCCTTATCGGGCTCGCCGGCGCCACCGCGTACTGGGCAACGTGCGTGAGGTCGCGCAACATCGCGCGATTCGCAACGCTGATCGGAGGTAGCCACGCGCTCGGCGTGCTCGCGCAGATCCCCTTGTTCAAATTCACGTCGAACCACCTGATCGAGGCCGTCGTGCTTTCCGCAGGAATCATCGCCCTGGGCGCGATCAATGCGCGCATATGGCCGCCCCGATCCGCACTCGCAGACTTTTCCGCACAGCGGGAACAACGCGGAGGAAATCACCTCGTAAGCAGCAAGTTCGCCGGATGGCGTCTCGACCATATGACCCCTCGCACCGCCGTCATCGCGATCTTCGCCTTAGTGCTGCTGTTTTCCGTGCTGTTCAACACGCTCTACACCTTTATCGACATTGGCTCGCCCTGGACCAGCCAATACACCAACGTAACGCCCCGCATTCTGATGGCCGTCGGAGGCTTTGCCGGCGGCGTGCTGTTCGACCTGCACCGGGCGCGTTACCTGGGCATCGTCATGTTCTGGATGATGCTGCTCTCGGTCGGCGCGATGCTCGGGGTGGAAGCAGGCGGGCCGTACGTCATCGGGGAAGTCGTCTACTTCTTGGGCTCAGGTGTGTTCATGACGTTCTACACCACGATGTTCATCTGGATAGCGCAGCTCCTGCGCGCCCCCGACCTGTGGTGCAGCATGGGACGGGCGCTCAACAACGTGACCGCCATCGCAATCGGCGCACCCGCGCTGCTGGTGATCGACCTGACGAGCCCCGTGGCCGTGATCGCGCTGCTGATTCCCCTGATCATCGGCATCAACGCGCTGCTCTTCGCCGCCGGCATGCTGGACTTGCATCCGCGCCCGAGGGGCGACGAGGCCGCAGAGCGCACCGGGCAGCAAGGCGGCGCGATTGGCTCTGCGGGCAACATCACGCCTGGTCAAGCGGCGGTCGGCGAGTGCACGCCTGCCGCCGGCAACGCCACGCCCGGCCCCGATGGCAGCGACGTATCTGCCCAAAGGGCAGCTGATGGGATGCCGGAAGCCGCGGAGGGCCCGACACCCGGCACCGCGCCCTCCGCAGATGATGCCGCCATCGACCCCAAAGCGCACCTTGCGGATTTCGCCGGCCGTTTCTCACTCACGCCGCGCGAGATCGAGGTGCTTGCCACCGTCACCGCCGACGAGCGCCCACTCAAGCATGTGGCCGCGGACATGGGCATCTCGCTACGCGTACTCCAGCGGCACCTGACCTCGCTCTACCAGAAAACCGGCACGCAATCCCGCGTCGGCCTCACGAAGCTGTTCTGGGAGCAGCCCCCCCGCCACGCCCCGCGCGCAATATCGCACGCCGTAGGAGAGTCCCGAGGAGGCTACGCTACCAACCGGCAAACCCCGCGAAACCGTTCACCCGCTTCCCCATTGTGAGCTGCCCCCTTCGCCCCATACGCCCCGTAACGCGAAAAACCCCGCCGCAACCAAGGTTGCGACGGAGTTTCGAATCTCAGAAGGCGCAGGGTCGCGCGGCCTTCCCTTTAGCGGAGCACCAGCTTACGCGGCGTTGCGCTTGACGGTGGCCACGATGGTCTTCACGCCCTTGACGGCCAGCACCACTGCCAGAACGAACAGCAGCACAGCCAGCAGCGCCTGCACGGCGGGGGCGAAGATGCCGCCGCCCTTCATGATGAGCAGGGTCTTCTGGTAGAACGTGATGCCCAACGAGGTCAGCGTGGCGGCCAGCATGAACGCCATCGGGACGAAGAACATCTTGTTGTTGCGGCCCGCGTTGCCCAGCCATGCAGCCACGGCCAGCAGAGCCAGGGCAGCCAGCAGCTGGTTGGCAGCGCCGAACAGCGGCCAGATGATGGTGTAAAAACCAAGCGAGCGCAAAAGCGCCCGGAAGGTGAACCTTCCGGGCGCTTGGCTATCCGTTGTCGGGGGCCGATAACCCGCCTGCCCGCAAGCCATGCCGATTCGGCGGCACGTTTGCGGCAACGTTATTGGTTTTGCCTTCGATCAGGCTGGACTTTTAGTCCTCCCAGGCGAAGTCGGCCTCGCCGTTGAACACCTTAAGGGCGTCGGAAACGGTGTAGTCGGCCAGCGTGATGGCGCTGATGGCCTTCGTCAGGCGGACGGCCTCGTCCAGGCTGCGCTGGTGGATGTTGCGGCCAGTGGCGTTGCCGTCTGCGCCGCCCACGTGGATCTGGTCGTGCAGCTGGGTCAGGAACGTCTCGGCGTCGACGGTGGAACCGCCAGCGCAAACCAGGCCCGTGCGACCTGCGGCCATGGAGGCGACCTTCAGGGCCTCGGCGGCCGTGCGCTTGTCGTCACCCTCGGGCTTGGGCGGGTTGACCTTCACGAAGTCGGCGCCCAGGCACAGCGCGACGCCGGCGGCGCCGGCGATCAGGTCCGGGTCCTTCTCAGCCGTGACGGCCTTGCCGCGCGGGTAGATCCACAACACGACCAGCAGGCCGTTGGCATGGGCGGCGGCGATGAGCTCGCCTGCCTCTGCCAGCATGGTGGACTCGTACTCGCTGCCCAGGTAGATGGTGTAGCCCAGACCAACGATGTTCACGCCGTTGTCGCGCATGGCGAGCACGGCCTCCAGGTCGTACAGCTGCGGGCTGTACGGATCTTCCTGGGCGGTCTTGACCAGGTTGGTCTTGGAGTTCATCTTCACCAGGTAGTTGATATTGGGGTAATCGGCGGCATACTGCGCGATAAGACCACGCTGGCCAGCCAAAACGCCGCACACGCCCTGATCGCCGATCTTGAAGAGGTGCTCCGGCTCGGCATCGGCGATGTCGATGCCTTCGCCGTAGAAGTCCTTGTTCAGGTGCTCAACCTTCTGATCGCACGCGAACAGCATGAGGCGGCCCGTGCCACGGGTTGCCTTCATGTAGTTGTCGACGTACGTCTCGCGGACGTCTGCCAGGACGTCGGCAGGTACCTTCACCTGGTCGCGAGTGATCTTGGGCATGATGTTCCTCCTTATAGGATGCAAGTTCCAAGAAAAACGGCGCAGCACGCGCCGCATGTCTGGGTTCATTTTAACGAAGCGGCAACCCCGCCGCGCCTATCCACCGAAAAAAGCTGCGACCAGCTCGGCAAGCGGCCACTCGCCGGAACTTTCCCACCGCTGAGGACGGCAAGCGCAGGAACGCCTGCCTCCTGGTCGGCTTTAGCGAAGGACAAAGAGCGGCAAAGAATGGAAAGGCGAGTTTGCGCAGGTTGCGCTCTGCACTTCGTAGGCCCTCCCCCACCAAGCTCGGAAGCGAGAGATAAACCTGCGGGACGGAAAGCGGAAACCTCCGAGACGCCGGCAAAGTCAGCGAGGGGCCTCGTGGTGCGTCGTATCGCCCTGAAGCAAGCGGCATTGGCCTTCGCGCCATGCCTGCGCAGCTGAAGGGCGAGACGGCGTGCCACGAGGCCCCGTAGCGTCGAGCCAATCCGCCTGCCGTCAGGCAGGCGGAACAGTTAGAACCATTCTCGTT
>CAJMPP010000052.1 GCA_905215325.1 uncultured bacterium | reverse complement strand
AGCTCGGCTGGATGCGCGCCCTCATCGTGGTGTTCATCATCGTGTCCGCGGCGCAGGCGTTGGTTCAGTACAACTCCTCCATCACGTTTATCGCGCAGCTCATGGGCATTTCCTGGGGTGCTCTGGCCGGCGCGTTCCTCGGCCCGTTCCTTTGGGGCCTGTACTCCGGGCGCATCTCCAAGGCTGCCGTGTGGTGTAGCTTCATCGTTGGCGTGTGCCTGACCAGCGGAAACATGGTGCTCACGCTGATGGGCACGCCGCTGATCGCCAGCCCCATCAACTGCGGCGCCTTGGCAATGCTGCTGTCGCTGATCATCGTGCCGGTGGTTAGCCTGTTCACCAAGTCTGTTCCCTTCGAGGTGAACCCGCCCAGTCCCGAGGGCGCCATCGACCGCGAATACCAGCATGAGCTGGCCGTGGAACGCAAGGGCGCGGAATAGTCTTTCGATTGCAGCTTGACGCTATGGGATAGCGGGCCGCGAAAATAGATATCTCCGAGGAAGAGGTTGATGGCGCATGTCATCAACCTCTTCCTATATATAGTTGGGTTTGGCGTCTAGGGCCTCTATCCGTCACCGCATAAGCCAATGTGGTTCTGAAGAGGCGATTGTCGGTTGAAACGCCTTCTTCGATGATGGTCCCGTATCGCTCAAAGCGCCTCTCTCAACACAACCGGCACGCCGATAGATCGGCAGGAGAGCCCGCTTCCCGACAAGCCGTTCCTTTTGTTTCACGTGAAACCCCTCCGGCGGAATCTTGGTGCGGTTCGACCGTTGCGCTTGTATACTGATTCGCAATGGACTTTGAGGACCTTATGGAGAAAGGGAAAGGAAATGGAAGAGGCTTTCGAGCTTATCAGCACCGGCGCTTGGTCTATCGTGCCGCCGTTGCTGGCGTTAGCTCTGGCGCTCATCACCAAAGAGGTGTACTCGTCGCTGACCATCGGCGTATTCGTCGGCATGGTTATCTACCAGTTCACCCTCAACGGTGTCGGCGTCGACCAGTTGATCACGGCATTCACCGATGTGCCGAACGCGATGGCGCTGCAGATCGCCGATAACGGAGCGTTGCTGCTGTTCCTTGCGTTGCTGGGCGCGCTGACCGTGGTCATTGCCACGGCTGGCGGTAGCCGTGCTTATGCCGAATGGGTATCCACTCGTATCAAGAACGCGCGCGCCGCGCAGGTGCTCACGGGCTTGCTGGGCATCATCATTTTCGTCGACGACTACTTCAACTGCTTGACGGTCGGTGCGGTCATGCGCCCTGTGACCGATCGTTTCCATGTCAGCCATGAGAAGCTGGCTTGGATCATCGACTCCACGGCAGCCCCGGTCTGCATCATCGCACCGGTATCCTCGTGGGCCGTTGCGGTCGGCGGTTACCTGGGAGACGATGGCTTCACCACGTTCGTGCAGTCCATCCCGTATAACTTCTATGCCCTGCTCACCATCTTCTTCGTGTTCTTCATGCTGATCACGAACAAGAACGATTACGGTCCGATGCGTGCTGCCGAGGCAGAGGCGAAGTCCACCGAGGGCGCTACTGCCGAGGGCGGCAAGCTGCTGGAGAAGCTGTCCACCATGGGTCTTTCCGAGCAGGCTGAAGCCGATCTTGATGATCACACCAACCTAGAGTCGGTCGTCACTGAGCAGGCCGACATCGAGCAGTCCGCATCGGCGGCCATTGATGAATACAAGGGCCTTAACATCTCCGAGAAGGGCAAGGTCTACGACCTGATCGTGCCTATCCTGGTGCTGATCTTCTTCTCGATCCTGGGCATGATGTACACGGGCGGCTTTTTCGAGGGCGTTGACTTCGCCACCGCTGTCGGCGAGAACCCGGTCGGCGGTCTGTGCATCGGCGCTACGGTGGCCCTGTGCGTAGCTGGTGCCATGTTCCTGCCGCGCGGTCTGACCACGCTGAGCGGATTTGTGGAGAGCATCTCCGAGGGCGTGCGTTCCATGGTCGGCGCCATCATGATCTTGGTGCTGGCATGGAGCCTGGGTGGCTGCTGCCGTTACATGCTCGGCACGGGTGACTTCGTCAGCGGCTTCCTGAACAGCTTGGGCGTGAGCCTGGCCATCCTGCCGTGCATCATCTTCCTAGTGGCCGGCTTCATCGGCTTCGCCATGGGCACGAGCTGGGGCACCATTGCGCTGATCCTGCCCATCGTCGTCGGCGTGTTCAACGAGGGCGATCCGCTGTTCCTGGTTGCCGTGGGCGCAACGCTGGCAGGTGCTGTGTATGGCGACCATATCTCGCCGATCTCGGACACCACCATCCTGTCGTCCGCCGGCGCGAAGTGCAACCACCTGCGCCATGTGGCAACGCAGCTGCCGTATGCGACCACTGTCATGGTCGTCTGCTTCGTGTGCTACATCGTCGCCGGTTTCACGGGTAACCCGTGGATCTGCCTGGCGCTGGGCGCGGTGCTCATCGTCGTGGCGGTGAAGATCCTGCACAAGTCCAACATCGGCATGAAGAAATAAACGTCGATGCGCGGTGTAAGCCGCAAAAGTGGCAAGAATGCGAAAGAGAGGGCCCTGTCGGGTCCTCTCTTTTTTATACCGAGAAGATGCGGGGGAGGGGAAGGTCGTGGGGTTCGGTAGGTACGCGGTCGACGCGCTGCTCTTCGAATGCCACGCCAGCCACGAAGCTGTCATCGCGAAGCTTGGGAAGGAACCGGTCGTAATTCCCGCCGCCGTATCCGAGGCGCATGAGGCTGCTGTCGAAGGCCACCAGAGGGATGACGGCGATGTCGAACAGCTGCTTATCGGCTTCCCGCCAGCCTTGGGCGTGCAGGTCGTCAAGCAGGTAAGGTCGTGCTGGATGGTCGAGGAAGGCGGGGCGCTGCTCGGTCAGGTCGTTCTGCGTAATCGGGAAGAACACCATGTGCGCCGGCGCATCCGGCGCATCCTTGGCCATGCAGGGCAAGTGCACCTCCCAGCCGCGTTCGTATGCCGAAAATAGCAGAGGGTGCACGTCGACTTCGCTGTTCATGGGCTCGTAAGCAGCGATGCGCAGCGGCCTGGTGGAAGCTGTGGGATGCTCGCAACTAGCCAACCAAAGGTCGATTTCCGCCAGGAATCGCTCGCAGATGAGGAGACTCTTCTCTTTGCGCTTGGCTTCGGGAATCGCTTTGCGCCGGGCAAGAACCGAAGCCCGTGTATCTTGTTTCAAAGTCATATCATGTTCCTTGAAAATGGACGAATTCTCAGTATCGTGTGAAAAAGCATAGCAATAAAGTAGAGGATTATCGACTGCGCTAGTATGTAAGCATACTCGTTGAATCCGGTGATGGCCATGACTGCTATGAGGAAGCGGGCGACGATTCAACTGGCCAGAAACATCGAACACGAAACAGGAACGAGGGAAACGGTGCACTTCAAGGCTTCGGTTGAATATGGGATGCGTGCGGTGCTGTATCTAGCGGAAAAGGGCTCGATATGCTCGTCTCGCGAGGTGGCCGATGAGATGTCTATTCCGCGCGATTACCTGATTCAGCTGGCGCAGCTGCTGCGCAACGCCGGAATCATCCATGCGCGCCCAGGCAAAAACGGCGGCTATAGCCTTGCAAAGGACGCTTCCGAAGTCAGCATGCTCGATATCTTCAACGCGCTGCAGAACGACCGTCCGCGAGCGGAGCGCAAGGAAGCGGAGGAGGGTGCGAGCGTTTTGCTGCAGAACGTTGCCGTCGCGTGTTCCGCGGTCGAACACGAAATGGAGGAGTACATGTCCTCCATCACCCTGCAGAATATGATCGAACGCATCCACGGCAAAGAATTCGATAACGCTTCCGGTTCTACCCGATTCCAAACACCTGCATAACGAGCAGTACTGCGGTAAGCACGGAGACGATGCCTACGGTGACCCAGATGAGCACCTTCGTCACGCGGCCGGACTTGAATTTGCCCATGACGCGCTTGTCGGACGAGATCAGCGCCATGAACACGAGCAGTACCGGCAGCACCAGGCCGTTGATGAACTGCGCCATGAGCATGACGCCCATGAGGTCGATGTTTGGGATGAGCACGATGACGGCCGAGAACGCGATGACGAACGTGAAGATGCTCTTGAACAGCGGCGCTTCCTTCCACTTGAAGGACACGCCGGCCTCCCAGCCGAATGCCTCGCAGATAACGAACGCCGTGGTCAGCGGAAGCACGCATGCGGCCAAGAACGACGCGGCGATCAAGCCGATGGCGAACAGGGCCTCGGCATATTTGCCTGCGAACGGCGCCAGCGCGGCAGCCGCGTCGGCGGCGTCGCTGATGACGATTCCCTGCGGATACAGCACGGTGCCCGTGGTGACGATGATGAACCACGCGACCAGGCAAGCAGCTACGGTGCCGGAGACCACGTCGACCTTCTGCGTGAACAGCTCATTGGGCTTGATGCCCTTCTCGACCACGTTGCTCTGGTTGAAGAACATCATCCAAGGCGCAATGGTGGTGCCGATCATGGATATGACCAGTGAAACGAAGCTTTGCTGATACACCACGTGGGGAACGATGGTGTTGATGGCAGCATCCTCCCAGTTCGGTTGCGCCAAAAACGCCGCGATCACGTACGTGAGGAACACCAGCGACAAGATGAGGAACACCTTTTCCACCCGCTTGTAGCTGCCGCCTACGATGAGCAGCCATACAGCGATCGCGGCGACGGGCACGGCGATATATTTCGACACGCCGAACATCTCCATGCCCGAGGCGATGCCTGCGAACTCGGAGAACGTGGTGCAAACGTTGCCGATGAGCAGTGCGAGCATGGCCAGCGCCGTGAGCCTGATGCCGAAGGATTCGCGGATGAGCGCGGCGAACCCCTTGCCGGTGACGGCGCCCATCTTCGCGGCGGTCATTTCCACCACGATGAGCAGCACGCACATGATAGGGATGACCCACAGCGTGGCGAAGCCGAACTGCGCGCCAACGGTCGAGTAGGTGGAGATGCCGCCGGCATCGTTGCCCGCCATGGCCGTGACGATGCCTGGGCCCATGGCGGCCAAGATGAGCAGCAGCTTGCTCTTCGGTTTGTTTGAGCTGCCGGTTTGCTCGAGCGCTTGTTTCTCTGCAAGCTGCTCGGCGGACAGCGTAGCCTCGCCGGTGTGGAAGCTGCTGCGCTCCAATGGGTTATGCGAGTCGATATCGGCAACGCGCCCAGTCTTGCCGTTCTGCTTCAAAACCACGGCTTACCTCCAATGAAATCCTGCGATTTGCAGCACGACAAGGGTGTACAGGATTAAGAACAGCAGAGCGCCGGTTGCGATGCCCACCCACTTCCACACGGAAGTCTTCGTTTTATCGCTGCTGACGTCGTCCTCGATGGCGTCCCAAGCGTCGTCGATGGTGACGATGCCCAGCAGGGCGCCGTGCTCGTCCACGACGGGCATGGCGGTCAAATCGTACTTGAAGATGTCGGCCGATACGTCCTCTTCGGTTTCGTCCGGCGTTGCGGTGATCAGGTCGTCGTACATGCACTTCGACATGGGCGTTTTGTCATCGGTGAGCACCAAAGTGCGCAGCGAGCAGACGCCAACCAGCTTGTCGTATTCATCCAGCACGTATACGAAGTGGACGGAAGGATGGTCCTCCGGAAGCTCGCGAAGCACCTCGATGGCGTGCCCGACGGTGTCGGTGTCGGCGACGGATACGAACTGCGTGGTCATCATGCCGCCGGCGGTGCCGTCTTTGTAGCCGAGCAGGCGGCGGATCTCCGTTGCGTCCTCCACGCCCATAAGGCGCAGGAGCGTTTCGGCGCGTTCGTAGGATAGGTCGCGCACGATATCGGCTGCATCGTCCGGGTCCATGTTGCCCAGCACGTTAGCGGCCTGCTTGTTGTCCAAACTCTCGATGAAGTCGGACTGATATTCATCCTCCATCTCCGAGATAGCCTCGGTAGCTTGGGCGTCGTCGAGGTGTTCGAACACGTTCGCGCGCTGCTGCGGGTCCAGCTGCTCCAAAATGTCCGCGACGTCGGCGGGGTGCAGCTCGTCCAAGCGCTTGTGGGTGACGGACAGCTGCACCTCGGAAAGGTCACGGTCCAGTAGGTCCATATAGTTCCAGGCGATGATCTGCTCGTCGATCTTCTTTCCGAAGACCTTGGCGACGGAGACCACCGAGCGCTCGATCCAGGGAGCAAGGCCGCGCAGGATGCCGCGCACGCCAACCTCGGCGCCAAGCAGGCGAAGCTGGGAGCCGGATACGGAAAGCTTCAGGTCGTTTACGCGCACGACCTTCAGGCCCTGCGTGTCGACGATCTGGCGGTTCATAAGGTCGCGTGCAAGCAGCACCTCGTCGGGCTGCAGATAGCTGAAGCGGATATCGTGCGCTTCGACCTGCAAGGTGAGGCCGTCATCGTCGAACTCGTCGACGTACTTGCGCCATGAGATCATGAAGGGGATCTTGCCCGGGCCTTGGAAGGCCAGGCTGGTGATGCGCGGAAACACCTCGCCCGTGGAGATGGCGAGGTCGGATACGGTGCCGATTTTCTCACCGGTGCAATCGACCACCGGCTTTCCCAGCATTTGAGAGAGATAGAGCATGATACTTCCCTTACTGTCCATGCTCGCGTTCGGCAGGGGCTTTTACAGGTGCCGGATAATGCTACGTCTGCCATACGACAACGGCGTTATGGGCATGTAAAGCTTCTATCAAACGAGAGCGCGCTGCAGCCTGCTCCTTCGGCTGCCAGCGTAAGGGAGGAGTCGAAGGAAGGCTACATACTGTGAGGTTTCGGTTTTCGAACCTTCAACAGGGTTCCTTTCTTTGGCCTACAAAACAAAAAACCGCATGTGCTCGGTGGAGCCATTGCGGAATTTCAAGCTAAATGGTGCGCCGTGAGGGATTCGAACCCCCGACGTACTGATTCGTAGTCAGTCCCTCTATCCAGCTGAGGTAACGGCGCACATTGTCAAACGCGCTGTTAAAATGGTGCGCCGTGAGGGATTCGAACCCCCGACGTACTGATTCGTAGTCAGTCC
>CAJMPP010000051.1 GCA_905215325.1 uncultured bacterium | reverse complement strand
AACCAACGCCAGCGCCGCGGACACGATGATGAACACCACGATGAGGGCGCGCATCCAGCCGAGCTTGCTCTGCTCGCTCATCTTCTTCACCACGTTGCCCTGTAGAAGGTCGAGCGTCAGCGTGGAGGACGAAGTCAGCACGAGCGAAGACAGCGTGGACATGCTGGCGGACAGCACGAGCACGATGACGATGCCGATGAGGATATCGGGCAAGGTGGATAGCATAGTCGGGATGATGGAGTCGTATACCGGGATGCCGGTGGGACCGATTTCGATCTTATCGGCGTACAGACGACCGAAACCGCCCAGGAAGTAGCTGCCACCGGCGACCACGAACGCGAACAGCGTGGAGATGATGGCACCCTGCTTCACCGCCGGGCCCGATTTGATGGCGTAGAACTTCTGCACCATCTGCGGCAAACCCCAGGTGCCAAGGCTGGTCAGCACCACCACGCCGAGCAGGTTGAACAGGTCGGGCCCGAACATGCTGACGAACGGGCCGGCCATCTGCGAACCTTCGGCCGGGATCTGCGACAGCGTGGTGATGGCCTCGCTGAAGCCGCCGTTGTTCAGGATGACCGCCGCGATGACCGCGACGATGCCGAACAGCATGACGATGCCCTGCAGGAAGTCGTTCATAACGGTTGCCATGTAACCGCCCAGAACCACGTACAGGCACGTGATGACGGCCATGCCGATGACGCACACTTCGTAAGGAAAGCCGAACGCCATGCCGAACAGGCGGGACAGGCCGTTGTATACGCTTGCGGTGTACGGGATCAGGAACACGAAGATGATCGCCGCACTGGCAATGCGCAGGCCCTTCGACTGAAAACGCTTGCCGAAGAACTCGGGCATGGTGGTGGCGCCCAGTCGATGCGTCATCTCGCGCGTGCGCGGTCCGAGCACCCACCAGGCCAATAGACTGCCGAGGATGGCGTTTCCGATGCCGGCCCACACGGCGGCGATGCCGTATTTCCAACCGAACTGGCCGGCATAGCCGACGAACACCACGGCGGAGAAGTAGCTGGTACCGTATGCGAAAGCGCTCATCCAGGGGCCGACATTGCGCCCACCCAGAACGAAACCATCGACGCTCGTGGTGGTGCGGCGGCAGTACAAGCCGACCCCGACCGCCACGCCAACGAAAATCAAAACCATGCAGATTTTTGCGACCATGATCGTTCCTTTACCGATCGATATCGTGTAGACCGTAAGCCTTCCCTGTTCGGGAAAGCGGCCGTCCCTCGTCAAGGACGCGGCTGGGCAAGCGAACGCATCTAAGTCGCCCAACCCGGAAACGCACACGGCACAAGCCCGAGTTCGCTGCGAACATACGCCACGTCTAACGGACGCACGCAGCGGCTAAGCCCCGTGTGCTACAGATATCGATAGGAATAATAATAGGAAGGAAGGCAGGGCTTCGTCGCACTGCATTCACCAGCGGCCTTGCCCGCAAAAGGCATCGTTTGGACTTCGAAGGCGCACAACGCGACAGCCAGCTCAGCGGGCTGCTGAGCGCTGCGGGATGCGGCGATATGTCCGTTTACGATGCTCATGGGCGCTACTCTATCACAGTCGAGCGCTTTTCCCTCCACGATTTCTCCGAACGGTAACATTATTTCCTAGCAAAGCGGTTCGTATTAGGAACACAAGGAGGCAAACCCTAAAGCGCGTTGATGCCGGACGAACGCGAACCGCCCAGTGCCCCCATGGTCAACCAGCCAGGTCATCGCCCCGAAACACAGCGAAGCCGGGCACGTGGCCCGGCTTCGCTTTCATTCAACTTGTTCGCAAGCTTTTAGTAGCGGGAGTCGAAGATGCGCTTCGACTTCTTCTCGCTACGCGGCAGCTCGCCCATGGGAACGCCCTTCGCCTCGGGAGTGCAGCCGATCTTCGCCTTGAAGATGGCCGCCAGCTGCTGCTCGCATCGCTCGCGCTCCTCGCCCTCAAGCGGCGTCTCGAATAGCACAGTGAGCACATCGCGACCGTTGATGGCCTCGATCATCACCTGATACTCGGACGATGCGCCGTCGGTGAACTGCAGCACCTCCTCGATCTGGGAGGGGAACATGTTGCAGCCCTTCACCTTGACCATGTCATCGGTGCGGCCCGTCAGGATATCGATACGCGGATGATGGCTGCCGAACTTGCACTTGCAGTCGCCGGGGATGATGCGCGTAAGGTCGTGCGTGCGATAACGGATGAGCGGTGCGCCCTCCTTGCGCAGCGTGGTGAGCACCAACTCACCAACTTCGCCGTCGGGCAGCTGCTCGCCGGTTTTCGGGTCGATGATCTCGCAGTACACGTAGTCTTCCCAGATATGCATGCCGTGATGCTCTTCGCAGGAGATGCCAATGCCCGGGCCGTAAATCTCGGTCAAACCGTAGATGTCGAAGATCTCGATGCCAAGCTCGTTGGAGATGCGATGGCGCATCTTCTCGCCCCAGCGCTCGGAGCCGATGACGCCCTTGCGCAGGTAGAGTTTGTCGCGCAGGCCGCGTTTCTCGATCTCCTCGGCAAGCAGCAGCGCATAGCTGGACGTGCCGGTGATGACGGTGGAGCGCAGGTCCTGCATCATCTGCAGCTGCTTTTCGGTGTTGCCAGGACCCATGGGGATGGCCATGGCGCCCAGGCGCTCGCAGCCCAGCTGGAAGCCGATGCCGGCAGTCCACAGGCCGTAACCAGGGGTGATGTGGATGCGATCGGTGTTCGTGATGCCCGCCGTCTCGTAGCAGCGCGCGAACATGGTGGCCCAATCGTCGACGTCCTTCTGCGTATAAGGGATGACGACCGGGGTGCCCGTGGTGCCCGAAGAGCTGTGGATGCGGATGATCTTCTCATCCGGCACCGCCTGCAGTCCCAACGGGTACGCCTCGCGCAAATCCGCCTTTTCCGAGAACGGCAGCTTCTCGAAATCTTCCTGGGTCTGCACGTCGGACAGATCGATGTCCTTGAATTTACGGGCGTAGAAGGCCGATCGGTCCTTCAGGGTTTTGAACTGCTCTTTGATGATCTCAAGCTGCTCCGGCTTCATCTGCATAGTATGCTCCCTTGTTCAAATGGCTCGCTTCGTTTTATTCATGCTGTGTGAGGAAAAGTGCGTAGGCGCTTCAAGCCCGAAAAGGCTGCGGGAAAGCACGGCAAATCGGCCCCAAGCCTTACAGGTCTTGAAGCTAAAGCCATCGACCAGCCAACGCGGTGCGCGCGGCTGAGGAGAAGTGGATGTCGAATACCGAAGTCATACTGGTCATTGTAGGCCAAACCGAACCGCAAGCAACCCCCAAAACCGGCAACGGGACCGATCAAGGGGCGCATTTCCGGTTTCAAGACGTCATCGGCGTGAATGACGTCGCAAAAGGCGCATAAGCCCGACTTCGCGACGGTCGGCGCTTGCAAAGGCGGATTGGCTTGTAGGGCGGTGCGCATGCCGGTATGCGCACCGCCGGGGATTTGAGCGGCTGCAAAGGCGCTACGCTTGCACCGCCACGTCGATCGCCTGCAGGTTCATATCCACGAAGCGCGGCTTGACGCAAGCCGCGATCGCTGCTCGAAGGTCTTCGACATCGATGGGCACGCATCCGGTTTGCAAGGCCTTTGCCAACAGCAGGCTGTTAAGCACCTTGCGGCTGCCGGTTGCCTGCGTGAGCGCGGCATCATCGACGGGCACAAGCTTCGCCTGCGTACCCACCAGAGCTCGCTCCATGTTCGCGATCACGTCGCTGGTGCGATACGGGTTCTTCGACAGCGCCGCCGTGACCGGCTGCACCGCGGTGGTGGCGAACACCAGCGTCCCGGCGGGGGCAAGATACGGAAGCACGCGCGCGGCCTCTGCCGGCTCGAACGCGATGATCAGATCGGCGGTTCCTCGGCTGATCAGGGGCGCATGCACCTGCTCGCCCTTGTTGCCGATGCGCACGTGCGACACCACGTTGCCGCCACGCTGCGCCATACCGATGGTCTCGGCCGTGCGCACCTGCCAGCCTTTCTCCAAGGCGGCCTGGGCAAGCACCTTCGCGGCCAGAACCGTTCCCTGGCCGCCTACGCCCGTGAGCAGGATGTTCAGCATGCTAGGCCTCCTTCTTCTCGCTAGCGGCGGATGCGGCATCGACCACGGAGATGCAGTCGAACGGGCACACCTGCGTGCACAGCCCGCACCCGTTGCACTGGCCGGCGTCGATGAACGCCTGACCGCGCTCCCCGCTTTTCGGGCCGCGTGCGTCGATGTCGAAGCCGATGCCGGGACACCCGATCTCGGTGATGCACTTCTTGCAGCCCGTACAACGCTGAGCGTCCAACATCACGGGATCCGCCGGCTTGAACAGCTGCACGCAGGGGCTTTCGAACATGATGGCAGAAGGTCCCTCGAAATCGATCGCCTCACGCGCAGCGTCGATGGACTGCTGCAGGTTCAGCGGGTCGGCGTGCACGATGCACTCGAAGCCTACCGCCTTCAGCACGGCTTCAATGGAAACCGGCTTGCGACGCTCGCCCATCAGCGCCACGCCCGTGCCCGGATGCGGCTGACTGCCCGTCATGGCGGTGGTGGCGTTGTCGAGCACGCACAGCGTGAAGTCGTGGCCGTTGTACACGGCGTTCACGATTCCCGGCAAACCGCTGGCGAAGAACGTCGAATCGCCGACGAACGCCAAGGCCTTCTTCTGCGGCTCGACCACGGAGAAGCCCTGCGCCATGGTGATGCCGGCGCCCATGCACAGGCATGTGTCCACCGCATCGAGCGGCATGGCGTTGCCGAGCGTGTAGCATCCGATGTCGCCGCAGAACACGGCCGGGGTCTTGCCCAACGCACGTTTCACGGCGTAGAAGCTGCCGCGATGCGGGCAGCCCGGGCACAGCACCGGCGGGCGGATCGGAAGAGGCTGCTCAGGGTCGGCGTTATCGTAGGCTGCCGTGTCTTCGGCCTCGGCCAACTCAGGGACGCCGAGGTAGACGGCAAGACGGACAAGGATGTCGTCGACGTCGTTCTCGCCGCGATCGCGCGCTTCGCCCGTCAACTTGCCGTGCGTATTGTACTCGGCATGCGTCCTGCCAGCGAACGCCAGCAGCTCGTCTTCGAGCACGTGGTCGAGTTCTTCGAGCACGAGCACGTCGGTAAGCCCCTTGGTGAACTCGGCGCACGTGCGCTCAGGGAACGGGAAGGGGGTGCCCACCTGCCAGAAACGATATGCCGGCAACTGCACGCCGCGCTCGCTCGCACGCTCCTCAAGCAGTCGCAGCGCCTCGAGCGCATAAGCAGCCGACACGCCGCCCGCAACGATGCCGTGACGAGTGAGCTGGCCGGCCACGCGTCGCTCATCGACGGGATTGAATGCGCTCAAAACCGGGTTCGTCGCGTAATCGACGGCAATCGCACGCAGGCGCTCGTTGATTTCCCCATGACCCTCATAGGCGCGCTTCGGGAAGATGACCCAACGCGGGCCGCGCTCGAAGCCCTCCTCGGGGATGGGCTTGGCGTGCGTTTCCTCGGCAACGTCGAAGAACGTCGAGGCATGGCATACACGCGTGGTGGGGCGTACGATGACCGGCGTCTTGTAGCGTTCCGAAAGATCGAACGCCGCCTTCATCATGTCGAAGCCCTGATCGGGCGTTGCCGGATCGAGCACCGGTACCTTGGCGAAGTTGCCGAACCTACGCGTATCCTGCTCGGTCTGCGACGAAATGGGGCCGGGGTCGTCTGCCACGAATAGCACCGTGCCGCCCTTCACCCCCACGTAGTTCAAGCTCATCAACGGGTCGCTTGCCACATTCAGACCCACCTGCTTGCAGGTAAACAGCGTGCGCGCTCCACAGTACGACGCGCCGGCGAGCAGCTCGAGCGCGCTTTTCTCGTTCGTGGACCACTCCACATGGATGCCCTGAGCGGCGCCGGAAGCATGCAGCTTCGCCACGGTTTCCGTCACCTCGGACGACGGCGTCCCGGGATAGCCCGCAACAACGCGCACCCCCGCCTCAAGTGCGGCATGGGCGAACGCCTCGTTGCCCATAAGCAGTTTCTTCGTCATATGTTTCCCCGCTTCAAAGCCTGGTTTCAGGAATCGCCCCCTTCGTTGTTTCACGTGAAACAACGTGGAGAGAATCGTCTGGATACCTGTTCATGATAGCAAAAGGGCGACAGGTTGCCCCGTCGCCCTTTCGCAAGCGGCCGGCTTTACGCCTCGGCCATGGCCTTCTTCATATCGATGATCTTCTGACGAGCGCCGTTGCAGCCGGTGCCCATGATCTGCACTGCCAAGATGGCCGCGTTCTTCGCACCGTTGATTGCAACGGTGGCAACCGGCACGCCAGAGGGCATCTGCACCATGGACAGAAGCGAATCCAGGCCGCCAAGGTCGCTCGTCTTCATGGGAACGGCGATAACCGGGTCGGGGGTGTAAGCGGCAACCACGCCGCCCAGGTGAGCCGCCTTGCCTGCAGCGGCGATGATGACCTTGATGCCGCGCTCATGCGCAGTGGAGGCCCACTCATGCACCTCGGCAGGCTTACGGTGCGCGCTGGCAACCTTCACCTCATACGGCACGCCGAACTCCTCAAGCTGCTTCATACAGGGCTCCATGGCGGGCATATCGCTTTCAGAGCCCATGATGATGCCGATGACGGGATTCTTATGATCGCAAGACATTTCGCAACCCTTTCAACACGTGATTTGTACTCAAAGGCAGTGTAGCGCGGAAGGGAACGTATAGGGAAAACCGCACGCAAATTATGGGAGACCGAAACATGCCGAAGTCAGGGAAGCGAAATCGTGAAAGCGAGGTCGTGCAGAACTCCAGCCAGCACGAGAGCCCGGCAACTACGGAGCAGCAGATTCAAAGCAGGTCTGGGCAACGGGGTTCGGAAATACGAAACCGAGAAAGCGGGACTCAAACAGCAGGAGCGGAACGACAAGACTCGAGTAGCAGGTCCAAAATGACGAGATTTGAATAACAGGTTCAGAATGACAAAACCCGGCTTATAGGACAAAAAGTGTGTCCAGGACATCTATTCACTCCGTTGCGTAC
>CAJMPP010000050.1 GCA_905215325.1 uncultured bacterium | reverse complement strand
GTGTACTTCCTTACTTTGGGGGCGACTCCAAGCGCTTTGGCGTACGATTGCAGTTTTGGCAGGTTCTTTTCTCGCGATGACAAATACGAGCGAAATGCCGGCGAAAGCAGTTGGAGGTCGGGCGACGACGTGCCGCGCAACATATCGCATAAGGTACGTTCGGCGTTATAGGCACGCACGATGTTGCCAGCCGGTGGTTTGTAGCAGGCGGGCGTTGTTCGAGCATTCGAACCGGGCCCTTACGCAATTAGATGCCGAACATTGCGCCGATGCCGTCGAGCACCCGCGTCATGGTTTCCGTATCCATTGATAACCCTGTTTTCTTGGTGCGACGTTTGGGGCTGTTCAAGTCGATAGCGCGTATTTGCTCCAAGCATACACACCCATGTACGGCATTATCGCTTGCTATCTCCACATGTAGAGGATGCCCGTTAACCGTTGATGTAATGGGGCACACTACGGTAAGGCTTGAGAGAACATTATTGAAATATCCAACAGATACCACTAAAGCAGGGCGCATTTTCTTCGGCTCGTGTCCAAGGGTGGGGTCGAAATCAACTTCGATGATGTCGCCTTGTTCGTATAAGGTCATTCGGCCACCTCGGCTCCGACATCGCTGCCGCCCCATTCTTTACCGACTTTAGGGCCTTCCCAGCCTGCGGCAAACTCTTCCATAGTCATTCGTTTGCTCCGTGAGTAAGCTTGCTGCGGTGCTTCAAACGAAAATGTGAGAGATCGAGAAGATTCGTTGACGGTTACCTTCGCAACGCTGCCGACGTCGATTCCAAGCTGATTGCACAGTTCGCTTGGAACCCGCAAGGCTTTGCTGTCCCCCCATTTGCCGAGCACTGCGTCCATAGGGCTACCTCCCAAAAATGGATATCCGTGTATATCCATTATAGAAACCAACTGCATCGGTTACAACCTCGCTTCCATGTCCTATGCAAACGGATAGAGTCCCAGAAACTAGACGAAAAAACGAATGCAAAGGAAACTCCGTGATTGCGAGGATCTTACGGGCTTTAGGTACGTTCCGGAGACAAACGTAGCAATGGGCATCGGCGTATACTGAATTGATGCGCCCGTACTGGCTCGGTGGATACAACTAGTATACTATATTGGAACGTATGTTCGCTAGTAGCAATACAGATTATTTTAGCTGTGTCCGTTATCCTGCTTGCAGTTGCACGTCCTCACCTTGCAAGCCGGTGGTTTTTAGCAGGTGGGCGTTGGTGGTTAGGAGGATGGCTTCTATGCCGGGGGTTTGCTCGGCGAAGGTCAGGGCTTCGTCGGCGCCCATGACGATGAGTGCGGTGGTGTAGCCATCGGCATCGATCGACTTGTCGGCTACGACGGTTGCTGACAGCACATCCGTTTCCGCTGGTTTGCCTGTTCGGGGATCCGGGATGTGGTGGAGCACGCGACCGTTGCGCACGAAGGCGCGCTCGTAGACGCCGCTGGTCACAATCGACTTCCCACGTACGGAAACGCTGGCGAACGATGCGGCTTGCAAGCTACCGCCCGAGGGGACGGGTGCGCGCAGACCTACATTCCATGCGCTGCCGTCGGGCTTGCCGCCCAAGCATGCCACGTTGCCGCCCAGATTGATCACGCCGCTGGTTGCACCGCGGCGTTTCAGCAGGTCAATCACCTTATCTGCGATATAACCCTTCGCCATGCCGCCCAGGTCGATCGTTGCCTGCGAGTCGGCGATGCGCGCCCGCGTCCCTTTAACCTGTACGCTACGCCAGTCGACGTGCGCAAGCGCCTGGGCAATGGCGGCATCATCAGGCACGACCCCGCGCTTGAAATCCCATAGGCGACACACGCCTCCCATGGTGATGTCGAACAGTCCGCCCGTGCGCTCGCAATATCCCAGCGCAGCACGCAAAACGTTGGCAAGCTCCTCGCCCACCTCGATCCATTTGCCCGTCGCGGCGTTAAGCGTGAACAGCTGACTATCTGGGTTGAAGCGGCTCAGCAGCAGCTCGTATCGCGCGCAAAGCGCCTCGACCTCGCGCAACGCCGCCGCATCGACGTCGGCCGACACGGCACACAGGGTATCGAATGCCCGAAACGTCACGGAACCAAGCTCGCGCATGCTGCGCCTCCTCCCAAAACCACGATCCTCAAATCAGCAACCACCCGCCGCGCATGGTTGGGCGCCATCCAACCAAACCCTACAGTTGCGCAGGCTGCGATTGTGCAGGCTGCGGTTATGCAGGCTGCGATTGTGCAGGCTGCGGTTATGCAGGCTGCGAGGGTTGCGCAAGTAGGTCAAATCTCGCACGTTGATCGCGGGGCGGATTTGCGCAAGCAACGCAAACCCGCCCCGCGATCAGCCAGACCAACCTCACAACGCCGAAAAGGGGCTTTTGCGCTCCCGCAAAAGCCCCCGCACTTCCCTACTTCGTGAACTTGCCCGCCGCCAGCAGCAACGCCACGTTCACCACGCAGTCAACCGCCAGCAGACCGCCCACGGCCGCCATGTTCGGGCTGGCCGCATTGATGGCCGCGAACGTGAGCACCGTCAGCACCATGACCACCGCGCCGCACGCAGCCGCCGCGCCCACCAGATTCCAGCTCGCACGCCCGCCGGCACGCGAGATGCACGCGCACATGACCTGCGAAGCCGCGCCCAGAAGCGTGCCCAAAAACGCCGTGAAGCACACCGCCGCCAGCACGAGCGCGCCCGCGCCCGGCAGTTTGCTGCTCATGGAGCCCACCTGCACGCCGCTCAAAATGCCGCTGGCTACCACCAGCAGGCATACCAGCGACACCGCCGCCGCGGCCCAGCCCCACAGAAACGCCGCTGCCGGCCTGCCGGCACCCTGAACGCCCTTCGCGAACAGCGCTGCCTGCAGCACCGCGCCGGCCGCCGACACCATCAGCGTGAGCGCCGCCGCGAACAGGAACGCCACGAACGCCGAGCCGGTCAAGATCGAGCAGATCACGTCGAGCATGGGCACGCCCGACGCCGAGATGTAGTCGTACGCCAGCCATCCGGCGGCGTCCATCACCGCAAGCCCGATGCGGGCAAGCAGCGCCACCACCAGCGCGATGGCGAACAAGATGGCGTACGGTCGCGCCATCGTGCGCATGGAATCCTTCATTTCCGTCACGCCCCTTCCCTACTTCGCGCCTTGCAATTCGTGCTCCACGGCCGAGGTGCCGCACAGGTACCCGCCGCAGAACGCCAGCCCCACGTCGCCCATGAGCGAGCCCAAGATGGGGTCGCCGATGTAGCTGTTCTCGCCGCACGCGCCGCCGGCGGTGTGCCAGCCTGCGTACAGGCCGGGGATGACCAGGCCGTTTGTCCCCACAACCTGCATCTGGTCGTTAATCAGCAGGCCGGCTTTCGTGCCGTACAGGTTGCCGCCGATGCGGCAGCCGTAGAACGGCGGCTTCACAATGGCGTGCAGCCACTCGGGCGGCATGGGGTACATGAAGTCGTCCTCGCCGCGCTCGCAGCACTTGTTCCACTTCGCCACCGCCTCGGTGAGCACGCCGGGCGCGAAGCCCAGATCGGCCTCCAGCTCCTCAAGCGTGTCGCGGCGCTTGAGCACGTCGGCGTCGATGGCGTCCTGCACGCCGTGGTGCCAGTCGCGGTAATGCTCGGGCACCTTGTCGATCTGCTCCAGGTCGGGCGTGATGAGCTTGCGGCAATGCTCCTGCGCGAACCCTGCCAGGTGATCTTCGTAATCGGCGTCGAAGATGATGTAGCTGCGGTGCCCCGGAGGCGTCATCTGGATGGTGGCCAGGTCGCCCAGGGCGTAGATGGCGTTCGCGCCGTCCTCGGCAACGCGGCTGTCCATATAGCGAAGGCGATTGCCGCAACGGTCGATGGTCAGCCACGGCTGGCGCGAGAGCTGCGTCATGCCGTCGTACAGGAAACGCGCCCACTGGCCGCCTTCAGCCTGCCAATCAACGCCGCCATCGAAGCTGGCCGAGCTGTTGAAGCCCGACACGTCGGCGCCCGCGCCCAGGCCCATGCGGAAGCACTCGCCCGTTTCGCCGCCCACCAGGTAGCTTGACGCGCAGCCCATGGCCGCCGTGGGGATGTACTTCTCCAGCAGCGCCTTGTTGTTGCAGAACCCGCCGGCCGTCAGGATGACGGCGCCCTTGGCGTGGATGTACACCTCGCGGCCGAAACCCTCGCGCGCCGCCAGGCCCACGATGCGCCCCGAATCATCGCGCACCAGCGCCGTTGCCGGGCACTGGAACTTGTAGCGCACGCCGTTTTTCTGGCCGAACGCGAACATGGCGTCGGTGGCGTCCTTCATCTTCAGCACGTGGTGGTCGAGCGTGGCGTTTTTCGGCGCCACGTACACCGGCACCTCGCCCAGACGCCAGCGCACGCCGCAGTCGGCCATCCAGTCCAGGCTTTTGCCGCCTTCGCTGGCGATCTTGTAGATGAGCTTCGGGTCGGCGGCGTAATGGTACTCGTCCATGGCCCAATCGGTCAGCGCCTGCGCGTCGAAGGGGTAGCTGGGGAAGGCGAAGTGCTTCTTGTTCTGGCCGGAATACCCGCCCAGGATGCCGCACATGCCCGCGGACTGCGCGTTGCCGCCGTGCAAACCCAGCGCCTCCACGCAGATGACGTCGGCGCCCAGCTCGGCCGCGCGTGCGGCCGCGTTCAGCCCGCCGCCGCCCGCGCCCACCACGCACACGTCGCACTCGTAGTCCCACGTCTCGGGGACCGCGCGCGGGGCGATGGGCGTGGCGTCGTTCGCCGGGAACGCCGCGGCGTTGTGCTCACGGTACGTGCCATCCGTGCCGCTGCCGTTGGTGGCGGCGCTGTCGGGCACGGCGACGTTTTTCGAGCCATCGGCCGCCCAATCGCCGATGACGCCCTGCTCCACAGCCAGCGCCGCCGCGGGCATGGCCGCCGTCGCCGCCGTGCCGCCCACTACGGCGCAAGCAGCGCTGAGAAAGCCGCGTCGCGTGATGCCGCGCGCCTCGCTATCGTGCTTGCTCATGTCCTCCCCTTTCGCTAGTTGCCCGATTTCGCCTGGTCGGCGGGCGCATCCGCCGCCTGGGCCAGGGCGTCGACGACAGCCTGCTTCACGCCCGCGGTGGTGATGGTGGCCCCGCTGACGGTGTCGATGTCCGAGCCCTGCGCGGCCTCGATCATCTTGGCGAAGGTGCCATCGCGCACCGCCTCGAACCCGCCGACGCTTTGCGTCTCGCCGTCCTGGGCGGTTTCCAGGCACGTGATGCGGTTGTCGTCGACCAAAAGCGTGACGGTCACGTTGCCGGCCATGGCCTTGCCCGTGCCCGTGTACACCCCGTCGCGCAACGGCGTGTCGCACTTCTTGACGGGGTCGATCTGCACCACCGCGTCCCACGGATCGTCGGCATGCATGGCAAGCTGCTCGGCGCTTGCGGCGTCTTTGGACCCCGAACCTTCGAACGATGCGCCGCAACCCGAAAGCCCCAGCACAAGCGCCGTTGCGCCGCAGGCCGCTGCTGTCGTCTTCCTCATGTCGGTCCTTCCTTTCGAAAACCGGCTTGCCGAAACGCGGCAAGCGGATCTGCGCTACTTGGCCGGGCTGCTCCAGCCTTCCGGCACCTCCCAGCTATGGCACGTGTTGCAGTACATAATCGATTGGCCGTGCACGCTGTGGCAGTTGCTGCAATCGATGGCCTCGCCCTGGTGCGACCTATGCGGGTTAACGCCCGCCTGACCGCCCCAATTCTCCGTGGCGGCGACCACGTCGTTCCAGTCGTGGCAGCCGGCAGTTGCGCACTGCTGCTTGTCCGCGGTGATCAGCTGCGGCGCCAAGCTGCCGTCGGCATTCGTCTCGAACGCCCCGGAAACCCACGCCGTACCCTCGTTGACCTGGGCCTCAAGCGTAGCCTCATGGCACTGCAGGCACGTGACGCCCTCCTGCTGGTGCGCCACGGCCAGCTGCGCGTGGGCCGCATCGCCCTCGCCGTAGTAGCCGTCCACGTAGTAGTCCATGGGCTCGTGACAGATGGCATTGCAGAAACCGGGCTGGTTGTGCCATACATAGAACCCGCCGCCGGCGCACACGAGCACCACGGCCACCACCGCGCACACGATGGGGGCCCGGCGGCGTTTGCCACCCTTCGCCTTCGCCTGTTCGTTCGTCTCCATCACGCCCTCCTATCTTTAAATCGTTGCATTTTTGAGCCTTTTATCGAACGCTTATGGATGCAATGCAGATTCTGGCGGGCAGGGTTGCCGACATCTCGTGTGAGAGCCTTGCTTCTCGTAAAGGAGTCTGGCAACCTGCCCCATTCGGGCGAGGCCGCGGATAAGCTGGATGAGGGTGGCCCTCCGCGCCATTCCTCGGATCTCTTCTAGGAGGCTGCGGTCCCGGGTGCGGTAGCAGGAGCCCGCCGCCGAGCAGAAAGGGGAACCCGTGATTTACGCAGGCGTGGACATCGCCAAGGCGGACCATGTGATCGCCGCCGTCGACGAGACGGGAGCCGAGGTCGCCAGGCCCATGGCCTTCAAGAACACGGAGGCCGGCTTCGAGAGATGCGTAGCGTGGCTGGAATCCATCGCGCAGACGGAAGACGACGTCTTCGTCGGCATGGAGGCGACCGGGCACTACTGGATGGCCTGCTTCGCCTACCTCACGGCCGCCGGCTACAGGGCCTGCGTGGTCAACCCCATGCAGGTGAGCGCCATGCGCAGGCTCAAGGGCCTCTCCGGCGTGAAGAACGACCGCATAGACTCCCTCCTCATAGCCGAGACGCTCAGGCAGGGCAACTACGACGAGACGAGGCTCGCCACCGACGAGGTGCAGGCCCTCAAGCAGCTCACGCGCTACCATCAGGGGCTCAAGCAGGAGCTCGCGACCGTGAAGACCCAGGCCATCTGCGTGCTCGACGCCTACTTCCCCGAGTACGCGGGGCTGTTCTCCGACATGTTCGGGGCGGCATCGCTCAAGGTGCTCTCCGAATGCCCGACGCCCTCCGAGGTGGCCCGCAAGCGCGCCTCGTCGATAGCGAAGATGCTGTCGGAGGGCTCGCACGGCAGGCTCGGGGCCGATAGGGCCGCCCGGGTCAAGGCGGCGGCGAGGTCGTCTGTCGGCATCAGGCTTGGAGAGGACGCCGCATCGTTCCAGATAAAGACGATGGTATCCCAGATCGAGTTCCTGAACGCCACGATCGCCAAGGTGGAGCGGGAGGTCGAGGGGCTGCTCGAGAGGATCGAGCCCAACATCACGACCATACCCGGCGTCTCCATCACGACCGGCGCGCAGATCGTCGCCGAGATCGGAGACGTCAAAAGGTTCAAGAACTCCGCATCGATCGTGAAGTACGCGGGCCTCAACTCCGGAGTCGACGAATCGGGCAAGTTCTCCGCCGAGGGGGTCCCCATAACCAAGCAGGGGTCGCCCTACCTGCGAAGGTCGCTCTGGCTCGCCGCGAACCGCGCGCGCCAATTCGATCCCAGGCTCAAGGCCTTCTATGACAAGAAGCGGCGGGAGGGCAAGCCCCATCGGGTGGCCGTGACCGCCTGCGCGAGGAAGCTGTGCCATGTAGTCTACGCGGTCATGCGCGACGGGGAGCCCTACGACCCCGACAAGTAGGCAAGGCGCCATATCCCCGCTCCCATATCGCATGCGCGATGCGGCCCATTGCGCCCAAAAGCATTCGATATACGGCTGTCAAAGTGCAGAAACGGATGATTTCCCTAGTGCTCGAAAAACCTCGGATCATCCCTTGACTTCATATAGCTGGTCTCCTTT
>CAJMPP010000049.1 GCA_905215325.1 uncultured bacterium | reverse complement strand
GGCAACTCGGTCAGGCACCTGGTCAAGAGCGTGACGATCGGCGCGGTGGGAAGCAGGTAGCCGCGCTCTCGCGCCCCGCCGCCGGCCGGGCGCGGGTCGATGGGTCGAGCGCCGTCACGTTCGTGATGGCGCTGCCCTTGCTGATGGTCCTGCTGTGTGCCGTCGCGGATATCGGGAGGGCGGCGTATCTGGGCATGGAGGCGGATGCGGCGGCCCAGGCCGCCTGCCGCTATGCGGCTCAGCGCGTAGCGCAAGGGGACAAGGTCCCGGACGGGGCGCCGGCTCTCTCGGCGGCGCTCGAGCAGGCTTCTGGGCTTGCGGGCGAGGGCGTTTCCTGCTCGATCGAGGTCGACTGCTCGCCCGTGCGGACGAAGGAGGTCGAGCGCAAGACGTTCGACCCGCAGGCCGATCGCTTCGAAGGGCAGCTGGTCGGGTTCGCTTATCGGCAGGTTGACGTGAGGGTGCGCGTGAGCGCCCGATGCTTGACGCCCGTCGGCGAAGCGGTGCTCTCCGCGGCGGGCGCGGTCGACGGGATGCAGCTGTCGTCGGCGGCCAGCAGGACGGTTTCGGTGAATGCGGATACGGAGGTGGGGCATGGTCCTCGATGAACGGGGGAGCGAGAGCGTGCAGTTCTCCTTCGCCGCGGTGCTGCTCATCATCGTGGCGTTCGGCATCATGCAGGCGGCCATGATGAACGCTGCCGCCATCATGCTGTCCTCCGAGCTTACCCAGGCTTGTATGCGCATCGACGTGTCGGGTCTGAGGACGGCATCGGATAAGGAATCGTTCGTCGCGGAGCAGATCCTCGACGAGTCCGCACAGCTGCGCCGCAGCGATTTGACGGTGTCGGGGGTGCGGGTGGGATCGAACGCGCACGAGGATTCGTTTTCCGCAAGCGGCGTCTCAAGCCGCACGGCTCTCACCTCCGTTTCCTACGACGTGTCCTACAAGGCGCCGATATCGCTGTCCGGGCTTCGCGATGGCGCAAGGCTGTCGCGCCATGTTGCGTGCGCGGTGGTCGATGAGCGGGTGACGGAGGTGAGCCTCGCATGAGCCGATATCGAGGGGAGAGGGGAAACGTGGCCCCGCTTGCTGTGGCGTTGTGCCTGGTGTTGGTGATGACGCTCGGCTTTTTGGCGGATTGCGCCGTGCTCTACGGCGCAAAGGCCCGCCAAGAGCAGGCATTGGATGCCGCCAGGTCGGCGTGCATGGATGCCGGTCAAGCCGCCTCCGCGAAATACAGCGACGATGCAGGCGCCGTCCTTGCCGATCTGATCGTGGGTCAAGTCAGGGCGCAAGGGGTGGAAGGGGCGGTAAGCGTGTGGTTCTACGAGGCGCCCGCTCGGGCCGTCGCCGAAAGCGAGCGGATCTGGGTGGTGGGCATGCAGGTGGAGGAGGCGAAAGCCCTTCCATTTGCCGTAAGCTCCGCTCCCGATGCGAAGGTTGCTTCGAGCCGGGTGTTCAGCGCGCGTCCGTATGCGGCGCAGCAAGTTTGGCGACCCGATGCCCGCATATGCGGCGTGTATCGTTTCGGCGATGGCTGCGGTGCAGGTCAGGGTCGGTTCTCGGCGATAAGCGCGCTTGAGGGGTTCCCTCGGGAGATAGCCGAGGAGGCTCAGGCCCGTTTAGGTGGATAGCGAAAGGGGGACGACCATGTCGGTCGGAAGGAACACGGGGCGCGTCTCGCGGCAGACGCTATCGGGGCGGTTGCGCTCCGGCGGGCGTTCGGGGACGGCGTATGGAAGGGCGGCCGGGCAGGCGGACGAGGGCGAGCAGCGTCCGATCGCCGACGCTGCCCGATCGATGGATTCCGCAGCTGCGCGTTTCAAGCAGATGTCGGCGGTGACCGCGGCAGCGGTGGCCGTTGCGGTCGTGGCGGTAGGGTATGGGTTATGGCAGGCCGGATCATCCCATGCGGCGGTCGACCAAGCGACGAAGGGCGCTCGCAGCGTGGTCGTCACCACGCGCGACGTCGCCGCCGGCGATCCGTTCAGCGCGGATGCGGTGCAGCTTGTGGAGGTCCCCCAGGCTTTCCGCCAAGATGATGCGCTCGGCGCCGACGCCCTTGACGGCGCGGGTGGCGTGGCGGGCGCCCGGGCGTTGGTGTCCATACCGGCGAACACGCAGCTATCTCCTCAGATGATCGCCGGAAGCGCGGCGGATGGCAGGTTGGCCGCGCCGCTTGCCGCGGGCCTGGGGGCGGTGTCTCTGTCGGTCAACGACGAGACGGGCGTGGCCGGGCAGGTCCAGCCGTTCGACGAGGTTCGCGTGGTGTGCGTCACCGAGGCCGCCGGCGGTGCGGTCAGCTTGGACGAGCTTTGCGCTTCGGCGCGGGTGATGTCGGTGGGCGGCGACGGCGCCGGCGAAGGCGCGGCGTACAGCGCCATCACGTTGGAGTTGACGCCGGAGCAGGCGGACGCCGTCCGCTGCGCGCAGGCATCGGGCACCATCAGCGTCCAGCTCGTCGCGGGCGGCATGTTGTCGGGAGGTATGGTCGAGCATGATGGATAGGGGGACCGAGCTTGCCCTGAAGCGGGCGGTTCGCGAAGGCCTTGCGACAAGGTTGCAGGGGGATTTCGATCCCATGGAGGTGGAATCGGCCATCCAGTTGCTTGTGCAAGAGGCCGTGCGGGCGTGGAACCTGGGTCTTGCAGAGCCCGACGTCGCCCGCTTGTGCCGTTCGGTCGGCGACGATTTCCTTCGCTACGGCCCTTTGCAAGGGTTGTTGGAGGACCCCGGGATCACCGAGATCATCGTCAACGGCGGCGGCGTGGCGATGGATGCCGGGGTTGCAAGGTTTTTGGAGCCGCATGTGTTCGTGGAGCGCGCAGGGCGATTGGAGCCGTGCCCGTACGTTCGGTTCGACGATGCCGACCATCTCCGACGCATCATCGACAAGATCGCCGAGCAGGCGGGCATGCGCTGCGACGAGGCGCATGCCATGGGCTGCGCCATGCTGCCGGGCGGCAAAGCGCGAGCGACTTACATCGTGCCGCCGCTTGCCCCGGACGGCCCCGCGCTTAACCTTCGCCTGTTCGGCGATGACGTCATGAGCATCGAGGATTTGACGGCGCGAGGCGCCCTCAGCCCCGTGATGGCGGAGTTTTTAGGCTCGGCGGTGCGCGCTCGGTGCCCTGTGATCATATCCGGAGGCACCGGTTCCGGAAAGACGACGATGCTCGGCGCGCTTTCCGGGTTCATTCCCGACGACGAACGCGTCTTGACCATTGAAGACACGCCCGAGCTGCGGTTGCGCGCCGCGCATGTCGAACGGATGCAAACGCGGGAGGCGAACACCGAAGGCGAAGGGGCCGTCGGCATGCGCGAGTTGGTGGCGCTCTCGCTGCGCCGGCGCCCCGATCGCATCATCGTCGGCGAATGTCGCGGGGCGGAGGCTTACGAGATGCTGCAGGCGATGCAGACCGACCATCCTGGCTCGATGACCACCGTTCACGCCAACGACCCGGGAAACGCGCTGAGCCGCTTGCGCACCATGGTGGGTTACGCCAACGCCGATCTAGGCCGTGACGTCATCGTGCAACAGATCGCGGAGTCTCTTGCGGGGGGTTTGATCGTCCATGTGGAGCGCATGCGCGATGGAGGGCGCCGCGTCACCAGCATCGTGGCGGTCGATCAGATGCCCGAGGGAGCGACGGTCATCCCTCGCGCCGAGCTGTTTCGGTTCGAGTCGCGCGGGATGGACGCGTTCGGCCGCATCACGGGAGCTTGGCGCGCGTGCGGCGTCCAGCCGCAGCGCATCAAGCAGCGCATGCTCGCGGCAGGGGTGAGGTTCGATCCATCTTGGTTTTTCGGGTCGTAGGAGGGCGATGGCTATGAAGGGATTCTTCTCCGGGGCGCTTGCCTTCGGCGTGCTTTTGGCGGCAGCGGCGGTGGCGTGCACCGCCTTGTCCTTGAGGCTGCGGCAAAGGGCCGAGGACAGCGATGCCCGAGCGTCGGACCGGGCGTTGTACGAACTGGGCAAGCGCGATGCCGAGTCGGCGAAGGCGGATGCCGAGGGACCGCTTGGCAGGATGCTGCGCGATGCGGGTATCGAGGCATCTCCGGTTTCATGGGCGCTGTGCTTGGGCACCGTGGGCGCGTTCGCGGCATTCTTCGGCATGCGGATAAGCGGCCCGCTCGGTGCGATGTCGGGCGTGGGGCTGGTTGCCATCGCTGCGGCGCTGTACGTGCTGCGCGCGCGGGCAAAACGGCGCGAGCTGCTTTCCCGGCAGTTCGTGCGGCTTGTTCCTCAGCTGTCGGCCAGCGTGAAAAGCTCGCTGACCCTTGAGCGCGCGTTACGGGTCTCGGCCGACCATGCTCCGGAGCCGCTGCGCACGGAGCTGATGGCGGTGCTCGCGCGCGTTTCCTATGGCATGCCGTTGGTGCAGGCTCTTGCCCGCATGGCTCAGAGCACAGGCGACGCCGATGTCGCGGCGTTGGCGTCGGCCATGCGCATCCAGCAGCGTTTCGGCGGATCGATGGGCATGGTTCTCGACCTGATCGCGGAGCACGCCCAGGGCCGTGCCCTCATGCAGCAGGAACTGCGCAGCGAACTTGCGGGAACACGCATGGCCACGGTGGTGGTGGCGTGCGCCATGCCTGCGATCTTCGCGTTCATGTTCGTCACAAACCCGGCGTTTTCCCTGTTCTATAGGGAAAACCCGCTGGGGTGGGCCGTGCTTGCGGGAGCTGCGCTCATGGAGGTGGCGGGTATTGCGGCGTGCCGTCGAATCACAAGGTTCTCGTATTAGGCGCGCTCGCGCCGGTTAGGGGGTGACGCATGCAAGGTCTGACGTTTTGCGCGATATGCCTGCTGGCGGTTGCTGCGGGATTGGCTGTTTACGAGGCGCTCAACGCTTGGGCCGGGGTGAAAGCGCGTGGGCTTATGCCGGCGTTGGCAAGATCCGATCAGGCCGGCGGCTCGTCGAGGGATCGGGCTCATGCGAGTGCGGCTCGCTTGTGGTCGCGTGCTGTGAAGGCGCTTGCGGGCTTCGCCCCGCTTTCGATGAGGGAGCGGGAGCGGTCAAGGGAACGGCTTCGATGTGCGGGCATCGCTTTGGAGCCCGAAACCTGGCGTTGCGTGTGCTTTGCTGCGGTTTCGGGCTGCGTGGTCATCGCCGTTGCGGCGTGCATCGCGTTTCGTGCGACGCCGGCGGTCTTCGTTTTCGTCGTTTGCGGAGCAGGGCTTGCAGGTTGCGGAGGCTTGCAGCTGTATCTGCGATCGAAGCGCCAAGCGCGCCGCGCCGCCATCGATGCCGGATTGCCCGACGCCATGGAGCTGCTTGGCGTGGCGATAGCCGCCGGATCTCCGGTGGAACAGTGCTTTCGTCAAGTCGCCGAGAGCTTGAGCGGCCCGCTTGCCGATGAGTTCCTCCTGGTGGACCAAGAGGTCAACTTGTTGGGGCATTCCCGTGCGAAGGCGCTTTCCAATCTTGCGCAGCGCTGCGCAAGCCAGGAGGTCACTGCGTTCGCCGCTCAGCTTACTCAGGCCATAGAGCAGGGCGCATCGGTGGCGCAGGGGCTTGCCAATCAAGCCGCGCTTGCCCGTTCGCGCGCACAGGCGGCGGCGCTCGAACGTATCAGGAAGATGCCGACGAAGCTCGATGTGGTGCTGTCCGTTTGCTTTTTGCCGCCTACCACGTTGCTGGTGCTCGTTCCCACGGTGGTCGATCTGCTGGCGTTTCTAGGAGGTGGGCTGGCTTGAGGTCGTTTCGATGGGCGCCGCAGGAAGGAGGGACGGGGCGATGGTGAGGCAGAGGCATAAGGCCGCGATGCGTCGCCGCATTCCTGTATCAGGCAACGCGGCAATGGGGGATGGGCGTGTGCTCACGCGCCGTGGTTTCGTGTTTGGTTTAGGGGCGGTTGCTGTTGGACTGATTATGTACAACCCCCGAATGGCGTTTGCCGATGAACCTTGGTGGGACGGGTCCTTGATCTTCCGCGGATATGGCGCGCGTTATGCCAGCAGGTTTTGGAGCGAGATCGGTTCGGTGCAAGCGGGGGCAGGCGCCGAACAGGCGGGGAATATGTACACAGGTTTGCAGGTATCGGCGAAGACGCCTTGGGTCGAATGGGATATCTCCTCGCGGCAGTTCATCAGGGTGGCCACCAAGATCACCATGGCATGCGATTTCACGACGGAGCTGTATTACCACATGAGGGGCAAGCTCGAGATAGCATGCGGAAGCTATAACGAGCTGAACGCCTCGTATAACTTGTGGCACACGGATTCGGGAGACGATACGCGCTTCACCCTGTTCCATACCGTCGACGGCGCGCCCAAGGGGGGCGTGGAAGAGGGATCGAAGGTCGTCGTCATCGACAACGAGGCCGGAGCGGGCATCCATAGAGACGGTTGCCATGTGTGGACCGATTACCGCGAATATCCCGGCTCGGATTACTCGGTGTGGATCCGGCGTACCGAGCGCGATGCGATGCACGGGTTTCAGCTGAGGTCTTGGTTTTGGAACTATTACTACTATGGGAAGGACTGGTATTACCAGCGGGCCGACGATCCCCCTATCGGCTTTTCCACGAAGTGGGTCAAGCAGCGAGCGAAACGGGTGGGCATCGCAAGCGAGGCGCAATGGGCTGGCCGCGTGCTCGTCATCTCCCCGGCGACGGTTCCGTCGTTGCAGTTGGGCGTCGACGGGCCCCGCGCCGGCCAGGGATGCGGCGTGTTCGCCCCTGCGTCCTCGACGAGGCGCCATTGGGTAGCGGTGGCGCATGAGGACGAGCGCTTTGCTGGAACGTTTCGCTTCGTGCCCGTTTGCGCCGGCGACGGATCGCTCTCCTTGGGCCAGGCCGGCGGCGGGCCGCGTTTCGACGCAAGTGCGGCGGAGCTTCAGCGTCGCGCGGGGGCCGATCGCGCGCAGGCGGTGTGGGTGCATGGGCGAGGGTCGTGCCAATGGCTCTTCAACGATTGCTCCGGCATGGCGCTAGATCGCGTGGGGGCCTCGCAGGAAAACGGCGCGCGCGTGCAGTTCCATTCGAACGGCTATGCCGATGGGGAGTGGGGCAACGAATCGCATATGTGGCATCTCGAAGACGCTCGTTTCGGTACAGAGGACGGCGGCCTGTTCGACCTTGAGGGAGTCGCAGACGGCTCGACGGTTGCCGTGGGCGCTTCGATCGGCGTTCCCGACCCTCCGAGCACGTTTAGGCCTGGAGGCGCATCGACCGATGCGAAAGGCATTCGCTACGAATATACGTGGTTTGCCGATGATGGTCAGGGGGAAGCAATCTCCGAGGTTCCCGAGATCATGGGCTGCGCATGCGTCTCTCTCGACGGTGGCCGTTTATGGCTTGATGCGCAACCGGCGGCGAACGTGGTGGGAACGCATGGGCGTGTCGGGGCTTTGCACGCTTTGCGCCTGTCGATCGAAGGGGGCGGGCCGGGGCTTGTCGCGCGAATCGCCTCGTCCGGAGTGTGGCGCGATGCCTCGCAAGAGGGAGCCGAGGCGCAGGGTCTCAGCATAAAGCTCAGCGGGGATGCCGCTTCGCGTCTCCATGTGCGTTATCGCGTGTGCGGGAAGGACGGGGGTTGGTCGGATTGGGCCCAGGATGGGCAGGAGGCGTCTTGCGGCGGGATGCCGCTTTATGGCGTAAGCGCCCGAATCGTGCCAGCGGGGCTCTTTGAGGAAGCGGGGCGGACGCTTCAGGTCGGCGAGCACTTGGCGGGAAAGCGGCTGGCGTGCATCGTGCGCGCGACCACCGTGTACCTGCACGCCGCGTATCTGGGGTGCGCCGTTTCAAAGCCTTTGCAAGTGGTGAACCCCTTCACCACGGTGCGTTATTTCGTGGATGGGGAACGAGAGCCTTGCTGGTCCGAACGCGTCGAGGAGTCGTCATCGTACAGCGCCTCCCCTGACGCACGCGTTATCGCCTTGAAACCCGGGTGCGAGAAGGTGGAGGGGTGGTTCGCCGATGCCGCGTGCACCGTTCCGTTTGCGGATGGGACGGTGGTGCAGGGCGCAACGTTGGACCTGTTCGGGCGCAACATCGCCGAGGTCCGCTATGCGTTGACGGACATGACGCGGGAATTGTTCTCGGAGCGGCGGTGCTTTGCCGATAAGCAGCTTGAGACCGAGGTGGACGGCGAATCCATGCTGCCGTCTGCGCAAGAGGTAGCCTACGGGGAGGTGCTGTCGTTTTCGCGGCGTCCCAGCGTGTGGTACGAGGCTGAGGGGCGCGCAAGGGAGGCGGTCGGCGTTGTCGGCGCCTATGCCGATGCTTCGGCATCCCAGCCGCCGGCGCCGAAGCTGAAGGTGACGTGTTCCATGACGGCATATCTTGGATGGGCCATGCCAAGATACGAGGGCATTTGGGTTTCGTAGGCGTGGAATGCGGATCGAGCCGCCATCGGTTG
>CAJMPP010000048.1 GCA_905215325.1 uncultured bacterium | reverse complement strand
CTAGTGCTCGAAAAACCTCGGATCATCCCTTGACTTCATATAGCTGGTCTCCTTTCACACTTGCATGCTTTTCGTTGCACCTATGAACGTGATGGCCGCATAATAGCAAGATTTCTCCATCAAGTGTTTGACGTTTCTGCAAATGTGTTCATTGACGCCACGTCAACGCGCCCCGTATGCTAAGGCCATCGCAAGTACCCAAGGGGAACGGGAAACGCGATGCGCGCCAAGGGGAAAACAAAGCGCACAACTGGGGAAACGCCCGCACGTCGCGGACGCGCACCCGGGAACGCAACGCGCACGGCGCCCAACACGCGCCCTGGGGAACGGGAAACGCAACGCGCGGCGCAGCAAACGCGCACCAAGGGGAGGTGACACGGATGAGCGACGAAAGGCGGCAGCAGATCGTCGATGCGGCGCGGCAGCTCTACGAGGAGCAGGGCCTGTCCGCCACGACGGTGAAGGACATCAGCGAGCGCTGCGGCGTGGCGCGGTCGCTGTTCTACCACTACTTCCGCAACAAGCAGGAGGTCACCTCCGCAGTCATCGATGACTTCGTGAACGACTACATCGAGTCGCTGCAGTTCTGGAACGAGCACCGCACCCCTGGTGATATCGAGGGCAGCTTGGCGGGCGTTGTCACCGTCATGCGCGTGGGCGTCTTCGAGCACTCCAGCTTCCGCCGCGCGCTCGACACGCACGAGAACGCGTCGCTGTACCTGGAGTTCATCAACCGCGTGGCCGACCGCATGGCCGCCTACTTCGTGGAAACCACCGTGCAGGACTACGCGCAAAGCCACCCCATCGACATCGACCACGTCTACGAGACGTTCTACATACTGATCATGGGCATCTGCGGCTACGTGCGAACGCACCGCGATGCGCCCGACGAGGTGCTGCGCGACATCATCGCGCAAACGCTTCACATGGAGCGCGAAACCGAGCGAAAACCGGTGCAAACCGGTTAACGGTCACCAGCCAACAAAGGGAACAACCAGGTAAAACGCCTGGTGGAAAGGGCATCGCAAGCGGCCCCGGGCATTGTGTGCCCGAAATGCCGGGTGCGAGAGCGTATCGACTCAAGGGAGGTCATCATGTTGTTCCAAGTCTACGGCGACACCGCCGTCTACCAGTGGATCGGATGGGTGGTGGTTTTTCTGGCCCTCATCGGGTTCAACGAGATCGCACGACGCACGAAGGCCGGCGGCATCACCTGCTTCCTAGTGATTCCCGCCATCCTGACCGCCTACTTCATCGCCATCTACGCCGGCGCGGCCACCGGTGCCGACTGGGCGCTGAACAACCCAACGTACCTGTACATGAACAGCTGGTTCCACTACGCGAAGCTCTACGCGGCGACCGCCGGCTGCATCGGCTTCATGATCTTGAAGTACCACTGGGGCAAGCTGGGCAACGCCGACTGGTTCAAGTGCTTCCCGTTCGTGATCGTGGCCATCAACATCCTGATCGCCGTGGTCAGCGACTTCGAGAGCGCCGTGCGCGCGTTCGGCACCACGTGGGTGTCCTCGGAAGGCGTCACCCTGTACGGCGGCTGGCACAACGTGTTCAACGGCATAGCCGGCCTCCTGAACATCTTCGTCATGACCGGCTGGTGGGGCATCTACACATCCAAGAAGAAGCAGGACATGCTGTGGCCCGACATGACGTGGGTGTTCATCATCTCCTACGACATCTGGAACTTCTGCTACACCTACAACTGCCTGCCCACGCACTCCTGGTACTGCGGCCTGGCGCTGCTTCTGGCCCCCACCGTGGCCGGCATGCTGTGGAACAAGGGCGGCTGGATCCAGAACCGCGCTTACACGCTGAGCCTGTGGTGCATGTTCTGCCAGGTGGTGCCCATGTTCGCCAACGACTCCATCTTCGCCGTGCAATCGGTGAACAACCCCGACGTGAACCTGGTCATCAGCGTGCTGGCGCTGGCCGCGAACGTGGCCGCCGTGGTCTACGTGGCCTACCGCGCCAAGAAGCTGGGCGTGAACCCCTACAAGCACGAGGTGTTCGTGGGGACGAAGGACTACGAGAAGGCAATGGCACGCCGCGAGGACGTGGCTGCATAACGGAAGCTATGCTGTAAGCGTATATTCCCCCTAGCGTAAGGGCCTGGTTCGAGCATTCGAACTGGGCCCTTACGCAATTAGATGCCGAACATTGCGCCGATGCCGTCGAGTACCCGCGTCATGGTTTCCGTATCCATTGATAGCCCTGTTTTCTTGGCGCTTTCCCCACCGCGCAAACATACCTCCGTCCCCTGTTCACGGTACAATCAATGCAAGGAATCCGCCATTTGGCGACTCCTTGTCAGCGCTGACGCCAAGCTAGAGTTGCCAGGTTTCGGTTTCCCTTTGCAGTGCTACCATTCGGGCGAATCGGCCGCCGCGTGCTTTCAGCTGCGCGGGCGATCCTTGCTCGGCAACTTGGCCGTCTTCGAGGACCACCACTTTGTCGGCGGCTTCCACCGTGCGCATTCGGTGCGCGATCACGATGACCGTTTTGCCTGCTAGCAACCTTGAAAGGGCTGATTGCACCTTGGTCTCGTTCTCCACGTCGAGCGAAGCCGTCGCCTCGTCGAGCAGCACGATGGGCGCGTTCTTCAACAGCGCTCGGGCAATGGAGATACGCTGGCGCTCGCCGCCGGAGAGCTTGGAGCCGTTCTCGCCGATCTTCGTGTCGTATCCCTGCGGCATGCGGCTGACGAACTCGTCGCAGTTCGCCGCGCGCGCGGCGGCCAACATCTCGGCGTCGGTGGCATCGCGGCGACCAAGGCGGATGTTGCCCATCACCGTGTCGTCGAACAGCAGCACGTCCTGGAACACGATGGCGTAATCGCGCAGCAGCGTTTCGGGATCTACCGTAGACACATCGACGCCGCCCACGCGCACCGTGCCGCCCGTGGCGTCCCAGAACCGCGCGGCCAAGCGCGCGCAGGTGGATTTGCCCGAACCAGACGGCCCCACAAGCGCCGTCACCTGGCCTTCCCGCGCCGTGAAACTCACGTCGGCCAGCACTCGCTCCCCCGCTCGCCCGTCGTCGCCAGCACCATAGGAGAACGCCACGTGATCGAACTCGATATCATGACCGGCCGGCGCGAAATCGGCCGTGCCCGAGGCCATGGGCTCCTCCATGATCGAACGCATGCGCGCCGCCGACGTCTCGGAGACGAACAGTTCGCTGACCAGCGCAAGCGCCTGATCGAACGGGGCATAGATGCGCGAGATCACCAGCAAGTACGCGAACATGACCATGAAGTCGATCTGGCCTGCGGCGATAAGGCTTGCGCCCGCAATGAGCGTGGTGGCGATCCCCAAACGCAGGATCGCGTACGCCGTGTTCACCAGCAGGCCGTTGACCAGCTCGCCCTTCGCGCATTCGCGTTCGGCGGCGTCGATCGTGGCGCTCAGGCCGGCCAGGTAGTGCCGCTTCTGGTTGGTGGCGCGGATCTCGCGCACGCAGTCGAGCGTCTCTTGGATGCCCTGCGTCACCTTCAGCTTCGCCATCCTATTGCGCTCGAACACCGGCTTCATCGGCTTGCGCGTGGCGAACAACAGGGCAAAAGCCACCGGAACGCTCCAAAACGCGGCGATCGACAGTTGCCAGCAGAAGAACAGCGAGCCCACGAACACGATGGATGTCGAGATCACGGCGCCCCACAGCTCGCCGAGCACATGGCTGTAGGCGTGCTCCATGACCTGCACGTCGCCCATGATGGTTTCGGTCAAATCCGCCAAGTCGCGCCGCCCGAAAAACGACAGCGGCAGTTTGCGCAGGCGCTCGGCGATCTCGATGCGCTGATTGCCGCATTCCTCGTAGTAAATGCAGTAGGAGTAGTAATACTGCTGCCAATTGGACAGCAGCAGCGCCGCGAAGAACACCACGAGGCCTATGGCGAACGGCACTGCGCCCGGCAGATCGGCGCCTTCGCTCAGGTGCTTCACGAACCCGTCCATCACCTGGAACAGAAACGCCATGCCGGCCATGGTGACAAGGTTCGTGATGCACGTCCAGAACACGCCGCGCTTCACGCCGGACATGCCCTTGTCGGAAAGGAAGTACTTTTCCTTAAACGAGGCGAACATCATGCCTCACCTCCCTTCATGGCGGCCGCTTCCGTTTGCGCGCCCGCTATTTTCCAGCTTGCCGCCTGCTCGTAGTCGGCCCACATGGAGGCATACAGCCCGCCGGCTTCGACCAACTCGGCGTGCGTGCCGCGTTCGGCCACGCGGCCTTGATCGAGCACCACGATCTGGTCGGCTCCCACCACCGTCGAGAGCCGGTGGGCGATCATGATCACCGTGCGGTTCTCGGCCAGCTTCGCGAACGCGCGCTGGATCAGAGCCTCGTTCTCGGGGTCGGCAAACGCCGTGGCCTCGTCGAGCACCACGATAGGCGCGTCCTTAAGGATTGCGCGGGCAAGGGCGACGCGTTGCACTTCGCCGCCCGACAGGTAAGCCCCGCCAGCGCCCAAGCGCGTGTCGACGCCCTGCGGCAGCTTCGCCACGATGTCGTCGCATTGCGCGGCGCGCAGCGCGGCGAGCACCTGCTCGCGCGTAGCATCGGGCCTGGCTGCGCGCACGTTTTCCTCGAGCGTGCCGCTGAACAGCCGGTTGGTTTGGAAGACGAACGCGATCTTGTCCATAAGCTCATGCGGGTCGGTATCGCGCACGTCCACGCCGCCGACGAGCACGCGCCCGGCGGTTGCGTCCCAGAAGCGCGGGACCAGGCTTGCACACGTCGACTTGCCGCCGCCCGACGGCCCCACGAGCGCAAGGGTCGTGCCTGCGGGGACTTCGAAGCTCACGTCGTCGAGCGCATTGGTTTCGGTGCCCTCATAAGCGAACGATACGTGCTCGAAGCGCACGTCACCGCCCTCGATAGGTTGCGGGTTCGCGGGGGTTTCGAGCGGTTTCGCCTCCAAGATCGCGCGCACGCGGCCGAGGGAATCGCCAGCCATCTGCGACGCTTCGCTCATGAACATGAGCTTCGCCATGGCCGTGGGGATGACCGCCGAGAAGATGGCGTAGAAGGCGAAGTCGGCCACGAAGCGCGGGAAATCCGCTTCGCCCGGCGCCAGGATGAGCGCCACAGGAAGCAGGAACACCACCAAGCCGTTGAGCACCGACAGCTGAAAGACCTGCGGTTTTCGGCAGAACGTGCCCGCGTAGTCCTGCGCCATGCGCGCGTAGTCGGCGATGGCGTCGTGGAACGCCTTGAAGGAGTGCACCGTCTGTTGAAACACCTTCACCACGGGGATGCCGCGCACGTATTCGGTACCGGTTTCGTTCATGCGCACAAGCGCGCCCATGTAGCTTTTCATGAACTCCATGCCCTTGCCGCTCATCATGGTCATAAGACAGCAGATCGAGATCACAACCGGGACCAGGCACGCAAGGCCAAGGCGCCAATCGAAGGCGAACAGCAGCGCGAGCATGCCGACCACCATGGCGATCGAGCCCGCCGCATCGGGCAGCACGTGCGCGAGCAGCGATTCGGTGCTGGCGGCGCAGCCGTCGATCACGCGGCGCAGCTCTCCGGTGGCGTGGGCGTCGAAATAGCCGAGCGGCAGGCGCATGAGGTGCTCGGTGGTTTGCTTGCGCATGTTCGATGCCGCGCGGAACGCCGCCAGATGCGTGCACATGAGCGCGAGGAAGTAGGCCGCGATCGAAGCGATCGCGCCGCCGATAGCCCACCAGCCGTACGCGGCGATCCCTTGCGCAGCCTGCCAATCCGGCGCGACTTCGATGAGATCGCGCGCGACAAGCCAGATGCACACGTAGGGCACGAAGCCGAGCAGCTGCGATATGGCGCTGATCGCCAAGCCGACGTACGTGAGCGGTTTTCTGCCACCTGCGAAGTCGAGGAGCTGGGCGATGTCGTTACGTTTGGGGGCGGGTATTGCCGGCGGGTCGGCTGCGGCGTTGGCGGCTATCGCGCCGACTGCAGAGGGCGCGTCGGCGGTGGCGTCGCGAGGTGCCGCGGCGGCGGGCTGAGCGGCTGCCTCTACGCCGGCGGCTTCGCGAGATGCCGAGCGGGGTGTTTCTTCGGCCATGGTCATTCCTTCCCTATTCGGGGCTTTTGCGCGGCGCGTTTTGAGCGTTATGTCGGCGCGAAATGCCCCTTGCTAGTTACCTTCGCGTAACCTATCATACAAGGAAACCTTGGCAAACATTTCTGCCGAGCGCGTGAACGAAATCGAAACAACGGGAGACGAATCCGAATGACCGATGCTTCCGCCTACAACGCCATCCCACGCGCGATTCGCTCGCTTTACGAGCCGCAGCTCGAGCAGTTCGGGATCATCGTTCGCCGCAACGGCGAGGGCTGGTCGGGCACGGGTCGGAGCACGTGGGGCCGCGGGTCGATCTGGGGCATGCCCGTCGGGGATTTCTGCATCGCGTTCAGCCACGAGGTGTATATGGAACACGATATGACGCTGGTCGAGTCGCCCGAGAGCGCGTATGCGTGCGTGTGCATGGTGTCGGAGGATTCCAAGGCCACCATGCCGCGGATGATCGACCGGCCGCGGGCGCTGCTCGACGGGTCTCTGTACTCGTTTGTGCAGTCCGCGGGCTCGTTTTCCGGCACGCTGCACCGAGGCGGCCTGTATTCGTCGCGCTGCATCTGCTTTCTGCCGCAGTATTTCGAGGAGCTCGATCGGCGCTGGCCGGGCGCGTTCTCGGGCATGTTCGAGCGGTTCGGGGGCACGTGGGACGAGGCGCAATCGCGCATCATCATGTCGGCATTGATGGGGACCGGTCCGCAATACCAGCCAGGTTCGGCGCTGCTCATCCAGGCGCGCATCGAGCAGATGGCGGCGGCGTTGGCCTCATCATGCGCCGGCGATGACGCTGCGCGTTGCAGCGCTTCGACACGCAAGCAGTCAGGGCTTGCCCTTGAGGCGCAAGCCGCCATCGAGCGCATGCTCGACAAGGGACGCGCACCCAACCTCGACGAGCTTGCGAGCATGCTGTTCGTGAGCCGATCTCACCTATGCGCGGCGTTCTCGCGCGAGACGGGGCAAAGCATCGGCCGATACGCCAAAGCACGCCGAATCGAGCGCGCAAAGGTCCTGCTTGCAAGCGGCGATTCAGTCGCGTACGTGGCCGCACGCCTGGGTTGGCCGCGACCCTCGGCGTTCTCGCAAGCGTTCAAGCAAGCAACCGGAACCTCCCCAACCGAATGGCGTGATGCGCACGAGGGATAGCCCCTCGATTTCAAGTGGTGCGAATCTTCGATTCTTATCCCGAATGTTCGTCGAGGGCCGCTGGACCGGTGAGCCATGATCCCCCGCAGACGCCTTACGCCGCCTTCTCCTCCTGCTCGAGCTGGGTGCGGGCGTAGGCGATAGCGTCGTCGATGTTCGGGCGGAAGCGGTCCTCGCCCACCAGGTCGACGAAGCCGGCGCGGCGCATGGTCCTCATGGGTTGCTCGTTGGCGTGGCTGAAGATAAGCTGCACGCCGTTTTCCGCGCAGTACTCGTACAGGTTCTCCAACGCGTTCATGCCCGTGGCGTCAAGCGAGGGCACGCCGCGCATACGGATGATCAGGTACTTCGTGAAGTCCTTCACCGAGATGTCGGAGATCCGGTCGGTCATGCCGAAGAACATCGGGCCGTTGATCTCGTACACGCGCACGCTCTTGGGCAGCTCGCGCAGGTGCGTGACCTCGGAGTCCTTGTCGCAGAAGTACGTCCAGCCCTTCACCTCGGTCTCCTCGGAGACCATCTTCATGAACAGCACCACGGTGATGAGCATGCCTACGGCGATGGCGGTGACCAGGTCGAACACGATGGTCAGCGTGAACGTCAGCAGCAGCGTGGCCACGGCGCCGCGCGAGGCGGTGGCGCACAGGTGGGCGAAGTTGCGCCAACCCGACATGTTGTAGGCGACCTGCAGCAGAATGGCGGCGATGGTGGGCATGGGGATGAGCGCGGCGTAGGGCATGAGGAACACCAGCACCAACAGCAGCACCGCGGCGTGCACCATGCCGGCGATGGGCGTGCGGCCGCCGCTTTTCACGTTGGCGGCGGTTCGCGCGATGGCGCCCGTGGCGGGGATGCCGCCGAACAGCACCGAGCCCATGTTGCCCACGCCCTGCGCTACCAGCTCCATGTTACAGCGGTGGTGGCCCGAGATCATGGAGTCGGCGACCACGCACGATAGCAACGACTCGATGGCTGCAAGGATGGCGATGGTGATGCCGTTGGCAAGCTCGTCGCGGAACAGGTCCAGGCTGAGCTGGGGGAATTGCAGCGTGGGCAGGCCCGCCTCGATGGTGTACAGGTCGCCGATGGTGTTGACCTGCAGGCCGAACGCGGGCACCATGGCGGCGCCCACGATAACGGCAACCAGCGAGCCGGGGATGCGCTTGGACACCTTCGGCCACAACATCAGAATGGCAAGGCACACCACGCCCACCAGCACGGCCTGCCAGTTCACCGTGGAAATATTGGCGGCCAGGGCGCCCAGCTTGTCCGTGGTGTCGACGGTGGTGGTGCCGGCGGGGTACGTCAGCCCCAGCAAA
>CAJMPP010000047.1 GCA_905215325.1 uncultured bacterium | reverse complement strand
CCCTTGCCTCAGGGCGGGGATGTATATTACGCGGCGGGCGGCGCCTTGGCAATCCCTTGATGCTTATTTTGCTATGGTCTTCACACCCTACACACAATATATGGCGTCTTCGCTACGTTCCTTGTGTCCGAGTTTGTACATTACCCTACATATAGTGGTTATTCCGACTTCGACGTGTTCCGACATCGGGCAACCTTCTCTGAGAACAGACTCCTTACGTCTTAAGGCATCCTTTCATTTCCTGGGTCCCAATTCATATCCGGCTTCTTTTCCGATTCTCCTTCTTGCCTCTCCGCATCATTCGGCTTTGACATGTGTTGGCATCCCCATCCTTCTGGACTCTCTTATCGCCGACGCAACCTATATATGCTTGAAGCTGCTATTCGCTGTTATCGCGCAATGAGCCCGGCTTCCCTGTTTGCTTCCTGACATCAACCACCTGCTTGACTTTGTCGTTTATCGAGTTGCGATAGCACAACGCTTTTTAATGACTTCAGTCTGGCGCGCGTAGCCACGTCAAGTAAACCGCCCACTATGCGAGTGGCCCTGATTGCCCGGATGCGTTCGTCGGCAACCTGGAAACGGCTGTTCGCCGTAATCGGATGCGGTCTTCCCGCTACCCTGCCCGCTCCCTTGTTTTACTATTAGGTTAATGAATCGATATAAGGTGGTGATTGATTTGGGCGCGAATCCGCGGATCGATCTTCCCGAAGATGCCCTTTCGCTTCTTTCTATATTGGATGCTGCAGGATTCGAAGCGTGGGCCGTTGGTGGTTTTGTTCGCGATGCACTGCTCGGCCGAGCCTGCTCGGATATCGATATCGCCTGCAACGCGATGTGGGCCGATACGAAGCGCGTTTGCGAACAGGCGGGACTGAGAACCCATGAAACCGGTGTGGCACATGGGACCATCACGGTTATCAGCGGGGATTCGGCGTTCGAGGTGACGACCTTCCGCAGCGATGGGCGATATAAAGACGGAAGGCATCCGGACACGGTGACGTTCGTGTCGTCGATCGAGGAAGATCTTGCCCGCAGGGACTTTACGATCAACGCCATGGCTTGGCGACCCGACCGAGGCCTGGTCGACCCCTTTAGGGGAAGAACCGATATGGAGCGCGGCTTGATTCGTGCAGTAGGAGATCCCCACGAAAGGTTTGCCGAAGATGCGCTCCGCATCCTGCGAGCTTGCCGTTTCAGCGCGGAGCTTGGATACGCCATCGAGCCTTGCACCTATCAGGGCATGCTGGAAAACAAAGGCTTGCTGTCGAAGATATCCGCCGAGCGCATAACCCATGAACTGCAGAAGCTGCTGCTTGGCCCACATGCCGGCGATGCCCTGCTTGGCTGCGTTGATGCGCTTTCGGCCGTTTTGCCCGAGCTTGTCGCCATGAAGGGCTTCGACCAGCAAACGCCTTATCACATATTCGACGTACTGGAGCATACTGCCCGAGTCGTTGACGGCGTTCCGCCCTACCCGCTTGTTCGCTGGGCAGCGCTGTTTCACGATATGGGAAAACCTGCGTGCTTCTTCAAAGACGAAGGCGGTACCGGGCATTTTTACGGACATGCTGCGGTGAGCGTTCCCATAGCGCGCGGCATCATGCAACGGCTGACGTTCTCCAACGCCTTCATCGACAAAGTGCTCGCTTTGGTCACGCGTCATGACGATGTGGTGCCCGCAAACCCCAAGGCGGTGAAGCGAATGCTCGCCCGCTTGGGCGGCGACACTGAACTGTTCGCCGCTCTTTGCGACCTGAAGCGGGGGGACGCACGGGGGCAGTCACCGAAGTTCAGCGGCCCACGCATCGCGCTTGCCGACGATCTGCAGCGCACCCTAGAGGAGATAATCGCAGCCGACGAGGCCTTCACGGTGAAGTCCTTGGCTATCAATGGGCGCGATGTTATGAGGCTGGGAGTTGCGCAAGGACCGGAGATCGGAGAGGTCCTAGCGCGATTGCTTGATGCCGTTATTGATGGAGTGGTTGCAAATTTAGAACCTGACCTGGAGGAATATGCACTGAGCAACTTGATTGGGAAAAGTTTTTCAAAAAAGTTGCCAAAAAGTGTTGACGGAATAGGGGAAGGTGCGTAATATATCTTTTCGCGCCTGGCCCTCCGAAATACATCGAAGGAAACGGCGCAGGGATTTGCCACTGGGGTGTCGTCTAATGGCAGGACAGCGGTTTCTGGTACCGTATGTGAGGGTTCGACTCCTTCCACCCCAGCCATTTGGTAGATTCATGTAATGGCTCCGTCGTCTAGCGGTTTAGGACGTCGCCCTCTCAAGGCGAAGGTCGCCGGTTCGAATCCGGTCGGAGCTACCAAGCTTTACCCAGGCCACGTATTCGCGGCCTTTTTAATGGCTCCGTCGTCTAGCGGTTTAGGACGTCGCCCTCTCAAGGCGAAGGTCGCCGGTTCGAATCCGGTCGGAGCTACCAAATGTATAGCCGAGGCTTCTGCCTCGGCTTTTTTGCTATCGGCGATACCGACATCGAGGGGCCGATTTACTTATAGTGACATCACTCGAAACCTCTGCAAGGGCTCTTGGACTAGCAGCGCACCGGCGGCTAGCGCCGCCGCAAGGCGTGGCGAAAGGCCCTTCACGCGATCTTGAACCCGGTTCTCGAAGCGCTACGCTATACACGTTCCCAACTCTTGCGAAGGTGCACTGCGCGCCTTCCCGATGCTCGATAAGGCGCTGCCTCTTCTGGATACCCAGGTGATCGCACTGGACATGATGGGTCGATTGGATATATCCTCGCTGGCATGTGACGAAACCGAAAGGCCGACAGGCGCGTCGTTTGGTACGACGCGCCATCAGGTTGAGCCTTCAACGTTTTGAGGAAAGGTTGACCATCATGCGAATCGACCGCATTCTTTGCAGCAAGCGCGTATTCACCGGTTTGACCGATAACGCCGAAGAACTTGCCGTCGCCGTTTCCGGGGACAAGATCGCATTCGTCGGATCGAAGGAAGATGCGCTTGCGTTAGCCCGCGAAGCCGACGAAAACGCAGAACCTGAGGTAGTCGACTACGGCGACGCCTTCATCGCACCCGGCTTCCATGACTCGCACGTGCACTTCTTCCATTCTGCGGTGTACTCTTCCCCGCTTGCAACGAACTTCCTGGGCGATAACGAAGCTGACTGCGTCGAGCGCATGAAGCGTTTCGCTCAGGGCCGCCCCGAAGGGTGGCTGCTGGCGCAGGGCTGGCGCGAATATCGATGGGATCCGCCCGTGCTGCCGTCGAAGCGCTCGCTTGACGAAGCGTTTCCCAACCGTCCCGTGGCGCTGTACTCCGGCGACGCGCACACGCTCTGGCTCAACAGCTGCGCGCTGGCCGAGCTGGGGATCGACCGCGACAGCGTGCCCCCTGCGGGAGGAAGCTACGACAAGGATGCCGATGGCGAACTGACGGGCATCGTGCGCGAAGCGGCTGCCATGGAGCTGATGCCGCGCATCATGAACGCGTTTTCCGATGACGAGATCGCCGATGCCTATCGAGGGTTTTTGCGTACGCTGGCTCAAAACGGCATCACGAGCGTTTGCGACATGTCGCTCATGGCCAACCCCGGCCTGGACTTCATCCGAGACGATGTGCACGCGCGCCTGCTTGAAACCGATGAGCTGACGTGCCGTGTGAACCTCTTCCCCACCCTGCTTGAGGATATGAGCAGGTTCGAAGCGATGTCTGCACGCTATACGGGCCCGGTGCTGCGTTGCGCCGGTTTCAAGCAGTTCTTCGATGGCGTATCCAGCCAGCACACCGCATGGGTGACCGAGCCTTACAGCAACGCCCGATGCGAGGACGACTGCGGCAGACCCACCATCGAGCCCGATAAGATGCGTACGCTGGTGATGCAGGCGGCCGAGAAGGGCTATCCTGTGCGCATCCACACCATAGGCGATGCGGCGATCCACGAGGCGCTGAACATCTTCGAAGATGCCCGCGCGCAATTCGGCCCGCTTCCCGAGGGGCGTCACAACTGCCTTGAGCACCTGGAGAACTTCCTTCCCGGCGATATCGAGCGCCTGGCTGAGCTTGACGTGATCGCCGCGGTTCAGCCGCCGCATATGACGCTTGACCCGGGCGGCCCCGAGCGCGACTTAGGGGACGAACGCGTGAAGCTGATGTGGCCGTTCAGGACCATGTTGGGCAAAGGGGAGACGTTGGCATTCGGCACGGACTCGCCGGTGGTCGACGTGAATTCCATGGGCGTGCTGTACAGCGCCGCCACGCGCCGCGACCCGCAAACGCGCGCACCGGAAGGCGGTTGGCGCCCCGAACAGCTTATCAGCCGCGCGGAGGCTATCCGCGCATACACCGCCGGAAGCGATGCCGCTGCCCAGCGCAACGGCGAAGCGGGCGTGCTGGCGGCAGGCAAGCTGGCGGACATGGCGGTGCTGGACACCGACCTTCTCGCATGCGACGACGATGAGATTTTAGATGCGCACGTTACCGCCACCTGGATGGGCGGACGCTGCGTATACCAGGGCTAGAAAGACCGAAAGCGCCCCAAGATGGCCGTTGGGCCGCCTTCCTTTCTGCATTTCCACGAAACGGAAGGCGGCCCAGTAAGCCTCTTGGGGCGCTTTGCATTCAAAGCGATTCCGAACGCCGGCGAAACGCTGTGCCCCTGTGCGTGTCTGCTGTGCGCATCTGCCATGCGTGTCTATCGCCGACCGCGCCGGGCAGCTGCCGGGCAGCGAGGGCATGCGAGCGACCGCCTTCGGCTTTGATCTTGGTCGGCACGCTTCGGCGGGAGCGGCAGCAAGCGCGCGCGAAGAGTCGCCTTCGGCGCGGCCGAGAGGACGAGCGTGGCACCGGAGACGCCGCTTGTTTAGGAGTTGTACGGCAGATGCGGCTTTCCGTGGCACCACATGTGATCGAGAGGACCGCTGCCCTGCCCAAGGTCAAGGCCGGTGGACAGAGCGCCCCGTACGAAGCCCTTCGCACGGCGAACCGCCTGCTCGATGCCGTTTCCCTGTGCCAAACCGCTTGCAATGGCACTGGAGAGCGTACAGCCGGTTCCGTGCGTGTTGCCGGTAGCGATGCGCTTCGCCCTCAGCCATGCGTGACGGCCATCGGGCAGGACGAGCAGGTCATCGGCGGTATCGGCACGATGACCGCCCTTGATGAGCACGGCCCCGTTGGTTTTACCGGAAAGCAGCTTCGCCGCCTGCATCATGCCCTCGTCGTCGGCGACGGGAAAACCGCACAGCACCTCGGCCTCGGGCATGTTCGGGGTGATGACGTCGGCCAAGGGCACCAGGTTCGAGACCAGCGCATCAACGGCCTGCTGCTCGATGAGACGAGAGCCGCTGGTGGCCACCATGACCGGATCGAGCACCACGTTGTGCGCCTGATGAAAACGCAGGCGCTCTGCGATGACGTTGATGATCCGGGCGGAAGATACCATGCCGATCTTCACCGCATCGGGGCGGATATCCTCGAACACCGCATCGATCTGCGCCCCGACCACTTCGGGCGAGATATCCTGCACCGCGCGCACGCCGCAGGTGTTTTGCGCGGTGATGGCGGTGATGACCGTTTCCGCGTACAGACCATAGGATGCGATGGTCTTGATATCGGCTTGGATGCCCGCTCCGCCGCTTGAGTCGGAGCCTGCGATGCTGAGCACTGCTTTCATCGGAAACCTCCCTTTGACGCCAGCGCTGCCCGTTTATTCGTTGTCGAGATCGATGACGAGGCCGTCCATGATGGTGTTGACGGTGCGCACGGCGCACATCTTGCCGCACATGGTGCAGGTTCCCTCGTTGCTCGGCGGGGCGCTTTCGAAGACCTTGCGCGGGCGAACAGGATCGATGGCAAGGCCGAACTGCTCTTCCCAGTCCATGCGGCGACGGGCGTCGCTCATGCGGTTGTCTCGATCGCGGGCGCCCGGAATGCCCTTGGCGATATCGGCGGCATGCGCGGCGATCTTCGTGGCCACCAAGCCGTCGCGCACATCCTGAGCATCGGGCAGACGCAGGTGCTCGGCGGGCGTGACGTAGCACAGGAAGTCGGCGCCCGAGGAGGCCGCCACGGCGCCGCCGATGGCGGCGGTGATATGGTCGTAGCCCGGGGCGATATCGGTTACGAGCGGGCCGAGCACATAAAACGGCGCGTTGTGGCACAGACGCTTCTCCAGGCGCATGTTCGCCTCGATCTCATTGAGGGCCATATGACCGGGACCCTCCACCATGACCTGCACGCCGGCGTCCCATGCGCGCTTGGTGAGCTTGCCAATCTCGATGAGCTCGGCGATCTGGCCGGCGTCGGTTGCGTCGTAGGTGCAACCAGGACGCATGGCATCGCCGATGGAGATGGTCACATCGTGTTCGTGCAAAATCTCGAGAATCTCATCGTAATGCTCGTAGAACGGGTTCTCGTTGCCGGTAGCTTCCATCCAGGCGAAGATGAGCGAGCCGCCGCGGCTGACGATGTTCATGAGTCGGCCGGTTTCCTTGAACGACTCGATGGTGCGGCGGTTCATGCCGGCGTGGATGGTGACGAAGTCGACGCCGTCCTCGGCATGGCGGCGGACCACATCGAGGAAGTCCTCCGCCTTTATGGCGATGAGGGCCTTCTCCAGATAGCCGATGGCGTCGTACATGGGCACGGTGCCGATCATGGCAGGCGACTTCTCGATGAGCTTGGTGCGGAACGCCTGGGTTTTGCCGCTGTTGGACAGGTCCATGATGGCCTCGGCGCCAAGCTCGATGGCCGTATCGACCTTCTGCCACTCGACGGACTCATCGGCAAGGTCACCGGAGATGCCCAGGTTGACGTTTACCTTGGTGCGCAGGCCCTCGCCGACGCCCTCGGGCGACAGCGACGTGTGGTGGATGTTGGCCGGGATGGCGATGCGGCCGGCGGCGACGCCCTCGCGGATGAACTCCGCGCTGCGGCCTTCCTTCTCAGCGACCACGCGCATGGCGGGCGTGATCTGGCTCGCGCGGGCGAAGTCGATTTGCGTGATGAGGTTCGAGGATTCGTTACCCATAGATGCTCCCTTCGTTGGCATTACCCATGCAGGTTCGGCGGGTCGAGGCTTATGCGGGGCCTCCTCTCAGCCTGCCCGGCGCACGGCGCTAGCAAGCTCCCCCGATATACGGTTGATGTGGCCGCTATTATATCCCCGGCTGCTCAGAAGTTTCCCAAGGCAAAGGATAAAAGACATAAAGCGTGCCCGACTCCACGGCGATGGTGGCCTCCTGGCCGATCAGCTCGTTGGAAAGGCCGAGGCTGGTTCGATTGGTGAGGGGCTCGTCGTCAAGAGAATACTCCAGCCCACGCTCGATGACGCCCTCGGCTCGATCGTTTGCCGCGAAGACCGAGACGGTGCCCTTCTCCACGTTATCGGGAAGGGTGAACACGTCGGGGCCGGTAACGCAGCGGATGGCGAAGCCCTCGGCGATGCCGGTAACGTAGAACCCACGCTCGGAGTACGCGGCGAACAGCTGCAGGTTTGCCAACGTATGATCGAGCCTGTCGCCAATGCCGCCGTATACATAGATGTCTGTGTGGCGATAGTTCGCCGCTCTTTGGAGGGCAAGCTCCATATCCGAAGCATCCTTGTTCACGGGATGACGGGAAACCCGCTTCGCACGAGGAACGTAGCCGAGGGAATCGAAATCGCCTACGGCCATATCAGGCGCAACGCCGAGCCGATCGAGCGGGGCGAAACCGCCATCGACGGCGATGACGAAGTCGAAAAAGCCTTCGTTGTAGCGTGCCATGAAATCTTGTTCGTTGAAATATGTGGCGCCAACCAATGCACAGGTTGTCATGATGCTCCTTGTTTCGGTTCCGATATGGTAGAATACCACACTGCGAGCGGGCCAGACGATCGCGCGCCGCCTTGAGCGGCGTGAGGAAAGTCCGGGCTCCAAAGGGCAAGATGCCAGCTAACGGCTGGGCGGGGCGACCCGACGGAAAGTGCCACAGAAAAGTAAACTCCCCCGCGCAAGCGGGAGAAAAGCTGAAACGGTGCGGTAAGAGCGCACCAGCGCGTTGGTAACAACGTGGCTTGGAAAACCCCATCTGGAGCAAGCGCAAATAGGAATGCCATACGGCCGCCCTTCCGTGCATTCGGGTTGCGTGCTTGAGACGCGCGGTGACGCGCGTTCGAGATAAATGGTCGTCCAACGACAGAACCCGGCTTATCGACTCGCTCGCGGTTTTCAAAAGGCTCCCGTTCGGGAGCTTTTTGCTTTGCTGAGGGGGGAACGCCTTCCGATTAGACGAAAACGAGGATCAAGCTTGTGCTTAATCCTCGTTTCATCGTGCGTATTGCGCGAAAGCGCTGTATAAGAGCGAACGACCCTGGCAGCTAGGCCAGCCAAAGGCACTCGCCTCTCTGTGAACCTGACGGCGTTTGCTGCTAGCGCTTAGTCGAGGTCGTCGATCTCGAAATCATCGGCGGCATCGCCGAAGCCGGAGAAGTCCTTCTCAACGCTAGAAGCCACAGGAGCGACCGAACCGGTGACCGCAGGCGATGCAGCGGTTACGGCAGCAGCCGGAACGGCAGCCGGGATTGCGGACGCGTCGTCATAGGCATCGGAGCCGTCAACGGTGAGCGGGGCCTGAGGCGCGGTTGCTGCGGCCTCTTTCACGACCGGATCGGAGTCGATGTGGGTGGCGTAGCGGCCATGCTGACCGGACGCAAGCGCGCCGGCGGTCTTCGGGGCCTTTTCACCGATTTCGGCAAGCTTGCGAGTGGCGTCGGTGATGAAGTCGTTGAGCAGGTCGCGATAATCCTCGCGCGCCTCCTCGCGATCATCCTCGAGCTTGTGAATGGCATCGATGACCTTCTGGCGATCGTTCTCGGCCTTGTCGAGGATGCGGTCGGACTCGTCCTCGGCGTCCTTGATCGTGGCGGCAGCATCGGCCTTGGCGTTGGCCAGGATCTCGTCGGCGGAGCGCTGGGCGATGATGAGCGCCTGGGCGATGGCGTTGCCGTCGGCCTTCTTGGACTCGAGCTGCTTCTCAAGCTCGGCGATGCGGGCATCGCGCTCGGCGATGGCGGCATCTTTCTCGGCCAGGATGGCCGGGTCGACGGAGTCTGCGGGCTGGTCATCCATCTCGGCGACAGGGTCGGGCTCGGGCTCGTCGAACACCTCG
>CAJMPP010000046.1 GCA_905215325.1 uncultured bacterium | reverse complement strand
CCGGGCGACCGTCAGGCCGGGCGACCGTCAGGCCGGGCGACCGTCAGGCCGGGCGACCGTCAGGCCGGGCGGGCGGTTTCGGACGGATAAGCCTCCGTCCCCGGTGTCAGGGTTTGCGGAGGCGGCACCAGCAGGTGTGCTGGGGGTTGCCGAACGCCAGCGGCGAGGGGCGGCTGGTGGTGAGCGTGTTGATGCAGCCGCCGACGTCGATGGGCTCTGCACCGCGGTTCTCCGCTTGCCACCAGGCGCCTTGCGGCATGACGATGGTTCCGGCGATCACATCGTCGGTGACGTGCGCGGGAAGGCGCAGCGTGCCGAAACGGTTCGATGCTTCCACCAGGTCGCCGGTCGCGATGCCCCGTGCGTCGGCATCCGCGGGGTTGATCGAGATGACCTGCGGCACGCGTCGCGAAACGGCGGGCACGTTGCCCCATGATGAATGGATTCGCGCGACGCTATGGAAGCCGAACACGCGAAGCGGCTGATCGCAAGCGCACCGAGGTGCGGCACCTACTGGGCTGAAGTCGGACGGCGCTTCTTTGCGCCGCTCATGAGCTGGGTCGCTGTGCTTGACGTCGAAACGATTCGGGGCCTTGCCGGCAGACGTTTCGTGCTCGTTGATGGGCTCGTCGATGCCGAACTCCCTTGCATTCCATTCGGGAACGTAGGTAGGGATGGGCGTGATGGCGCCTTCGTCGGGTGTGCCGCGCAGCGCTTCAGCCGCGGCGGCGAGCTGTTCGCTGAACAGCTCGATCTTTCCCGAGGGCGTGTCGAGCGGGTGTGCGTCGGGGTCGTTTCGCCAATTCGCCAGCGCCACGAACGGCTCGACGCGGTCGGCCCGCCAGGCGAGCCCATCCTCGAGCAGCCGGTCGAACGTCGGCAACCCGGTGCTACGCTCGCGGTTGTCCTCATATAGGCAGCGAATCCATTCGCTTTCCGTGCGTCCTTCCGTGAACGCATCTTCTGCTCCCCAGCGTTTCGCCAGCTCAACGCATACTTCCCAGGCTCCGCGACGCTCAAAGCGCGCGCCCAGCTCCCCGGTGCTGACGGCGATGCGCCGGCCCCAGGCATCGGCGTCCATCGCGCTTTCCTGCTCCATGCGGAACAGATCGGGCAGCACGATGTCGGCGTAGCGGGCGGAGTCGGTGAACTCCACGTCCACGTTCAGGATGAATTCGCACTTCGTCGGGTCGCCCAGCACGCGGTGCGCGCGGTTGACGTCGCCGTGCTGGTTGGTCAGGCAGTTGCCGCCGTGGCAGATGATCGCCTTGATGCTGCAGGGGAGGTATGCGGCGCTATCTTGATGTTGTACGGAATCTGTTGCACGGTTGTTATGCGAAGTCTGCCCCAAGCTCGCTTTCGCAGCGAGGGCGAATCCCCTTGCTGCGTCGTTTTCTGCCGGGGCTTCCTGCGTGGAGCCTGGTCCTTCTGCATTGGCGCATCCCGCTTGAGCTCTCTCCGCCGAACTTGCATCTTCCGCATCACCGCAACTTGCTTTTGGCAGCCCGCGAACGCCCTCGCGTGCGCCCAACGCCTCGCCGTTCTCGATGGCATCGAGGAACCGATACGCCGGGATGCGGAAGGGAACAGCGTTTTGACCTGCGGAAACACGCGTAAGAAAGCCGCCGCCCCAGGCGATGTTCATGCCGTTGTTCGTGCCGGGCAGACCCACCTGCCCGAGCGCCGCGGCCAGCATCATGATCATGCCGCTGGTCATCTCGCCGTTGCTGCGACGTTGTGGACCCCAGCCCTGCATGATGAACGCGGGCCGTGCGGTGGCAAGCTGTGAGGCCAGTTCGCGGATGTCATCCGCGGGGATGCCGGTGATCGCCGCTGCCCACGCAGGTGTTTTCGCCACATGGTCGTAGCCGGTGCCGCGTAGGTAATCCATCACGGAAAGCCCCATGCCGCGCCAGCGCTCGGGCAGCGTCTCGTCGGTGAACCCGATGCAGCGCTCGTGCAGGAAATCCCAGTCCAGCGCGTTGTACATGAACGCAAGCTCGTGCAGGAGCGCGGCTGCTAGCGCACCGTCGGTCCCGGGGTTGATAGGCAGCCAGGAAACGGTTTGCCCGCCTAGCGCGGCATCTGCTGATAGCGCGCCGCCGCAAGCGGGTGTCGCTGGTCGTCCCTTGTGCGTGCTGCTGCCTGTCAATGATGCGCCGCAGACCGCCGACGCCTGCCTCTCGCATTCGCTGCTGCCCGGCAGCGCCGCGTCGCCAGCCGCCAGCGCCTGCCCCTCGTTCTCGTCGCTGTTTGCGGGCCTTTTACGCTTGGGAATGGAGCCGTTGCGGCGGGGGTCCACCATCACGATGCGCCCGCCGCGTTCGCCCACCTGCCCGACTACGCGGTCCCAGGCGCCGTGCCAGGTGGCGCGGCCTGCTCCCGTTTCCGCAGGCGAAGCGCCGAACGCCAGCATGAGTTGCGCATCGGCGGCGGCGTCGAGCTCGCTTCCGCCAGGGTAGAGCGTGCCGGGCCCGTACATGCTGCGGACCATGGCGTTGATCTGCGGATTCGAATAGTTGTTGTAGTGGTCGAGGAAGCCGCCGAGGCAGTTCATCAGCCGCTCGAACGGGTCGGCGGTGGTGCACGATTGGCCGGTGGTGTAGGCCAGATAGATGGACTCGTTGCCGTGCTCGCGGCGGATGCGGGCCAGTTTGCCGGCTATCTCGTCAAGCGCTTCGTCCCAGGTCACACGCTCGAACTGTGCGGAACCGCGCGGCCCGACGCGGCGCAGGGGCCACATGAGGCGGTCGGGGCTGTTCGCCCACGCGCGCATGGAAAGCCCGCGATGACACGCGGGGGCGGCCTTGTTCGCCGACACGCACGCAAGCTCGCCGTCGCGTAGGCGCAGCTCAAGCGGGCACCGGCCCGGGCAGTCGATGGCGCAAAACGCCGGCGTGCGGGTTTCGGCAGGGGAAACGGCACGGGTTTGCCCCGGCGTTTCTTCCTCAGCGCCTTCTGCGGCCGCCCCGGCAGCTTCGTTTCCGAAAGCGGAATCGACCGGCTCCACCTTGCGGAACAGCCGGTCGGCTATGTTCGTGATCGTTTTCATGCCCCCATTATCGCCGGCGCTCTTCGCACGCTGCTGCATGCATTTGTTATTGCGCCGTTATCACATAGCTGCAATGGTCGTCGCCCGCGCCTTCGCATGCCGCTCCCGTGAAGGGCCCTCATCGCCCGCGCCGCACGCGCGTTCGCTGCGCTATACTGGGAAACTGCTCTACTACAACCGATTCATAGAAGGGGAGCGCGCAATGCTAGATCTTAAGTTCGTTCGCGAAAACCAGGAAGCCGTCGCTCAGGCGATGAAGAACCGTCATGCTTCATGGGACGCGTCGCGCTTCTCCGAACTTGACGAAGCCCGTCGTGCCGCCATCACCGAGGAGGAGGCCCTGCAGGCTGAGCGCAACGCCACGTCCAAGAGCATCGGCCAGATGATGGCCGCTGGCGAGAAGGAGAAGGCCGAGGCCGCCAAGGAGCGCGTGCGCGAGATCAACGACCAGTTGGCCGCCGTCTCCGCCAAGCGCGAGGCCGCCGACGCCGAGCTGCACGACATCCTGCTGCGCACGCCGAACATGCCGGCCGACACCACCCCCGTGGGCGATGACGAGAACGACAACCCCGAGGTGCGCCGCTGGGGCACCCCACGCGACTTCGAGGCCGAGGGCATCCAGATGAAGCCGCACTGGGATCTGGGCGCCGACCTGCACATGCTCGAGCCCGAGCGCGCCGTGAAGCTGGCTGCCAGCCGCTTCGTCCTGCTGCGCGGCCAGGCCGCCCGCCTGGAGCGCGCCATCATCAACTTTATGGCCGACACGCACACCAGCCGCGGTTACACCGAGTGGTGGTGCCCGGCCATGGCCAACGCCAACACGCTGACCGGCACCGGCCAGCTGCCCAAGTTCGAGGACGACCTGTTCAAAACCCGTGAGGGCCTGTACCTGATCCCCACGGCCGAGGTGCAGCTGACCAACATCCACTCCGGCGAGGTGCTGGAGGCCTCCGACCTGCCGCTTCACTACTGCGCGTTCACCCCGTGCTTCCGCGAGGAGGCCGGCAGCGCCGGTCGCGACACGCGCGGCCTCATCCGCGTGCACCAGTTCGACAAGGTGGAGATGGTCAAGTACGCCAAGCCCGAGGAAAGCTACGACGAGCTGGAGTCCATGGTCAACGACGCCGAGAACATCCTGCAGCTGCTGGGCCTGCCGTATCGCGTGATCAGCCTGTGCACCGGCGACATCGGGTTCTCCGCCGCCAAGACCTACGACCTGGAGGTCTGGCTGCCCAGCTACGGCGCTTACAAGGAGATCAGCTCCTGCTCCAACTGCGTCGACTTCCAGGCGCGCCGCGCGAACATCAAGTACCGCGACCCCGAGAACTTCAAGGGCTCGCGCTACGTCCACACGCTCAACGGCTCCGGCCTGGCGGTGGGCCGCACCATGGCCGCCATCATGGAGAATTACCAGCAGGCCGACGGCACCATCAAGGTCCCCGAGGTGCTGGTCCCCTACATGGGCGGCGTCGAGGTCATCGGCGACCAGGCGTAAAGCCGGCGCGGCATTCTGAAGGAAAACTGCACGTAGATAAGGTATTTTGCACGTGGTAACGAAACGAAAGCCACCGAAGCAGAATAACGAACAGGGCGCGCCGGGCAAACCGGCGCGCCCTTCCGTTAAGGGCAAGGCGGTCGCCCGTCCCGAGGTGCGCCCTGAGGCGCGTCCCGAGGCGGCGGCTGGATCCGCCGACGCCGCCGCGAGCGCGGCGAACCAGGCCGGCGCCCAGGTGGCGGCACCGGGCAAGCCCAAGCGGCGCATCGCCATGCCGCAAAGCTCGACGCGCTTGAAGCAGAACCAGGCGGCGAACCAGGCGGCCCCGGCTCAGGCTGGGGAAACGGGTGCGTCGCAATCTGCGCGGCAACCTGCCCCGCGGCCTGCGGGGTCTTCCGCTGCGCAACCCGCGCGACAGCCCGTCGCGCAACCCACGGGGTCTTCCGCGGCGCAGCCTGCCAGGCCTTCGGCCGCGCAATCGTTGAGGCCTTCCGTGACGAAACGCGGAACCGGCAAGCCGACGAAGGCGCGCAAGCCGCTGAACGTTCCCTCGGTGCAGCCGAGCGGGGACGGGAACGCCCCGGCGTCCGGGTCCGCCGGGGAATCCGCCGCGCCTGCCGAGCAAGCCTCCGCAGCGGAAGGCAAAGGCGCCGCGCTGAAGCGCCGTCTGAAGTGCTTCTCGGTCGCAAAGGCCGAGAAAACCGCTTCCGACCAGGCGAAGCAGATGGAGGGAGCCGTCTCCAAGGCCGATGCTGGGCAAGCGAAGGACGCTGCTCGCGCCGCCATCGCCGGCGAGGCCGCCAAGCGCAGGCTCGAGCGGCGGCAGCGCATGCTCAAGCGCGTCGGAGAAGGCGAAGGGGCCGATGCCTTAGGTCAGGGCGTTGCCGAAGGCGATGCTGCGCAAGGCGGGGAAGCCGGTGAAGGATCCCAGGCCGGCGAAGCGGCGCGCAAGCTCCCGTTCAATCTGCCTGAGTTGCACCTGACCTGGCCGATTGTCGCCGTGTTGGTGGCGATCGCCGTGGTGGTGGTCACGGTGGGCTCGTTCTCGTGGAACCGCTGGCTTCGCTATGACGATGCCGCCGACTTCCAGGGCGCGTGGTATGCGAACGGGACGACGTCCCTTGTTACGGTCGATGGCCAGGAAATCCATCTGACCAGCGATGTGGCCTACGGCTACACGCTCGACACCGGGGCGAAGACTATCACGTTCACGTTCGCCGACCTGCAGGGCCAGGGGCGTTACCGCTTCTCGGCCGACCGCAGCGAGCTGGTCATCACCGATGGCGATGGGTTCTCGTTCTGGGGCAACCTGTTCAGCGATATCGGCTGGCAGTTCGGCCAGCTCATCACCGGGTTGCAGGGCAAGGAAGTCCCGCGCGAGGAGGTTGTCGATGGCGTGACGGTGCTCGACCGCACGCCGGGCGAAGGCGCCGTGGCGGCGCCTGCAAGCTCGGCTCCCGCCCAGGATGCCGGCGCATCTTCCGCGGATGATGCCGCATCGAGCGACGCGGGCGACGGCGACGCCGATGGTGGCGCAACCGCTGACGGCGAAGCTGCCGGCGCGGATGCGTCGGGCGATTCCGCTGATGGCTCCAGCGGCTCCGGCTCGCAAGGGTTCACCGGCGCGGTGGCCGAAGGCGGCATCGAGTCGGCGGGCAGCAACGCGGTGACCCTCGAGCAGCTGAAAAGCGGGTCGCTGCGATGATGCATGACGGTGCCTGCGCGGGCGGGGACGCTTTGACGGATCCCGTCCGCGTCGAGCGCATGGAGGTGCGGCGTGGGCACTTGGTGTGCCGGGTGGCGTTCGGCAGGGCGCCGCGCGTCACTTCGCCCCAGCTGATGTCGCGCGTGCTGGCGGTAGTTCCCACGCTGGCACAGCATGCCTGCGTCAACGAGCGCGGCACCACCTTCGCGGCGGTGATGGACTGCACGCCGCTGCCGCATTTGCTGGAACATTTGGTGGTTGACCTGCAGGTACGTGCGGAATCGGGACAGTGGTTCACGTTGCCCGGCGCTGCTCCGAGCGTGTCGCCTCATGTGGCGGGCGCGACGCGCGACCACCCCATCGTGGGCACCAGCGAATGGCTGGACGAGGCGGCGGGCATCGCCCGCATAGATGTGAGCTTCGCCGACGACTTGGTGGCCCTAAGGGCCATGCGGGATTCCGTGGCGTTTCTCAACAAGCTGTTGCGCGGGTAACGCGCAACATACAGGGAAAGGAGGCCCGAAATGGGCTTGAAGATAGCGGTGATCGCAGGCGGCGCGTTCGAGGCCGAGCGCTCGCTTGCCGCGGCGGACGACGTGATGGCGGCGCTGAAGGAGGCTGAGCACGAGCCCGAGCTGTTCCAGGCGGACGGCTCCCTTATCGACGACCTGCTGCGCGCGCAACCCGATGCGGCCATCAGCTGCTTGCGCGGCGGCGACGGCGAATCCGGCGACATCCAGGACGCGCTTTCCGCGATCGGCCTGCCGTGCGTGGGCAGCAGCGCGGCGGTGTGCCGCCTCGCCTACGACAAGGCGGCGCTCGCCGAAGCGCTTCAGGCGTACCACAACCTCACGGAGGACGTGGTCACGGCAACGGTGCCGCAAACGCTGACGCTTTCGCGCCGCGCGTTCGAGCTGTGGGGCATGGAAGCGTCGCTTTCCCAGGTGGAAAGCCGCTTCCCTGACAGCTTCCCGCTGTGCGTGAAGCCCGCGTCCGGCAGCTCCGCCCATGGCGTTTCCCGCGTCGAGGACGCCGAGCAGCTGGCAGAGGCGCTGCGCGAGGCGTTGAAGATCTGCGAGCGGGCGCTTGTGCAGCCGTGGGTCGAGGGCGTGCAGCTGAGCGTGCCCGTCATCGGCACGGGTTGGAACGCTTTCGCGCTGCCCCCGGTGGAGATCGTGGCGAAGGAGGGCTGGTACGACGCCGCGGCGCGACAGGCCTCTGACGCCGTCGAGCTGCACGTTCCCGTGCGCAACGCGTCGCTGTCCCCGAGCGAGGCAGACGCCCAGGCCATCCGCGCCGAGATCGAGCGCGCAGTGCTGGAAACCTATCGCGCCCTGGGCATGCGCGACTGCGGCTGCATCGACCTGATCTGGGACGGCGCGCAGGCCGTCATCTTGGAAGCCGTGGCGAACCCGTGCTTCTCCGCTGAGGCTCCGTTCGCGCAGGCGGCCAAGGCCGCAGGCCTTACGTTGCCCAATCTTCTCAATGAGCTGGTCGAAAGCGCGCTGGACGCGTAAATCGGCAGATAACGGGGGCCTTTGCGGCCCCCGAGCTTTATCCTGGCGTCTTGCAATCTAACAAGTAGGCAACCTTTTTCTGCAGGTATTGGAAAGTCGGCAAGTCCTTGTCGGCTTGCTCGTATAATGGCAGCACAGATGATCGTCCCGCATATTTAGGAGGCCGTGATGAGCAACAAACTTGGTATCTTTCTCGCAGGTGGAGCCGTTGGTGCCGTAGCGGCTTTGCTGTGCGCTCCCCGTACGGGCCAGGAAGCCCGCACCATGGTGGCCGAAAAGGTGAACGAGGCCTGGGGCCAGGCGCAGAGCATCAGCTCCGACGCCGGCGTGAACGCCCAGCAGGTGTATCAGAGCGCCGCTGCCCGCGGCCAGGAGGTCGTCTCCTCCGTGCAGGCCAAGGGCCAGGAAGTGGCTGGCCAGGCCGCTGCCCGCGTGCAAGAGGTTGCCAGCAACCTGAAGCCGTCCTTCACCCAGGACAACGACGAGCTGCGCGACAAGATCGAGGCGGCACGCCAGCGCATCGCTTCCCAGGTGGCCAAGAACGCCGAGGAAACCGGCCAGGTTGCCGAGGAGGTCGTCGAGGCCGTGGCCGAGGCCGTCGAGCCCGCTGCGGAAGCGGTCGCCGAGGTGGCCGAGCAGGCAGAGGAGCCGAAGGCCGAATAGCATCCGATTCCAATCATGATACCGAAGCGGCGTGTCCGGCCTTAGGCAGGTTTCGGCGCGCCGCTTCCTGCTGTATAAGGGGATTTCCATGGCAAGCAAACTCATCACCACCCATGAGCTGACCGGCACACGCGTTCTGGGCGGCAAGAAGGGAACGAAACGTATCGGCAAGATCCGCCGTTTCGTGTTCCATCCGAAGGAGAAGCGCGTTATCGGCTTCGTGGTGAAGCGCCCCGATCTGCTGTGGATGTTCCATCGCGCGGATGTGTTCGTGCCCATCGACGGTTACGACTTGGTGGACGGCCGCGTCATCATCCGCCCCGATGCCGCCGCAAGCGGCAAAGCCTACTGCAAGAAAGAAGGCCTGAACTGGGACGATTGCGTGCTGTGGGTGGGCCTTCCCGTTATGAGCGAGGATGGCGAGTCCTACGGCATCGTGGGCAACGTCACGTTCAACCGCATCACGGGCACGGTGGATTGCTTCGAAACCGACAACGGTGCAACGTCGAACGCGCTTTTGGGCAAGCGCACCATCCCCGCCGACATGGTGCGCGGCTTTAAGCGCGGCATGGGCGCCGCGCTGGCGAACATGGGCGCCGAGGGTGTGGAGAACGAAGAGGTGCAGCTTGGCGCCATGCTCGTTTCCTCCCAGGTGGCCGACCTGAACAGCGAGGGCGGCGTGGCTGAGAAAGCCGGTGCCGCCACCGCCGTCGCCGTCGACAAGGTGCAAACCACCGTCGACAAGGCGAAACCCGTGGTCAGCAAGGCGGCCGCGGCAACCGGCGAGGCGGTCAACAAGGGCGCGTACGCCACGGGCAAGCAGATCAGCAAGTCCAAGCACATGTTCCAGGATTTCAAGGCAGAGTACGACAAGGCCGTGGCCCCTTCGGATGGGCAGAAGGCGGCTTCCTCAAGCAAGACGTCTTCTTCGAGCAAGGCCTCAAGCGCTAAGAAGAAGGCCGCCCCGAAAAAGAAGAACATGTTCGCTGCATTCAAAGACGAGTACGACAAGGCACGAAACGGCGACTAAGCCGGAAAGCGAAGTGGGCTAATTGAAGCGCAAGGAAGCAAGAGCTCAATCGAACACTCGCAAAAGGGGCGCCGTCAAGCGCAAGAACAAGGCGGCCCGTAAGAAAACGCGCGAGCAAAGGCAGCACCAGGGCCTTCGTGAGCGTGCGCATGAGCGCAAGGAAGAGCTGCAACAGAAGGCCAACGAGGAAACGCAGGTGCGCGGCAGGCCCGTGCGCCGCGGCGATATCTTCAAGATCGTGGGATTGGCGGCGTTCGTCGGCATCATAAGCCTGGTTAGCTGGCTGGTGTGGCCGTACATCCACATGATGTTCGAGCCCGGCGGCATCGACCAGGTCATCGACAGCGTGCGCAACGCCGGCCCCATGGGCTTCCTTATCCTGCTGGCGCTGCAGTTCCTGCAGATCGTGGTGGCGTTCATTCCCGGCGAGGCTACGCAGATGGCCGCCGGCATGCTCTACGGTCCCTGGATCGGCGGCCTGGTCATCTTGCTGGGCAGCATCCTATCAAGCGCGTTCGTGTTCATGGTGGTGCACCGCCTGGGTGCGCCGTTCGTAAAGGACATGGTGTCCGAGAAATGGATGGAGAAGTTCGAGCGCTTCGAGAAGTCCGGCAAGCTGGAGCTCATCGTGTTCGTGCTGTTCCTCATCCCCGGTATGCCGAAGGACATCTTCACGTACCTGGTGCCGTTGACCGACATGCGCATGCGCACGTTCCTGCTACTGTCCAATATCGGCCGCATCCCGGGCATCTTGGTCTCCACGTATGCGGCAAGCGGCCTGGTCGATGGGAACGTGTGGCAGAGCATCGTCATACTCGCGGTGTTGGCCGTGGTCGCGGTGGTGTGCGTGATCTTCCGCGAGCAGCTGATGGGAGTGGTCGAGAAGTTGGGGAAGAAAAGGTAAAGGAAACGCTATGGATCCGATGAACGAACGCAGCGCAGCCGACGAGCTGGCCGCCGCCGAGGCGGAGCTGAAGGCCGCGCAGGAACGTCTCGACGCAGCGCGTCTGCGCATGGCGTCCGAACAGCCGCAGCGGGCGGTGCAGTCTACAGAGGCGTCTTCCGCCTCGCAAGAGACGCAATCGCAGCCGCCCGCGGAGATGCCCGCTGCCCCACAAGGGACCCAGCCGCAGCCGCAGCCGTACGCGCAGGCGCAGCAGGTGCCGTATGCCGCGCAGCCGCAGCAACCGCAGCAGCCGGCATCGTATGGCTCGCAACCGCAGCCCCAGCAGCCGACTCGGCAAGCAGCCGCTTGGCAGCCTGATGCGCCGGTCCAGGGCCAGCCCTACGCGCAGCAACCCGGTGGTCAGCAGCCGGCCCAGCCGTACGCCGCGCCGCAGCAAGGGTCGCCGTACGCGCAGCCGCAGCCGCAAGCGCAGGCGGCCCAGCAGCCGTATGGCGCGCAGCAGGGCTACGGGTCGGTGCCGCCGCAGAACCCGTACGGCCAACAGGCGCAATACGGGTACCAGCAGCCCTACGTCGCGCCCGCGGTCGGCGAAAAGGACCATGTGGCGGCAGGGTTGCTCGCCCTGTTCCTAGGCTGGCTCGGCGTGCACAAGTTCTACTTGGGCTACAACACTTCGGGCTTCATCATGTTGGGTACGTCCATCCTCGGCGGCATCCTCACGCTGTCAGTGGCCTCGTGGGCCATTTGGGTCATCGCCATCGTCGAGGGCATCTTCTACCTATCGAAGTCCCAAACCGAGTTCGAGCAGATGTACGTGATAAACAAACGAGAATGGTTCTAACTGTTCCGCCTGCCTGACGGCAGGCGGATTGGCTCGAC
>CAJMPP010000045.1 GCA_905215325.1 uncultured bacterium | reverse complement strand
CATCCCCAACGTGAACAGGTGCCCGTCCCCTGCTCACGCGCTACAAGTTCGCGTCCTTATGCCTTCTTGCGGGTGAACACGCTTTGCTCGGGAAGCTCGTGGATGTCCGCACGTAGCTCCTCGTCGATGTTGCCGTCGTAGACGTAATGCTGGGTTTCCTTGCCCACCATGCCGGCGCACAGCAGCACCATAAGGATGTTGGGCAACGCCATGAGCGCGTTGGAGATATCGGTGGCCGTCCAGGCCACATCGCCGACGCCTACGCCGCCCAAAAAGCCCATGCAGATGTAGAAGCCAAGGTACAGCGGCACCCAGCGGCGGCCGAACAGGTACAGGGTGACGCGCTCGCCATAGTAGCTCCAACCGATGATGGTGGAATAGGCGAAGCAGAGGATACCCAGCATCAGGATGGGCGCGCCTACGTAAGGAATGGTGGCGAACACGGCGTTGGCGAGCGTGGCGCCGTTGGTGACGCCGGCATCCTGGATGAGCGTGGGGTGGGCGCACAGCGACGAGACGATGACCAAGGCGGTCACAAAGCAGATGACCACCGTGCACCAAAACGGCCCGGTCATGGACACGAGCGCCTGTCGCGCAGGGTTTTTCGACTCGGCGGCGGCGCTGATAAGCGGGGCCGTGCCCAGGCCCGCCTCGTTAGAGAACAGGCCGCGCGCGCAGCCGAACTGCAGCGCCACGATGATGCCGCTGCCCACCGCACCGCCGAAGGCCGCGCGAGGGGTGAAGGCGCATTCGAAGATCAACCTGAACGACTCGCCGATGAACGCCCAGTTGCAAACGAGGATATAGGCGCAGCCCAAGATGTACGCGACGCCCATGATGGGCACGAGCTTCTCGCAGATGTTGGAGATGGTCCCCAAGCCGCCCATGATGATGAGCAGGGCGCTGCCGCACACGACGGCGGCGACGATCCAAGGCTCCACGCCGAAGTTCGCCTGCGCAACCGAGGTGATGGCGCTGGTCTGCACGGCCGATCCGACTCCGAAGATGGTAAGGCACGCCATGACGGCGAACCAGATGGCCATGAACTTCGCCCACCACGGCACGGTGCCGTCGGGGCGCTTGTAGCGCTGCTCCCACACGTGCATGGCGCCGCCCATCATGTGACCCTGACGGTCCTTCACGCGGTACTTCATGGCAGCGTAAACCTCAGTGTACTTCGTCGCCATGCCCAGGATGCCGGTAAGCCACATCCACAGCACCGCGCCCGGGCCGCCGGAGAGCACCGCCGTGGCCACGCCGACGATAGAGCCCGTTCCCAGCGTGGAGGCGAGCGAGGTCGCCATGGCGCCGAAGTTGCTGACGTCCCCTTGGGCACCGTTGTCCTTCGTGATGGAAAGCTTGAGCGCCAAGGGCAATTTGCGCTGGATGCCCTTGGTGCGGATGGTGGTGTAGATATGGCAGCCCAACAGCAAGATGATCATAGGAGGCCCCCAAACGGCGGCGTCTATGCTGTCGAGCACTTCAATGTAGTTCATGCAAAACCTCGTAGCCTCAATGATGAGTCCCCTTAGGGACGCGAACGGCTTATTATAGAGCCGCCTTCGCCCCAGGCCGCTAAAGTCTCGGCGAAAAAGCGCATTGCGTAGCGCTTCGGTAGGAATACAAGCCCTTCCGAGCTGATTTCCTATAACTATTCGCTATATGTTCGCACCCCAAAACGCGAAAAACATCCATAGCCCAAACGGTTGCGAAGCCATGACGGCGCAGCTACACTAGGTGCCATTGAATTCTGTTTCAGGGCGAGGCGGAAATCCTCACTGGCGGTAACCGGATACGCGCGGCGGCAAGCCGCAGCCACGCCGGAAGTCCGCGACCCTGTGCGTCAAGCGGCGGCAAGCCGCATGCACGCAAGGCTGACCTGGTGCAACTCCAGGACCAACGGTCAAAGTCCGGATGGAAGAGGCAGAGTTCGCGAAACGCACCGCACGGCGCCGCATTGCCGGGCGGGAAGTTGTTGAGCGAATACAAGCCCGTATGGAAGGAATTCATACGGGCTTGTCTCTTTTTCGCGAAGCTTGAGAGCAAAACCCGTGGGAAGAAGGCTTCGCGGGAAGAAGGTTCAACCATGCCTCAGGCAACCGCCGCAAACGCAACCATCAAGAACACGAACCGCTGGTCGACTCGCCAGCTGGTCACCATGGCCCTTATGTGCGCCATCGCCGCGCTACTGTCGTTCGTGCAGATCCCCATCCTGCCCGCAGCGCCGTTTTTGACCTACGACCCCTCGCTCATGCCCGCCATGGTGTGCGGCTTCGCCTTCGGCCCGGGCGCCGGCTTCGCCGTAGGCGCCGTCGCCGCCATCATCCACAGCCTGATGCTGGGCGAATGGGTAGGCGGCCTCATGAACATCTGCGCCACGCTGTTCTTCGTGGTGCCTGCCGCCGCCATCTACGCCCGTAAGCACACGTTCGCCGGCGCTATCATCGGCCTGCTGGTCGGCTGCGTGGTGGCCACCCTCGGCGCCGTCGCCGCGAACCTGACCATCGGCGTGTGGTTCTGGTACGGCAGCGCCGACGCCATCATGCCGCTCATGCTCCCCGCCGTGGTGCCGTTCAACCTGATCAAGACCGTGCTGAACAGCGCCCTTACCCTGCTGGTGTACAAGGCCGTCTCCAACCTGATCACCCCGAAGAAGGACCAGGTCAAGGGCCGCTAGGCAACCGCGTTCCCAACCGTGCCGCCCCTGCGCGGCACGGTCCCGCCGGCACGCAGGAGCACCCCGCTTGCCGGCGGGACCGTAAGACGGGAGACGCGGGATCTGCGCGGCGGGCGCACCCCCACAAGGAAGGGCACCCGGAAGCAGGCGCCCAAAGGGCCCCAGTTCTGATAGCTAACGCCAGCCGAACCGGGGCAACCCCACCTGAGCACACCTCGCAAGGGAGAGGGCCTGAAAACGAGCTTCCGCCGAATCGGGCCACCTCCTCCGGCCCCATTTCACACCCCGCAATTCGCCGGTTCATGAAAGGATCGTAAAGCGAATCATGATAGATGTTCAAAACGTCCGCTTCACCTACGATGGCGCGAACTTCGCGCTTGACGGCATGAGCCTGCATGTGCGCAAGGGCGAATTCCTGTGCATCTTGGGCGGCAACGGCAGCGGCAAGTCGACGCTGGCCAAGCATCTGAACGCCCTGCTCATCCCCGACGAGGGCACCGTCAAGGTGCAAGACATGGCAACCGCGGACGCCGACTGCACGTACCGCATCCGCGAAACGGTGGGCATGGTGTTCCAAAACCCCGACGACCAGCTGGTTGCCTCGCTTGTGGAAGATGACGTGGCCTTCGGTCCCGAGAATCTGGGCGTCCCCACCGACGAGCTGCGCGAACGCGTGACGCAGGCGCTTGAGGACGTGGGGCTTTCGGGCTTCGAGCGCCATGAGACCCACGCCCTGTCCGGCGGGCAGAAGCAGCGCGTGGCCATCGCCGGCGTGCTTGCCATGAACCCTGCGGTGCTGGTGCTCGACGAGGCTTCGGCCATGCTCGACCCCCGCGGCCGAGCAGGCCTTATGCGCGTATGCTATGAGCTTCACGAGCGCGGGATGACCATCGTGATGATCACGCACTATATGGAAGAGGCGGCGCAGGCCGATCGCGTGGTGGTCATGGAGCACGGGCGCGTGGCGCTCGAGGGCACGCCCGACGAGGTGCTCGTTCAGGCACGCGCACTGGCGCACCTGAACCTTGACGTGCCGTTCGCAGCCCGCTTGTCGCTGGATCTACGCGATGCGGGCATGGCTGTGCAGCCCACCGTGGACGCCGGGAAGCTGGCGCACGAGGTCCTGGCGCTCGGCAAGGCCGCCGGCATATGCGCCGCCGCCGATGTGCACGCGGGCGAGCCCGATACGGCAGACGCAGACGCCGACGTCGACTTCCCCACCTGCGAGGGCGACGCCGATGCCCCGGCGCTCATCGAGCTCCAAGACGTCAGCTTCACCTACGACGCCGCCGAGGCCAAACGGCAACGCAAGCGCAAGCAGGCGCCTGCGGCCCGCCAAGCTAAATGGGGCAACAGCCCCGACAGCCTGTGGGCGGTGCGCGACGTCTCGCTTCAGGTGCGCCGCGGCGAGTTCCTCGGCGTTGCCGGGCATACCGGCAGCGGCAAATCGACGCTCATCCAGCACATGAACGGCATCTTGAAGCCCACCTCGGGGCGCGTGCTCATCGACGGCGTGGACATAGCCTCGAAAGGCGCCGAGTCGAAGGTGCGCGGCTCGATCGGCGTGGTGTTCCAATATCCCGAGCACCAGCTGTTCGCCGAAACCGTGTACAAGGACGTGGCATTCGGGCCGCGCAACCTAGGGCTTTCCAGCGAAGAGGTGGACGCGCTCGTACGCAGCTCGCTCGAGCGCGTGGGGCTTTCATTCGACGAGCTGGCCGAGAAGAGCCCGTTCGAGCTTTCGGGCGGCCAGCAGCGCCGCGTGGCGTTCGCCGGCGTGCTTGCCATGGACCCGCAGGTGCTCGTGCTCGACGAACCGGCGGCGGGCCTCGACCCCGCCAGCAAGCGCTCCTTCCTGCAGATGATCTCCCGCCTGCATGACCAGGGCCTCACCGTGGTCATGGTGTCGCACTGTATGGACGATCTTGCCGCCATGTGCGACCGCGTGGCCATCATGAACGAGGGGCGGCTGCTGGGCGTCGGCGCACCCGAGCGCCTGTTCCTGCACGCGCGCAAACTCAAGGAAGTGGGCCTGGGAACCACCGAGCCGCAGGCGTTCGTAGAAGCGCTGAGCGCAGGCGGATGGCCCCTTGAGCAGGGGAAACTCTATACGGAGAAAGACCTGGCCGACACGATCGCCGCCGCCTGCGGCGCGGGCAGCAGCGGAAACGATACCGCCTGGCCTTCCCCGGCCGATGCCGAAGGCCAGGTGATCGAATGAACCCGGGCTTTTCCTTCGGCAGCTACGTCGCCGGCACCAGCTGCGTGCATCGGCTCGACCCGCGCACGAAGCTCATAGCGGGTTGCGCGTTCATCGCGGTGCTGCTGTGCGCGCATACCGCCGCGGCCCTGGCGGTATGCGCGGCGTTCACGGCGCTTTGCTACACGCTGGCGCAGATCCCGCCGAGCAAGGCAGCGCGGTCGTTGGCGCCGCTTATGGCCATCGTGGTCATCGTGGCGGTGCTGAACCTGTTCGTCACGCAAGGCGGCCAGGTGCTCGTCGACTGGGGCATTCTTCGCATCAGCGAGGCAGGCGTGCAAACCTGCCTGTTCATGGGCGCGCGCCTGACCATCATGATGCTGGGGATGAGCCTGATCACCCTGACCACCATGACCATCGACCTGACCGAGGCGTTCGAATGGGTGCTCAAGCCCTTCGCCCGCTTCGGCGTGCCCGCCCACGAGCTCGGCATGATCATGGGCATCGCGCTGCGCTTCATGCCGCAGTTCGCCAACGAGCTTGCCGTGGTCTACCACGCTCAGATCAGCCGCGGCGCGCGCCTGTCGAACAGCCCCGCACGCGGCGTGCGCATGCTCACTTCGCTCATGGTGCCCTTGTTCACCAGCGTGTTCCGTCACGCCGAAACGCTTTCGGCAGCCATGGACGCACGTTGCTACCACGGCGGCAAAGGACGCACGCACCTGCATCCGCTCCGCTTCGCCCCGCGCGACGGCGTTGCCGCCGCATTCATGGCCGTTTTGGCCGGCTGCGTCGCAGCCATCGGCTATTTGCTATAACCGACCGGTTCCAAGACTAGGAGGATCACATGACCGGCAACGAGACCATCCTGCAGTATCTGACGAACGTCCCCGCGTGGTATCTGGCCACCAGCGTGAACGACCAGCCCCACGTGCGCCCGTTCAGCTTCGCCGCCGAGCAGGACGGCAAGATCTGGTTCGTCACCGCCACCACCAAGGACGTGTGGGAGGAGCTGCAGCAGAACCAGAAGCTCGAGGCGTCCAGCTGGTGGCCCGGCCATGGCTGGCTGATCCTGCGCGGCAAGGCCGGTCTTGAGGATAAGGCCAACGCCGACATGCGCTACGCCGGCTACGCGCACCTGTGCAGCCTGGGCGAGAGCTACAACGGCCCCGACGACCCCACGCTGGTGTTCTTCAGCGTCGAGGAGCCCGAGGCATGGATCTGCAACCACGAGGAGTGGAAGCCGATCGAGCTGTAGCGGCGCCGCAAACCTGGCGTAGTTGCGGCGAAAGCCGGGCTTCGGCCAAAACGCCCCGCAGCGCGGGGGCGTGGGACGCCTACTCGAAGTCGTAGAGGTCCTTGGCGGCCTGCTTGAAGTCCTCGTAGACTTCCTGGGCGATAGCCTGGTCCTCGACCAGCTCGAACGCGGCGGGCTGACCGTCTTCGTCAAGTTCGGTCACCTCAAGCGGGATGATCTCGCCCGAGCTGCATGCCGGGTTATCTTCGGTAACCGGGAAGAAGAAGCCGTAGCGACGGCCCTCGTGCAGGATCAAGCCGAGGAACTCAAGGTCGATCTGATCGCCCTTCTCATCCTGGAACGTAAGGGTGATGCCCTCCTCGGTTGGCGGGCAGAAATTCGGGGCGCTTCCTTCGCGCATGGCAACTCCTTTTAACATGGCCGACATTGCTTGCAGCCGATTCCTCCATAGCCTGCGTGCATGGATTCACGTGATTTCCTCAGCGTATCACAATAGGTTGCAATGCGCTCGCCGACCTCCCCTAATCTATCCGACTGCTATACTGATAGATAAAGAAGCAACGGCGCAAGCACCTGCACGCGAAGCGCGTTATCGCAGGCCAGGACGCTGTTCAGGTAACCTGTGCAAGGAGGATCGAACATGTTCCCGATGATGGATCCCAACAAGATGAAGCCCATGGAAGAAGACGAAGCCGTGAAGAAGATGGCAAGCATCGGCGCGATCATGGAAGGCGCCGGCGCCAGCTTCGGAGAAGAGGATATGAGGCTGTTCCGCGACGCCTTCATGGGCACTAACGCGCTTGAGGAGCAGATGGAAGCGCTCATCTCCCGCTACAGAAGCCTTGGCGAGGACGACGAGGAAGAGGAAGAAGACGAGGACGACGGCGAGATCCGCCTGAGCGACCTGGACTTCGGCTTCTAATCCCGGCAAGCCGATGCGCGCCTCGGGCGCGCGCTCCTCACCACCCGTGCTGGCACCGGGCATCGCGCTCGCCCGCCGATGCGCGCCTTCGTGCGCTTACCGGCCCGATCAGGCTAAGCCTGGCCCCTGACCGCATTTTGCGATCAGGGGCCAGGCTTTTTGCATATATGCAACAAACGGGCCGCTCGTTTCCGAACGGCCCGAATCAGCAACCTGCTGTTAACCTTGAACCTTCTTGTGCTTCTTCTTGGAGCGGTTTTGCGCCTTGGCAGGCTTGTTTGCAGCCTGCTGGCCCTGAGAAGCGGCGGCATCCTGTCCAGCATCGCCCGCAACGGCATCCGCGGCGGCGGTGGCGGCGGTTGCGGCCACGGCCTGCGGCAGTCGGTTCAGGAACCAACGCTGGATGTCCGTGCCGTACTTCTTCTGCAGCTTCGCGAACTGCGGCTCGCGCGTCTTCCACATCACGTAGATAGGCGTTGCGATGGCGTAGGACGAGTAGCAGCCGCACACCAGGCCCACGGTCATGGCCAGAGCGAAGTCGCGCAGCGTCTCGCCGCCGAAGATGAGCATGGCCGCAACCGGGATAAGCGAGGTGATGGAGGTGTTGAGCGAACGTACCAGAACCTCGTTGACGGAGTGGTTCGCCATAGTGGCGAACGTGCACTTCGGCGAATCGCCCTTCATGTTCTCGTTGATGCGATGGAACACGACCACCGTGTCGTAAAGCGAGTAGCCCAGGATGGTGAGCAGCGCGGCGATGGTGTTCGGCGTGACCTCGCGGCCCACGAGCACGTACACGCCCAGCACGATGACCAGGTCGTGGAGCAAGGCGATAACCGCCGACACGCCCATCTTCGGATCGCGGAAGCGCACCGAGATGTAGGCGATGATGAGCAGCAGCGACACGAAGAACGCGATGCAGGAGCTTTGGATGACGCTGGTGCCCCAATCCGGGCCGATGGTGGTCACCTCGAAGCTTTCCGCATCCCAGCCGAACTGGTCGGCAACCTTATTAGCCGCCGCAGCGGCGCTTTCGGCCGACGTATCGGTGGTGCGCACGAGGAAGCCCGCCTCGCCGTCGGCGTTGGTGGTCTGCACCACGGCGTCCGGCTCACCGGCATCGGCGAAGGCCGAGCGTACCTGCTCGGTGGTAGCGTCGTTGCCGCCCTGATGGAACGTGACCGAGGTGCCGCCCACGAACTCGATGCCGAAGTTCACGCCGCGCACGCCGACCAACGCAACGACCAACACGACCGCCACGGCCGCGATGGACAGGAACACCTTGCGATATCCCAGCAGGTTGATGTCGAGCTTGATGAAGCGGCCGTGCACATCATGACGGGAGGAAGCAGGCTTCTCGCCCTGGAAGTACGGAGCGGCCTCCTTGCAGTCCCTCACGCCCCAGAAGCCGGGGTGCTTGGCGATGCACTTCGGCGCCAGCAAGCGGATGATAGGCGCCTTGAACAGCAGCATCATGACGATGTCGCAGATGATGCCGAGCGCCAGCGTCAGGCCGAAGCCCTTGACCGAGGCGCTTGCCAGGAAGAACAGCGTGAGCGCCGAGACCATGGTGACCAGGTCGGCGTCGATGGACGTAAGGATGCCATGGCGTACGCCGGTGACGGAGGCGGCACGGACGCTGCGGCCCATGCGGATCTCCTCGCGGAAGCGCTCAAGGGTGAGGATGGAGGAGTCGGCCGCCATGCCGATGGTCAGCACGACGCCGGCGATGCCGGCCATGGACAGGCTGAACAGGCCGAAGTGCGAAAGCAGGGCCAGAATGCCCAGGTACAACACGGCGAACACGGCCATAGCGGCCGCGGTGATCAGGCCCAAACCCTGGTAGAACACCAGCAGGTACAGCATGACCAGCGCAAGGCCGATGGCTGCCACCAGCACGCCGGAGGTCAGCGCGTCCTGGCCGAGCGTCGGGCCGACCACCTGGGACTGCGCATACTCGAAGCTCACGGGCAGCGAGCCGGACTCGAGCACCGTCTCCATGGAGGAAGCGGCTTCCTTGTCGTAACCGCCGGTGATGGACACCTGGCCGCCAGTGATCTCGGACTGCACGGCCGGTGCGGACTGCACTTCGCCGTCAAGGATGATGACGATCTTGCCCTTGGTGCTTGCCAGGTCCTTCGTGGCGTCGGCGAACGCCTTCGTGCCCTCGGAATCAAGGGAGACGTTGACCGAGTAGTCGGTGCCGGTCTCGGAAGCGCGCCCGATGTCGACCTTCGTGATGTTGCTGCCGGTGATCAGCGGCGTGTACGTGCCCTCTTCCACCTTCAGATGCTCGGTCTTGCCCGAAGGCAGCTTGTTGCCGAAATCGTCGGTGATGGTGCCGTTGGTGCCGTACTGCCCGTTCTCGATCTTGGTCTTGACGTCCTCGTCGGTGAACGAATCCAGGCGCGCGAACTCCAGCTTGCCGGTTTTGCCGATGGTGGACAGCGCCGTCTCCGTATCGGAAAGGCCGGGGATCTGCACGAGGATCTGGTCGGAGCCCTGCAGCTGCACCACGGCCTCGGAGGCACCGAGCGCGTTGACGCGCTGCTCGATGATGGCGCGCGACTTCTCCATGTCATCAGGGGTTACGGCGTCGCCGTCGGTGCTTTTCGCCGACAGCACCACCGACAGGCCGCCTTGGATGTCCAGGCCTTGGTTGATCTTGTCCTGCGGAGGGGTGAACATGAAGATGGACCCCAGCACCAAGACGGTGGTCAGCACCAACAGCCATACGTTGCGGCGGTTGGCGTTGCCGCCCTTCTTCTTGGCCTTGGCGTTTTGCGCTTTCGCCATGCGAGCTTCTCCTAGCCTTGTAAACCACAGGACGGCCCCGTCGGGCCGTCCCTTTTCGCGGCAGCGGTTGCCGCCGCCATATATACCCTAACTCTCGTATTTTCCCACAATCGAGAAGAATGCGAAAGCATCAAGGAGCGGGAATCCTCCCGAGCCTTATATTAGTAGTCCTTAGCGGCCGGGCTGTTCATCCACTCCTCGTAGAACTGCTCGTACTCGCCCGCCAGCACGGCCTCGCGGGCACGGCGCATGAGGTCGAGCAGGAAGTGCAGGTTGTGCACCGACAGCAGGATGGCACCGAGCATCTCGTTCTGCTTCACCAAGTGGCGCAGATAGGCTCGCGTGTAGTTCTGGCACGTCGGGCAGGTGCAGCTGTGGTCAAGCGGCGTGAAGTCGCGCGTGAACTTGGCGTTGCGCATGTTCATGCGGCCTGTGCTGGAGAACGCCGTGCCCATGCGCGCGGTGCGGGTGGGCAGTACGCAGTCGAACATGTCAACGCCCTCGCGCACGGCGCGCACGAGCGTGGTGGGGTTGCCCACGCCCATCAGGTAGCGCGGACGGTCCTCGGGGCATGCGCGGGCCACCTGGCCGAGCGTCTCGAACATGGTCTCGTGGTCTTCGCCCACTGAATAGCCGCCGATGCCGAAGCCGCCGAAGCGGCGACCGCCCGCGGCCAGGCTCTCGTCCTCGATCTCGCGCAGACGGCGGATGCTCTCCAGGCGCAGGTCGAGCTCCATGCCGCCCTGAACGATGCCGAACAGCGTTTGATCAGGGCGTTTGTGCGCCGCCAAGCAGCGACGCGCCCAGTTCGCCGACAGGTCCACGGCGTTGGCCACGAAGCTGCGCTCGGCCGGGTACGGCGTGCACTGGTCAAGCTGCATGGCGATGTCGGCGCCGATCTGCTCCTGGATGCGCATGTTGGACTCGGGCGTCCAGCGCACATAGCTTCCGTCGTAGATGCTGCGGAAGGTCAAGCCGTCGGCGTCGAGCTTGAGCGTGTCAGCCAGGGAGAACACCTGGAATCCGCCCGAGTCGGTGAGCATGGGGCCGTCGTAGTTCATGAACTTGTGCACACCGCCGGCCTCTTCCACCAAGTCGGCGCCGGGGCGCATGGACAGGTGGTAGGTGTTCGCAAGCACTACCTGGCTGTTCAGCTGGTGAAGCTGATCGACTGTAATGCCCTTGACCGTGGCCGACGTGCCGACGGGCATGAACATGGGGGTATGGAAGGTGCCGTGCGCGGTTTCGTACGAAAGCGCGCGGGCATGGCCGCTGGTGGCCTCGATGGTGCAGTCGAACAGGGCCATGGGCTAGTCCTCCATCCCGTTGATGACGAAATCGGTACCGCCGGAGCGGCCCGCCTCCTCGAGCGTTTTCGCGCCGCCGGCCTGGCCGTCGGCGATACCGCACGCCGCAAGCACGCGTTCGCGCGCGGCGGCGGGCACGATGGCGTCGCTGACGCCCTGCGCCGGGTCGGCGCATTCGGGCAGGGAGTCCACCCAGTCCGCGAACTTCTCCATAGACCCGTGGCGCACGCTGAACACCTCGAAGCCGACAGGGTCGATCAGGAAATCGGTGACCAGGAAGCCCTC
>CAJMPP010000044.1 GCA_905215325.1 uncultured bacterium | reverse complement strand
CTCAAGGATCTCCTGGCCGCAACCGTACTTGTCATAGCGGTCCATCTGCTTAAGCAGGCCATCATCGAAGCTTTGCACGCCCACGGACAGGCGCTGCACGCGGCCCTGCAGCTTGTCCAGATAGCTGGGAATCAGGTGATTCGGGTTCGTCTCGCTCGAAACCTCCTGGATGTTGAACAGCTCGCGCGCCTGGTCGATGGTGTCGCACAGCTCATCGATCATGATGGTGGGTGTACCGCCGCCGATGTAGACGCTGTCGAAGTCATAGCCCAAATCCTTCAGCATGCGCATCTCTTTGCGCATGTTCTCGAAGTACGGGCGGGCGCGCTCCTCGCTGAACGGGAACCTGTTGAAGCTGCAGTACGGGCACAGGCGCTCGCAGAACGGCACGTGCATGTACAGCATATAGCGTTTCCCCTGCTCAGGTGCAGGCATCATCACCTCATCGGTGGGTTTGAGCTTCAGGTACTGGTTCGTGCATTGGCGAACCACGTTCGTAAGCAGGCGCTCTGACAGCATGTACGCGCGCTCCTTTTCTCGTCCTAGTGAAAACGGTAGGAATTATATCCTACCGTTTCAGTCTCATATAATCTCGACGAAAGCTTCGCTCCCGGTGCACGAAAGGCGAGGCTTTACGCCCAGGCTCCGCGGCCTGCTGCGGCCTTCGCGCCGATGTCGGAGCGCAGCTGCTTGCCCTCGAAGTTGATGACGGCGCAGGCCTCGTAGGCCTTCTCGCGGGCGTCGTCGAACGTCTTGCCCAGCGCAACCACGTTCAGCACACGGCCGCCGGCGGTGACGAGCTCGTCATCGGCATTGCGAGCGGTGCCGGCATGGAACACCGTCACGCCATCCATGGCCTCGGCATCCTCAACGCCCAGGATGACCTTGCCCTTCTCGTACTTGCCCGGGTAACCGGCAGAAGCCAGCACCACGCACACGGCCCACTGATCGTCCCACTCGAGCTCGATGTCGTCGGGACGGCCCTCTGCCACGGCCATCATGACGTCGACCAGGTCGGTCTTCAGGCGCGGCAGCACGACCTGCGTCTCGGGGTCGCCGAAACGGGCGTTGTACTCCAGCACCTTCGGCCCCTCGGGCGTCAGCATGAAGCCGCCGTAGAGCACGCCGCGGTAATCGTTTTTGAAGGGCTCGCGCACCGTTGCGGCCGCGGCGACCTTCATCATGTGCGTCATGTCGGCCAGCTCCTCATCGGTGACGATGGGCACCGGGGAGTACACGCCCATGCCGCCCGTGTTCGGGCCGCGGTCGCCATCGAAGGCGCGCTTGTGGTCCTGGGCGGTTGCCATGCAATGCGCCTTGCCGCCGGAAACGAACGCGAGCAGCGAGCACTCCGGACCGGTCAGGCACTCCTCCACGAGCACTTTGGAGCCCGCGGAGCCGAACGCGCCGTCGAAGCAGCTGCGCACGGCGTTCTCCGCCACCTCGATGGTGTCCGCGACCACGACGCCCTTGCCCGCGGCCAGGCCATCGGCCTTCACGACAACGGGGGCGCCCAGCTCGTGCACGTACTCAAGCGCCGGCTCCAGCTCGGTGAAGCTGCCATAGCGAGCCGTGGGGATGCCGTTGGCCTGCATGAACTCCTTGCTGTACGTCTTGCTGCCCTCGAGCTGCGCACCCTGCGCATCGGGGCCGAAGACCGCCACGCCGGCTTCGCGCAGCACGTCGGCCACGCCCGCCACCAATGGCGCTTCCGGGCCGATGACCACCAGGTCGATGGCATTGCCCTTCACGAACTCCAGAACGGCCTGGCCGTCCTCAGCGTTCAGGCCCGCCACGTTCTGCGCGACGGAGTCCGTCCCGCCGTTGCCCGGGGCCGCGTACAGGTTGTCGGTACGGGGGGATTTCGCCAAGGCCCACGCAATGGCGTGCTCACGGCCGCCGCCGCCCAAAACCAAGATGTTCATGTAACTAACCCTCCATTTCCAGCTCTCGGATAATATGCGTGTGCGGGACCGCAGATTCATGCAGCCCCGCACGGGATTCGCTTCGCTATTCAGTGACAGCAGCCCATCAAGCTATCGGCTCCTTACCAGCCACGCATGATGGTCTGGTCGCGATCGGGGCCGACGGCCACGATGCTGATGGGCACGCCCACCTTCTTCTCGAGATACTCCACGTAGCTCTTGGCGTTCTCCGGCAGCTCGTCGAACGTGCGGCAGGAGGTGATGTCCTCGCCCTTCCAGCCGGGCAGCTCCTCGTACACGGGCTTGGCGTGGAACAGCACGCTTTGCTGCATGGGGAAGTAATCGTAACGCTCGCCGTTGCACTCGTAAGCCACGCACACCTTGATGGTGTCGAAGGCGGAAAGCACGTCGAGCTTGGTCAGGGCCACGTCGGTCAGGCCGTTGACATCGGCAGCGTAGCGCGCGATGACGGCGTCGAACCAGCCGCAACGGCGCTTGCGGCCCGTGGTCACGCCGTACTCATGGCCGACCTGGCACAGCGTCTCGCCTTCCTCGGCCTCAAGACCTTCGCCCCCGTCTTCGGCGTACGTCAGCTCAGTGGGGAAAGGACCGCCGCCGACGCGGGTGATGTAGGCCTTCTGGATACCCAGCACGCGGTCGATGTTGACCGGGCCCACACCCGAACCGGTAGCAGCGCCGCCGGCACAGCAGGAAGATGACGTGACGTAGGGATACGTGCCATGGTCGATGTCGAGCAGCGTGCCCTGCGCGCCCTCGAACAGGATGGACTTGCCCTCGCGCACGGCGTTGTTCAACATTTGGCTGGTCTCTGCCATGTACGGCTTGAGGATGCGGGCGTACGGCAGGTACTCCTCGCAGATCTCCTCGACCGTGTAGGTGTGCAAGCCGTAGATCTTCTCCAGGATGGCGTTCTTCTGGATAAGCGCCGTCTCGACCTTCAGGCGAAAGATCTTCTCATCCATGAGGTCCTGGATACGAATGCCCTTGCGGGCAACCTTGTCCTGGTAGCACGGGCCGATGCCGCGCTTGGTGGTGCCGATCTTATGATCGCCCAGGCTCTTCTCGTCGGCACCGTCGAGATCTTTGTGGTACGGCATGATGACATGCGCGTCACAGCTGATCTTGAGGTTCTTGCAGGAGATGCCCTCGGCCTCGAGCATGGCCATTTCCTTGACCAGCACGCCGGGATCCACCACCACGCCGTTGCCGATGACGGGGACGGCGTTCTCGTACATGACGCCGGAGGGCATCAGGTGAAGCGCCAGCTTCTTGTCGCCGTGGATAACGGTATGGCCTGCGTTGTTGCCGCCCTGATAACGGACGACGTAATCGTATTCGCTAGCAATGAGATCGGTGATCTTGCCTTTGCCTTCGTCGCCCCATTGGGCGCCAACCAGAACGGTGCTGGGCATGTGTGCGCATCCTTTCGATAACAGTGTCGCAACCCTCACAGTGTACTACAGAACCACTTCGGTAAGGCCCGGATCGGCCACGCGCATGGTTTCAACGATTTCTTCATGGCAGGTCAGCAAAATGACCTGGCGATGGCGCGCCAGCTGGGCCAACGCCTTCGCCGCACCCGCGCGGCGCTGGGAGTCGAAGTTCACCAGGATGTCGTCCGCGATGATGGGAACGGCACGTCCCACGTTGTCGGCGGTAACGAGCAGCGCGATGCGCAGCGCCAGGTACAGCTGCTGGCACGTGCCCAACGATAGATGCACGGGCTCGCGCACGGTGCGCAGCGCATCGGTCACCAGAAGGCGGCCGTCGGCGCTCATGGACACCTTCGCCCATTTACCGTCGGTCATCAGGCTGAGCAGCTCGCTTGCACGGGCGTACACCTCGGGCTGGCTTTTGCTCTCCCACGACGCTATGGCCGCCTCGAGCATATGGCGTGCCAACAGCAGCTTCGCGAACTCCATGGCCGCCTCGTCGCGGCGCGTTTTGAGCTGTTGGGCCTCAAGCTTCAGCTCATCGAAGCTGCGTTCGCCCTTCGCCTGGGAAAGCAGCTGCCGAAGCTCGCCGTAGCGGCGGTTCAGGTGCTCGCTCGTCTCCATCAGGCCCTCGCGCTGGCGCGTCTTGCGCGCGATGAAGGCGTCCACAGCCTCGAGGGTGCCGCGTTCGCGGCGCATGCCGATCTCCGCGTACAGGCCCTCGCGCGTTTCGCGGGCCTTCTCAAGCGACTCCTCCAACGCCGTACGGCGCGACACGAGCGCCTGCTTTCGTTGCATGTACAGGGCGTTCTCCGCGCGGACGTCCTTCGCCTCGTCGAGCAGCGCACAAGCGTGGCGCAAGGAGTCTTCCGCTTCGGAAAGCCCCATGGCAGCAAGCTCGGCCTGTACGGCTTGGCGCCGATGTTCCTGCTCGGCAAGGCACGCTTCCAGCTTCTTCTTATCCTGCAGCATGACCCAGTGGCGGTCCTGAACACGCTGGGAGCGCTCGTCGCCCTTCCTGCCCGGCTTGAACAGCATGATCAGCGAGGCCGCGGCGAGCACAACCGCCACCAGCACCAGGAAAAATCCCAGCGCGGTGAACGATAGGCTGGTTATCTCGCGGCCGTGCATGAACAGCGGGATACCCGCGAACATGAAGGCCACGGGCAGCGCCACGGAAAGGCCGATCTGCACGCGCTGCTGGCGGCGTGCGCGAATGGCATCGCTCTGCTCGTCTTGGGTCTCGAGCATCGCCTCGTAGGCCGCCCTGGAAGTTGCGTAGTTGTCGCGCGCCAGGTCGACGGCGTGCTCCGTCTTCGCCTCCTGGACGGCGAGCGCCTCGATGCGGTCGCGCAGGTGACGTTCCTCGGTAGCCGTGATGCCCGCCAGCTCTTCGGGATGCTCGCGCTGCGCCAGCCTATGCTCGCAGCGCAGGCTCTCCTCCTGAGCACGCAGATCGGCGATCTTCTCCTGCAGCTCGACCTCGTCCGCCTCGGTCTTCTCCAGCGTTTTGCGGTTCGCCTTCAGCGTCTCGATGGCGGTGTTCAGGTCGCCGATCTTCGCCAGCAGCTCATCGCGTTGCGGCTTCAGCTCGGCGAACTCGCGATCCTCGCGCTTCAGGCGTTCCACGCGGTCGGATTCGGCGGCGATGCGACGACGCAGCTCATCCTGCTCCGACTCGAGCTTCACCAGCGATTTCTCGGACGCCGCGGCCCTTGAGGTGAACTGCGCCAGGCGCTCTTGCAACGCGGTCAGCGCATGCGCCGGGGAAGCCCCCGTTCCGGAGCCTGCCGTGAGCAGCTTGGCCGTCACGTCGGTGGTGTTGCGCAGCTGACGCAGCTCGTCGCTGGTCAGGCTGAACATGGTACGGTACGTTTCGCGGTCGATGTCGTCGGCGACCGATGTGTCGCCCTGCAGGCCGTCGGCGTTGCGGATGCGCGAGGCCTGCGAGGCCTCCGACCCGTCCTCGTTGGCGAAGAACAGCGTTCCCGCACGCTCCGCGTTGTCGGGCTTGTAGGTGTTGCGCTGGCCGCGGGCCTCTTCCCAACCGAACAGCACACCGCCGACGAACTGGGCGAACGTGGTCTTGCCAGCCTCATTGCGACCGAACACCACGTTCATGCCCGGCCCGAACGGCCCGATCAGGCGGTTGGAGAACGCACCGAACGCGTCCATCTTGATATGTTCCAGATACTTGCCCACTAGCGCTCTTCCCCCTGCGACAACATATCGAGCACCAGGTCTTCGGCCTGCTCCGACAGCTTCCCAACCTTGCCGGCACAGCTCGACGGCATCTGCAGCCCCCTATCGAGGAACTCCTGCTGCAGGAAGGCTATCTGCTCTTCGGGAAGGGACCGCTGCGTTTCGGCCACGCGCAAAAACACCGCCGGGAACAGCCCTTCATCGCGCAGGGCCTGTTTATCGCGCGGCTCCTGCGTTTCGTCGACCATGGTGTCGCAGAAGAACGATGCATACGAATCGTTCACGTGCTTGCGCAGATCTTCGAGCACGTCAGGGCGGGAAAGCACCTCGTGAAGCGCAGTTGTGCCCGTCAGCGCGATGCGCGAGATCATCTCCTCGCAATGCGCCTTGCCGTTCGCGCGGAACAGCTCCCGCATGATCAGGTCGCTGATCTCGGGCAACGTGGTGCAGTCGGACACGTCGATGCGCAGGCGCTGCCATACCACGCTTGCCGTGGGGATGAATTCAAGCTGGGGGACCGCGCCTTCGGAAAGCGTGACCAGCTGCGCTCCGCGCGGGCCCGTTTCCTTGATATCGCGCCCTTGGATGCACCCGGAGAACGCGATGCGCGGACCGTTCTCGCTAGGATGGATATAGCGCATGTGGATATGCCCGCATGCCCAGTAGTCCATGCCGGCGGAAAGCAGCACCGAGGGGTTGACCGGCGCCTTGACGGGATCGAGATTCAGCCCTGTATGCAGCAGACCGATAGCGAAGGGCGCCTGCGCGACGTCTGGCTCGCGCCGCTGAAGGGCCGACAGCGCGGCGGTCCGCGTGATACCATCGGCGATGCATTCGTCTATGGGCCATGATTGGTTGTAGTATCCGCGGCCGCCGATGATGCAAAGCGGCTTTCCGTTGCGCCTGAACAGCTCGAAACCCGGCTTATCCGCCGGCAGCATGTGGGCGTTCTCCGGCAAGGAGAACGCGCTTTGCTGCCAAGAGGTGTAGGGGTCGTGGTTGCCCGTGATCAGGTATACCGGGATGCCCGCTTTCCCCAGCGTGCGCATCCCTTCGAAAAACCGCAGGTAGTCTCCGTACGATGCGCGCGACTCGTCGAACACGTCGCCCGAGATGACCACGAAGTCGACCTTGCGGGAAACAGCCGTGTCTATGACGCGATCGAACGCTTCGGCAATGGCCTGCACCAGTCGGGCAGCCCACGCAGGCGACACCTTGGCAAGGCCGCGGAAGGGCGCACCAAGGTGAAGATCGGCGGTGTGGAGGAATGTCAGGCTCTCAGTCATAGCTTCAGTTTACCCCGGCCCCGTCGTTGCGTGTTCTACATATAGTCGGGAACGCGCGAATCGTCGATGAAGTCCATGAAGCGGGTGTATTCCGCGTTGAAAGCAAGCGTGATGTCGCGCGTAGGACCGTTGCGGTGCTTGGCGACGATCAGCTCCGCCGTGCCCAGGTCGGGACGGTCCTCGCTTTCCGCCTCCATCTCGTCCATGCTTCGGTCGATGAACATGACGATGTCGGCGTCCTGCTCGATAGCACCGGATTCACGCAGGTCGGACAGCATCGGGCGCTTCTTACCGCGCATCTCCACGGCACGGGAGAGCTGCGACAGCGCGATGACGGGCATGTCCATTTCCTTGGCAAGCACCTTCAAACCACGGGAGATCTCGGCGACCTCGACGGCGCGGTTGCCGTCACGGCGCGCCTGCGGCGGCTGCATCAGCTGCAGGTAGTCGACGATGATCAGGCCCTTTTCAGCATCGCGCAGTTCGCGGCGCGCCTTCGCGCGTAATTCCAGAATGGAAAGAGCCGGCGTGTCGTCGAACTCGATTTTCAGTTTGGAAAGGTTGCTGGATGCCTCGATGATAGCCGCCCAGTCCGCGTCCTGCACCTGGCCGGCGCGCAGCTTCGACAGGCTCACACGCGCTTCGGATGCGAGAACACGTTGCACCAGCTGGGAGGCGCTCATTTCCAACGACAGGAACGCCACGGTAGCGCCCAATTTCGCCGCGCTCGTGCAGAGGTTCAACGCGAAGGCCGTCTTGCCAACACCAGGACGCGCTGCAAGGATGACCAGGTCGCCACCGCGAAAGCCGTGGAACAGGTCGTCAACGTCCTTGAAGCCCGATGCGACGCCCGATATCTTGTTCTCCTGCGCCGCCATCTCCTGCAGTTCCTCGAAGGCGTCGACCAGCAACGTGTCGATGCCCGTGAACGCGCTGGAAACGCGCTTCTCCGTGACCGCGAACAACGTTTTCTCCGCCTGCTCCACGACAACGCCCAGGTCGTCGGGGGCATCGTAGGCAAGCGAACGGATCTCCCCGGATGCGCGGATCAAATCGCGCAGGATGGATGTGCGCTTGACGATCTCAACGTGATTCTGCCAATTGACCAAGGCGAACGAATTGCTGGCAAGCTCCAGGATGTACGCCTGGCCGCCAACGGCCTCAAGCTGACCCGATGCCTTCAGGTTATCGGCAACCGAAATCTGGTCAAGCGGGATGTGACGCGTGTAGAGGTCGAGCATGGCCTCGAAAATGCGCTGATGGGCGGCTCGATAGAAGTTATCGGGAATGAGTTTGGCGGCAACATCCTCAATGGCCTCCTGGTTGAGCAGGCACGCCGCCAATACCGATTTCTCGGCTTCGATGTTTTGAGGCTCCATCTTGCGGATAGAGGAGCTGTCAGGCACCTCGGGAGCGAAATCGGGATTATAGGGAACGTCAACGGGCATGCTGCTCATCCTTTCTTGTATCCGGTTTATCATACCGCACCCGGAGTTGCGCCGCGGATGCCGTTGGGCTTCACCCGAACACCAACATCAAGCATTGGAGAACAACCTGATTCAAAAGGAATATCCTCCCGCAAGATCGGATTCCCTAGTAAAGCTACCGTGTTGCTTCATCGTGCGAAAGATGACGAAACCTTTCGCATCGGCCACTATATCGAGCGAAAGCAAAAGGGGAGCTGTACACGCTGTCGGCAAACCTTCAGACAACGATAATGAGCCTCCTTATAGTCAGGGAGGTGCGATATACGCACTTCGGAAAACCCGATTAACGAAAACGCACACTTAGGCCTGAAATAGAAAAATCCCCCGCACTAACGTACGGGGGATTCGCTAGTTCGCTTTAAAGCGCTGAGTTATTCAGCGGCCTCTTCAGCAGCAGCTTCCTCGGCGACAGCCTCGGTCTCGACCTCTTCGGCCTCTTCCTCGGCAGCAACCTCGTCGATGCCCACCAGCAGCGTGACCGTGGCCTTGATGTCACGGTAGATGGAGATGACGACCTCGTGCTGGCCGGCGGTCTTGATGGCCTTGCCAGCCTCGATGCGACGGCGGTCGATCTCCACGCCCAGAGCCTCCTTGATGGCCTCGGCGATCTGAGTGGCGGTAACGGAGCCGAACAACTGGCCCTCTTCGCCGACCTTCGCGTCGACCTTCACGGAAGCACCGTCGAGCACGGACTTCAGCTTGTCAGCATCGGCCAGGCGAGTAGCCTCGCGCTTGGCGATGTTGTTCTTACGCATCTCCAGCTGCTTCAGGTTGCCCTTCGTAGCCAGGATGGCGATGCCCTGCGGCATCAGGTAGTTGTTGGCAAAACCGGGGGCCACGTCCACGACGTCGCCTTCGCCGCCCTTGCCCTTGAGCTCTTGGAGCAGGATGACTTTCATGGTTCCTCCTTGCGCCTAGCGATTGCGGCGGTCGCCGCGGCCGCTAATTGCGGGAACCGCGTAGGGCATCAGAGCCATCTCGCGAGCGCGCTTCACGGCGTTCGCGATGTCACGCTGGTGCTGGGTGCAGGCACCCGTCACGCGGCGCGGCTTGATCTTCCCGCGGTCGGTAACATACTTGCGCAGCATCTGAGTATCTTTGTAGTCGATGTACTCCGCGTCCTCTTTGCAGAACTGGCAGTACTTGCGACGAGGCTGCTTCGCGTAGTCGGACATTTGGTAAACCTCTTTCGCTTAAAACGGGATGTCTTCGTCGTAAACCGAAGCAGAGGCATCTACGATCGGAGCTGCAACGGGAGCGGCCATCGGAGCGGGCTGCGGGGCATAACCTGCGGTCATGCCGTTGTCGTAACCCTGGTTGGCATTGTTGCCGTTGCGGCTGGACATGAACTCCAACTCGTCGACAATCACTTCAAGCTTGCTACGGCGCTGACCATCGCGCTCCCACGAGCTGTAGCGAAGCTTGCCCTCGATGGCCACTTTCGTGCCCTTCGTAAGGTAGGGCTGCAGCTTCTCGCCACGGGTGCCGAACATGGTGCAGTCGACGAAGTTCGGGTAATCCTCCCATTCACCGGTCTGCTGGTTCTTGCGGCGGTCGTTGACCGCAACGCCGAACCCCAGGATGGCCATACCGCTTTGCGTGGAACGAATTTCTGCGTCGCGCGTAAGATTTCCGCTGATCATGACACGATTGATGCTCATGTGTATCTACCTCTTCTCATGCTGGGACCTTGTGGGCCCCTACGTAATCCTATTCGCGGTCGGTGCGCTTCACGATCATGTGGCGAACAACGACATCAGAGATGCGCAGCACGCGATCGAGTTCTGCAACCTCGGCGGGATCAGCGTGGAAATCGATGAGGGTGTAGACACCGTCGGTCAGACCATTGATCTCGTAAGCGAGTTTACGCTTGCCCCACTCGTCAACGTTGTCGACGGAACCCTCGGCGGACGTGATAACGCCCTGGATACGATTCATCGTATTTGCACGGGTCTCCTCGTCGGTAGACGGAGCAATAATAAACAGCAGTTCGTAAGCCTTCATCAGCTCACCTCCTTTGGACTTTACGGCCCCGGGCTGGTGAAGGCACACACCGGGGCAGGAATTAGCCTAACTATATTATCAAGCCCAATTCCTCATTGCCAGCCTTTCACCTTGCTTTCTTCCTTCTGCACCGTTTCAACACATCGCCGCACCTCAGACGGCAGGCCCCTGCTCCACAGCCCGCCATCTGCCCGCACCTCAAACTATAGGCACGCCGTCTTGCAGAACCCTTGTCGAAATGGCGAAGGCGGTTCACCTGAACCTTGCAGGTGAACCGCCTTCGCGTCTATCGCCGACCCATGAGTTAGCTGGACAAGCTTGCTTATCTCACCGATCTCGCTCTATCGCATACCTCGAACAGCATGGTTCTGAAAGAGCAAGATGCCCGGCATGCGAAAAGCCCCAACCTCGGATTCGCAGCCCCTATTGGACAACCTCGAGCTATTCGGGCTATTCCTCTTCTGAACCCTCGTCCTCCACTTCGAACTCGGTCTCGTCCTCTGCGGTGTACCTCTCGTCGATCTCGTCGTCGCTGTACTCGCCCGGGGCCTTCAGGGCGATCATGAAGTTCGGGGCCTCGCCGATGTATGCCGGCTCATCCTCGAACTCGACGGCGCCGTCCTCAGAGCACTCGTACAGGTAACCCACGGCAAAACCCTTGTCAGCGCCAGGCACGCCGCCCTCAGCGATAAGGGCATCCTTCGTACCTTCATCAACCTCGACATAGCCGTCGTAGCAGAGCGCATAAGCCTGCGCACCCTGGGCATGCTGCACCGTATGGCGAGCCGCATTGAAGCATGCCTCCACGGATTCGCCAGGGTGGTTCTCGATGAACAGGTTCTCCTTGACCGCCAGCGCGGTAAAGGGGACCACCTCATTGCTCTGGGTCAGCTTCTGCTTCGCCTCATCCAGCGAGAACAGCAGCACCTTCTCCAAGATTTCGGGGATCTCGGGAACTTCGTTATCCTGGTTCTCAACAACGCGATCTGCCATTGCCGTATCCTTTCGATTCTTTACAATGCGAAAGCCACGCCCCCGCATGCATTTCATGATGCATCCAGTGTAGCGTGGCTTTCGACCCGCGATATCGTTGTTGCAACGAACCGCTGAAAATCCGCGTTCAGGTTTTAGCGACGATGACGCTTGCGGCGTACCTTGTAGCCCTTCTTCTTGCCGCAGATGCCCTTATCCTTCATCGCCAGAATCAGTTTCTCGGTGATGGCATCAAGCTGGGCGACCTCTTCGGCGCTCAAGCAGGAGATGATGTCCTCGGCGGTCTTATCGTTGACTGCAGCGCGTTTCTCGGCAAGCTCTCGGCCCAGATCGGTCAGCTTCACCGCATAGGTGCGCGGCTGATCGACCGACTCGATGGACACATAGCCGTTGCGCTCGGCCTTCTTCACGATGTCCTTCAGGTTGCTGCGGTTCATGCCCAGCGTCTTGGTGAGGTCGCGCTGCGTAGCGCCATCGTCCACCAACAGGGCCTGAAGCAGCACACCTTGACCGCGCTTGAAGCTTTTCGGGCCGTTCTTACGGAATGCCAGGCGGACAAGTTTGTTCGCCTTCTTCATCTGAGCCAAAGTCTTCGCGGCTTCGTTCATGGTGGTTCCTTTCTATACCGGTAAGGTAAGGGCAATCTTCGAATAGCTTGAGTATATGAGTGTTGCCTGCATTGTGTTTCACGTGAAACATCGTTATCCACAAACACTACGCGGATTACTATTTCCCCAGGTTATATTCATCGATATGATTATTCATGGATAAGATTGTTTCTTGATTTTGGGACGCGGAATCGCTTTAAAACGGGCTTGTCGGCTGCCTTCGATCCATGAGGACCATCGACATATCGAAACAGCCCAGAACCTCGGGGTCCTAATAGACGACCGTAACCTATCTTCTGCCCGCAAGCCTCATCAAAAGCAAAGGTATAACTCCCGACAATCAGGACCACAGACGCATAGCGGGTGGTTTGCTCTTGGGTTATATCCCATGAAAGACCGGCGCAGGCCAGACTGAAGTTATTAATGAAAAAGCCCCTGCATTTGCAAGGGCTTCAAGTTTCCTGGCGGAGGAGGAGGGATTCGAACCCTCGTCACCGGGGTTTCCGGTGAAACGGTTTTCGAGACCGCCGCATTCAACCACTCTGCCACCCCTCCGCGTGGGGT
>CAJMPP010000043.1 GCA_905215325.1 uncultured bacterium | reverse complement strand
GCGGCGATCCACCCTGCGATGCGAAAGCGCGACCCGCCGACCTGCCGGCAGCGGTGGCGGCATGGCAGCCGATCAAGCCACCCGGCACCCGCTCGACCCGGCGCAGGCCGCACCCGCTCAACGCGCAACGCTATCGCCGTCGAGCTCCTTCAGCATGGCGTCGATATGCTGCTCGGCAAGCTCGAACTCGCCGCGTTCAGCCAAGGCGTTGACCACCTGAACCTGGTTGCGCAGGTCGTGGCGCAAGCGCGCCGAATGCTGGGCCATGTTCACCGTCACCTCGTAATCGCTCAGATATCGGTCGAGCTGGCCGCTCAAGTCGGCGACGCGGACATCATCGCGCATCTTGCCGCTAAACCTGCCCGCCGCAAGCAACAGCACCGCATCCACGCCGAAACACAGCAGCATGAGCAGGCCGAACAGGCGCAGCAGCGCCGGATCGCCGTCGCACGGGCCTACCGCAACGCTGAAGCACAGCGCCAGCAGCATAGCCTGCACCACGGAGAACACCGCGAACGATGAGGCGATAACCGACGCTCGACGCGACGACGGCGCGGCCACATCCGCCCCCTCTTCCGGGTAGAACCTTCTCACCAGCGAGGTAAGCCCCCAGAACAGCGTTATCTCCACGAACACCTCGAGCAACGTCGCGCATGCGAACAACGTGGCGTTGGCTGCCACCGTTGCGTGATCGTCGATGGTGGAGCCCGCCAGGATGTCGAACGTCATGTCGAGAAACAAATTACCAGGCAACACTATGACCAGGCCGAACGCCGACAAAGTGACGCGCCGCGCCAACGTCCCCCTTCCGAACAGCAAAGGGGCCGAGGCCATGAGCGCGCCGAGCGAAGGATGCGCGAACTCAGCCAACTCACCCCTTACCAGCAAGGCGAACATCATGAGGGAGATGCCCATGACCCAATATGCCCGCCTGTTCTGCAGATGCAGGATATAGGACTCGAACCCCAGATACACCAGCCACGTGGGCACGACGACGGACAGCACCACGAACGCGCCCGCGGGAATACCGAGGATCATCGGATTCATTCGCCATCACCTCCATCTCGCCCCGCCTGATCCTGCTTCAAAATCACGCGCACGCGATACACGCCGTCGACCACGCCCGCTTCGAACGTACCGTCATGACGTCGGGTCACCTCGCGCACGATCCCCTGTCCCCAGCCATGCGGCACGGACAGGTCGGGGAACGGGCAGGCCGCGCCGCCATCGCCCCGGGAGCCGGCATCGCCCGACGGCGAGCGGCCCACGGTCTCGCCCTGCCCCTTGGGGCGCAGGTAGCTGTTCTCCACATCGATGACCAGGTACATCCCCCATAAGCGTGCGGTGGCTTCGATGCGGCGCTCCTCGCCGGAAAACTGCGCACAGGCGTTCAGCGCGTTGTCAAGAAGATTGGAGAAGATGGCGCATAGCTCCACGCCAGGCAGCTGGATATCCGCGGGGATATCGAGTTCGGCATGGAAGCGCACGTCCAGATCGCTCGCGGCGCGGGCTTTCTGCTCCACAAGCGCGTCGACGGCCGGATGCCGGCAAAAACGCTGAGGCTGCGCGCCTACAAGGCAGACAACGCCTTCCAGGCTTTCGCCGGCCTTGTCCGCCCGGGCATCCCGCAGGTTGGCACGCGCCTGCTCGAGCCGCTCGCGAAGCTGATCGCGCAGAGCGCTGGCCTGGTCGCGCTCGCGCCGGGAACGTTGCCGCAGGGCGCTTTGGACCCGCAGCTGCTCCTGGAGCATATCCACCTTGCTGGACGAATCGAACCATCGGCACGCCTGGTCGAGCGCGCGGAACAGCAACAGGTCCACCGGCCCGCACGCAAAACCAAGCACGATGAGCGCCACGTACGCGGCGGCCGGCAGCTCGTAACGCGCCGAGCAGGCCAGAGGGAACGCTATCAAGCAGATCTGGCTTATGGGGAACAGCATGCACAGCAGCTTCTGCATAAGCCGCGCGCCGTGGAGCTTGGTTATGAAGTTGAAGGCGACGACCAGCAGATACGCCGCCAACACGCACAGGACGGCGATCTTGAGCGAGGACATGCTGCCGAACGCCTATCGCGCGTTAAGGCCCACGTAGTGGAAGAACGAGTCGCGCACCGACGTGCGCTGGCGCTGGCTGACGGGCACTTCCCTGCCCGAACGAAGCAGCACGCTGCTTGGGCGCAGCTCGACGATGCACGCCATGTTCACCAGATAGCTTTTATGGCATTGGACGAAGCACTCGGGCAACATGTCGAGCATCTGGCCGAGCGTCGCGTACGTTTCGATATGGTCGCCGCGCACGGAGTGCAGGCGCACCTTGCGGCGCTCGCTTTCCACGAACTCCACCTCGGCGGGGTCGACCATGGTGACCGTGCCGTTGTGCTGAATGGCGACAGGGAGCTGACGGCTGTCCTGCAGATTGGACAGCGCCTTATCGAGCGCGGCGTCGAAGTCGGACTGGCTGATGGGCTTGAGCAGGAAATACGTATGCTCGGTCTGATAGACCGATGTGCAGTACTCGACATGGCCGGAAATGTAGACGACCTGGGTGGAGCTGCCCGCAGGAAAATAACGGCTGACCAGTTCGATGCCCGAGGGGTTGCTTTCACCCAAATCGATGTCGGTGAGGAAGATGTCGATGCGATCGTCCGAGGCCATAAGCGCCTCGAACGTGGTGACCCCGGATATGATGTCGACGTCAAGCCGTGACCTGCCGGGGTATTTGGACAACATGCTGCGGAGCACCTTCTGGTACTCCTCATTGTCTTCCAATGCAAGAAGGTGAAAAGTCCCCATCGTGCGCCCCGATCCCGATTTCCCAAATTCCCGATTTCGCAACAGCGGTTTTCCGCTGCCCCTATTGTTTACGTCAGATTATATACAATAAGGCGGGAACCCCCCCCCCCAGATTTTGTCCATATGCAACAAAACGCCTGGTAGAAGGAATAAACGAAGGATTTTTAGTAGCAAGCGCAAGCATTTTGGAAACGAACGCGGCGCGATGCGGCAGGGCGAACGGAACGGACGGTTGGCGAACGGTTCGAGTGCCGCGGTTCCAGGGGATTAACGATGCAAACCGGGTGCCAGCACGGCGCGGTCCCGCTCACCGAGCTGATCCAGGGCTGGCGGCCCGACCTTCAATCCCACGCGCCTCTGCGGACGCGGATGTGAACAGGGGACGGAGAGGTGTTCACGGCCACAGAGCGGACAGGGGGGCGGAAGTGCGTTCACGGTCGTTCGTGCTTTCGACGGCGTATCGCGAACACACCTCCGTCCCCTGTTCGCCAGCGAGGCGTATCGGGCATATGGGGAGCGATGCATAAACGACGGCGAACGGCAAGCTACAGCATGGCATCGGAGGGGTGCTCGTGCTGTGAATATCGAACGGAGGGTCGGCCGGCCTCGAGCGACCTCACTATAATATGTCGGATGAACAACTTCGAACATACCGGTTCTTCGGCAGGCAAGCACGCCGCACAGCGTCCCGATTTGGAACGTGTGCAGCTTAATGCCGCCGAAAGCCCTTACCCCACCGCCCCGCGCAACGTGCGCGAGGAGCAACGCGCCCAGGCGCAGCGCCAGCGCGCGGCGGCCATGGCGGAGCAAGCCGCCCAATCGGCCGCAACGACCCAGGCGATTCCGGACCAGCAGCCCACGCAAGCCCTCCCAGGTCAACAGCCTACCGAGGCCATTCCCGGCGCACGCCGTGGCAAGCATGGCCGCGCGCGCAACGCGCAGCAGGTGCGCAACGGATGGGATGCCCAGCAGACGCAGGCGGTTTACGGTCAGCAGCCTACGCAGGCGATTCCCGGGCAGCAGCCTACCGCCACCATGCCGGGCGGCCAGCCCACCGAGGCCATGCCGCGCGGCAAGCACGGCAAACGTTCCCGCAACGGCAAACCCCGCAAGAAGAGCTTCGTCACCCGCAAGGTGGAGGCCTGGTGCTCGCGCGTGCTGGGCGCCGTGAGCGGCGACGGCCTGGCCGAGCAGGAGGCCGAGTACGCCTCCGGGCGCACCACGCGCGACTACGTGTGGAACACGATAGGCGTAGGTCTGTGGGGCATGGTGTTCCCCGTGCTCACCATCGTGGTCACGCAGCTTGCCGGCGCCGAGCAGGCGGGCATGTTCTCGCTGGCCTTCGTCACGGCGCTTTTGCTCATGTTCGTGGGCAACTACGGCGTGCGCAACTTCCAGGCATCCGACCTTGACGAGGAGTACTCGTTCGCCGATTACCAGGCCAACCGCGTGCTCACCGTAGTCATCATGCTGGTGGCCGGCATAACGTACTGCAAGTTCCGCGGATATACCGACCAGATGTGGCTCATGAGCCTGGGCGTGTACCTTTATAAGGCGGTGGACGCCCTGGCCGACGTCTACGAGGGCCGCCTGCAGCAGGTGGACAAGCTCTACCTTGCCGGCATCTCGCAGGCGTTCAGGTCCGCCGCGGCGCTCATCGGGTTCTCGCTGGCGCTGCTCATCACGCGCAACGTTGGTGTATCGAGCATCGTCATGGCCGTCATCGCTGCCATCACGTTCGTGGTGTTCACGTTCCCGCTGGCGCAGCTTGAGACGCCGAAGTCGCGCAGTGCGAACGCCAAGCGCGTGATTGCCCTGCTCAAGCAGTGCTTCCCGTTGTTCGTGGCGCTGTTCATGTACAACCTTATCGACAACATGCCGAAGTTCGTCATGGAAGGCGCGCTTTCCTACGACAACCAGCTGTACTACAACGCGCTGTACTTCCCCGCGCACGCCATCCTGCTGACCAGCGGATTCATCTACAAGCCTATGCTGCTGAAGATGGCCAACGCCTGGGCGGACCCGGCCAAGCGCAAGAAGTTCGACCTGATTATCGTGGTGATGTTCGTGATCATCGTGGGCATCACCGTGGTGGTCGCCGGCGCCATGGGCTGGTTCGGCCTGGCCATCATGAGCTTCCTGTACGGCATCGACTTCGAGCAGTACCGCGGCCTGTGCTTCGTGATGTTGGCGGCCGGCGGCGTGACGGCCGGCATCGAGTTTCTGTACCAGGTGATCACCGTGCTGCGCCGCCAGCGCGCCGTGACGAAGCTGTACCTGATCACGTTCGGGTTCAGCCTGTTCGTGCCCGTGCTGCTGGTGAACTTCACGGGGCTGCCCGGCGCCGTGATCGGATACCTGATCGTCATGTGCATCCTGCTGGTGCTGCTGGTCAGCGAATACGCGTCCATCCGCATGGACCTGCATCGCAAGCTCACCGGCAAAGCAGCGCCCGACGCCGAGATGCCGCGCGCCGCGCGCACGGGCGCCATGGCGCCCGTGAAGGTCGCGGGTGCGAGCGCGCAGGCGGCCGCCGCGCCGATGCAGGCGCAGGCGCAGTGGGCGGCCGTCTCGCCGCAAGCGCAGGCCCAGGCCCAGCAGGCGGCTGTCGCCCCGCAGGCTCAGGCGCAGACGATGCAACAGACCGCTGCCGCTCAGGCGACTCAAGCGACCGCCGTGCAGCAGACGGATGCCGCCGCGCGAGGTGCCCATGCGCCCAAAGCGCCGATGGCGAGCGCGCCGATCTCGTGGACCGCAGGCGGCACCGTGGGCATCGCCCAGACCGAGCCCGAAACCCCGGAATCAAGCGGCGAAGACAACGGCGGCAACGCATAGCCAGCGCGATGAGGGGACACTTCGGGACGGACGCTTCGGGGACGTAGCGCTAAGTGTCAAGGCCCGCAGAACGACGGTTCTGCGGGCCTTTTCATGCTTGTGGCGTGGCCGCCAGGTTTGAATTTGACACTCACCATTGTCGGCCTAACCCACGGATTTATATGCTGCAGGAGCTCTCAATGTTTTTATGTCCTGCCCATATCGTCTCTTCTTACCTTGTAACCTGTGGTGAACTTGTGGTATATAGTTTTCCTTAGCAAACTACACTGAGGTTTCCCTGCGTCTCCCTCCACACGCGACCAGCGCTCGCAGGGAGACCTCATATCGCAAAGGAGCGAAACATGGGAGAAAATCCCGCAACCACCGACGCCTCCTCCCCCACACCCTACTTGCAGGTCCGCGACCTGCGCAAACACTATGGCGAAGGCGAGGCGCGCGTCACGGTGCTGCATGACGTTACCACCACTGTGAACAAAGGCGAGATCTGCGTGCTGCTGGGCCCGTCGGGCAGCGGCAAGTCGACGTTCTTGAACCTGGTGGGCGGCCTGGAGGCGGCCGATAGCGGCTCCATCAATGTGGGCGGTACGGAGCTGACCAGCCTGACGCCCAAGCAGCTTGGCGAATACCGCCGCGATAAGCTCGGCTTCGTCTTCCAGTTCTACAACCTGGTGCCCGACCTGACCATCCGCGAGAACATCGAGGTCACGGCGCATCTTTCCGCAAAACCCCCTGCCCATAGACGATCTGTTGCGCTCGCTTGGGCTCTACGAGCATCGCGCGAAGTTCCCTCGCCAGGTTTCGGGTGGCCAGCAGCAGCGCTGCGCCATCGGCCGCGCGCTGGTGAAAAACCCCGGGCTTTTGCTGTGCGATGAGCCCACCGGCGCGCTGGATTACCAGACGTCGAAGGAGATCTTGGAGCTGATGGAGAACGTGAACCGCGACTACGGATGCACCGTGGTCATCGTCACGCACAACGACGCCATCAAGCACATGGCGCACCGCGTGCTGCGCCTGCGCGACGGCAAGCTTGCCGAGGACACGGCGAACGTCGAGCGCATGGCCGCGCGCGACCTGACCTGGTAGGAGGCGCGCCATGGCATCGCCTTTGCGCAAGCGCTTCCCACGCGAACTGAAAAACAACCTGGGGAAATACCTGGGCATCTTCCTGCTGATGTCCGTCACCATCGCTCTGACGTCGGGCTTTTTGCTGGCAGCGCACTCCATCGCCGTCATCATCGACGACATGCCCGAGCAATACTCGATCGAGGACGTGCGCTTCACCACCGCCTTCGAGGCCACCGACGAGCAGCTGAACGCCGTCGCCGACGCGGCGCGCGACGCCGGCGCGGGCGGCGCGGACATCTTCCGCAACTGGTCCTTCGACGCCGATTTCAACCACGCGCAAGGCGATGACGGCCGCGACCGCACGTTGCGCGTCTACCAGCACCGCACCGCAGTCGATCTGGCCGCATACGCCGAGGGGCGCGTGCCCGAGGCAGCCGACGAGGTCGCTATCGATCGCGTGTTCGCCACCAACAACGGCATAAGCGTCGGCGAGGAAGTCGAGCTGTTCGGCCAGCGCTTCACCGTGTGCGGCATCATGACGACCTCCGATAACCAAGCCCTGTTCCAGAGCAACTCCGATTTCACGGTGAACACGCTGACGTTCGGCGTGGCCGAGGTTTCCGAAAGCGGTTTTGCGACGCTTGAGGCCACGGGGCATCAGCCGGCGTATACGTACTCGGTGCGTTTCACCGACCGCGATTTGACCGTGGCGCAGCGCACCGACGCCGAGAAGGATATGGTTCGCGCGCTCTCCGATGCCGGGGCGAGCGTGAACGACCTGACCGATTCGAGCGCGAATCAGGGCATCGGCTATGCCGCCGACGACGTTGCGGGCGACTCCACCATGTGGAGCGTGCTTCTGTACATGATCATCGTCATCATGGCGTTCGTGTTCGTGGTGCTGACGTCGGGCACCATCGAAGAGGAAAGCGCCATCATCGGCACGCTGCTGGCCAGCGGGTATCGTCGCCGGGAGCTGGTGACGCACTACCTGGCGCTGCCCGCGGCGGTGGGCATCACGGCGGCTGTGGTGGGCAACGTGGCCGGCTACACCCTGATGAGCGAGCCGATGCGCAACCTGTATTACGGCAGTTACAGCCTGCCGCCTTACTACGCCACCTGGAGCTGGGGCGTGTTCGCGCAAACCACCGTGCTGCCCGTGGCAACGCTCGTGGGCATCACGTTGTTGGGGCTTTTGCGCAAGATGGGTCACACCCCGCTGGAGTTTTTGCGCCACGAGACCAGCAAAGGCGGCGTTAAGCGCGGTTTTGCCCTGCCCGAGCGCCTGAGCTTCATCGCGCGCTTCCGCATGCGGGTGTTCTTGCGTAACCTGGGCAATTTCGCCACGCTGTTCGTGGGAATCGGGTTCGCCAGCATGCTGTTGCTGTTCTCGCTGGCCATTTTGCCGACCATGACGCATTACGCCGAGAACCTGCACAACAACGTGGTGGCCGAGCACATGTACACGCTGAAAGCGCCGCTGGAAGTCGAAGGCACGCAGGAAGATCGCGATGCGTGGGCGGCCGTTAGCGAATTGCAGGGCGTGAAAGGCGACAAGCTGACCGCCATGGAAGATACCGGCGATGCGTTGCAGGATGCGGGAGATGCGCTCCAAGCGGCAGCCGATACGCTGCAGAATGCAGCAGCTGCGCTGACGGCTTCCCCGTCAACCGAGGCCATGCGGGCTGCAACCAACGCGCAAGATGCTTTCACCCGTGCGCAGGATGATTTCGCCACAGCCCAGGATTCATTCTACGAAAAGGTTGACGATATTGCGGATGAACTGGGCAAATCGCGCGACGACGTACTAGACATGGTTGACAAGGCCGCCAACGTCGACGCCGACTCCGACACGGTGCACCCCGTGAACACGGTGGATAACGGCGCCGCAAAAATCGCGCAAGCCGAAAAGTATGCCGTGTATTCGCTGGAATACGATCGCGGCGAGGGGTCGGGCACGGAGTCGATCACCGTGTACGGCGTGCCCGAGGATTCGCGCTATTGGGACGACCTTGCCGTGGGCGACGGGCATGTGGTGTTCGGCAACGGGCTGATCGACAAGTTCCGTTTCGCCGACGGGCAAACCGTCAACTTGTACGACAAATACGAGGACGAAACGCGCGAAGTGACCTACGAGGGCGACGGGTGCGCCTGGGGCACGAAGTCCGACATGGCCGTATACATGAGCCTTGACGACTTCAACCGCTTCTTTGGAAACGACGCCGGGTACTTCAACGGATACGCCTCCGATCAGGCGCTTGACCTGGACGCGCGCTACCTTACCAGCGACTTGACGCCCGAGAGCATGGACGCCATCGGCGAGCAGTTCGTCGGCATGATGGACGACATGATCGGCATGCTGGTGGGGCTTTCCGTGTTCATCTTCCTGGTGTTCATGTACCTGCTGACGAAATCGGTGATCGACCGATCGGCGCGCGCAATCAGCTACATGAAGGTGTTCGGCTACCGCGATTCCGAGATCAGCCGCCTGTATGTGCGCTCCATCACGCTGACGGTGGCGGTGTCGCTGGTGGTATGCCAGCCGCTGATCATCGGCGGGCTGACGCTGCTCTTCCGCGCCATGCTGCTGGCCTACAACGGCAACATCGAGATCTACGTGCCCATGGCGGCTATCGCGGAGGTCATCGCCATCGGGTTCGCCACCTACCTGGCGGTGGCGCTGCTGCATATCCGCCGCATCAAGCGCGTGCCCCTAGCCCTGGCGCTGAAGGTACAGGAGTAGTGGGCGAAGGGGCTTTTGCGGAAACGGCGGCAAGACGTGCGGGAAGGTTGGCGTGAACCGCTGCTGATTGCGCGCCCCTTCCCCATGCGGAACGCCCCTGCGAGCCGGAAAGGCTTGCAGGGGCGTTCGTCGTTTCGGGCGCTTTTGCGGGTTCGCAAATCGGCGCTTTTTCTTCCGCGGTTCGCAGGCTTGCGCTTTTGCGGGTTCGCAAATCGCAGGTTTCGCTTCCGCGTTCGCCGCTTTCGCACTTTTGCGTTTCCGCGGGTTTTGCTGCGTCGCCTTCCCTTACTGCTCGAAGTCGACGTCCTTGCTTTCGCGGAAGAAGGCCAGCGCCACCAGGGCGACCAGGGCCATGCCGCCCAGGTACCAGCCGAGCGACTGGATGCCGAAGTTCATGACCAGGGCCGATGCGATGGTCGGGGCGAACGCGCCGCCGGTGATGGCCGCCAGGTTGTAGCTCAGGCCGGCACCGGAGTAGCGCACCTTCGCGGGGAACAGCTCGGGCAGATAGCTGCCGCAAGGGCCGAAGATCGTGCCCATGCAGGCGAAGCCGACGCACAGGAACACCATCACGGACAGCACGCTATGAGCGGCCAGCAGCATGGGCGCCACCAGGGCGAACAGCACGGTGCAAACGTTGCCGACCACCAAAACGGGCTTGCGGCCGCGCTTGTCGGCGGTCAGGCAGCCGACCAAGATGAACCCAGCGAAGAAGAACACCGAGATCATCTGCATGCCCAGATACTGCTGCTGCGTGAAGCCCAGCGTGGACACGCCGTAGGACAGCGACCAGGTGCCCAACACGTAAAACAGCGTGTAGGTGATGCTCATCGTGCAGGTGCCGAGCACAAGACGGCGCCAATGATGGACCAGGTCGCGCAGCGGGGTCTTCGTCGTGCGGTTCTCAGCGGCGGCCTTTTGGAAGACGGGAGTCTCGCTCATGCGCATGCGCACGACCAGGCCGACGATCACAAGCAGGCACGACAGCAGGAACGGAATGCGCCAGCCCCAAGCGACCATCGCATCGGCGGGCAGCAGCGTATCGAGCAGCAGGTTCACGCCGTACGCGCAGAAGAATCCGATGGGCGCGCCAAGGTTCGGGAAGCTGCCGAACAGCGCGCGCTTATCAGCCGGGGCGTTTTCAGTTGCCACCAGCGCGGCGCCGGACCACTCGCCGGCAAGGCCCAAGCCCTGGCAGGCGCGGCAGACGCACAGCAGCACGACGGCCGCGGGGCCGAGCACGTCGTATCCGGGCAGCAGGCCGACGCAAAACGTTGCGGTGCCCATGAGCATCAGGGCTGCGACCAGGGTTTTCTTACGACCGAGGCGGTCACCGAAGTGGCCGAACAACAGGCTGCCGAACGGGCGGGCCAGGAAGCTGACGGCGAACGTGACGAACGCCAGCAGCGTTGCCAGCACCGGGTCGGACTTGGCGACGTCGGTGAAGAAGATGAGGCCGAAGTAGCTGGCCGCGGCAATGGAATAGCAGTAATTGTCGTAGAACTCGATGGCCGTGCCGACCATGGATGCGACCATGACCTCAAGGGTGGAGTCGCGTTTGACCTGCGGCTTTGCGATGACTGCGGCTGCCGAGGATGCGACGCCGGCGGTGGCGGTCGCAGGGGCCCGGCCGGCTGCCAGTTTGACGGATGCGGGCGCAGGTGCCGCCGAGGCGCCGGCAAGGGCCGGCTTCATGCCCAGCTGCGGCATGCTTGCCAGGGGTTTTGCGACGCGCATCTGCGCGTTCGTCCTCTGCGCCTTCCCCCTGCCGGACAGGGGATCTCGCTGTTGCCGATCGTTCATTTTCCTTGCCTTTCCTTTCCTGCCGCATAGCCGGTTGGCAGCGCGGCACGTGTGGTCGATGACCGGCCCCGCAAGCGAACGTTGCTTGGGAAAAACGAAAGGCTTGGGCAAAAGACCAGGTGGGAAAGCCATAAGACGGAAGGCGAAACACATCAGGCAAAATGCCGGCGCCGCAGAACACGGCGCAAAAAAGCCGGAGGCCGTTTTTCTCAAACAGCCTCCGGCTTGAAGAACCATCAGCTGCCCGTTTAGGGTTCGGGCAGCCGAAATGCAACCCGGACCCTAGATAATGGAGCTGATAATTCGGATATCCAGATTGGTGCAGGTCATCATGTTTCCTAACGTTTGCGGGCAGCGGCGAAACCGCAAAACCCTGCCTTGTGCGCCGAAACGACGCGATTTGCGAAGCGCACGCGCGCTCCCCCGAACGCCCGTTGCATTCGATGGGCCTATATTCGCACTCCACCGGCAAACGTCAACCCAAGCTGCATCCATCGTCACAGAGTCTTGACATTTCCGACTATGTGGGTGGGATTTGGCTTCGCGGACGGTCCTGACGCTTTGGGCTGACGTTCAATGCGTTTCGAGGTCCTCCAGCTCGCGCAACCCTTCGACTCACAGGCCGCGCCGGACTGCGCTTTGAGGTCCCGGCGCCTTGGGTCCGGACGCTTAGGGGACAGCACGATTGCCGGTGCGAAGGCCGGACGGCGGGCTGCCGGTGTGAAGAATCGCCCGTTTTGGCCAGTTGGGGACAAAACAGGCGATTCTTCGCGCAAACCAGACCGCAAAGCGGACATAACTCGCGATTCTTCGGCGTTTAGCAGGAAAACAGGGCTGAAAACAGCTTCGCAGCCCCCGCAACCTGCGGATAATCGCACCTTTTGGCCACGGCCGGACAAAACGTGCGATTATTCGCGAACCCTACGGTCAGAAACGGCATTCCCTCGGAGGATAAAGGCGCAATAAGGCGACAGGGTTGCCGCCCGCAGAAGAAGCGACTCATTATTCCCTCCTCAACGGGCGACGGCCGCGGGCCTCCTCAACCAGCAGCGGCTGCGACACTTCGGGACACTTCGGGGACGTAGCGCTATGCGCCCGGATTCCCCGAAGCGGCAGCTTCGAGGCGCCTTCAAGTCCATCCGGGTGCTTCAAGCGGACGCTTAGGGGGCGTAGCGTCATGCGTCCGACCGTCGGACGCTTAGCGCCACGTCCCCAAAGCGTCCGGGCACGCCGCGCGGGCCGAAGAACCTCACCCCGAGCGAAACCCGGACAGATAAGGCTACGTCCCCGAAGCGTCCGAGGCCCGCCGCTGC
>CAJMPP010000042.1 GCA_905215325.1 uncultured bacterium | reverse complement strand
ATCACGTGGAAGCGCGTGGTGGACATGAACGACCGCCAGCTGCGCAACATCGTGTGCGGCCTGGGCGGCAGGGTCAACGGCGTGCCTCGCGAGGACGGCTTCGACATCACCGTGGCCAGCGAGATCATGGCGATCTTCTGCCTGGCAACCAGCATCACCGACCTGAAGGAGCGCCTCGGCCGCATCGTGGTCGGCTACACCTTCGACGACCAGCCCGTCACCGCGCACGACCTGCACGCCGAGGGCGCCATGGCCGCGCTGCTCAAGGACGCGCTCAAGCCCAACCTCGTGCAGACGCTCGAGGGCACGCCGGCGTTCGTGCACGGCGGCCCCTTCGCCAACATCGCGCACGGCTGCAACTCCATCATGGCCACGCAGATGGCCCGCGCGCTGGGTGACTACGCCATCACCGAGGCCGGCTTCGGCGCCGACCTGGGTGCGGAGAAGTTCCTGGACATCAAGTGCCGCCTGACCGGCCTGAAGCCCGACGCCGTCGTCGTAGTGGCAACGGTACGCGCGCTCAAGAACCACGGCGGCGTGGCCAAGGACGCGCTCAACGATGAGAACCTGCAGGCGCTCGAGGCCGGCCTGCCCAACTTGCTGCAGCATGTGGAGAACATCACGAACGTGTACAACCTGCCGTGCGTGGTGGCCATCAACCGCTTCCCCACCGACACCGAGGCCGAGCTGAAGCTCGTCGAGGACAAGTGCCGCGAGCTGGGCGTGAACGTGGCCCTGTCCGAGGTGTGGGCCAAGGGCGGCGAGGGCGGCCTGGCGCTGGCCGACGAGGTCGTGCGCCTGTGCGAGAGCGGCGACGAGGCCGGCCGCAGCGCCGACACGTTCCAGTTCTCCTACGGCGATGATCTGAGCCTGCGCGAGAAGATCGAGGCCGTCGCGAAGAACGTCTACCGCGCCGACGGCGTCGATTTCGAGGCCAAGGCGGCCAAGGAGCTGGCGAAGTTGGAGAAGCTCGGCTTCGGCGGCATGCCCGTGTGCATGGCCAAGACCCAGTACAGCTTCAGCGACGACCAGACGAAGCTGGGCGCGCCGCGCGGCTTCCGCATCACCGTGCGCGACGTCAAGGTCAGCGCCGGCGCCGGCTTCGTGGTGGCGCTCACCGGCAACATCATGACCATGCCGGGCCTGGGCAAGAGCCCCGCGGCCTTCAAGATCGACGTCGATGAGACCGGCAAGATCACGGGTCTGTTCTAAACGAACGCACCATCTCGGGGGCCGGTCATCCGGCCCCCGGCTATTCGGGGCGCGGTTTGAGCAAGGCGCCTCATAGGGAAACGGAAAGGAAGCGTATGGATACTTCGTTCGTCGAGGAGCTTGCCTCGGCGGCTCCCACGCCGGGTGGCGGCGGGGCCTCGGCATATTGCGGCGCGCTGGCCTGCGCGCTGGCGTCCATGGTAGGGAACCTGACCGTGGGCAAGAAGACGTATTCCCAGGTCGAGCCTGAAGTGTATATGCGCTTGGAGAAGTTGGCGGACCTGCGCGGGCGCCTGCTGGCCCTGGTGGGCGACGACGCCGAGGCGTTTGGCCCGCTGGCGGCGGCTTACCGCATGCCCAGGGACACCCCCGAGCAGCTTGCGGCCAAGCAGGCGGCCATCCAGGATGCCCTCATCGGCGCCACCGAGGTGCCGCTGGACATCATGCGAACGGCGGCGGAGTGCGTGGAGCACGCCGATTTCCTGGCGCGCAACGGCAGCCGCATGGCCCGCAGCGATGCCGGCGTTTCCGTGGCGTTCGCGCGTGCCGCCGTGGACGGCGCCAGCCTGAACGTGTACATTAACGCGGCGTCCATCGACGACGCCGAGCGGGCCGCGCGTTATCGCGATGAGACCGATCGGCTGGTCGCGCAGACGCGCGAGCGCTGCGACGCGGTGTTCGCGTTCGTGAAGGATGCGGTCTCGTAAACGGCCTGCAGGCCGATAGATGAAGGTGGAGAAAACGTGGCAGAGTTGTTGAAGGGCAAGCCGGTCGTCGACCGCATGGCCGAGGATATGCGGGGGCGTATCGCCGCGCTTGAGGAGCAGGGCGTGAAACCCACGCTGGCGCTGGTGCGCCTGGGGCAGCGTCCCGACGACCTCTCGTACGAGCGCACGGCGGTCAAACGCGCCGCTGGCCTGGGCATTCATACGAAGCCCTACGTGCTCGACGAGTTCGCGCCCGAGGCCGCGCTCAAGGCCACGCTGCAGTCCATCAACTACGACAAGACGGTGCACGGCTGCCTGATGTTCCGCCCGCTGCCCACGTTCATGGACGAGAAGGCCATGTGCAACACGCTGATCGCGGAGAAGGACGTCGACGGCATCTCGCTGGCGTCGCTTGCGGCGGTGTTCACCGACGCGCCGGATGGCTTCCCCCCTTGCACCGCCGCGGCGTGCGTCGCCATTTTGGAGCACTACAAGGTGCCCATCGCCGGCAAGCATGTGGTGGTCATCGGCCGCAGCCTGGTGGTGGGCAAGCCCGTGTCCATGATGCTGCTGCGCCGTAACGCCAGCGTCACCATCTGCCATAGCCGTACCGAGAACCTGCAGGAGATCAGCCGCTCGGCCGATATCGTCATCTGTGCCACGGGCCGCGCCCGCGCGTACGGCCGCGAGTACTTCCGCCCGGGCCAGACGGTGCTCGATGTGGGCATCAACTTCGACGTGCACGGCAAGCTGTGCGGCGATGTGGACTTCGACGAGGTGGAGCCCATCGTGGACGCCATCACCCCGGTGCCCGGCGGTGTTGGCACCGTGACCACCAGCATGACCATGCAGCACACCGTGGCCGCCGCCGAGGCCCAGCTGAAGGAAAGCCTGAAAGGCTAGCGCAACGCCCGTCCGATCCCGAAAGCCGTTTTCCCCTGCTTATCCGCCGTTTTCGTGGGCGGGGTGCATGTTGTCGCGCATTGGCGTATGATGTGCTGCATTATGGCTAACGGACTGACATACGCACGTAAAACCGCGTCCACGGAGGCGACGAAGCAGCTTGCTGAAACGCTGGCTCCGTACCTGCATCCGGGCGACGTGGTGGTGCTTTCGGGCGATTTGGGCGCCGGCAAAACCCAATTTGTGCAAGGCGTGGCCGCGGGCCTGGGCATTTCCGCCCAGGTTACCAGCCCCACGTTCAACATCCTGCTGGAGTACCACCAGGGGCGCATCCCGCTGTACCACTTCGACCTGTATCGCCTGGACGAGCAGGACGAGCTGGAAGACACGGGCTATTACGACACCATCGACGCCGATGGCGTGTCGTTCATCGAGTGGGGCGAGAAGTTCCCCGGCGCGCTGCCGTACGGCTACCTGGAGATCCGCATCCTGGTGACCGAGGACGGCGGCCGCCGCGTGCTTGCGCACGCGTTGGGAAACCGCGCCCGCCAGCTGCTCACCGTGTGGGCCAACGACTCGAAGGCGCGTCTGTCGAAGACCACGGCCAGCGCCGGCGGCTTCATCGTGCCAGGGGGCGCCCCCATGAATACGGGCTCCATCCCCCCGGTCAAGGTCGCGGAGGCCAAACCCGCCGATTCGCCTGCTGAGACGCTTTAAACGCCCGCTGTCGCGCCCGATGCGGCCCGGATGGGCGCCGCGCGGCAAGCGGCGCCTCGCAGCGAAACCGGCCATATAGGAACCATATTCGAAAGCAAGGGGAGCACTGTGCCTGAAACCGCATATGCGTTGGCGTTCGATACGGCGAACGAGGTGATCTCCATCGGGCTGGGCCGTTTGAACGCCGCGGTATGCGCGGTGGAACCGGTGGCTGCGGTGGAGGTGGCGGCGCATCGCGCGTCGAACACGCAGCTGCTCGTGCGGGTGGATGCCCTGCTGCGCGAGGCCGGCGTGGAGCGCGGTCAGCTGGCGTGCGTATGCGTCGGCCGCGGCCCGGGGTCGTTCACGGGCGTGCGCATCGCCATGGCAACGGCCAAGGGCGCGGCGCAGGCGCTCGGCGCCGCGCTGGTGGGCGTGTCGTCGCTCGACGTGGTGGCCTGGCATGCGTGGGCCTCGGGCGTGCGCGGCCGGCTGGCCGTGGTCGCCGACGCCATGCGCAAGGAGGTCTACCCCGTCCGCTATGCGCTCGATGATGCGGGCGTGCATCGCCTTGAGGCCGACCGCGTGGTGAAAGCCCAGGTGGCAGCCCAGGAGCTGGTCGACGAAGCGTCTTGCGGCGTTGCGGCGGACGCGTTGCGGCTGACGGGCGATGGGCTTGCGAAGTACGCGGAGCTGTTCGCCTCCGCGGGCATGCTGCTGCCTGAGGAGCTGTGGGCGCCCGCGGGCCGCGGGCTTTTGCTGGCGCTGCAGGATGCGTGGCGCACGGGCGCGGCCGACCCGCTGGATGCGCAGCGCCACAACCCGGCGTTCTTGCTGCCGGTGTACACGCGCCTGTCCGACGCCGAGGAGAACGAGCGCATCCGCCTGGCGAAGAACGACCCGAAAAACCTTGCCACCGGCGTGCAGGACGCCGCGCCGCGCCGCGACCAGCGTGCCACCATGCACGACACGGCGGTGCTCAACGCCCGCCCCGACGAGCACGGCATCACGTACAAGCCGCTCGACGCCGCGCATGCCGAGGACGTTGCCTCCATGGAATCCCAGGTCATGGGCTCGGACGCGTGGAACGCCGCGCTTGTGGCCGATGAGCTTCCGCGCGCCGATCGCACCTGGTGGGCCGCCTATGCAAGCGGAGAAGGCCCCGATGCGGGATCCGAGGGCGCTTCGTCCGCCGTGCGCGGAACCGTGCTGGTCGGCTATGCCGGCGGCATGGTGATCGACGGGCAGGTGCAGATCCTCAAGATCGGCACCGATCCGGCGTGGCGCCGCCGCGGTATCGCGCGCCAGCTCATCTTGCGCGTCGCCTCCGACGCCCGCGACCTGGGTGCCACCACGTGCTCGCTCGAGGTCCGTGCTTCCAACGCCGGCGCGCAGGCGTTTTACGAATCGCTCGGCATGCATTCCATCGGCAAGCGCCCACATTACTATTCCGACCGCGAGGACGCCGTCATCATGGAGGGCCCGCTGCAGGGCGTCATCGGCTCCTCGACCGTCGGCGGCGCCGCTGATGCGAAGGCACTGCGTGCCGTCACCGAGGACGCCGGCGTACAAGAATCCCCGGTCGATGTCGCCGGCATGACGCTGCGCGTGGACGAGGCGCATGACGCGCAGAAGGCCGCCCAGCCTGCCGCGCAGCTCGAGCGCCCGCTTATCCTGGCCATTGAAAGCTCGTGCGACGAGACGGCCGCGGCCATCATCGACGGGAAGGGCAACCTGCTCTCCGACGTGGTGGCAAGCCAGATCGACTTCCATTCCCGCTTCGGCGGCGTGGTGCCCGAGATCGCCAGCCGCAAGCATATCGAGGCCATCTGCGGCGTGTGCGACGAGTGCCTGGATGTTGCGGCGCAGCGATTGGGTATGGAGCGTCTGACCTGGGCCGATCTTGACGGCGTGGGCGTCACGTACGCGCCGGGCCTGGTGGGTGCGCTGGTGGTCGGCGTGGCGTTCGCCAAGGGCGCGGCCTGGGCCGCCGACAAGCCGCTGGTGGGCGTGAACCACCTTGAGGGACATATGTACGCCAACAAGATCGGCGCGCCCGATTTCGCCCCTCCGGCGGTGGTTTCCCTGGTCAGCGGCGGAAACACCATGCTCGTGCATATGCGCGGCTGGGGCGATTACCGCGTGCTGGGCGCCACCATCGACGATGCGGTGGGCGAGGCGTTCGACAAAGTGGCCAAGGCGCTCGGCCTGGGCTACCCGGGCGGCCCCGTGGTGTCGGCGCAGGGCGCCAAGGGCAACCCGAGGGCCATCGAGTTCCCGCGCGCCATGATGCACTCGGGCGACATGCGCTTCAGCCTTTCGGGCTTGAAGACCGCCGTGGTCACCTACATCAACAACGAGCGCGCCGCGGGCCGTGAGCTCAACGTGCCGGACATCTGCGCCAGCTTCGAGGCCGCCGTGGTGGACGTGCAGGTGAAGAAGGCCGAGATGGCGCTGCGCGAAACGGGCGCCCCCACGTTCTGCCTGGGCGGCGGCGTGGCTGCGAACCCCGTGCTGCGCGCGGCGTACGAGAAGCTGTGCAAGAGGATGCATGTGCGCCTGGTCATGCCCCCGCTATCGGCGTGCGGCGACAACGCCGGCATGATCGCCCTGGTGGCGCTCGACCGCTTCCGCCAGGGGAAGTTCTACGGCCTTGAAACCGACGCGCAGGCGCACGCGGACCTGGAGCAGGAGTACTAGCAGCTACCGGCCTTGAGGCTTTGCGAAAATGGATCTCGTCGGCGTTTTGCCTGATGGGCATGGCTTTGCCGCTTGCGCTTTGCACGGGTTGCGAGGCTGCGCCCTTTCGCCGGCCCTCGGCCGCTGCTTCGTTGCAGCCGCAGCTTGCGTGTTCGCTTCATGCCGAACGCGCGGCGCGGCTGTGCGAACGGCTATACTGGAATGCCGAATGAACGGCCCGCTCAGGGCCAGCTTGATGAACGCGCCCGGGTTCGCCGGGCGCGCACGATACGCAAGGAGCAGCACCGCATGGCCATCGACACCGCCACCGGCAAGGAAGCGCCGGCCGAGATCTCGTCCGAACGCGTGAAGGACATCTTCTCCACCATCGCGAAGAAGTACGAGCGCTTCAACGCCATCTCCAGCTTCGGCGCTTACAAGATGTGGCTGGCGGGCATGATGAAACAGGCTCCCATCAGCGTAAACGATGACGTTCTGGACATTGCGGGCGGAACGGGCGACGTCAGCTTCACCGTGGCGCGCGCCAAGCATCCGCGCCATATCCAGTGCACCGACCTGGTCAACGAGATGCTCGACGTGGCCCGCGCGCACTACGCCGATGGCGCTGCCGACGGCGTGCCGGTTGATTTCGAGGTGGTGGACGCGCAGGAAATCCCGTACGCCGATGCCAGCTACGATGCAATCACCATGGCCTACGGCATCCGCAACATGCCCGACCGCCCGCGCGCGCTGTCGGAGATGTATCGCGTGCTCAAGCCCGGCGGCAGCCTGGTGTGCCTTGAGTTCAGCACCCCGCCCAATGCCGTTTGGCGCGCGTTGTACAACTTCTACCTGAAACACCTCATCCCGTTCTGGGGCGGCCTGATCACGGGCGACCGCGACGGCTTCGTGTACCTGTCGAAGTCCATCAAGGCATTTCCCAACCAGCAGGGCCTGGCCCGCATGATGGAGGACGCCGGCTTCACGGATGTCACCTGGAAGAACTACACCGGCGGCATCGCCGCAGTTCACGTAGCGAAAAAACCCGAGTAGCGTTCGGTGGTCCCGAGCGACCTCGAGCGCCCTCGGACGATCGCAGTTCCAAGCAGCTTCGATGGCCTTTAGATGACTGCAGTTCCAAACAACCCCGATGGCCCTCGGACGATTGCTGCCCTGAGTGACTTCGAGCGCCCTCGGATGATTGCGATTCCAAGTGACTTCGAGCATCCTCAGATGATTGCTGTTCGCAATACCCGAAAGCCCGCCCTTCGGCGGGCTTTCCTGTTTCCGGAGACTTGGGTCCGGACGCTTGGGCGGACACTTAGCCGGACACTTGGGGACGTAGGATTATCTGTCCGACGAAACGTCGGACAGATAATCCTACGTCCCCAAGTGTCCGGCGCAGCAGGGCTGTCGGGCGTCCGGCCTAAGTCTTCGCCCCCAAGCGTCCGGCCATGTGTCCGCCCAAGCGTCTGGCTTCGCCTTCGGCCCCGGTTTCCCCAAGCGTCCGCCCTAAGCGTCCTGCGGCGCGTGGCGCTTGGCCGAACGGATAAGCCTCCGTTCCCGAGCGTTCGGGGCACCGCCGTTTGCGGCGGGGTTTGCGGAGTTCTCAAGCACTCCACCATGATGGAGTACAATGAAGGCAAAGGACCCGGTGAATCGGAAAGGCGATGCCGAATGAGCGAGCTGAGAACCCCCGAGGTGGAGGATCTGCTGACCGTTTTCTCAAAAATCCAGGACAAGGACGACATCTTCCTGCTGCTTGAAGATCTGTTCACCATCCGCGAGATTCGCGAAACCTCGCAGCGCCTGGCTGTTGCGCGCCAGCTCGACGCCGGCAATTCGTACGCTTCCATCGAGAAGGCCACGGGGGCGTCGGCAACCACCATCGCCCGCGTGTCGAAATGCCTGAGCTACGGCGCCGGCGGCTACACCATGGCGCTCAACATCTTAGACGACGCCCGCAAAGGGAAGTAGGTCCCGAGCGGCGGGGCGGGGACGAGGCTTTCCGGCGCGCCCTGTGCGGCGGGGAACGCAATCGGCATCCGCTGCCGAGCCCCTTGCGGAGCGCCGCAGTTTCGCCCCTGCGGCGCGCCTGCCGTTTCGCCCTTTGCAGCGCACCCGCCGTCCGAGCTCCTTGCGGCGCACCCGCCGTTTCGCCCCTTGCGGAGCGCATCCAACGCGCTGGGCGTGTATGTCGTCGGGCGGCGCGCCTGTCGTTTAGCCCCTTGCAGGGCGCCCTCCGGTTTCGCCCCTTGCGGAGCGCCTGTCGTCCGAGCTCTTGCAGCGCGCCCGCCATCAAGCCCCCTGCAGCGCGCCCGATGCGAACCCCGTCGATACGGCTGCACTGAAGCCCGCCGTCCTCCTTCGAGGGCGGCGGGCTTTTCGTTCGGCGCTTGCTTATCCCCGACATCGGGCGAACGTGCCGTTCAGATGCGTGAAACGCAGCTGATGCAAAGCTTGCATGGGGATGCTCTCGTGTGACATCATCCTTGCATGAGAATAAGATAGCATGGAGAAGCCATGGTGTTGCGTATGGAAAGTTTACCCTGTATTACAATGCCGATGGCAACATGCAATCAACGTGCCCGCAAGGGCGTTTCAGAGGTGTCACATGGCTCGTCCCCATCCGCAAATCGATCGTCGCCTGTTCGTTTCGGCAGCTGCGCTGCTTGGCGCGTCAACGATGCTCGGCGTCGTTCCCGCCTGGGCCGATGATGAGGACGATAAGGAAAAGGGCTCCGACGGCAAGGAGAAGAAGCCCGACGAGCCTGATGCCGAGGAGAAGTTGGCGCAGGCGGACGCCGTGTATCAGCGCGTGGCATCGCTGCAAAGCGAGCTGGCCGAGGCGGCGCAGGCTTACTACCAGGCGCTTGACGAGCACGATGCCGCGGTGAACGCCGTCGACGACGCCCAGCGCCGCATCGACGAGGCTTCCGCGCAGATCGACACGCTGCAGGATCGCTTGGCCAAACGCGCCGTGGGCATGTACAAAGCAGGCAAGTTCACCGTCATCGACCTGCTCATGGGCTCGGCATCGTTCAAAGAATTCGCCACGGGCCTGGACATGTACGATGCGCTTAACGAGAACGACGAGCGCATGATCGAGGAGACCAAGGCCCTGCGCGACCAGGTCGCCGCCGACAAGGAGCAGCTTGAGCTGCAGGAGCAGGCGGCGAAGGAGGCGGCCGAGCAGGCCGAGCGCGTCAAGAACGAGGCGCAAGAGAAGGTGGCCGCCATGCAGGCCATTCTCCAGCAGCTTGATGAAGAGGCGAAGGCGGCGCTGGAATCCATGCAGGACCGTGATCGCGCCGAGGCGGCGCAGGCATCGTCGGCGCAGGTCAGGCGCGCTTATGCGTACAACATCCCATCGGTGCCCATCCCGGCTAACGGCTCGGTGGTGGATTATGCGCTCTCGCGCATCGGCTGCCCGTACGTGTGGGGCGCCGAGGGTCCCGAGACGTTCGACTGCTCGGGCCTGGTGCGTTGGGCGTATCTACAAGTCGGGATCTCGCTGCCGCATCAGACGGAATCGCTGTATTATGCGGCCGCGGCGCAGCTGCCCGTGGAGAGCGCGCAGCCCGGCGACGTGCTGTGGATCAGCTACGGCGACGGGTACAACGGCCACGTGGGCATCGCCTGCAACGAAGGCGGCACGCATTACGTGCATGCCCCCACCTTCGGCGCCTTCGTGCGCGACACGGACCCGCTGTCCTGGGCGGGCTTCACCCACGCGCTGCGCTTCGCGTAAGGGCGCGCTTGCGTGCGGCGGGATGGTGCGATCGAGCGCTTGCCGCGAGCGCTGCGCTTTGCGAAGGGACGAGGCCGCCTTCGGCGGGCGGCGTTGCGTGCATCCGGCGGCGCGGCGGGATGCACGCCGTCCGTCCCGCTTTTTGCGCAGGGGGGGCGCTTCCCGCATCAGCGCGGCCGTACACAGCCGGCAAGATGGTCGGATGTCCGCCTGGCACGCAGCGCTTCGCGCAATGGCTCGGCTACTTCGCGTTTCTCGCGAAGATCTCCAACACTAGCTGCAGACGAGTGCCCAGCGGCAAGGGGTTCTGCTTGAGGAATCGCGGCGCCTCGCGAAGCGGCAGCGTGAACACCTCGATAAGCTCGCCGCGTTCGGGATGAGCCGCTTCATCCTTCTCCACCTGGGCGAACACCGTCTGCACGCTTTCATCGCTCATGCCGGTGGACGAATGCCCGGCCTGCGGCAGCAGCTCCACGGCGCCTTCCGGGACGTCGGTGCGCAGGCCGTAGCCGGTTTCCTCGCGCAGCTCACGGTCCACGGCCACGGCTAGGTCCTCGCCGGGCTCCACCAGGCCCGCGGGCAGGCCGACCACCCAGCTGTTCAGCGGATAGCGGAACTCGCGGATGAGCACCAGGTTGCCGTCGCGCGTGATGGGCACGATGGACACGGCGTCGGCGGTGCGCTTGCCGCTGGCGCCGGCCGCCTGCTCGGCAGCGGCGACGGCTGCGGCTCCGAAGTCGTCCGCGCCCTCATCGATGGCCGCGATGGCCGTGTTGCTGCGCGCCTCAAGGCACGCCAGCTCGACGCGGTACGCCTCCAGGCCCTTGCGCGAGGCCGCTTCATATATGTAGTCGCTGCCATCGGGCAGCACGTACGTGAGAATGTACTTCTTGATCCAGCCATCGGATACTTGCTCGATATGCTTCAGCTGCGGGGTTTCGCGCATGGCGGGTTCCTTCCTGTCGATTAACGGCATGGTAGCGCAAGCCCGACCGCCCTTGCGCGGCACGCGCGGCGGCTCGGGGGTATGCAGCCGCGTCGAGCGGCGGGAGATTTCGCGGAAGATGCACGGGCTTGTCGGGAGACGAGGCCGGATGGGGCTCGGGCGCACCGTGCGGCGGGTTCGATTGCGGCGAGCGAGGTCGGATGGGGCCCGGGCGCAGCGAGCGGCGAACTTGTCGGGCGGTGCGGCCTGATGGGGCGCATGCGCAGCGAGTTGCGGGCTCGATCGCGGCCAGCGAGGCCGGATGGGGCGCGGGCGCAGCGAGCGGCGAACTTGTCGGGCGGCGAGACCGGATGGGCCGCGGGCGCACCGGGCGGCGAGCCCATCGGGCAGCGGGCCCGTTAAGCAGCGAGTTGATTCACGCCGGCCGCTTCCCCGCCTAAACGCAGGACCGCCGCGGTGGGAAGCCGCGGCGGTCCTCTGCGATGCGGGGAGGGAGACCCCGCGATGGGTTTTGCCGCCCCGGGATGGGAGACGGGGCGGCAAAGCGGCGCCGACGGGAAGACGGCGCAATGGGAATCGGCGGAGCGCGGGCGGGAATCCCGCGCCCCGCGTGCCAGGCAGGAGTGGGAGAATCCGCCTGGCCGGATCGCGGATGGGAGGGCGCGATCCGTAAGGGAAAGGGATAAGGAACGGTCCATATAGTAGGCGCGCCGCCTGAAAGAAGCCTTAAAGAAGCGTGAACGCCGTGTGAAGAGGCGACGCGGGCCGCTGGGTTCCAGCCCGCGCGACGCTTGCGGGCGGCTCGCCGCCCCCGCGCCTTGCTCGCTGCGGGCCCTTTGCGCCCGTCGTGCGGTTTGCGGCTTCCCTCAGCCTCCCAAGTTCCCGGATCGTGACGCGAAAATGACGTGAAGGTAACGCGTTAGCACTCTCGCTTGCGGAGTGCTAACGCAGGGTCTATAACGATAACTGTTCAAAGGAACGGTCCCCCGAACGGGGCCGCAACGAAAGCAACCGAAACGGCGGCGGAGCAACCTGCCGGCCCGTTCGCAAGCTTGACGGCCGTTGCGCAATGCGGCGCAACTGTCCGCCTGGCAGGCGAATCGGGCAAGGCGCCCGACCGGAGATCGGCCGGTGCCGGGCAGCGCGCTTCGCCCCAAGAAACGGAGATGACGATGATGTCCATGTTGGTACCCCGCTCTAATCGTATTTTCAACGACCTTATGACCGACCCGTTCGACAACTTCTTCGGCACCATGGCGGCGCCGAGCGTGAAGACCACGCCGAACCTGATGCGCACCGACATCCGCGAAACCGAGACCGGTTTCGAGCTGACCATCGACCTGCCGGGTTTCGACAAGGAAGGCGTGCAGGCCGAGCTGAAGGACGGCTACCTGACCGTCACGGCCGAAACCAAGCAGGAAACCGAGGATAAGAAGGGCACCTACGTGCGCCAGGAGCGCTTCAGCGGCAAGTGCAGCCGTACCTTCTACGTCGGCGACGATATCGAGGAAGGCGACATCAAGGCCAAGTTCGATAACGGCACCCTGCAGATCGACGTGCCGAAGAAGGTCGCCAAACCCGAGCCTGAAACCTCGCGCTCCATCTCGATCGACTAGCCGGTTCGCTTGGCGATTCCGGATCGGCTCCTCCTGATCCCCTGAGCTAGTTCTCAGCTCTCACCTCCTTACGAAAGCCCCGTTGCGGCACGTCCGCGGCGGGGCTTTGCGCGTTTCAGGCGATACGCCATGGCTTCTGGGCGCTTTTAGGGGTGCTGTAAAGGGCTGTGCTGTTCCCAGGGGCGATACGTCTGCGTTTAAATGGGGTTGTGCTAAGTATAGCGAGCCTGCTAAAACGCATTTACCCAGGTGAGAAGCTTACGCCTTTTGGCTTATACCTGGTGATCCGTCCTCAAACGCAGACGTATCGCCCCTTTGCGGAGCCTGTGCCTCATCCGCTGCGGGATGAGCGCCCTCACGACCGTGCCGACCCCGTATTTCCGCGATTTCGGGACGCTTGGGAGACGCCCAGGGATGGACGCCTAACGCATGCTTGGGGGCGTTCGAGTATGCGCTCAAAACCTTCAACCCTCCCTTATCAGCCTGACGGCCGCTTAACCTCGCGCCCCCCCGCTTCGGTGGGGGCTAAGCATGCACCCAAAACCCTCATTCTTCCCTTACCAGCCTGATGGTCGTTTAACCTCGCGTCTCCGCTTAGGGGCGTCTAAGCGCTCGCTCAAAACTCCCTCCCTCCCT
>CAJMPP010000041.1 GCA_905215325.1 uncultured bacterium | reverse complement strand
CCCTTGCCTCAGGGCGGGGATGTATATTACGCGGCGGGCGGCGCCTTGGCAATCCTTGGATGCGATTTTGCGCTTGTCTTCATATCATGCACACAATATGTAGTGCACGCTTCTACATTTACTGGTATTTGTTTCGATACATACCATATGTAGTGCTTTGCTCAGTTGCGCTTTACTACTCCATTCCATACTTGCTTTTGATTCGTTTTAATTTGCGGCGCCAAGGGGCATACAGCGCTGCCAAGAACACAACCGTTGCTACACCGTGGGCCACATCGAATGGCAGCGCGGTTGCGTAGACCAACAGGATTCCCGCGAGACCGCTTGCTTGTGCATGGTAGAAGCTGAGAATGCTCCATGCATTCAGGATGAAACCGTACATGAGGCAGGAAGCGAATCCATATATATAGATAATCACGGCATGCCGTTCAATCAAAGGCTGCTTGCGCGATCTCCGTCCCTCCCCACATTCGGCATGACCGCTTTTGCTGGCGCGATTCGAAGCTTTTGCAGGGATTGCCGCCAACAGTCCCGCCCCATAGCCTACGAGGCCCCATGCGTACATTTGCCACGGGGTCCATGGGCCCTGGCCGAAGAAGAAGTTCGACGCCAATGCGGCCAATGCACCCACCATGAACCCGCTTTTCCGCCCGAACACCACGCCGGCTATGATGGCGATTGCGCTTACCGGCTTGAAATCCGGGATGGGAGCGAACAGGATGCGCCCCGCGGCAGCGAGCGCGGCGAGGACCACCGTCGGCATGATGTCGCGCAAGCGAGGGGCCGAGGATTCGTATGTTGAGAAGAACACGCCGAGCGATGCGAGGACGACCACCAGCGACAAAACCGCCGTCTGATCGGCGTTCGTAAGCGAGCATGCCACCAGGATTGCGGGCGTTGCGCAAAGCGACAGCGCTTCCAGAACGATTCTCCCCTTTGAGCGGATGCCGCGTTTTACACAAGATCGCGCGGCGTGCGGGTTTTCCGACGACGCTTGCGCGGTGCGTTTACGAATTCCGCAGCACTCGGCATCGGCCCCCGTAGCGGGACCGGATACGGCACGCCCGCATTCGCTTGATTGCTCTTGGGAGATGGTCCGCTTGGCAAACTGCACGTCGTCGCACATGATGCCGGGGACGTCCTGACCAGCGGCGTTCTCCTCCGTTGGCTCGTTGGTGCTATGCACCCGTGTTTTCGGTGCGTTCTGAGTAAGAGCACGACCGCTTGGCTGCTGCCTGCCGCACTCCGCGGTTCGGAGGTTTTGCCCAGAAGCCTGAGCCTCCCTTGATTCCCTATTCGCCATCAACGGCACCGTCTTTCGCGATTTGCCCGAAGAAGCGGCATTCCGAATTCGGACGGTAGATCAGGTTGTTTTCGAAAAAGTCCTGGACGGGCTCCGTGCAGGCGACTTCTCCGTCGAAGAGCATGGAGACCTCGTCGGCCGTGGCAAATGCGAAGTCCAGATCGTGCGTAACCAAGACAATGGTTTTGCCCTCCGCCGCCAACGCCTTCACAATCCGCGAAAGATCGGCGGACGATGCGGGATCAAGACCCTTTGTAGGCTCATCGAGGAACAGCAATCGAGGCTGCGCGAGCAAAAGCTTGGCAATCGCAAGCTTTTGCTGCTGGCCGCCGGACAAGTCGAACGGATGACGGTTCAGCTGCTCGCACAAGCCGAAACGCTGCGCCATGGCATGCGCGGCTTGCTCGTCGTAGTCGCAACGCGATGCCCATTCCATAAGCTCCTCGCGCACGGAATCGCATACGAGAAGCGCCTTGGGATCCTGCGGCAGCAAGGCCTGGGATACCGCTAGCTTATTCTTGATGTGGCCGCGTTGCGGCGACAAAACGCCGGCGAGACAGCGCAAAAGCGTGGTTTTGCCGCATCCGTTGCCACCCACAAGCGCATGGACGCTGCCTTGCCGCACGCGAAACTCCACCCCGCGAAGGACCCAAGGCGCATGACGATCAAAGCGAAAATGCACGTCACGGGCTATCAACGCCGCATCAGCATTCGCGAGCTGAGCGCATCGCCTGTCGAAATACGGAGACAACGCGGCTTTTGCGCGCTCAAAAGTGCTAATCGTGCCGGGTTCGCTTAAGTCGATACGCTGGGTTGCGTACGGACGAACATCCTCTGGCGAATGCGTGGCCATGACCACGGTGATACCGAGCTCGCGGTTCACGCGGGAAAGCATGAACAGGAACTGCTTTACGGCGTTGGGGTCGAGCTGCGCGGTCGGCTCATCAAGCAGCAGCAGCCTGGGGCGCAGCGCGAGCACGGCAGCCAGGTTAACAAGCTGCTTTTGACCTCCCGAGAGGTCTTCGGTTTTCGACCTGATCCACGGCTCGATGTCGAAGAAGTGCGCGACCTCGGCGATGCGCCGGCGCATCTGATCGGGTTCGATACCCAGGTTCTCCAGGCCGAACGCCAGCTCATGCCAAACGGTGTCGCACACGATCTGCGCCGAGGGATCCTGCATGACGTAGCCGATGAGCTGGGCGGATTCCAACGGGGTTATCGGGTTTGCGGCGGGATTCACGGGTTGATTGGCCGATTGGTCTGCAGCGCAGTCAGCTTTAGGCTGCTTCAGGGAACGACCGAGCACAAAGATGTCGCCCGATGATTCGCCAACCGGGGCGAGCTCGGGTTTGAGGGAGCGCAAAAGGGTGGTCTTTCCCGAACCGGTGGCCCCAACGAGAACGCAAAACGCGCCCTGTTCGACACGAAGATTCACATTGTTCAAGACCGCACACGATTCGCGACGGTCGCCCTCCTCGGGAGGATAAGCGAACGAATAACCGCGCACCTGCACTGTGGGAATAGGGAATCCTTCGGCCGTATCGGCGCAGGAACGAGAAGCGCCCATGGGAGCACGCGACGCATCATCGGAGACCACCGCCTTGCAAGAGCATCCGAAGAGTTCAGGTGCTTGATCGCTTACCAGCGAACCCGGCGATTCGTGAGCAGAAATGGGCGATTTCGGTAACCGAGCATCGGTACGAGCATCGGCGCAAGCATGGGCCGACGAAGCAAAACGGTGCGCAAAAGCGCCACCGGCGCCGGCATCGGCGTTAGCGCATACCTGAGCAGCGGGGCTTCCCGCAAATGCACCGCTGACGCCTATCTCGGCGTTATTTTCGAAAAACGAATGGTTTTGAGGATTCATCGGCACGACCTCCAACGCCACCAATCCAAGACGGATAAGGCAACCGGGAACAGCATGAACAGGGCATACGGCGCAAAATGCCACCAGGGACCAATGGCTTTCATGGTCGGATAGAACGCATATCCCGACAATTCGACCAGCACGCAAGCCACTGAAGCTGCGACCAAGACGAGCAGGCACGCAAGCACGCAAACATCGGCGCGCCCGATACGGAATCGGCAATACGACGTGCGTTTTGCGCCGCAGTTATAGCCACGAGCGCGCATGGCATCGCTGCGTTCAAGGGAATCTTCCATCCCCCAGCCCATGAGCACGTTCACCACGCGCAAACGCGCTGCGGCTTTTTCGCGCTTGGTTTGCGCCGTCGCTGCGCTAGCGGCGTTTTGCACCGCCAAAACCGCGCGTCCGCGCGAAACGAATTGGGGCACCAGGCGCAAAACCTGCGACACCATCAAAGTGACGATGGGAAGCAGACGCCCGAACAGCATCATGGTTCGTTGGCTATCCAGGCAAGCCGAATAGGAAGCGAACCACAGGAACACGGCGGCGAACATGCCGCCCGAGCATAAGCCGTAGATGACCGCCTCGGCATATACCGCTCGCGGCCCGATGCGAAACAGCTCGGTAGAACCCGATGCCACGAATAGCGGGTTCGCCGCCGCCACGATAAGGCAGAGGGGAACAACCCATCTCAGCGACAGCAAGGTCGCGCGCCCGCCACGACATACCGCAGAGCACGCTAACGCCCCCGCAAGGGACAAGGCCACGTAGACGGGATGCATGCATCCCATGCTCAGCGCAAGCGCACACGCGATGAACGCAAAGGGAACGATGGGATGATAAGTATGGAACACGCAGGTCATATAAGATATCTCAGCTCCACGGAAGAGGCAGGGGCGCACCCCCCTGTGGCCGGGGGGCGCGTTCATGCAGCGGTCATCTCAGCTTGATGGAAAAAGGCCGGGGCGCACCCCGGCCTTGCATTCTCGAACAACGGCTTCCCTAGCCGGTCACATAGTACCAGACGACCACGTCGCCGTTGGAGAGTACATAGTTGGTGCACGCCGTCATGGGCGTGCTACCGTTGACAGAGTACATCCAGCCGGAGGTTCCGCCGTGCTCTTTTTCGGCAAGCCCGCCGATCGCGGCAACGTAAGTTCCGTACGTGGTGCTGCGTGCGTTGACGGAAAAGCCAAGGGCGCACAGCGCATCATAGGGCGTGGCGCCGGCATTGAACGAGTACGACCCGCTGGCGGAAACCGGATTGCCGACGGCGCTGCTGGAAACCGACACCGATACGGTGACGATGTTCGCCGCAGAAGGCTGCTGACCTCCGGAGCCGGAAGCTTGCGACCCGGAATCGCCCGACGGCGAAGCGGAAGGCTGGGAGCCGCCGCCTGCGGCGGCGCCGGAATCTGCAGCGCCGCCGTTGCCGTTAGCGGTTGAATCCGAATCGGCGTTTTGCCCGGCAGCGGAACCCGATTCGCCGCTCTTCTGATCGGAAGAATCAGATTCCGCTTTCGAATGCGTTTCCGATTCAGCGCTGGCTTTGACCTCGCCAGTGACCTTCGTTGCCGTTACGCGGCCTTGCTCCGTGGTTTGCGCTTCCTGAGAAGACGACTGCGCAGACGATCCGCCTTGCCCGTCGAAACCGCCCGCAAGGGCAAAAGCGCCGACGGAAACGAGCAGCACCGATGCGGCCAAAAGCGCGATGATGCCGCCTTTGACCTTCGGGGAGAGACGGGAAGCGGAGCCTGAATGCAGCTGCTGCTCAGAAGACGTCGAGCCCGCGGTCAGAGCCGCCGCTTCCGCCGAGCTGCGACGGGCAGCATCGCCCGCCGCAGCCGTTTCGTCATGGGCAGCTTCGTTGTTTTGCTCGAACATGGCAGCCCCCTACCTGATGCCGCTCAAGCGACGTTTGGCAAGCAGCCACCAGACACCTGCGCCGAGGATGCCCGCAAGGCCTAGGCCAAGGACCACGTAGGGCCAAACAGGGCCGCGAGAGTCATTGCCGCTTTCGGCGGCGTCGGAGGAATCGGAGCTGGCGGCGGTGGCGGCATGCTGCTCCGTGGCGCCGTTAGCGCTCGCGGAAGAGGACGCCTCCTGGCGTGCCGAGACGCTTGCCGACATGCTATCGGTCTGCTGCACAGCACCGCCCGCAGCAACAGGCAGGGACGCAGGGGCGACCGATCCGGCAACCGTAGGCTGCGTGCCAAGGTCGGAACCGGAAACCGTCGAATCGGGATCCGGGTTGGGCTGCGGCGCAGGACCAGGCACGGGAGCCGGGTCGGGCACAGGAGAGGGCGAGGGCTTCACGCCGCCACCGACCAGCTTGAATAGCGTGCCGGAGTCGTTGATGTAATACAGGTTGCCCTCAGCATCGCAGATGACCGGGGAGTCGCAGCAGTTGTTGAAGCCCTTGGCATCGTACGCCAACGTGGCCTGCGCATCGCCGACCTTGTAGCGATACATGCCGCCGCCCGAGGTGTAGTTCACCCAGTCGCTGGTTTCGCCAGAGTTTACCGTGAAGTACACGTACGTTTCGCCGTTTTGCGTGGACACGAGCGGGGCCGCCTTGATGCCGCCCAATCCCTTCGTCCAAGGCAGCGGTGCGCCGTCGGCTTGGGTGATGAGCGTGGATGCCAGGCTATCCAGGTCGACAATCGCAAGCGCCGAGGCACCGCTGTCCACCTCGCCGCCGACGTACATGGTGCTGCCGTTGACGGTAGGCATGCTCGCGCATCCGGAAAGGCCCAGATCGACGACCTTGGTTTCCTTGATGGAGCCTTGTTCGTCGATCGCAAGCACATGCAGCTTGCCGTCGCGGGACATCACGTATAGGGTTTTGCCGTCTGCCGACGCCACACACGAGGAGTTCACCAGCGTGCCAAGGGAAACCGTGCTGACAACGGAACCCGCGCCGCTCAGCACCTCGACAGTACCGGCGCTGGTTGCCACTACCGTGTAGCCGTTAACGTTCACGGCACCGCCCCAGTAATACCCTTCGCCAGCGTTGTTATGCTGCCATACCACCGCACCCGTAAGGATATTGATGCAGGTGAGGAAGCCGTTATCGAACGTGCCAGCGGCAAAGTCCACGTCGCACGTGCCCACATACGCATAGTTGCCGTTGACCGTGATCGCGGAATTGGACTGCGCCGAATCGCTGAGCTTGTCGGTGACCCATACGGTTGTCAGGCTGTCGGCCGTAAGGGCCTGCACGGCACCGCCGTCAAGCGGGACCATGATCACGCCCTGAGCGTAAACGGGGCGCGTGGTGTAGCCGATGGAGGAAACAAGGTTAGCCTGCGAAACCACTTCGCCCGTAGACGAATCGATCTTGACCAAGCGGTTGTTTACAGCAAGGTACACGAAACCGTTCACGATGACGGGCTCGCTGGCATTGGGGTACTGCGCGCTGGAGAATTGCTTGTAGTCGAGAGTCCACTCGGACTTCATGTAGTCGGTGGGGGTTGCCGCCGTGGTCGGGCGAGACTGATCGCCGGCCCAATCCGCCTTCCAATCGGGGCGAGGCGCGGAGGGGTCGACCGTCACCTCGTCAAGGTTCGGAAGCGTGTTCGTTCCATGCACCCAGGAAATGGTGTCGCCGGATTTGAGCGTAAGGCCAGCTGCGCTGTTAATTGCCTTCCCGTTGATTAGGCAGTTCCAGCCGCCTTTGAGCGTAACGCCGGATGGCGAGGTTATGGAAACGAGATCCCAAGCAGAACCAAGTTTGAAGATATCGCAAACGAGCCCACATTCCTCGAAGAAGCTCAAGCAGATGTCGTCGAAGGATGCGGTTGCCAGCTCGTTGCGCGAACGCTGAGCCCAGCGCTCGGCCTTGCCGTTGCCGTCCTGGCCGATAACCTCGACCGTGACGTTCATCTGCCCGGGCATGGTGCCATCGGAGCCGTAGACCCAGCTGACCTTGTCGCCGGCGTGCAGAACGCAGCCGTCGGCACCGAAGTTCGCATATTCGCCATTGATGAACAGCTGCCAGTATTTGTTGGTTTTCTGGTCATAGCCGAGCGTGAGGCCCTTATCGAACGGCGAGGTGATGGTGCTGAGATAGAAACCGTATGCCGAATCTTGGATATCGGCCACCAAGCCCGCCTGTTTGAACAGGGCGCGCGTCAAATCTGCCGCAGTGGACCCGTCAGGCACATCGATGGTGGTCGGCTGCGTCCAGATCTGCTGGTTTCCGTTAGCGTCCTGGCCTACGACCTCGCATGACACCGAAAGGGCATCCGTAGGCGCTGATTCACCATAGGCGCTGTAGGCCCATTGGATGCTGTCGCCCTCTTCGAGGACGTAACCGCCCGCGCCGACCGAAGAGGCCTTGCCGTTCACGAACAGTTGCCAGTACTTGCCGGTGGCGTAGTCATATCCAAGCGTGAGGTTCTTATCGAACGGCGAGGCGATGGTGCTGAGAGCCCATCCCCAGCTGCCATTGGGGTTGTAATCGGCCTTCAAGCCGGTACGCTTGAACAGCTCTTCGGTCAAGGTTGCCGCAGTTGCACCCTCTTCAAGAGAGAAGCCTTGCGCAGCAGCCCACGTCTGCTGGTTGCCCTGCGCATCAACGCCGATGACGGAGCAAGTTGCGTTGATTAGAGAAGCCACCTCTTCTTTAGGGGCCTTCTCAGTTGCTGCCGCAGGGGCATCCCGCTCGGGCGCCTGATCAACGGGCTGAGCGGCATCCTCCTGCAAATCGTTGTCAGCAGTACCGGCCGTATCAACGCCATCGTCGACCTTTTCGGCATCTGAAGCAACGCTACCGGAAGCAATGTCGCTTGCCCCGTCATTGTCACCAGATTCGGTTGCGGGCCCCTGGGCAACGGACGGTGATGATGGAGCTTCTGCCTTTTCCGTAGAATCAGGCGCCGGCGCAACTTGCCCAGCATCAGAAACATCAACCTTCTGCGCTTCATTTTGAGCAACGGGCGAAACGCTGGCCTGCGCCTCGGCGAGCGCCACCGACGGCGTCATGGAGACGGCCAGCGTAACCGCCAAGAAGGTAGAGAAAACACGCTGAATCAACGACCGCATATGCGCCTTCGATGCGATCTTCGCGCCTGCCGGCGCAGCAGCTTGTAGATCTGCGCAAGCTTGCGCCGCGCTTTGCGCGCGTTCGGACGATTCGCCGATAGTCATCGGAACCTCTCTTCCAGGGCTTCGTGCGATGGGTGGGCATTCCGACTTCGCCTCACGTGAACGGCCCGCATGCCTTCGGCGGTGCTTGTCAGTGAACCTGCGCAAAAGCTAGGTGCCGACCCATTCATCAGCGTATACGGTTCCTGGTAGAGCGCGGGATTCGCACCCGCATTCCCCCAAACGGCCAAGTCCCTTTCCCGGCCGCCCGCGCCGTGCCCGGCGCAACCATCTGTGCCAATTTGCAAACAAGTGATTTTACCGCGTCCGAACTGGGAATTCACCGGACTTTCGACAGGGGGCCTAAGAGATTGCGCTAGGTTGCAAGATGACGGATTTGCGCAAGTTGCCGGATCCCCTGTCTATAATCATGCGGAACGAACGATGTGACCACAGCGCTTGATCGAAAGGCGAAGCATGGGCGAATTCAACGACAGGGTATATGAGACGGTGCGGCGGGTGCCGCGGGGGAAGGTTGTTTCGTATGGGCAGGTGGCGCGGCTGATCGGGCAACCTCGCAAGGCGCGGTTCGTGGGGTATGCCATGCATGGAAATCCCGATCCGTGGGATTGCGCGGCCCAGACGGGGATTCCTTGCCACCGCGTGGTGTTCAAGGATGGTTCGCTTGCGCCGGGTTTTGCGTTCGGCGGGCCTGAGGAGCAACGGACGCGACTTGCTGCGGAGGGCGTGACGTTTTTGGACGACGGACGTGTGGATATGCGCGCGTGCCAATGGGATGGCAGGAGCGTCGAGGACGCAGGCGGCGGCGCGGCTGAAGGGCCGACCGCGCCGCCGATCGATTTCGATTGGGCCGCTGAACTGGGCGAATGAATGGCTGTCTTGAGGCGGCTTCCCTACCCGCGCTGCAGGCTTTCCACCAGGGCGCTTGCCACGCGCAGGCCGTCGCAGGCTGCGGACATGATGCCGCCGGCGTAGCCCGCGCCCTCGCCGCAGGGGTAGAGGCCGGTTTCTGGTTCTGGCGCGGAAGCGTCGGCGGGCGCTGCCGCCAGTTGGGCCTGCATGTTCTTGCCGCGTACGATACGCACGGGGCTTGAGCTGCGGGTTTCCACACCGGTGAGCACCGCCTGCGGATCGGCGAAGCCATGCAAGCGGCGATCGAGCTGCGGGAGGGCCTGCTCCATGGCGCGAGCTACGAACGGGGGAAGGCACTCGTGCAGGTCGCACCATGCGACGCCTCGCGCGTAGGTGGGCTTCACCTGCTTGCTCGGACCGCCGGCGCGATGCGCCAAGAAGTCGCCGACGGTTTGCGCGGGCGCCTGATACGGTTCGCCGCCGGCGGCGATGGCGGTTCGGTAGGCCGCCTGCTCCATCTCGCGCTGCAGCTTGATGCCCGCAAGCGGGTCTTCGCCGTCGAAATCCTCGGGGCCCACGCCGACCAGCAGCGCGCTGTTGGCGTTTTGCCCGTCGCGCGCGAAGCGGCTCATGCCGTTGACCACCACGCCTTCCGGCTCGCTGGCGGCGCACACCACTTCCCCACCTGGGCACATGCAGAACGTGTACACGCCGCGACCCTGTTCTTCGCCCTTTTGCGGGCGCAGATGCATCGACAGCTTGTAGTCGGCGGCGCCGAGCGCCGGATGGTCGGCGGCCTTCCCGTACTGCGAACGGTTGATGAGCTGCTGAGGGTGTTCGATGCGCACGCCCACGGAGAACGGCTTCTGCTCCATATGCACGCCTGCGTCGCGTACGAGCTCGAACGTGTCGCGGGCGGAATGGCCGCACGCTAACACAACGCGGCTTGCGGGGACCAGCTCGGCAGCGGGTTCGACTTGAGCGGGTTCAAGTTTGCCGGCCCCGGGTTGAAGAGTTTCGGCCTGGGCGATTCCGGGTTGAGGAGCTTCGCGTGGGCTGGTTTCGAGTTGAGCGGGCTCAGGCTGAAGGCCTTCGGCTTGAGCGGCTTCGGATTGACCGATCTCGGGCTGAAGCGCCTCAACGCGAACGCCGCCTGCTTGCCCGACCTGAGCTTGGGCGGTTTCCGGACAGTTAGTGCTACGTCCCCGAAGTGTCTGAATTTCGGCTTGGGCTAGGTGGCCGTTTTCGAAATGCAGGGCTGTGAGCTGGGTGTTGAAGCGCACTTCGCCGCCGGCTTGTTCGATCTGCTTGCGGATGTTGCGCACGATGTCTACGAGCAGGTCAGTGCCGATGTGGGGTTTTGCCTGCCACAGGATCTCCTCGGGCGCGCCCGCTTCCACGAACAGATGCAGGACGTGCTGCGCCCAGGGGCTTTTTATGTTCGTGGTGAGCTTGCCGTCCGAGAACGTTCCCGCCCCGCCTTCGCCGTACTGGATATTGGTGTGCTGGTCGAGCGGTTCGCCGACGTTGAAGGCGTCGACCGCCGCCATGCGCTCGTCAACCGCCGCGCCGCGCTCGACCACGAGCGGGCGCAGGCCGGCGCGCGCCAGGTAGAGCGCGCAGAACAGGCCTGCCGGGCCGGTGCCCACCACGATGGGGCGAGGCTCGTTTTGCGCCTGAGGCGTTGTGCCGACCTGCGGGATCTGCAGCGGCTCGTAAGGACAATGCGCCTTCACGTTCGCGGCGCCTTTGCGGTGCGTAGCGGCTTCAATGGCTGCAGCTTCGGCCTGGGCTCCGCCCACCAGCTCCACGCCAAGCGTTGCCACGAAGTGCACGTCATGCTTTTTGCGCGCATCGACGCTGCGTTTGAGCAGGCGGATCTCAACGATGTCGCTCGGCGGGACGTTAAGCGCTCGTGCCGCGGCGCGGCGCACGAGCTTTTCGGCTTGCTTACCTTCGAGCCCGGCATCGAGCGGAAGGGCGAGGTTTGAGATCTCAAGCATGGTTTCCTCCGAGCTATCGATTGCGATGACGGGCGTTTCGGGCAGCGGTCCCACCGCGTTTGCTGCAGGATTTACCGGGTTCGTTCCGATGGGGGTGATGCGGGCGCTGCGGCTTGCCTGCGCGGGAAGAAGAGCGGGAACCACCAGTGCAGGCAGGTGCTTGCGGGTTGCCCGGCCGCGACGCGGCCTGCGGGCGGGAGTCGCGACCCGAGAAGGAACGGGGACCATCAGCGCGGTCAAGCGTTTGCGAACAGCCTGAACGCATCGCACCCTGTGAGCGGGAACCACCGTTCGAAGAGGGACGGAAAGAACCGGTGCACTCCGGTGACCGCTTATCGCTCGGGCGCTGTTTTGCGGCCGCAGGGGCGCCGCCGCGTTGGTTGCGGGATTTGCCGCTCGGGGCTTCTTTCCCTCTTGCAGCGCGATCGGCTGCGGCGCGACCGGCGAGCATGCCGCTTGCCCAGGCCCAATGTAGGTTGAAGCCGCCGCACGGCGCGTCGACGTCGAGCGCCTCGCCCGTGACGAACAATCCCGGCGCATCGAGCGCTTCGCAGGTGGCGGGGCTGAACCGCTCCACAGGGAAGCCGCCGCGACGCACCTGGCATTGGCGCTCGTCTCCGATGCCCTCCACCGTCAGGCGCATACCTTTGAGCATGTCGCAAAGCAGGGAAACCGTCTCTTGCGTAAACCGGTCACCGGTTCGCAAACCCACCTGCCTTAGCGCCGCGGCGGACACCGCGGGCAGCAGCAGGCCCTCCAGGAAGCGATCAAGCGTGAGCGCTGTGCCCATCAGCTTCTGCATCCGCTTGCGGCGTGTCATCATGAAGCGCTCCATGTCCTGCGAGGGAATACCGGGAAGGAAGTCGACGACCAGGTCGTCACCGGGTTGCGCAAAACGCGACAGGTTGAACACCGACACGCCGGAGGCTCCGTAGTCGCGGAACAGCAGCTCGCCGCGCTCGCTTGCGATGCGCCGACCACCGCGCTCGAGATGCACGGTCCCGCGCACGCGGATGTTGTTGAGCTGTCGCGTGAGCTTCGCGCTGCGCGCATCGACGCGCAAGGGCCCCAACACGGGTTGCATGTCCGAACACGCTAAGGGCTCCGGCAGCTCAATGCCGCTTGCCGCGCGCCCGCCAACGGCCACGATGACAGCGGCCGCATGCGCAATAGTCTTGTCGGCGAAGCGGATGTTGAGGCAACCCGCACCGCCCGGGGCTGGCGCGTCAACGCGCAAGGCGCGCTTATCGGTTTGCACATCGACGCCCAGCTCGGCGGCGGTGGAGCGCAACACGTCCAGCACGCTGGTGGCTTTGTTCGCCATGGGATACAGCCGGCCCTCCGACTCCTCGCGCGTCACAAGGCCCATGTCGGCGAAGCGCTCGAGCACGGGGTTCGCCTCAAGGGTTCGCATGCTGGTTTTGCCACGTTCCGCAACATATGCGTTTTGCAAATGCATAAGCGCCTGCCCCACGAAGGCCTGATTGCGATACGCGTCAGCGCTGATGCAAGCGTTTGAGATGTTGCAGCGGCCGTTGCCGGTTGCCAGGATGGAGCGGCCGATGCGCTCGGGATCGGCCTCGAACAGGGCCACGTGCGCCACAGCGCCCGCTTGGCGCAGCGCAAGCGATGCTTCCACAGCCGCCATCAGGCCCGATGCGCCGCCGCCTATGATTGCGATAGTTTTCATACCCGCCATTATAAGGCGAAGGCCACACGCCGGCGCTGGGCAAGCCTGCGCTTCAAGGGATGCCCGCATTGCGCGCGCGTGCACCCTCACGCGGCTCCGCAAAAGGACCAGCTTGCGAAGCATCCCCAACATGAACAGGGGTCTGCCCCCTGTTCGCGGAATCGTTGAAGCCGGGAGCCCCGCTCACCTTCTCTATTCGGCTCGCGGAAAGACCCGCTTCCAAGCTCGGCTTTTGCGCCGCCGCAAAAGCCCCCCCTGAACGCAACAAGCCGGCCGCAAAAGCGACCGGCTTGCGAAGCATTCCCAACGCGAACAGGGATCTGCCCCCTGTTCGCGCGAGAGCGCAAAACCCACCGAAACGGGAGCACGCAGGTTTGCATCCCCAACGTGAACAGG
>CAJMPP010000040.1 GCA_905215325.1 uncultured bacterium | reverse complement strand
GTACGCAACGGAGTGAATAGATGTCCTGGACACACTTTTTGTCCTATAAGCCGGGGTTTTAACGGCAAACACCCAATGCAAAGGGCCTTGCCTGAACTTCGCCCGTGAATCGAGCGCGGCGGTTCGGGCAAGGCCCTTTTCTTTTCGTGAATTCCCTGGTCAGCTAGCTGGGAAAGCCGTTATGCGCCGTCGCGCATGGCTTTGAGCTTTTCCAGGACGTCCGGTTTAATCCGGTCACCGAGCGTGCGCTTGAGCGCCACCTTCGGCGTTTCGTCAAGGTGCACATCCTCGTAGTACATGCCCACCTCGCGCGAGAACCCGTTGGCCGACATGCGGTCGATGCCGCCGCCGAACACGGTGTCCTGGATGGTGGCGTCGGAGGTAACCACCATGGTTTCCACGCTGCGCACGCGCGCGTCGTGTGCCAGCTTCTCGATGACCTTGTCGGCCGAGGTGCCGGCGGGGCTGAACATGATGCGCACGCCGCCGATGGTCTCCACCTCGCCGGTGGAGAACTGGTTATCGCCGCCATCGAACACGATGACGGCCTTGTATTCACGGCCGGCGAAGTTGATGACATCGTTGATCAGACGTTCGCGTGCCGTGTTGAACGCATCGTCGGTATAGTCGGGATGCGCGAACGCCTCTTGGTAACGCGACCCCGAACGCAACACGTTGAATCCATCGACGATCAGGAGGCGTTGCCTCTTCTTTGCCTTTGCCATCACGCATCCCTCCTTTCATACGATAGAACAACAAATCACCGCAGGCCCGCTGAAACCAGCAAGGACGATTGAGCCCCGTTCCCTGGTCAGCGGACGGGCGAACAGGGGACGGGGTTGCGTTCACGAGCAGGCCCGCATATCAATCGACGCGAATCCGCCAAGGTTATCACGAATCCACCAAGTCAACACAGGCGCTTGCCCATCATCTTCGTCGTGAACAGGGGACGGAGGTGTGTTCACGACGAAGACTTGCATATTCCCAAAGGCACCCGTGAACACACCTCCGTCCCCTGTTCACGCCCGGGTGCAGCTGCTGCTAGGCGGTGTGGATGTTCTGGCGCAGCCACTCGTACATGACGGCGGTGGCGGCCTGGGCCACGTTCAGGCTGGCCACTTCGCCTTCCAGCGGCAGCTTGGCGTACATGTCGCAGTGCTCGAGCACCAAGCGGGACACGCCGTCGTGCTCGTTGCCCAAAACGATGGCGATCTTGCCCTTCAAGTTGGCATTCCACACAAGGTCGTCGGTGTGCTCGGTTGCGGCGCACACCCAGAAGCCCTCCTCCTGCAAGCGGTGGATGCTCTGCACGATGTTGGACACCTGCGCAACGGGCACGTGCGTGATGGCGCCCGCGGAGCTCTTATACGTGGAAGCCTCGACGCGCGCGCTGCGCTTGTTGGGGATAATCAGGCCCGATGCGCCCACAGCTTCGCAGGAGCGGCTGATGGCGCCCAGGTTGCCCGCGTCGGTGAGGTGGTCGCACAGGACCACGAGCGCGCGGCCGTCATGCTCTTCCGCGTAGCTGTTGGCGGCGTCGACCACCTGGCCGATGCCCACGTAGTTGAACGGCGCGGCCTCGGCCATGACGCCCTGATGGCTGCCACGGGCGGACTTCTGGTCAAGCTCGTCGCGCGGCACCTGGATGACCTTCACGCCGTTGCGCTTGGCTTTGCGCATGATGTCCTCGATCATGGGATCGCGCTTCATGTAGTCGCCCATAAGGATACGGCGCATGGGCACGCCGGTGCGGAACGCCTCGATGACGGGGCGCTTGCCTTCGATGTAATCAGCCATGTGATGGGGCCTTTCGGTTCTGCAAGATAACGTAGATCGATTGCGCTATTGTACCAGCCGCCGCGCACTCGGGCTTCCCGCAGCGCCAATCGCCGCAAGACCCCCATGCCCCGCATAAACGCGTGCGAGACGAAGCGTTCGCGCCAAAAGCGTCCGCGCACGCGATCGGGCACCGACAATGCAAAGCCTGAGACGGCCAACGCGACCCCAAGCCAGAACAGATCACCGCATCTAAACGACGAACGGAGCAGGCGCCCCTATCGGGTGCACCCGCTCCGTTCATGAGCGCTTTATGCAAACCGTCCGCAAAGCGAACCTCTGTCTAGCTTTCGCGAACGACCACGTTCAGCAATGCGGCTGCCACGCCCAGCAAGCCGACATAATAGCCATCGGGAACAGCTTCGGCTGCCGCAGAACGCAACCCTTCCACCCAAGCAGCGGGATGATCGACCGCGAACGCGGAGGCTTGCCCAGCGGCTAGCCCATCGCCCGCGGCGGCGCGGCGGCAAAGCTCGGACAGGAGAAGCAGCTCAATACCCATATGGTCCTCGTACTGGCGATTCTCGTTGCATAGCTGCAAACCGGCCTTACGCAGAAGCTCGCGCATCTCGAAGGTTGCCCGGCCGAAGCCCACCGTCGGATCAGAACCATCCGCCGCCGCACGATGAGCGCTCTCCCACGGCGCGGCGGCCGGGCACGGCGGCCCCACGAACAGCCGCGTGTACTCGACGGCGCAACGCTCGACGGCATCCTGCCCCGCCGCATCGCAACGACGTTCGCACTCGGCTGCCCAGGCTGCGCAACCCTGCACGGCATCCGCAACGCCTTGATCGTCGAACAGGGGAAACGATTCCCAAAACGCGGGATCGAGGCCGACCCCCGTGCGCTGGGTCATCGGCGCCAGCAGGGAGTTTCCGCAAAACGCCAACGCATCCGCCAACTGCCCGTAGTCCATTCGCTCGCCTTTCCCTATGCCTGCTTGCGACCGGCAAGCAGCTTGCGGGACATCACGATGAACGCCAGCGCGCCCAGCGAGACCACCCCGACAGCCACCGCGATCTCCACCCATGTAGGAGCGTACGTGCCCAACATGGCGAACACATCCACGCCGGAAGCGCCGCGGGCCACGCTGGAACCCGAGATCACGCCCGGGGCGCCGGCGATGTTGAACTCGTAAAACGAGGTGAACAGCAACCAGATGCGCTTGCAGAACACGCCGAGCACCACCAATACGCTAGCCAAACCCACCAGCTTCATGTTCGCGCGGTTCTTCGCGAACACCATAAGCAAAAACGGGATAAGCAGGCCGCCGATGATCTCGATCCAGAAAAACGGCGCGGTGATGCCGCTTGCCATGACCGTCAACGCCTCGGCGCCCTTCGCGCCCGGGTACGCCATGGTCAAGCATTCGCAGCCGATGAAGAACGCATCCACCGCGATGCAAACGGCCAGCAGGCCCGCCAAGCTGGAGATCAGCTTGTTCTCAACCTTGAACACGCCGGACTTGTTCAGCCCCATAAGAGCCAGCAGCAAAAGCGCAAGGCCGGAATCCATGGCCGACGCCACGAAGATCGGCGCCATGATGGCCGTATACCACTCTTTCGCGACCTGCAGGCCGAAGATCCACGCCGTCACGCTATGCACCAGGATGGCGATAGGCAGCGCGAACCGGGAGACGATGGAGACCCTATCCGCCGCACCAGGCTTCTTCGAGCACATGAACACCAGGTACACGATGTTGATGATCAGATAGCAAGAGATAACGCACACGTCCCACACAAGAGGGCTTGTGGGATTCGGCCCGACCAAGATGCGCCACACGCGCTGGATGCCGCCCATATCGATGAGCACGAACATACCGGCACAGCAGATGCACACCGTGGAGCAGATGATGGCCGGAAGCGCCACCTTCTTATACTCGGCGATATGGAATACGCTAGCCGAGCTGGCCACGATCAAACCACCGGCAGACAAACCGACGAAGAACATAAAGCATGCGATGTAAAGCCCCCATGACACGCCGTTGCTCATGCCGGTGACGCCCAAGCCGTTTGCCAGCTGGTAGATCCACGCGGCGACGCCGGCGACAACCAGGGCGCCGAGGGCACCGTAGGTTGCCTTCAATTTATTCGACATTTTGCAACCTCCTAGTTGAAGTAATGGACCTTGGGCTGGGTACCCTGCTCTTCCAACAGCACATATGCTTGCTTTTCGCGGATAACCTTCGAGATCTCCGAGTCCGGATCGTCCAGGTCGCCGAAAATGCGGGCACGGGCGGGGCAACACGCGACGCACATGGGCACATCGCCGTCGTCGGTGCGCTCCTTGCACAACGTGCACTTCTCGGCGACGCCCTTCGGGCGTGCCGGCACACGGCCATCACCCCAGTTCGCACCCGTGGAACGCTCGGGCTTCGACCAGTTGAACACGCGAGCGTTGTAGGGGCAGGCGGCCATGCACATACGACAACCGATGCACTTGTCGTAATCGATCTCCACGCGACCCTTCTCGTCTTTGTACGTCGCGCCCGTTGGGCATACGCGCTGGCACGCGGCATTATCGCAATGCTGGCACGCCATCGGCAGGTACGTGCGCGTCAGGTGCGGATAGGTTCCCTGGGCCCCGTCGATGACATCGCTCCCCTCGGTGAGGACGCGATTCCACAGCATGCCCTCCGGAACATTGTTCTGCATCTTGCAGGCGTTCGCGCAGGTATGGCAGCCAACGCAACGGCCTTGATTGATAGCTATAGCCAATCGAGTCATGATCTGCCCCTCCTTATGCCTTGCGGACCTCGACGAGCGTGTCGGAGAACGGAATGACCGGTCCCTGCAAAAGCCCGTAACCGCGTTCGTTCATAGCATCATTGGTAACGGATTGCATATTGCCGCGCACCATGTAATCGGCGGTGGACCCTTCGGCCAACCGTATCGAACCGGGGCGAATCGACTCGTTTGACACCGCTCTGACCTGGAACAACCCTCGATCGTTAAATACTTCGACGATGTCGCCGTCCGCGATTCCGCGCTTCTGCGCCTCGGAGGGGCTCAGCTCCACCGTAGGCTCGAAATACTGCTGTATCCACTTCGCGTCGTTGAATTGGTTATGGATGCGGAAACGAGAGCGCACGTTCGCCAATTGCAAGGGGTACTTCTCGCGAAGAGGGTTGTCCGCGGCGATTTCGTTGCAGGGCTCCCAAACCGGAAGCGCCTGGCCGAAGGAGGCCAAGGAGTCGTAATACACGTCCATACGACCCGAAACCGTGTCGAATTCGTAATCGGTGTACTCGCGACGAACCTCCCGAGCGTTCTCAAGCGGCCATACGCCGCCCGCCTGCTCGAGCTTCTCAACCGTCAACGAGGAGATATACGGATCCTCGGCAGTGGAAAGGACGGTTTTGGACAGTTCGACGCCATCCTTGGGCAGCACATCCTCGGCAATCCCCATGCGTCGCGCTATCTCGCGCTCGACCCACAGGTCGGTCTTCGCCTCGAACAACGGGTCGATCACCTTCTGCTGCATGACGATCTGGTTGTATCCGACCTTGACGTTGCCGCAATCGGAGTCGTTCTCGAAACGGGTGGTAAGCGGCAAGACGTAGTCCGACCACTTCGCGCCTTCCGTGAAATACGGGTCCATGGAAACCACCAGGTCAAGGCCGCGAACCCATTGCTCGGTAACCCCCATGTTGGCGAAATGCTGCGCCACGATATCGCCGCAGCAGATGAGCGCACGGACGTTTTCGGGATTGCGGCGCAGATCGTATGCTGCGGTTTTCGCCTCAGCTGGTGCAAGATCCTCAGGGAGCTCCCAGGCGCCGAGCGCAGCCGTCTGGCCGCTCCAGGTGCCGCCGACGTACACGCCCACGCCCGCACCGGGCTTGCCGATATTGCCGGTGATCGCCACGAGCAGGGCCGCCGCGTGGCCGGCAACGTCGGCATTGCCCATCTTGTCGTTGCCGCCCCAACCGAGGGCGAGCGACGAAGGCCCCTTCGCATACAGACGGGCAAGCTCGACGATCTTGTCCACCGCGATGCCGGTCAGCTCCGAAGCGCGCTCGACGGTGAAAGCCGACTGCGACTTACGCATAAGGTCGTATACCGTGGTCGCCTGCGCGCCATCGACCTCGACGATGCCGGAAAGCGCCGGTGCCGCAACCTCCCCGTAACGCGCAGGTGCGCCGGTGGACGTGTCGATGACGAAGAACGGGTTCTGCGCGCCCGTTTCAGGCTCCTCCGCCGAAGGGTCTTCCACATGATCGCGAAGCAGCTTGCCCGTTGCCGTATCCACAAGGAAAGGCATGGAAGTATGCTTGCTCATGAAATCATCGTCCGCCAGCCCCTCGTCGAGGATGACGCTGATCATACCGAGGAACAACGCGGCGTCCGTGCCGGGGACGATGGGCACCCACTCATCGGATTTACCGGCGGTCGTGGAGAAATGAGGGTCGACGGTGACCATCCTCGCGCCGGCTTCCTTGGCCTCGAAGAACAGCCGCACCTGCGGCAGCGTGGACTCGCAGAAGTTGCTGCCCACGGTAAGCACAAGCCGGGATTCCGTCCAATCGCGGGGATCGGCCGTGGAAGTGGCGAAGCCCCCGCCATACCCGATCGCCGGGTCCAGGCCGTTGCCAAAGCCCACGTCGATGCCGGTGAAGCCGCCGGAACGGGCCTGCAGGACCGAGGTCAAAAAGCTCGAGTTCGTCTCCGAACCGCTCATGACCATAACGGCATCCTTGCCATGCGAGGCTTGGATGTCTTTCAGCGAAGCGCAGATCTCGTCGAGCGCCTCATCCCAGCCGATCTGTACGAACTCGTTGGAACCACGGTCGCCAACGCGTTTGAGCGGCGCCTGCACGCGCTTGTCGCTATAGATATGCTGTACCTCGGAAATGCCCTTCAGGCAGATGGTCTTATATCGATCGTCCGTGCTCGCATCGTTGGGCTGCACCAGCACCATGCGCCCATCGCGCACCGTGCACTTCAAGGGGCACATGCCGCCGCAATGCGCCTGATGGAACGTGCAAGCCGTATACTCCTCCGCAACCTGGGCGGCATCCGCCTGAGCTGGAGCCAGCCATGCCTGAGCCGATGTCATACCGGCGACGCCAGCCACGCTGAGCGCAGCCGCCCCGCCGACGCCTTTGAGAAAGCTTCTGCGCGTGAACCCAAGTTTGGGCGCGTTCGCTTCTGCCATTTCTCCTCCTCATGGTTCGTGATTTCGGGATATGCCGCAATCACGCAAACGCCGCATCATCTTGACGTTGCACGACCTCGTTTCAGCATCCCCCCATTGCGCACCCGGAGCGGGTGCGGCTCTCCTTATGGGAAACCGGCCAGATTCCGTTACCTGCACTATATGAAATTGTCATAGGACAATCAAGATTATCCTATGACAATTTTTCGTGTCTTATTATTCTATTTTGAGAATATTGTAAACAAGGGTTTCGATGGCGATCCCGCAACCTGGACGACCGGGGCGCCCTGTCGGCCATCCCGATCGCGAATCGCTTGGGCTCGGCAGGGGAATCCCTGCACCGCGCCTTGTCGCACGTTACATCGACCTGCGCCGACCTCGGCAGACTACAGCCCCGCACCCTTCCCGCGCAATGCTTCTTTCGCCGAATCGCCCAGCACATCCCCGAACCCTTCGCTGAAGCTCGAAGGCACCACCACGGTGCCGCCCGTTTCGCGAACGCTCTCATAGAGCAAGTGCATGGCGCGCAGGCGCAACGCGGCGTCGTTTCCAGCATACGCCTGGCCCATGTCGGTCATCATGTCGCAAATATCCTGTTCGGCCTCCGCAAGGATGATGCGCGCCTTCTTTCGCTGCTCGGCCTGCGCCTCAAGCGACATGGTGTCCTGCAGCTCTTTCGGCAGCAGGATGTCGCGGATCTCGACGGACAACACGGCAACGCCCCACTGCGAGCACTTCTCCTCGAGCGCGGCCTTCAGCTCGCGATCCAATTGCTGACGGCGGATGGCCACTTCCGCAGCCGTGCCGCGGCCTATAGCATCGCGCAACGCCGTTTGAGCCGACAGCTCCACCGCACGGGTGAAGTCGCCGACCTCCATGCAAGCCGCCTCGGCATCGTAGACCATCCAGAACAGGACGGCATTCACGTTCAGCGGCACCAAATCGCTGGTCAAGGTCTCCTCAGCGCCGAATGCGGTCACGCGCGTGCGCCCATCGACGCGCATGGTGTTCTGCTCGATCACGGGAATCGTCCAGAACAAGCCCGGCCCCGAGACACGGTTCAGCTTTCCGAAGCGCAACACCACCACTCTTTCCCATTGCTGCGCGATGTGCACGGACATGCACGCGAGAACCGATGCAAGCGCAGCGGCGACCAACGCAATTGCCCCGATGCGGCCGCTTACGGCGAACCATATGCCCGCAACGACGCAGAACACGACTGCGAACACCGCGCAGGAGAACAGGAGCACGCCGGTGCTCGAGGCCACCTCGCCTATCACTTCGGTATGCGCCTGCGGAACCACGGCGAAACGGTCTAGCGAACGCCGCTCATCCGCGTCCTCCCATCGACGGTGACGAGAATCGCCCTTTTGTCTCGATGCTGAAAAAGCCATGGCTCCCCCTTTACGCTCCGGTTTGCGCGTTTGCGACGCCTTGATGCACGTCCACGCGCACGATACGCGCGCCCTCGCCGCAGCTTTCGCCGCCTGCCTGCGCCTTCTGCAGCTGAAGGATGCGCCGGGTCATGTGCTGTTGGATATCCTCCAGCGAAAGCCCCAGGTCACGGCAAGCGGAAATGCAATCGTCCAAAATGCCCTCGACCTCCTGCGCGTGTTCGGCGCCTTCTTCGGCAACGACATCGCGCACGAACACGCCGCGGCCGCGAGCCGACTCCAAAATGCCGTCGGACACCAGGCTCAGATACGCTTTGTTGACCGTGTTGTAGTTGATCGACACCTCCTGTGCCAAGCCGCGGACGGTGGGCAGCTTGTCCCCGGGCTTGAAATATCCCGTGCTTATCAGATGCATGATACGCTGACGCAGCTGCACCCACAGGGGCACGTCGCTTGACTCGTCGACGACGAAGGGAAAAGCGTCTTGCTGTTTCTGCCGCATGGCAACCTTCCTTTATGACAAACCTGCAGATTGCAAAATAGGGTGCACCCCGGCAGCCGTGATGCTCCATCGCATGGCGAACGCGCCCGCAAGCGCGCAAGCGACCTGGGCGAACGGGACAAGGGGCGAGGGCTTGAAGCGGATGCTGGCAAGTGCCATGGCCAACGGGGCGGCAAGGCCCACGCAGCCGAACACGCCCCAGAACGCCCATGCGTCCGCACCGGCAAGCAGCGTTTGAAGCGATGCCCCCAGCGCCAACAGCGTGCCCGAGTCGCCCGACCTCGCACGTGCGATCTGCACGACCAGAAAACCCGCTGCGCAAGCCGCCTCCGCGAGCAGCACCACGACGTCGATGCTCTCCCATCGGCGCACAACCGCCTCGAACCGATCTGCTACGCCCGATAGCTTCACCACCACGACCATAAGCGCCACACCGCACGAAAGCGATGACAGCACGAACAGGCATGGCAGCAACGGCGTTTCCCAAAGCGGTACAGCTGAAAGCGATTGCAGGAGCAAACCCGTGTACGCCGCAACCGCAAAGCCTAGCAATACCGCCGCAATGGGCAAAACGCGCCCATGCCTGCGCCGTCGGCTCGGCTCACTCGCCCATGCCGCCAAAAGCGCGACATCGACCAACACGGCAGCGGAAAGCAGCCACGCGCCTGCCGAGATGAACGTAAGCCGCGGGCTGAAGAACAATAGCACGGCACGATCGGTTGCACCTAGATCGAGGGCAAGGCATGAGATGCCCACGACAAGGAGCACGGCAGCGGTGGCACAGGCAGGGACGAACGAACGCGCCAAACACCCGTATACGCCGCCAACGCCATAGAGGTCGCCTGCTATGCCATGCGAGACCATGCGGTCCCAAGACGGCACGAACAGCATCGTCACGCCGGTGACCAGCAGCAAGCCGGCGCCGCTTCCGCCAAGAAACAAATACCAGACAGGCATCTCGCCCAGCATCGGCGTCTCCCTCCAGCAAGCGCATCCAACTTACGGTTTCGATAGTCATAGGACAATATAGCATGACCCGCAGAAGCCGCCCACCACAGGAAGAAGCGATCGATGATGCGCTCAATGTGCGGCAACGGGCCATCGCTTGGCAACCAGAGCCCGACGAGCGCACTATCCGATATGCGCTTGTCTCCGTTTCGCAAAAGAGCATTGTTCATGTTGGGAATCGGCGCAACACGCCGGTGGATCAACGTCTGAAGCTAACGTTCTACCTTGCCGTCATAAACACAACGACGAATCCACCCTGGCTAGCGCATGTTGGCGGGCCAGTCGCTGTTCGCGGCATCGCCGCCGGAGCCCGATGCGCCCCCGCACGCTTCGTCATCACGGTTCGCACCGCGCGCGATGCGCGCGCCGGCGTGCCGCTGATGCCGCTCGGAATCACCACCGTGCAGGAAGACCCCTGACAGCACTTCGCCCGCGCGATGCAGGCCGCGGGCAATGCGCGGCGTCAGGTCGGCCTCGGAGGTTGTGCGCCAATCGAAGTACACGCTCCAATAACGCAGCGCCACCACGACGAACACGCATGCTATGCCCGCGAGCGCCAAGGGGCACCCGAAGCGCGCAAGCACCACGTACACCGCCGCGCCACCGAGGCCCGCTACGGCATAATAGTTGCTGCGCTGGAACACGCCGGGCACCTCGCCGACGCAGATGTCGCGGATGGCGCCGCCGCCGACCGCCGTGATGCCGCCCATGATGACCGATAGCACCATACCCTGCTCGAAAGCAACCGCCTTCGAAGCGCCGGCCAGCGCGAACAGACCGACCGACAGGGCATCGGCCAGGAATACCGTTGCCTCGAGATGCTTGAATATGCCGCGGAAGTAGAACACGAACGCGCAGATGAGAATACAGGTGATGATAAGGTCGGGATGCGAGGTGAAGTACACGCCCGTGCCCTGCATGAGCGTGTCGCGCAGCACGCCGCCGCCGTAGCCCGTGATCAACCCGCACACCACCGTGCCGATGATGTCGAGCTTGCGGTCGCACGCGAACAGCGCACCGGTGAGCACGCCGGCGATAACGCTGAAATAGTCGATGCTCCACGGCACCGTGAGCACCGGCGTGTCGGCGAAGATCCCCTGCAGCCAAGCTTCCATGTGAACCCCTATTCAGCCCGCCGAACGTGAAAGCGGGCGCGCCAAAGGGGCGCGCCCGCTTCGCTTGCTAGCGATTATGTAACCACATAAGAAGCCAAATTACCAGGGATGACATGTTGCGGCGAGCTTGTCCTGAGGCTATTCCTCCCCTGTGCCCCTCACATCCACGTTGCCAGCCAGAACGGCACGGTAGTCGGCCAGGTTCTTCTTCAGAAGCTGGGGAATATCCAGCTCGTAAGGGCAGCGGGCGATGCAGGCGTAGCACTCGGTGCAGTCCTCGATGGCGTTCATGCGCTGCTGCCACTCTTCGCCAAGCCACCCCTTCGACGGCGCGCGGCGGATCATGAGCGACATACGGGCGCACTGGTTGATGACGATCTCCTGCGGGCACGACATGCAGTAGCCGCAACCGCGGCAGAAATCGCCGGCAAGCTCGGCGCGCTCGGAGGCGATGAACGCGCGCGTCCCTTCGTCAAGCTGCGGCGTTTCGGTCATGAACGCAAGCCACTCATCGAGCTCTTCCTCGCGCTGCACGCCCCAGATGGGCAGCACGCCCGGGAACTGGGTCATGAACGCCATGCAGGCGCGGGCGTTAGTGAGCAGGCCGCCGGCCAGGCCTTTCATGGCGATAAAGCCGACGTTGCGCTGCTCGCACAGGGCAACCAGCTCAAGCTCGCGGTCGGAGGCAAGATAGCTGAGCGGGTACTGCAGCGTTTCGTACAGGCCGCTTTCCACGCACTCGAAGGCAACCTCGAGCTTGTGCGCCGTCACGCCGATGTGGGCAATCTTGCCCTGCTCCTTGGCCATGAGCATGCACTCATACATGCCGGTGCCGTCGCCTGGCTTGTAGCACTGGTCGACGCAGTGGAACTGGTATAGGTCAACATGGTCGGTGCGCAAAAGGCGCAGCGACGTTTCCAGATCTTCCCAAAACGCCTCGGGCGTGCGGGCCTGGGTTTTAGTGGCGATGGCGACCTTACCGCGCATGCCCTCGAATGCAAGGCCAACGCGCTCCTCGCTGTTGGAATACGCGCGCGCCGTGTCGAAGAACGTCATGCCGCCCTCGAACGCGCGGCGAAGCAGCGCCACGGCGTCCTGTTCGGAGATGCGTTGAATCGGCAGCGCCCCGAACGCATTCTGCGGCGTGACGATACCGGTAGACCCCAACGTAATGGTGCGCATGCTCATCCCCCTGTCGAAAAAGGCCTGCCCTCCGTTGGGAGGGCAGGCCGAAATACCTGTGGACTATTCTATTCCTTCGTCGGCTATTCCGTTCGCAACATATGCCCGAATTTATACACCGCTTCGGAAAACGCTTCGTAGTGTTCGACGCAGTGGGCATCGCTAGCGATGTAGGTGTACAAACCGGCTTCGAACAAACGCTGGGCAGGTTTGCGCTCCTTGCCCATACGCCCGCCGCGGATGAAGTCGGACGATGCCTGCAACACGCACCCGCAGCTGACCAGGCGCTCCGCAATGGAGGTATCCTCCTGGATGGCCTTGTAGCGCTCGGGATGGGCGATGATCACGTCGAGCCCCATGCCCTGCAGCTCGTAGATCTCACGTTCGTATTCCTCGAAATCGCGTTTGGTGGCGTGCGTGGAAAGCTCGAGCAGCAGCGTCTTGGAATCCTGGAAGCACAGGTAGGGCGCCCAGTCCATTCCCAGCTCGCGCAGCTTGCGGATATTCACCTCGAAGCCCATGCGCATGGGGATGGGCGAACGCGGGGCCAGCTGGTTGAACGCATCCCACATGGCATCGAAATCGAAGTACGGGTCGCGGCAATGCGGCGTGCACACGATCTCGGTGATGCCGGCCTTGTACGCGGCATGGATCATGCGCACGCTCTCGCCGAGGCAGCTTGCCCCGTCGTCAACGCCGGGAAGGATATGGCAATGCAGGTCAAGCACGTCGACTACCCTCTGCGAGCACCGTTGTTCTGACGTCCGTAGTTAGCGGGGTTCGCGGCACCGCCATGCTTACCGCCGCCGCGCGGGACGTTGGGACCGAGGTTGCGGGAATCGACCTTCACCGCGGAAGAGGAGCCCTTCTCGCGCTTGCCCTGCTGGTTGTAGTAAGCGTAGTAGTACTCGGACTTCTCAACGTTGCAGTAGTTCATGACGACGCCCACCACGTTGCCGCCGGCCTTCTTCAACTGGTCGTAGGCCTGCAGCACGGCCTGGCGCTTCGTGAAGTTCTCGCGCACCACCAGCACGGCGGCGTCGACGATGGTGGAGACCACGGCGGCATCGACGAACATGCCGACGGGCGGCGTATCGAAGATGACGTAATCGAACATCTGCTCAAGCTTATGGGCCAGCGCGGCGAAGCGCTTGGAGGCGAGGATGTCGGCGGGATTAGGGATGTGCGGCTCGGCATCGAGCAGGAACATGTTCTCGGTG
>CAJMPP010000039.1 GCA_905215325.1 uncultured bacterium | reverse complement strand
GCTTGGCGCAAGATTGAATAATACGCGCCTGGCCGGGCCGTGTCCAGAACTATTTCGCCTTCGGCGCCATCTTCACATTCTGCACACATATGGGGCTCGAAGGGGGTTCGGGGCCGCTCCGCGGCCTTCCCCGTGCCCCTATAGGAAGATTCGGCGGCTTCCCCGTTCCTGCGATGACTCTATATAGAAGGACCGCGACGCAAGGCGCGCGAGTGGGCCGCGAAGACTGTGGTGAGACGTGCTGCAGCGATGGAGCTCACTCCTAGCCGCAAGGTACTCCAACCGTAACTCGCTGAGCGAGACAAGGGGTTTGTCCCGACCCAAAAGGACAGGAGGGCATTTCGACGTATCGTGAGCAGATTCGAGGTCCGCCTTCTCCCTTACTGATGCAATACCTGCTTTTAACAATCAGTCGCTACTATTCGATTTAGGTTAGGCGGGGTGGGCCGCGGACGGCAATGGACTGCAGTCAGCATAGCCTCACTATGTTTGCTTGGCTACGCGCTTTGGTTCGCCTGCGCGCGCTGATGGCGTTTGAGGAGGTTTGGCATGGGACGCGTGAAGCTTCATCTTGTGAGGTATATGGGTACGTACACCATCCTGATGTTCGTCAGCTTCCTATTATGGCAAGCTGCCGGATGCCCCGCGGGGGCTTTAAGCGTAGGGGCTTCTGCCTGGGATGCTGCTTTCGCGGCGGACGCGGCGGACAATCCCCTGGCGCTTGCTTCAGATTTTCTTATCGGGTTCTCCCTTGTGGCGTATCCGCTGTATTGCGCGATCAAGGGCTTTTGCAAGCGCATCTCGGGTCGTAAGGGCAGACTGCGCAAAGCTCAAGGGGCGTTCTGCCGCGACGCGCCTTCGGCTTCCGTCCACTAGGACACTGCCCGAGTTACCTTGTTGACGCTTTTCGCCATAGTTCGCCTTGGGACCTGTTTATGGGGCGTTGGCGGTGCGGCATTTGCAACATGTTTGCGTTCGCAAGTCGGTATCTTCGCATTCTGGCATGGGGGTGTTTGCGTGATTGCAAATATCCCCTTTCTTGTTTAGCGGTGGCCGAATGCACGCTATCGCGATTTTTGATTCACTTCTTTTTTTGCAATTGTCGATCTTCATCAAATGCTGTTTTCTGCGTTTCCACGCAACGCCTTGCGATTCCGAACCGCCACATCGTTATTATCTTGTACGGCGCATACCGCACTGTTTTTGACGTAAGCCCTCCTATTGAACGAAGACGAAAGGAACAGCATATGAGCGCTGATAACGCTTCGCAGATCAACGATCTGAGGTTCAAGGCGGAAAATGAGGACGGCGACGTGCTGGAGTGCGAGGCTCTGCTGATGTTCGATAGCCCATTTTTCGGGAAAAGCTACATCGTGTACACCGATGGCGGCACCGATGAGGACGGGTTCACGAACGTATATGCATCCTCCTACAACAAGGATACGCTGATGGTGCCCGAGGATTCGGAATTCGCTTCCATCGACCTTTCCCCCATTGAGGATGAGGAGGAATGGAACATCATCCAGGAGCAGCTTGAGCGGCATCAGCAGGCGGCAGGCGGCGCCGAGCCGCAAGACGGCGAGGGCCCGATCCCGCTGATCACCGAGCTGAACAACGGAGGCGAGCTGGAGCCTTCGTTCGAGTACCGCTTTGAGGACGGTAGCACGGTGACGTTTCTGATGGAGCTGAACGAGGAGCCGGAAAACGAGCTTGATCTGGTGCGATTCAGCATGCCTGCAAGCGAGCACGAGCGCTTGGTCAACGCTTTCCTTCAGGAGCAGTTCGGAGGGTACGACCCCGCTGACTCCGGGCAGCAGCGCACCCGACAGGTCCTGGAAGCCATGGTGGTAAGCCGCAACGAGAACGGGATGTGCGTGCTGGAGCCCCAGCAATGCCACGTGTTCTACAAGCATCGCGACGACGCGCTGCAGGCATAACTAGAAAAAAGAAGAGCGAAGGGCCGAATCCTTATGGGTTCGGCCCTTCTTGTTGCGGTTTACCATTGCTTGCTGGTCAAAACACTATTGACCGAGGACGCCCGTAGCCTGCGTGCGGCAACGTTGGCAATCTCGAATCCGGTCAAAGCAGAACAACAAGAGCCGCCCAATAGCAAGCAGCCTTCCCTTGCAGCAAAGGCGCAACAGCTGACCTGGATACGCGCTGGGGAGTGAGCGCGTTTTTCGCATACGGCGACCTGGTGGCTCGGCAACGTCGCGCAGGCCACGCTCGCGCAGGTTGCCGAGTGCGCGCAAGGCATGAGGCTGCAGGAAGCGAATAGCAGACCTTTGCCCGAACGTAGGAAAGCCGCCTGTGGGCGGCTTTCCTGGTGTAGCGGGTTGTTTGCGGAGCGGACACCCTGCGCTTACGGGCGCAGCCCCGAGCAGCGTGCGGACCTGCTTGACGACCCGCAATCCTTAATCGACGCTCGCGTGCGCTTGGCGAACGAAGCCCCTGCGCTTACAGATGCAGGACGCGGTCCTTGATCTCCTGGGTGCGGCCCTGGTTCCAGAACTGGGTTCCGATGTATCCGCAGGTACGACGTGCGACGTTGAGCTTCTCCTGGTCGCGGTTGCCGCACTTCGGGCACTCCCACACGAGCTTGCCGTCGTCCTCGACGATTTGGATCTCGCCGTCGTAGCCGCATTCCTGGCAGTAGTCCGACTTCGTGTTCAGCTCCGCGTACATGATGTTGTCGTAGATGTACTGCATGACGCGGATGACGGCCTTCAGGTTATCCTGCATGTTAGGCACCTCGACGTAGCTGATGGCCCCACCAGGGGAAAGACGCTGGAAGGCGCTTTCGAACTTCAGCTTGTCGAACGCATCGATCTTCTCGGTGACGTGCACGTGGTAGCTGTTCGTGATGTAGCCCTTGTCCGTGATGCCCGGGATGATGCCGAAGCGGCGCTGCAGGGCCTTCGCGAACTTGTACGTGGTGGACTCGAGCGGCGTGCCGTACAGCGAGAAGTCGATGTCAGTGGCCGCCTTCCACTCGGCGCACTTGTCGTTCATGTGCTGCATGACCTCCATGGCGAACGGAGTGCCCTCGGCGTCGGTGTGGCTGTGGCCCGTCATGTACCTGACGCACTCGTACAGGCCGGCGTAACCGAGGCTGATGGTGGAGTAACCGCCGTAGAGCAGCTTGTCGATGGGCTCGCCCTTCTCAAGGCGTGCGAGCGCGCCGTATTGCCACAGGATGGGCGCCGCATCGGACAGCGTGCCCTTCAGGCGGTTGTGGCGGCACATGAGGGCCTTGCGGCACAGCTCGAGACGCTCGTCGAAGATCTGCCAGAACTTGTTCATGTCGCCGCACGAGGAGAGCGCCACATCAGGCAGGCTGATGGTGACGACGCCCTGGTTGAAGCGACCGTAATACTTCGGCTTGCCCGGCTCGTAGTTGCCGGCATTTGCCACGTTGTCGTAGCCGTTGCCGGAACGGTCGGGCGTGAGGAAGCTGCGGCATCCCATGCAGGTGTAGCAATCGCCGTTGCCCTCGGTCTCGCCCTTCGACAGCTTCAGCTCGCGCATCTTCTTCTCGGAGATGTAGTCGGGCACCATGCGCTTGGCCGTGCACTTCGCCGCCATCTTGGTGAGATAGAAGTACGGGCTGTCCTCGGTGACGTTGTCCTCCTCGAGCACGTAGATGAGCTTGGGGAACGCCGGGGTGATCCACACGCCTTCCTCGTTTTTGACGCCCTCGTAGCGCTGAGCGAGCGTTTCCTCGATGATCATGGCGAGGTCGCGCTTCTCCGCTTCGCTACGCGCCTCGTTGAGGTACATGAAGACGGTGACGAACGGCGCCTGGCCGTTGGTGGTCATGAGCGTGACCACCTGATATTGGATGGTTTGCACGCCGCGGCGGATCTCGTCGCGCAGACGGCCCTCGACGACCTCGGTGATGCGATCGGCGTTGGCCTCAAGACCCAGCGCGTTGATCTCCTGCAGCACCTGACGGCGGATCTTCTGGCGGCTGACCTCGACGAACGGTGCAAGGTGCGTCAGCGAGATGGACTGGCCGCCGTACTGGCAGCTGGCCACCTGGGCGATGATCTGCGTGGCGATGTTGCACGCGGTGGAGAAGCTGTGCGGGCGCTCGATGAGCGTGCCGGAGATGACGGTGCCGTTTTGCAGCATGTCCTCCAGGTTGACCAGGTCGCAGTTGTGCATATGCTGCGCGAAGTAGTCGGAGTCATGGAAGTGGATGATGCCTTCGTTGTGGGCTTCCACCACATCGGCCGGCAGGAGCAGGCGCATGGTGATGTCCTTGGAAACCTCGCCCGCCATGTAGTCGCGCTGCACGGAGTTGACCGTGGGGTTCTTGTTCGAGTTCTCCTGCTTGGCTTCCTCGTTGTTGCACTCGATGAGCGACAGGATCTTGTCGTCGGTGGTGTTGGACTGGCGCTTGAGCGTTTGATTGTAGCGATAGATGATGTACTTGCGCGCGACGGAGTAACGGCCCTGCGCCATGATCTGGTTCTCGACCATGTCCTGGACCTCTTCCACGGACACGGTATGGCCCGAGCGGCTGCAAAGCCACTCGACGCTGTGCGCCGCCAGCGCGATCTGGTCTTCGGTCAGGCGCTCCTCGGGAACGACGTCCCCGTTGGCACCCTTGATGGCGTTGACGATCTTGTTGATGTCGAACGTAACCTCGGAGCCGCTGCGCTTGATGATCTTCATGCCGCTCACACCCTTCTTGCTTCTCGCGCAAGGTGCCTGGCGGGCGCCTTGCGGATTACCTTCATCCGAGCGCAAAAGGCCACACATGACATGACCTGCGCGTTCGGAAATTTCGTGAAAATTTGCGACCTCGGTGCGTTCGGGTCGCTCGGTCGGTGTCCTTATCATACGCTATTTCGCCCCAATATGTTGTGTTTTATTCCGCTGAAAAATCCATGGATGGGGGTATGGGGTTGTTTTCCACCATGGCTGGAAAACCGCGAAACCCCCGGTCGTCATTCGTAAAGCGGCTTTTTTCGAAAGCGTTTTCCGCAGTGGTTTTCCACCATCCAAAACAATGCGGATTTCGGCGAAAGGGGCAGCAAACGCATGGGTTTCGCGACACTTTCGCAACAAGGGGTTGACGCGGCCGAGCTTCTGGTTAGCGGGAGAGGCGAGGCCGGATTGGGCTCCGGTTTCGCCCGCCTTCCGGCAAAACCGCCCAGAACTTGTCTTCTATTGTTAAAAAATCTCGCGAATCGCAAGTCACCGATGACATACCCGGCGCACGTGCTTAGTATGGGTTTATTTCAAAAGCGCCTTGCCACCCGGCGGGCAGGAAAACCGTGCGGCAGGCGATGCAGGAGGTTCGGCATCATGGATACAGAGAAGCGCGCAAATAGCGCGACGGCGGGTGAAACCGCCGACTCGGCGCTTGACGAGAAGCGCATCGCGAACAAACTTGCCATCGTGGGGGTAAGCGGCAACGTGGCGCTGTCGGCGTTCAAGCTGTTCGCGGGCATATTCGGCAACTCGGCGGCCATGGTCTCGGACGCCGTGCACTCGCTGTCCGACGTGTTCGCCACCGCCATCGCCTTCCTGGGCGTGAGGATCTCGCAGCGCGATGCGGACAAGAGCCACCCGTACGGCCACGAACGCTTCGAATGCCTGGCGTCCATGGCGCTTGGTCTGATCTTGGCGGCAACGGGCGCGGGCATCGGGTTCGCCTCGATCCAGTCGATCGCAACGGGCGCATATCAACATGCGACGGCGCCGGGCTGGCTGGCGCTATCGGCCGCAGTGGTGAGCATCGTCGCGAAAGAGGGCATGTTCTGGTACACCCGGCACTGGGCGCGCATCATGAACTCCGACGCGTTCATGGCCGACGCCTGGCATCACCGTTCGGATGCGCTGTCGTCGGTGGGCGCCCTTGCGGGCATCGGCGGCGCCATGCTCGGTTGGGGCGTGTGCGACCCGCTGGCGTCCATCGTCATCTGCCTGATCATCTTCAAAGTGGCCTTCGAGGTGCTGCGCGATGCGGTGGACAAAGTGACGGACACGCCGTGCGCTCCTACATTCGAACTCGAGGTGCGCGATTGCATCCTGGCGCAGGACGGGGTGCTGCGCATCGACGCGCTGCGTACGCGCAAGTTCGGCAACAAGGTGTATGTGGACGCCGAGATAGCCGTGGACGGGCAGCTGCGCCTGGTGGATGCCCATGCGATAGCAGAGCGCGCCCACGATGCCGTCGAACAGAGCTTCCCCACCGTGAAGCACATCATGATCCACGAGAATCCCGCGTAAGAGCTGCGAACGCGCCAACTTTTGCGAGGGAGCCGCGATAGCACGCGGCGAGCGAGAAAAGCACCGATCAGGCATCTGAGAGCAGCAACCCTGGCGAATCGTCGGCATGTTGCCGGGATAGGGTTTTTGTTGCGCAAGCTACGAGGATTCGCATATTACCAGGCAGGAGAGCTGTTAAGGATTGGGGCAACCTTCGGTTGCGGGCGCCGACGCCGAAAATGCAAACTGAAAACGGTTCCGCAACCGAACTTGACGGAGTACCTTGGAAAGCGGATTCGGGGCAGGTAGCCTGCCCGCTGATCTTCGATTCGGATAATGTCCTGGAAGGAGTCGCATGGATAAGGGGATCGCCCGACGATTGGCCGCTCGACGCAAACAAGCGGGGCTGTCGCAGGAAGCGCTAGCGGACAAGCTGGGCGTAAGCCGCCAAGCAGTGTCGAAATGGGAGCGCGCCGAAAGCCTGCCGGATACGGACAACCTTATCGCACTGGCGACTATATATGACCTGACGCTCGACGAGCTGTTATGGAGAGAGACCGACGAAAGCGACGAGAACGAAGGGTTCGACGAGGGCGATGATTGCGCGCACGTCTCGTTTCGCGATGGAATCCATGTTCGCGATGCGAAAAAAGGAGAAGATGCGCACATCGGCTGGAGCGGCGTACATGTAACCAACCGCAAAAAGGGCGAGGAAGTCCATGTGGGATGGGATGGCGTGCACGTCGAGCGGCCACAGGCAAGCGGGACCGCCGACGATCCCAGATCCGTGCACGTTGATAGCAGCGGCGCGATCATCGACGAGCAGCATTTCGAAAGCTGGCACGAGGCGCACAAGACATTCGGGCGCAAACCTGAACGCGCTTGGCGCACCTTCCCCTTCCCGCTGGTGGTTTTGGTTGTCTATCTGCTGTTGGGGCTGTTCGCCAGCGCATGGCTTCCCGGGTTGATGCTTGCCTTCGCCGTGCCGGCATACTACGTTATCGGTAACGCGTGGGAGAAACGAAGGCTATCGCGCCTGATAGGCGGCCTGTATCCGATCGGTGCCGTCGCCTGGTTCTGCTGGATGGCGTTCGCGCTCGGTCAAGCGCATCCCACATGGGTCGTTTTCTTGACCATTCCCCTAGTCGAAATCCTTTGCGCCTGGAGCAGGAAGACATGGAAGCGCCGCCGAAAAAAGATAGCGGGCGACCAATAGCAGAGGAAGCATTGCAACGATTAGGCGAAACGTAACCGAAGCGATAGCCGGTCATACGAGAACGATGGTTAGGCGAATCATCGGCGTGTTGCGGGGACAAGCCGAGGGTGCTCCCCCTATTCGCTATACTGAGGCGCATGGCAAGTTACCAACATATATCGCATGGGTTCGAGCCCGTGTTCGACGAGCGTTCGCGGATTTTGGTGCTGGGATCGTTTCCTTCGGTCCTCTCGCGCGAGAACGCGTTCTACTATGGCAACCCGCAAAACCGCTTTTGGCGCGTGATGGCTGCATGCCTGGGCGAACCTGCGCCGCAAAACGAGGGCGGATTGAGCGACGACGGACGGCTCTTGACGCTTGAGGAGTCCATCGCGGCGAAGAAACGGATGCTGCTTGAGCATGGCATCGCCTTATGGGACGTCATAGCCTCGTGCGACATCAAGGGATCGAGCGACGCGAGCATCAAAAACGTGGTGCCCGCGCAGGTGGAGCACATCCTGGAAGAAGCGCATATCGGCGCCGTGATCTGCAACGGGGGCACAGCCGGGCGGCTGTACAAGCGCTACCTGCAATGGCAGGTGGGGCTGGCGGCGCGCGTACTGCCCTCGACAAGCCCCGCGAACGCGGCTTGGCAGCTGGAACGTTTGACCGCACGCTGGCAAGAGGAGCTGCTGCCGCTTTTGGAGGCCGCGGAAACCGGGGCACTGGGCGAGGTCCCGTCGCCGAGCAGCATCAAGCGCGGGTTCGTGACGGCGAAAACCCAGGTGGCGAAGAGGTCGGACGCAAACGAGGCAAACGCCGGGTATAGCGGCGACGCCGCTGGCGATGCGGCAGCAAGCGCAAATGAGGCGAATGACGAACGCCAAGCCGCCCGCTCGGGCGATGCCGCAACCGGGACGCCAACGCTTTCCGCAACCGACGGCGCAGCGAAAAGCGCATCGGCAAGGACAATGGCGGACGGGGCGACCGCCGACGACGCAGCGGAGAGCGTGGCGATTGGCGAGAGCCACGTTGAGATCGTCACCGTGCGCGTCCCTTCCCCACCCGCATCGAGCTACGCGGTGCACAAAAGCATGAAGGGCAACAAACGGGCGAACACGAAGCCCGAGCTGCTGGTGCGCGAGCGCCTGCGGAAGGCGGGGCTAACGGGCTACCGGTTGCAATGGAAGGTGCCTGGGCATCCCGACATCGCATGGCCGGGCAAGCGCGTCGCAATCGAGGTCCGAGGGTGTTTTTGGCATCGCTGCCCGCATTGCAAGCCAAGCACTCCAAAGAAGAACACCGAATACTGGGAGGCAAAATTCGCCCGGAACATGGAGCGCGACGCGGAGAACGTACGCGAGCTCGAGGAAATGGGTTGGCGCGTACACGTGATCTGGGAATGCCAGCTGAAAAAGAACGCCGTCGATGCCACCATGGCGGATCTGCTGCCAAAGCTTGCGGCCGAGCTAGGAAAAGAACTTGCCGCCGATGATGACCCGCATACGGCGGTACCGGGCTCCCCCGAAACCGAGCGCCACGATAACACGGACCCCACAACGAGAAAGCGCCATTTCATGTACGTGATCGAGTGCGCCGATGGCAGCCTGTATACCGGGTACTCCCCTGACGTGCAGGCGCGATTCGCCGCGCATCAAGCGGGCGCGGGCGCGAAGTACACGCGCGGGCGCGGGCCGCTGAATCTGCTGGCCGTAGCCGAATTCCCCACCAAACACGACGCTATGAGCGCAGAATACCGCTTCAAGCGCTTAAACCGCGATCGCAAAGACGAGCTGTTGGCGAAAGCTGCCGAGCCCGAAGCCGATTTCGCAAGGTTGCTTCAAGAGGAATTCGGGCTTTAGAGGCAGACGACGCATCGAGCAGATGCCTAGGCCGCGAATACAATCGGCGCACACCACGCCATCGAGAACCTTGTTCCTCCCAAGCAGAAGGGCCCGGAACCGCCTTCGCCAGACGAAGGTATCCGCCTAAACGACCTCGGCCTGTTCGCCGAACCAGATTATCGATTCGATGCGCAACGGCTTTTCATCACGCAACCAGCCGTTGCTAGGATATGTGCCCTACCACGCGTATCCTGAAGCCATCGAAACGACCCCGCCGAGATGGGAGAACTCATGGCCTTTGCAGAAAAACTCGTCGCCGTGCGGCGCGCGCACAACCTTACGCAAGACCAGCTTGCCGAGAAGCTTTACGTCACCCGCCAGGCCGTGAGCCGATGGGAGCGCGGCGAAGTCACGCCGGGGATCGACATGATGAAGCTCATTGCCGCCGTCACCGGCGAGCCGCTGGCGCATCTGCTGGAGATGCCAGAGCATTATTGCGAAAGCTGCGGCATGTACCTTACGCCCGATGATTACGGGACCGACGCCACCGGCAACAAGACCGACCATTATTGCAAGTGGTGTTACGACCGCGGCGGCTACACCTATGAAACCACCATGGAAGCCATGATCGAGGATTGCGCGCCGCGACTGACGGAGAGCACGGGCATGACGCTTGACGAGGCGGTCTCGCTCATGGGAGCGGTTTTGCCCCAGCTTGAACGCTGGCGCGCCGTGAACGAAAACGAGCGGCGCTACGGGGCGGAAGCGCGTGAACGATACGGCAACGAGGCCGTCGACGCCGTGAACGAAAGAATCCTCGACATGGACCCTACCACCTGGAACGATACGAAAGAGCTGGAGAAGGCGATCTTAGGGCAGCTTTCCATCGCGTTGGGCGATGGCGATGCAACCGGCCCCGAGGCCGCAAAGCTTGTGCGGATGCACCGCCGCTGGATCGGCCTGCAATGGGGAAACGAGCCTGAACGGGACATCTACCTGGGGCTTGTGCGCGGTTACCTGGCAGACCCCCGATTCGTCTCATACTACGACGGGCCTTGCGGCAAAGGAGCGACGGCATTTCTAGTTGAAGCCGTGAAAGGCGCGCTGGGCGAATAGCCCGGCAGCGACTTCTGGGCGGTTTTGCAGGCGAAATCGACCCCGGAGGCCGCGGAGCGCCAGCGTTTCCCCAGGTCGGCAATACCGGTATCGAACAACGGTCGCAAAAACCGCCCAGATATCCGGGGGCCATGTCAAAATCGGGGGCTGTTTGCTGCGGAACAACCCAGAAGTCGCCATGAGAGGACGCGAACGAGAGCGTGGGCATGGGCACGAGCGTGGATGCAGGCGCAGTCGTAAGCGTGACCGCAAGCATGAGCGCAGGCGCAGGTGCGAACGTGGGTGCAAGCCGCAAGCGTGGGTGCAGGCACAGCCGCAAGCATGAGCGAAGCCGCGAGCGTGGGCACAAGCGCGAGGGCAAACGTGACCGCAGGCATGAGCGCAGGCGCAGGCGCGAGCGAGAGCGCAAGCATAGGCGCGAGCACGCTTGCAGGGCGAGCGCGAACGTGACCGCGAGCATAGGTGCGAGCGTGAGCGCAAGCGAAACGAATGCAATGGGTAACGACATCGCCGAGGGCATCGCCGGGGCATCGCGAGACGCAAAGGCCCCTGCGGCTGCACGCCTTAGCGCCAGCCGTAGCCTTTTGCGTGGCGCGCCACCAATCCGATCGTCAGGATGCTGGCAGCGCACTCCGCCACGATGATGGACCACCAGATGCTGTCCGCACCGAAGAACACGGGCAGCAAGATAATCGAGCCAAGCTCGAAGACGAACGTGTGGACGAAGGAGATCAACGCCGAAATCTTGCCGTTCTCGACCGCCGTGAACATGACCGAGCCGAAATAGGTCACGCCCATCAGCAGAAACGCGATGCTGTACATGCGGAACGCGTGGATCGTCAGACCCATCAACGCGCCGTCGTAACCCGTGAAAGCAAATGCCAACGGCTGCGCCAAAAGCTGAGCGACCAAGAACGCCCCGATGCCCATCGCCACCGTAAGCGTGGCGCCGTTGCCGAACAAGCTTCGCTTCTCGTGGTTGTTTCCCGCACCGTGCTGATAGCTCATCAACGGCGCCATGCCCTCGGTAAGGCCGCTGAACGCCGCGCCGATCAGCATCGATGCGTATTCGATAACCGCATAGGCGGCAACGCCGTCGGGGCCGAACAGATTCATGAGCTGCAGGTTGTACGCCGCAGCGACCACCGACATGGCAGCGCATCCAACCATCTCGGAAACACCGTTGACGATCGAGCGAGACAGCACGCCATGCACCCAGCGAGGACGCACGAGCTTCAAAACGCCGACCTTGCCCCGCGCGAACAGGACGACCATGAGCATTGCCGACGAATACTCGGCGACGCAGGTTGCCGTGGCGGCGCCTTCGATTCCCATGCCGAACACGCCCATAAGCACGGCATCCAAGCCGATGTTGACCACGCCTGCGGTAAGCGACGACAGAAACCCGAAGCCGGGTTTGCCCGCCACGGAGCAGAACATCTCGAACACATAGGTGAGCATGAACATCGGCAGGCAAAGGAAGACGATTCTGCCGTACGTTACGGCTATAGGCGCCATCTCGGCAGACGCGCCGAGCAGCACGACCACCTTATCCATGAAGGCTATGCCCAGAACCGAGCAAACCACGCCGGTTATAAACGTAGCCCAGGCTATGAGCGAGAATGCGCGGTTCGCACCCTTCCTGTCGCCGACGCCCAGAAGCTGCCCTACAACCGCGCTGCCGCCCGAGCCCATCATGATGCCCAGCGCGGACAGGATAACGATAAACGGCAAGACGATGGTCATCGAGGCCAGCGCATCTTTGCCGACCAGATTCGAGACGAACAGGCCGTCGATGATGCTATAAGCCGAGCTGACGAACATCATGGCCATAGTCGGCAACGTGTACTTCAATAGCTTGCTTTTCGTGAAATGTTGCGAAAGGACGTCCATGTCCTTGATCCCTCTTTCGGTCGTGACGGTGCCGTTATCGAACTGACGACCGGTCATAGTAGTCCAACGGTTGACCGTTATAGTCCATGGTTAGACCTTTGTCACCAATCAAGCACGGAAAACGCACAAGGCGGGAACGGACATCGCAAGACTTGGCGAAACCATGAACTTGGGGTCGGAGTGGACGGTGATCTCGACTGAGTTCAAGGAGGGCCCGCCCGGCGGCGAGCTTCCGTCAGTTCTGCGGTGGCTGTGGAGGAGGTCCAGGCGAACCGGGCCGATATATTTGACTATGCCGAGAAGTCTACCGTGGCCGACGACTACAGAGCCTTTGTTGAGGGATTTTTGAAAGGAGCAGATGCGTGATGGCAGGCAAAGCGAAGTCTGACCAGGAAGCAGCAGCATTTTAAGAGCATTATCGGAGTTTGCCAGAAGTCAAAGGCAAAGCTCCGAGCAGCAGCCTGCGGAAAAAGGGAAGAACAAGGATCGTGTGCAGCGGCCGTATTTTCTGGATTGGGATAGAGATATGGCGTTGCGTAGGATGGCATTGGAGAAAAAACTTGACCGAAGCGATCAATGAAGTGTTTCGGGAAGGAATTGCGAAGTACTATTAAACAGTTCTATATACGGGCAGGCTGTCTTCGGGTCGAGAGGAGAAAAATCGTTTGAAGAAGAAACGACTGCACAAGGTTTTTGCCCTGCTTGTTGCCATGGCGCTGGGTGTATCCCTGCTGAGCGGCTGCTCCGGAAAAAGCACCGAATCGATCCAGGCGCAGGAGGATGCCGAGACCATTCAGGTATACCTGTGGACTGCCAACCTGTACGAGAAGTACGCCCCCTATGTGCAGGCACAGCTGCCAGATGTGAACATTGAGTTTATCGTCGGCAACAACGATTTGGACTTTTATAAGTTTTTGCAGCAAAACGGCGGCTTGCCGGACATTATCACCTGCTGCCGTTTCTCCCTACACGATGCTGCCCCCTTGAAGGACAGCCTGATGAATCTTGCCACTACCAACGAGGCAGGTGCCATCTACAATACCTACCTCAACAGCTTCAAGAATGAGGACGGCAGCGTAAACTGGCTGCCCGTATGCGCCGATACCCACGGTTTTGTGGTCAACCGCGACCTTTTCGAGCAGTACAACATTCCGCTGCCCAACGATTACACCAGCTTTGTCGCAGCCTGTAAAGCCTTTGAGAAAGCGGGCATCCGCGGCTATACCGCCGATTATCTGTACGACTACACCTGCATGGAAACGCTGCAGGGGCTTTCTGCCAGTGAGCTTACGACCACGGACGGGCGCAAATGGCGCACCGCCTACAGCGACCCCGCCAACGACGCCCGTGTCGGGCTGGACGACACCGTATGGCCGGGCGGCTTCGAGCGCATGGAGCAGTTCATTCAGGACACAGGTCTTACCGCGGCGGACCTAGAGCTGAATTACGATAAGGTGACCGAGATGTTCGGCAACGGGCAGCTTGCCATGTACTTCGGCAGCTCTGCCGGTGTAAAGAAGTTCCAAGAGCAGGGCATCAACGCAACCTTTTTGCCGTTCTTCAGCCAAAACGGTGAAAAGTGGCTGATAACCACGCCCTACTTCCAGGTGGCGCTGAACAGCGATTTGGAGCAGGACGCCGCGCGGCGCGAAAAGGCGATGCAGGTTTTGCACGTTATGATGTCGCAGGACGCGCAGGAACAGATCATCGCGGAAGGGCAGGACCTGCTCAGCTACAGCCAGAACGTCAACTACCACCTGACCGACACCATGAAGGACGTGCGCTCGGTGGTGGAAGAAAACCATATGTATATCCGCATCGCCTCCAACGATTTCTTCGACACCTCGCAGGATGTGGTTTCCAAGATGATCGCGGGCGAATATGACGCCGCGCAAGCCTACAACGCGTTCAATGCCCGCCTTTTGACAGAGGAAGCGCCCGACACAGGCGATATCGTACTGAGCAGTGAAAACGCCTATTCCAACGTGTTCCACGAAAACGGCGGCAATGCGTCCTTCTCGGTTATGGCAAACACGCTGCGCGGCCTTTA
>CAJMPP010000038.1 GCA_905215325.1 uncultured bacterium | reverse complement strand
AGCGCCGGCCTGTCACGTCGGAGGTCGCGAGTTCAAGTCTCGTACATCCCGCCATCGATTGTTCAAACCCAGCCATTCGGCTGGGTTTTTTAATTTTCGGTTGGTGCGCCTTGGCTGCCGAGTGCGAATTAGCGTGGGAATTCGCAGCGCGCTAGGTGCATTGCCGACCATCGGGCGTTCTCTTGGCTTTCGTTCCGTAAAGAGCGCACTTGCCTCACTGCTTTCCCTGTTTCCCGGCGCTTACGCCTACTGCAGCATGGCGGATGCGATATATGGACTTTCCAACATACTTTCGATGCCTCGATGGCAACTCCTTGGCTCGTGCTATGGTTTAGAGGCTAAACATTAAGCAACTAAATAGTTCAGTAGCGAAAGGAGATTCACGTGGAGGATACCGCGGCTAGATTGCGTCGTCGCTTGTTCGATGCTGCAGCGCGCATGCGAAAGCAACGCCAAGAGCCGCCGGTGCCCAAGGGCATCACACCGGCGGAGATGTACGCGATCATGGCGGTTTCCCGCCTTGAGAGCGAGGGGAGGAAGGTCCGATCCGGTGACATTGCCAAGTGCGGGCACGCAACTCCGAGCGCCGTGTCCCAAATCCTGAAATCGCTTGAGGAGAAGGGCCTCATCACGCGGCAGCGCGACAAGGGCGATAGCCGTGCGGTCACGGTGCATCTAACCGAGGATGGCCGTGCCTTCAGCGCACGCGGTCGCGAGCTGCATGAGCAGATGATCGACGAGGTGCTCACCTATCTCGGCTCCGAAGATGCCGAGCATCTCGTGCGTATCGTGGAACGCCTAGCGGATTTCCCGGCAAGCGAGGTGGCGCAGGCGCAGCAGGGTGGCTGCGCACAAGCCGGCCACCCGGAAGCGAGCGCTGACACAGGCCCCGCTTCCGCCGCAAACGCCGGTCAAGCGGGTGCGGCCGCATTCGATGCGTCGGGCGCGGCAGCACCCGAAGCGTTGGGCGTGGCTGCGGGCGACCCTGCTTGCGCGGTTGGCGCTCCTTCGCAAACCGCTTACGCGGAAGGGGACTCGCCATGCGCATAATCAAGAACTTGGCTCAGCACAAGCTGGTGGTGCTGTTGATCGTGGTGCTGTTGTGCGTGCAGGCTGCATGCGACCTGGCTTTGCCTAATTACACCTCCGACATCGTCGATACGGGTATCCAGCAGCAGGGCGTGCAGGACGTGGCCGCCGAGCAGCTCACCGAACGCACCCATGACCTGGTGGCCATGATGCTTCCCGAATCCGAAGAGCAGATGTTCGCCGACGCTTATGCGCAAAACGAAGACGGCACGTATTCGCTGACGGAATCCGGAAAGCGCGACCGCGCCGCCCTCGACGACGTCATGGCGCTTCCCATGACGGTGACCTGCTATGCCGATCAGATCGCCGAGCTGGACCTTGAACAGGTGAAAGCCGCGTACGATCAGGGCATGATCGGCAAAGACGACATCCAGGCCATGCTCGATCGCGCGCGCGAATCCATGGGCGATATGGCCGATACCCTTATCGCGCAGCAAGGTTTGGCCGCCGCTCGCGCCGAGTATGAGCAGTTGGGCTACGACCTTGACGCCATGCAGATGGACTACTTGGTGGCAACCGGCGCGAAGATGCTCGGCCTTGCCGCGCTCGGCATGGTCATCGCCGTCATGGTGGGCTTTTTGGCGTCGCGCACCGCGGCGAAAGTGGGCCGTAGCCTGCGCGAACGCCTGTTCAACCAGGTGGTCGGCTTCTCCGATGCCGAGATCCAGTCGTTCAGCGCCGCATCGCTGATCACGCGCGGCACCAACGACGTGCAGCTCGTGCAGATGGTCACCGTCATGCTGCTGCGCATGGTGCTCTACGCGCCCATCCTGGCCGTCGGCGGCATCATCATGATCGCGCGCACCGACCTGTCCATGGGCTGGGTCATCATCGCGGCGGTCGTGGCCATCGCGGCGGTCATGGGCGTGCTCATGAAGGTCGCCATGCTGAAGTTCAAGATCATGCAGAAGCTCATCGACCGGGTGAACCTGGTGTCGCGCGAGCTGCTTACCGGCCTGCCGGTCATCCGCGCGTTCGGCCGCGAGCAGCATGAGGAGGCGCGCTTCGATGATGCCAACACGCGTCTGATGAAGACGCAGCTGTTCACCAACCGCGTGATGACCTTCATGATGCCGCTCATGATGCTCATCATGAATTTGGTGTCTGTGGGCATCATCTGGTTCGGCGGGCATGCCATCGATGCGGGCAACCTGCAAACCGGCGACCTCATCGCGTTCATCACCTACTCCATGGTCATCATCATGGGCTTCCTCATGATCGGCATGCTGTCCATCATGCTGCCGCGCGCCGACGTGGCCGCTCAGCGCATAGACGAGGTGCTCGAATGCAAGCCCTCCATCGCCGACCCCGAGCCCGGAAACGCCAAGGACGCGCTGCTCGGCGCTAACGGGTTGCCGGGCGCGCGCATCGCGTTCGAGAACGTGAGCTTCAGGTACTCCGACGGCGCCGAGTGCGTGCTCGAGGATGTCAGCTTCACGTGCGAGCCGGGCAAGACCACGGCCATCATCGGGTCCACGGGCAGCGGCAAGTCCACGGTGCTCAAGCTTGCGGAACGCTTCCATGACGTCACGTCGGGCCGTATCACCGTCGACGGCGTGGATGTGCGCGATGTTAGCCAGCATGCCCTGCGCGCACAGCTGGGCTATGTGCCCCAGGCGGCGTTTTTGTTCAGCGGCACCATCGCCTCGAACGTGGGTTACGGCGTCGACGATGCCGATGAGGACCGCATCCGCGCGGCTGCCGATGTGGCGCAGGCGAGCGAGTTCATCGCCGAGCGCCCCGAGGGGCTTGCAACGCCCATCTCCCAGGGCGGCACGAACGTCTCGGGCGGTCAGCGCCAGCGCCTGGCCATCGCCCGCGCGCTCGCGACCGATGCCCGCGCGTACCTGTTCGACGACAGCTTCAGCGCTCTCGACTACAAGACCGACGCCGCGCTTCGCCATGAGCTTTCCTGCCGTTTGGGCGGCAAGACCGTGGTCATCGTGGCCCAGCGCATCTCCACGGTGCTCAACGCCGACCAGATCGTGGTGCTCGATGACGGCCGCGTCGTGGGGTTGGGCACGCACGGGCAGCTGATGGAAAGCTGCCGGGAGTATCGCGAGATCGCCATGTCGCAGCTATCGGAAGAGGAGCTGAAAGGAGGTGATGCGAGATGAGCGCGAACAACGAGGATCTGAAGAAGGTCACGCAGCGTCGCTGGCCGCATGGGCCGGGTGCGCGCATGATGCCCGGTGAGAAGGCCAAGGACTTCAAGGGCTCCATCGGCAAGCTCGTGCGATTCATGGGCCAGTTCAAGGCGGCGCTCGTGCTCGCCATCATCTTCGCCATCGGGTCGGCGGCGTTCAGCATCGTGGGCCCGAAGGTGCTCTCGCAGGCCACCACGGAGCTGTTCGAGGGTTTGGTGGCGAAGGTGGGCGGCACCGGCGGCATCGACTTCGACGCCATCGCCGGCATCATCGCGGCGACGCTGGTGCTGTACCTGGTCAGCGCGGCGTGCAGCTTCGTGCAAGGCTGGATGATGACGAGCGTCTCGCAGCGCACCTGCTACGGGCTGCGCCGCGCCATCGCCGAGAAGATCGATCGCATGCCCGTGGGTTACTTCGAGCGCAATTCCACCGGCGACACGCTCTCGCGCATCACCAACGACGTGGACACGCTCGGCCAAAGCCTGAACCAGGGCGTGACGCAGCTCATCACCTCGGCCACCACTATCGTGGGCGTGGTGATCATGATGCTGACCATCAACCCGCTGCTCACGGGCATCACCGTGCTCATCCTGCCCGTGTCCCTGGTGCTCATCTTCACCGTGGTGAAGGCCTCGCAGAAGCACTTCAGGGCCCAGCAGGCCATGCTCGGCGCCATCAACGGCCAGGTGGAGGAGACCTTTTCCGGCCATGCCATCGTGCGTGCGTTCAATCGTGAGCAGGCGGTTGCCGACACGTTTGGCAAGACCAATGCAAAACTCTATGAAAGCGCTTGGAAATCTCAGTTCCTGTCGGGCTTGATGCAGCCCATCATGAACTTCGTGGGCAACCTGGGCTACGTGGGCGTTGCGCTAGCGGGCAGCGTGCTGGCCGTGCAGGGCGTCATCACCGTCGGCGACATCCAGGCGTTCATCCAGTACGTGAAGAACTTCACGCAGCCCATCACGCAGCTTTCGCAAGTGGGCAACGTGCTGCAGCAGATGGCCGCGGCCGCCGAGCGCATCTTCGCCTTCCTGGAGGAGCCCGAGCTTGAGGCGGAGAAGCCCACGGCCGATGCCGCCGACGTGGATTGCGACGTGGAGTTCGACCACGTGCGCTTCGGCTACGATCCCGCAAAGCCCGTCATCGGCGACTTCTCCGCAAAGGTGCGCCAGGGCCAGACCGTGGCGCTGGTGGGCCCCACCGGCGCGGGCAAGACCACCATGGTCAAGCTGCTCATGCGCTTCTACGATGTCGACGCGGGCGCCATCCGCCTGGGCGGCACCGACATCCGCGAGTTCTCGCGCACCGACGTGCGCAACCAGTTCGGCATGGTGTTGCAGGACACGTGGCTGTTCAACGGCACGGTTCGCGATAACATCGCCTACGGCAAGCTCGACGCTGCCGACGCCGAGGTGGAGGCGGCGGCGCGCGCGGCGTACGTGCACCATTTCATCACCACCTTGCCGCATGGCTACGATACGGTGATTAACGAGGACGCCGGCAACGTCAGCGCAGGTCAGCGTCAGCTTCTTACCATCGCCCGCGCCATTTTGGCCGACAGGCGCATGCTTATCCTGGACGAGGCCACCTCAAGCGTCGACACGCGAACCGAGGAGCGCATCCAAAAGGCCATGGACAACCTGATGGCGGGCCGCACGTCGTTTGTGATCGCGCATCGCCTGTCCACCATCAAAAACGCCGACCTCATCTGCGTGTTACAGCATGGTGACATCGTCGAGCAGGGCACGCATGAGGAGCTTCTTTCCCTTGGCGGCGCGTATGCTGAACTGTATAATTCTCAGTTCGAGGAAGACGGCGTCGAAGACGAGTAGCGTGCAGAGGGGCGCGCGGCTCGGCTCGGCTTGGGACGAAGGCGCGCGCACATGACCGCACAATCAGAGGCAATGCAGACGGCAAGCCGCAACGGGGAGGGCCCGGTGCGGCTTGCCGCGTTCGATTTCGACGGCACTACGCTTGACGGCAACTCGCCCGTCATGCTGGTGATGCATCTTGCGAAGCTGCGCATGCTCAATCCCACGGTGCTGCTGCGCATCGGGCTGTGGGCGGCGGCGTACAAGCTGCGCCTGCCGCAGAACGAGGCGTGGGTGCGCGGGCTGGTGTTCCGTGCCTTTGCCGGCAAGCCCAAGGCCGAGGTGGATGCCTTCCTGCATGGTTTCTACGACGAATGCGTGGCCCCGCATGTGCGCAAGCAGGCCAGGCAGGCCATGGATGCGTGGCATGAGCAGGGCGTTTCGGTGGTGTGCGTTTCGGCTACCTTCGAGCCCATCATCGAGCGCGCCATGCGCGATCTGCCCTTCGATTACCAGATCTCCACGCGCATGAAGGTGAACTATGACGGCACGTATGCCTGCGAGGTGGACGGCGTGCCGGTGGAAGGCGATCGCAAGATGATAGAGCTGCGCCGTTTCGCCAACGCGAAGTGGGGCGAAGGCGGATGGGAGCTGGTCGCGGCATACGGCGACCATCATTCCGATCGCGCTTTGCTCGCAGGCGCTCAGCAGGGGTTCGCCGTATGCCCCGACCGTCCGCTTGGACGCACCGCCCGCGAGCGCGGTTATCGGGTGCTCGAGTGGTAACCGCTCACGGGCGTGTTCCTGGGAATCGCCTGTAGCGCTTGGGCGTGGGTTGCCGTTCGTGTTTTACGGGTGATGGGGGGCTTCGCGGTGCGTTGGAGAACAGGCTTTCATCGGCGTGTTCTGCCGATGGGGACGTCATGGCGTCTCCGGATGGCGGGCTAGCCTTGGCTTGCCCGGGTGACGGGTTTGTTTCGATTTCTTGGCTTGCGGCCGCATTGCGGCCGCTTCCGGTAAAATGAGACCGAACTATAGCTATTTTGACACTTGAAGGAGGTTGGGTCGATGTTGGATAACGACGTGAACGATATGCCCAGCCGAAGCGATGAGCCGTCCAGCTCCGTTTCCGGATACCTGAACAGCGCTGAACAGGCTGCTGAGCAGGGAAACCTTATGCTGGCGCTGCATCTGTACCTGGCGGCGTTCGAACGCGGCCAAGCGTCCGAGGGCGCCGTGCCCTCCGAAGCCGCCATTGCCGGGCTGAAGCGCGCATGGCGTCTGGCGTGCACCTTGAAGGAGCGCAGCATCGCCGAATACGTGTTCGAGCGCATGGAGCCGTACCTGTCCAGCGACGAGGTGGCAGCATGCGCAGACCAACTTCAGGAACTGGCGCTTGCCAAGCTCGAGGAGTTCGGGTTGTCGCGCGACGAGCTTGAGGACATGACCGACATGATCTCGCAGGACATGATGGGCGAGGGCGGACCGCGCGTGCTGCGCGTGGAGCACCTCACGGCTCCGGGTGCCTCCGGAGTTGCCGGCAAGCCCGAAGACGACGCGGCCGCAAGCCCCGCGGCCCCGACGGACGGCGCAGATCCCGCGGGGGAGCAACCTGCGGCGGCCGGCCCGGCGCCGTCTGGAAAGCCGCAGGCGCCTGCGGGAGGGCCCGCGCCTGCCGTGGCTTCGGCGCAGCCTATGCTCGCTCCCATCGAGCACCTCACCTATAAAGAGCTTGTGGGCTTTGACGAGGCGGTGCACTCGGTGCGCTCGCTCGGCCTCGGCATGCAGAAGGACCCCGAGTTCCAGCAGCTTGTGCGCCAGCTCAACGTGCGCCATGGCCTTGATCGCATGCCCGCATGCGACGCGCTGCTTATCCGCAGCCCAGCACGTGAGGACGCCAACCAGTTCATGATGGCCACCTGCGGCGAGCTGGGGCTTCCGGTGCTGCGCATGCGCATGGAGGAGAACATGCAGGGCATGCCCGTGCTGTGCGTCATGGCCCAGGCCGACCGCCAGCCCAAGCTCAACCAGGCGCGTAACGCCTTCGAGGAGCCGGCGGTGCTCGTCATCGAGGATATCGACCTGTGGGCGGCGCCGGCATTCGATCAACCCGAGGATATCGGCGGGCTGATCATGTCCACGCTTTCGCGCGGGGCGCGCGAGGCGGTCAACCTCATTCGCTCCTCGGCCGACGATCCTGATGTGTTCGTGCTGTGCACTTCGGCGCTCGGCAACGACGTGGACCCGTATTTCTTCGATCTGCTGGGGCCGGTCTCGGCGGTGGACATCGACTATCCCACCGAGAAGGAACGCGCCGACATCTGGATGGAGATCGCCCGCGAGCATCCGTCCGTGCGCGGCGTCAACCGCGATCAGCTGGTCAGGTTCTCGCAGGGCATGCCGCGTTTCGATATGCACATGGCGGCGCGCGAGGCCATCGAGGAAGCGTATAAGGACAGCCTCACCAAGCGGCGCTATATCCCGGTGACCACGGACAATCTGTTCGATAAGCTGGCTGCATACCAGCCGCTCGATTCGCTGGAGTACAAGGCGCTCGAGCAAGCGGTGGTCGATGACTTTAGGAGGGAGCTCGACCATTTGGACGACCTGTTGAAGGGGGACGGGCAGTAATGGATATCACGCGACGTTGCGATTACGCGCTTCGCATCTTGGAAGCCGCATACGAAAGCGGCGACTCCTACGTGTCGGTCGCCGACATCTCCGAGCAGGAGGACATCCCGTATGCGTTTGCGCGCAGCATCCAGCACGACCTGGTGAAAGGCGGGCTTATCAAGACGGTGCGCGGCGCTCGCGGCGGCCTTGCGCTCGACTGCGACCCGGCTCAGATCACGCTGCTCGAGGTGCTCGAGGCGGTGCAGGGGCCTGTCAGCGTCTCGCTGTGCGCGGTGGACGCCGAGTATTGCAAGCGTCGCGGGGGGTGCTCGTACAACAAGCTGTGGATGGGCGCGGACAGCCTGCTGAACAGCTATTTCGACTCCATCACGCTCAAAGAGCTCATGGAGCAGGGCGGGCGGCATCCCGTCATCAGGAAGGCCATCGAATCGGCGCCTCCCACGGCTCGCATGTCGTGCCCGGTGGACGCGTGCGGCGGCTGCGGTGCGCAGCCCGCTATCGGGGAAGCGCGGTCGTAGGCGTGGCGCGCAAAAGCATAGCCGATCTTGCGGCGTCCGCGGTTTGGCCCGCGGGCGCCGCCATGTCTCAGGACGAGTTTTGCCGCTACGTGCTCTCCGAGGGACGGCGACTCTACCGCGACTTGCCGTGGCGCGGCATCGATGACGCCTACGGCGTGCTGGTGAGCGAGGTCATGCTCCAGCAAACGCAGGTCAAGCGAGTGCTGGGGCGGTGGGAGCGCTGGATGGGCATGTTCCCTTCCCCCGATGCGCTGGCTTCTGCCTCGCCGGCCGACGTGCTGGCCGAATGGCAGGGGCTCGGCTATAACCGCCGCGCTTTGGCGCTCAAGCGCGCGTCTGAGGAATGCTCGCAGCGCTTCGGCGGGCAGTTGCCCGAAACGGTGGAGCAGCTGCGGGAGCTGCCGGGTATCGGTCCGGCAACGGCGGCCGGCGTCACCGCCTTCGCCCGCAACTTTCCCGCCATCTACATCGAGACCAACGTGCGGACAGTGTTCATCCATACGCTGTTTCCCGATTGCGAAGCGGTTTCGGACAGGCAGCTTGAGCCTTTGGTGGCGGCCTGCTGCCCTGAAGCGGGCCAGGTTCGCCGGTGGTATTACGCGCTGTTGGATGTTGGTGCGGATCTGAAGTCGCAGGTGGGCAACGCCTCACGGCGAAGCGCGCATTACACGCGCCAGTCCGCATTCGAAGGCTCGCGCCGGCAGAAGCGCGCATGCCTGTTGCGCATCGTGCTGGCATGCCCGGGCATCGCCATCGAGCAGGCGGCGGTGCGCTTGGACGACGAGGAGCGCTCTGCCGGACGGGATACGGTCGACCCGCAGCTATTCGCCGGTATCTGCGCCGACCTGGAACGGGAAGGCTTCTTCCGTCAGGAGGACGGCCGCCTGTTCCCATAAAGGATAGCGGCCCGCAAGTTCCGGACACATAACGCTACGTCCCCGAAATGTCCGAAATGTCACGATCAGCAGGACAGTTCGGGGACGTAGCGTTATGTGTCCGTTCGGGGGAGCGGGTTCACGCGCCCGATGGGGGTATGGTTCAAGACGAGAGGGTTATCGTGGGGTTCGTTGAGTTGTTCTTGATCGGCGTGGGGCTTTCCATGGACGCCTTCGCCGTTTCCGTTTGCAAGGGTTTGGGCATGAGCCGCCTGAACATAAGGCAGGCGATCGTCATCTCGCTGTTCTTCGGCGGGTTTCAGGCGCTTATGCCCCTTATCGGCTGGGCGCTGGGCAGTCAGCTTGCCGATCTTATCACGCCCATCGACCACTGGATCGCGTTCGCGCTGCTGGCGTTTGTGGGCAGCAAGATGCTGTGGGATGCGTTCCACGAGGACGACGAGCAGGGCGAAGAAGCGCAAGATGCCAAGCTCGATCTCAAGGAGCTGCTCATGCTGGCCATCGCAACCAGCATCGATGCGCTTGCCGTGGGCATCACCTTCGCGTTTCTGCAGGTGGCCATCGTTCCGAGCGTGACCATCATCGGCGTGATCACCTTCGTGCTCAGCTTCATAGGCGTTGCCGTCGGTCATTTCTTCGGCGCGCGCTTCGAGAAGCCCGCAACCATCGCGGGCGGTGCGGTGCTCATCCTCATCGGCGTGAAAACGCTGCTCGAGCACCTTGGGGTCATCGCCTTCTAAACGGCGAAGCGGCCGCCCGTCGGGGCGGCCGCTTCGTTTCGATACATATATATGCGTGCGCGCAAGACCTTAAGCTTCACTCGGATAGGCGTCTGTGGCGTATCCGCTGCATTCATCATGATCGGCGGATAGGGTGCAAGCTGCTTCCCGCTTTGACTCCATCCAGTTCGCGAAGCGCTTCCGAGGTGCTAGTTCACCGGGTAGCTGCCGAGCACCTTCACCTCGCGCAGCTTCAAGCGCAGGCAGTTCAGGGCGGTTTGCACCTCAAGGTCTTGCGTGGAGCCTTCGATATCCACGAAGAACATGTAGTCGCCGAGCGCCTGCTTGGTGGGGCGGCTTTGGATCTTGACCAGGTTGATGCCGGCGTAGGCGAACTCGGACAAGATCATGAGCAGCGCGCCGGGACGGTCGGCCTGCAAGAACAGCGCTAGCGACGTCTTGAACTTGCTGCCCGTCAGCACCGGTACATGGCCCTGGCGGCCGATGAGCGCGAACGACGTCTGGTTGCCGAAGTGGTCCTCGATGCCCGTCTCGGCCACGCGCGCGCCGTAGAGCTGGGCGGCGAAGGCGTTGCCGATGCCGGCGATGGACTTGTCGGATGCCGCTCGGCGAGCGCTGTCGGCGGTGGATGCCACGGTGACGGTGGGGAGGCCGTGCAGGTTTTCGTTGAGGTAGCGGCGGCACTGCGCCAGGCCCTGCGGGTGGCTGGCAACCGTTTTCACGTCGTCCAAGGTGGCTTCGGGATGCATGATCAGGCAATGATGGATGTCGAGCACATGCTCGCCCAAGATGGTGGCGCTTGATCGGAACGCGAAGTTATCGAGCGTGGCCGTCACCGGCCCCTCCAGCGCGTTCTCCGTTGCCACCACGCCGTATTCGCATTTCCCGCGGTCCACGCAGTCGAACACCTCGGACAGCGACGGGCACTCGATAAGCTGCGGGTCATCTATGCCTAGACGTTTGGCGAATGCGCGCGCAGCCTCGTCGTGATAGGTTCCGGCGGGGCCGAGGTAAGCGAATGCGGATGGGGGTTCAGCGGTCATGCGAAGCTCCTTCATGCAGATTTATTCATTTATCTTGCGAAGATATGATAACGGTTCTGTATAAAAATGCGCGAGTGATAACATAACGGACAGGAGTGGAGACGACTGGGGATGGAAGTCTGCGATTTCATCCCCAATCGGCGAAGGCGCGCGTGCGCGTTTCTCGACGGAAGGCCCGGGTTCTGCAAGCCCCGTGCCTTCCGTCGCGTTGCGTGCGGCGCCATCCAGGCCGCAAGCTCGATCGCCGGTACGGACCGGCCCTCGGGCCGCGCGTCCATCGCGTATCTTCGCTCCATATGCAAAAGGGCCTGGAAACAGGCCAGACGAGATACACCTGTAAGGAGGTGTGCGTATGGAAGGAGAGGCCGCAATGTCCGCGTTCGCGAACATGCTCGAGGCCGGGGGGGTCACCCGTCGCGACTTCATGAAGTTGTGCGGCACCGTGGCCGCTGCCGCCGGGCTGTCCCAGTTGACGGTTCCGCAGGTAGCCCAGGCTCTCGAGACGTCCGTCATCGGCGCAACGAAGGGTAACCTTTACCCGGTCATCTGGGTCGAAGGCGCATCCTGCACCGGTTGCACCGAGTCGTTCGCCCAGGCTCAGACGCCCAACGCCGCAGAGGTGGTGTTGGACATGATCTCCCTGAACTACTCCGAAACGCTGTCCGCTGCAGCGGGCTACTCCATGGAGGAAGCCAAGGAGCAGACCATCGAGGCCGGCGACTATATCCTCATCTACGAAGGCGCCATTCAGGAGAAGTGGGGCGGCAACGCCCTGCGCGTGGCCGGCAAGCCCGGCACCGAGCACCTGATCGAGGCCGCTAAGAACGCCAATGCCGTGGTCGCGCTGGGCTCCTGCGCCGTCAACGGCGGTTGGATGGGCGCCAAGCCCAACGTCACCGACGCCATGGGCGTGCAGCAGTACCTCAAGAAGGCCGGCATCAACGTGCCCGTCGTCAACGTTCCCGGCTGCCCGGCGAACCCCGAGTGGCTTACCAGCGTGCTCGTCGACGTCGTGCTCATGAAGCTCAAGCCCGCCGATCTGGACCTCAACTCCGAGGGCAAGCCGGCCGGCATCTTCAACCAGACCATCCATGACAACTGCGAGCGTCGCGGCCACTTCGAGAACGGCGAGTTCGTCTACGAATTCGGCTCCGAAGAGGAGAAGAAGGGCTACTGTCTGTACCCGCTCGGTTGCCGCGGTCCCCAGACCAAGTCCAACTGCGGCGTGGTTATGTGGAACGACCGTCGCAGCTGGTGCGTTCAGGCCGGCGCCCCGTGCATCGGCTGCTGCGAGGCCAACCCCAACGACCCGGGCCAGAACTGGGTTGAGGTGAACACCCCGTTCCTGAAGCGTCATCGCAGCCTGCACATCGGCGACTGGGACGTGCAGCCCACCACCATCGCCGTGGGCGTGACCGGTCTTCTGGCCGCCGCTCTCGTGGTGCACGGCTTCGGCATGAAGGCCACCGGCCGTATGGACGGCGGCGCGGACTTCGAGAAGAAGCGCGCCTGGGATGCCAAGCACCCCGAGAAGTCCGTGGGCACCTACGAGGTGTCCGAGGCCGATCGCCTGAAGATGTACAAGGAAGACACCGGTCACGACGACCCCAATGCAACCAAGGAAGGGAGGTAAGCCATGACGCGTTCCGTAATCGATCCCGTAACCCGTATCGAGGGCCATCTGCGCGTTGAGATGGAAGTCGAGAACGGCAAGGTATCCGACGCCTGGGTATCCGGTGGCTGCTTCCGCGGCATCGAGCTGGTCGTTGAGAACCGCACGCCCGAGGACGCTGCCCAGATCGTGCAGCGCATCTGCGGCGTTTGCCCTGTGTCCCACGCCCATGCCAGCTCCATCGCGGCTGAGAAGGCTTACGGCATCACCATCTCCAACAATGCCCGCATCATCCGCAACATCCTGGAGGGCGCCCAGTTCCTGCACAGCCACATCCTGTGGTTCTACAACCTGGCCGGCCTTGACTACGTCAATCCGCTGAACGCGCTGAAGGCCGATCCGGCCGACGCCATGGACCTGGCTCGTGCTGCCGGCACGTCCATGAACAGCGACTTCGTTGCCCTGAAGGAGCACCTGTCCCAGTTCGCCGAGAACGGTCAGCTGTCCATCTTCAGCGGCAACTGGTTCGATGCCGAGGACGGCACCGGCTTCAAGCTGCCGCCCGAGCTCGACCTCATCTGCACGGCCCACTACCTGGAGGCCCTGGGCATGCAGGCCAAGGCTTCCCAGATCAGCGCCCTGCTGGGCGGCAAGATGCCGCACGTCATGACCCTGCGTCCGGGCGGCACGGCCTTCGTGCCCACCGACCAGAAGCTCGATGACCTGAAGCTCTTGGTCGACGAACTGTACAACTGGGTCGAGGCGACCATGATCCCCGACGTGCTGGCTATCGCCCCGTACTACGCCGATGCGTTCGAGTACGGCAAGGGCCCGGGTCGCTACATCGCTTGGGGCGTCTTCGAGCGCGAGGACTTCAAGATGTCCAACCGCTACCTGCCCTCCGGCGTGCTCGACGAGAACCTCAACCTCTCCGAGCCCGACGAGAAGGCCATCGCCGAGTGGGTCGGCCGTTCCTGGTACAAGGGTTCCGAGACCTACCAGGCTCCGAACTTTACCACCGAGCCGGAGTACACCGACTACAACGTGAACGACCGCTACACGTGGGTGAAGTGCCCGACGTACAACGGCAACTCCATGGAGGCCACCAGCCTCTCCCGTGTCTTGGCTGCTTACAAGCGCAACGTGCCCTTCATCAAGGAGCATGTCGATGCGTTCCTCAAGGCGCTTGGCCATGAGGGCGACCTGTCCGTGGCCCAGTCCACGCTCGGCCGTACCGCCATCCGCCAGATCGAGACGCTCTACATCGCCACGCTCATGAAGGAGTGGGTCGACGAGCTGATCGAGGCCGTGAAGTCCGGCGACTCCGAGTACTTCCGCGCTCCGGAAACCACCACCGGCGACGGCTCCGGCTTTTGGGAGGCCCCGCGCGGCGCCCTTTACCACAGCGAGTCGGTCAAGGACGGCAAGATCCAGGGTTACCAGATCATCATCCCGTCCACGTGGAACCTGGCTCCGAAGAACGAGAAGGGCCAGCACGGTCCGCTCGAGGAGGCTCTGATCGGCGTGCCGGTGGGCGACATCGAGAAGCCCATCAACGCGCTGCGCACGGTGCACTCCTTCGACCCCTGCACGGCCTGCTCGGTCCACATCTCCGAGCCTGCCACGGGCAAGCGTTTCGAAACCGTCACGAGCCCTTGGGGGGTGAAGTAACATGGCGCATTTGGCTCATTACCGCGAGGCGCATCCGTTGCCGTTCGTGATCACGCACTGGATTAACCTTGTTGCCATGGTTTTGCTGATTTTCACCGGCTTTTATATTCACTACCCCTTCTTCTGGGGTTTTGAGTCCATGGCACGCGGTCTGCACGTGTTCTTCGGCTTCGTGCTCTTCATCAACTGCATCTGCCGTTTGATCATGGCCTTCATCGTGAAGTCCTCGCCGACCGGCGGTACCCGCAAACAGGTTACCGACTACAAGACATGGCTTCCGCAGAAGGATAACCTGCATCAGGGTCCGCAGTGGATCAAGTACTATCTGTTCTTCAAGAAGGATCACCCGCTGTCCGCTAAGCTGGGCGTTCCGCAGAAGATCAGCTATCTGTTCATCCCCGTGCTCATCATTCTGATGTTCTACACAGGCCTGGCTCTGTGGGTTCCCACCTCTGAGATCCCGTTCTTCGCAGCGGGCACGTCTCTGGTGGGCGGCATCATGAGCATGCGCATCATCCACTACTTCATGATGTTCGTGTTCATCTGCTTCATGTTCATCCATATCTACCTGGCCAATGTGGAGGGTATCGCTCCTACGCTGCTCATGTTCTTCCATAAGGAGCATGGCGGTTTGGTCTACGACCCCGACATCCACAACATCATCGGCGAGGATGACATGGGTCACGGCAAGCAGCACTAGCTCCTAGCTATCTGCCCTTGCAGCTGATTTGAAAGCCCGATTGCTTCGGCGGTCGGGCTTTTTTGCATCTTGAGGTAATGGGGTCTCGGTAATGCCAAATCGACTTGCTTAGCGTTGATGCATGCTATTGGTTGATGGTGGGGACGAGGATTCGCGAGCACGCGTGTGCTGTGGAACTTGGCGTAATCGAGCGATGATGGAAGGGTGGAAGCCAGGAACGGATGTCGCTGTGCTAGGCATCGTTGGTATTGGATATGGTTCGGCGCATGAAATCCTGTGACGATTTTCACCTTGCGCCGACAATGCGCTGACGTGTGGGTACAATTATCTGAGACCATGTTGTGTGCGTCATATCCCCTGATAGATTGGTTATGTATGGCTGAGTTAACCAAAGAACAGATTGCTTGCGAAGAGAAGTTCCTTGAAGGTATTCCACGTTGGAACATCGGAGCACTGTTCCTGCCTCCTATTTGGGGTCCTGCTCATGGTTTCTGGGCTACCATCTTGTTCTATCCTTTGTGGTTGGTTGCCGACAATTTGTTTTATGCTGCGTACTCGGAACGTACGCCGCTTGCGATTGCGCTTGCCGTGATTATCGGTGTTGTGTTGGTTGCGGTAACCTTTTTGTTTTCGCGCCTTAGTCAGCCTTTTGCGGCGCATCGTGCGGTAGCTCGCGGCATTTCCAAGGAAACGTACGTGCGCCGTGAGCGCATTTGGGCCGTGGTTTGCATAGTGATCGGGCTTGCAATGCTCGGCTTCGCTACGTGGTACAACCTGTTGATCCGTCCGGGTATGGAGGGGTAGCGTATGACAGATGTGCAAGATGGCTGGGGTTTGCGGGAGTACGTTGCCAGCAATGTGGCCGTTCCTGAGGAATTGCGCCCTCAGCGCGTGGCGGTCCTTTGCGTTGGCAATCGATTGATGCTTGACGATGGCATCGGGCCTGCCGTCTATGACGAGCTTATAGCATCGTACGACATCCCTGATAACGTTGAGCTCCTAGACCTTGGCTGCCTGTCGCTTGCTATGATCGATCGTGTGCGGGAATTCGACGTGATCATCACCGTGGATGCGGTGGACGATTCCGGTCAGCCTGCCGGCACGGTGCTGCGGTATGCGCCTGATGCGATGGCGCGCCATGTGGGTATCACGGCAAGCTTGCATGACCTGAAGCTTATCGACTTGTTCGATTCAGCTGCGCTGTTGGGATATCAGGCCGAGGGTCTGTGCTTGGGTATGCAGGTGGAAAACGCCTCTCCTGCCGAAGCGACCGAAGGGCTTACCAGGCCTGTGCATGATGCGTTGCCGTTGCTGGTAGATGTTGTGGTCGGCGAACTGGCACGACTGGGGTGCCCTCTTTCCGTAAAGTAACATGTGGTCCGTTAGCTATTCTGGGCTTTGTGGTCGAAGCAACGCCCGCGTTTTTGCGCAAGTTAGCTGGCCGCTATAGTCTCACTTTTGCGAAGCCTGTATCGGGATGGAGCACTCCACGGTCAACTTTGTGGCGCTTGCTTATTTCCGTTAAACGATCTTTTGCGATTTAGGCGTTGTTGTGGTTGTTCTTTACAACCACAACAACGCCTATCACTTTTTGCCGGCGGAGGGGCAGAGCTCGGACAGGAAGCACTCCTCGCATTTTGGGCGACGGGCAATGCATGTTTGGCGACCGAACAGCACCCACTGATGGTTGATCGGACCCCAATACTGCTTCGGGTAAAGCTTGAGAAGTGCGTCTTCGGTTTTCTGGGGAGTATCTGCCGAGGGCCCCACCAACTTCAGCTTGTGCGCGATGCGGAACACGTGCGTGTCGACTGCAATGCCTTCCACGATGCCGAACGCCTCGTTAAGCACCACGTTCGCGGTTTTGCGTCCTACGCCGGGCAGCTTTTGGATCAACGTCATATCTTGAGGGATTTCGCCGCCGAAGTCGCTGATCACCATACGGGCGCACTTGATGCAGTTTGCTGCTTTTGCGTGATGAAATCCGATGGTGCGGATGATTTCTTCGACTTCGCTCACCTCGGCATTGGCTAGGGCCTGCGGCGTTGGATAGCGCTCCCATAATGCTGGCGTGACCTTGTTCACGCCTTTGTCGGTGGTTTGCGCCGACAATAACACTGCTATAGTCAGTTTAAAGGGGTCGCCCCAATAATGCAGCGCGCATTCGGCGGCTGGAAAGTGCTCGTCCATTCTTTGGGCGATGGTTATCGCGCGCTCCCTTTTGTCTTTTATCGTTTCGCGCGGCATGGTCGATCCCTTCGATTCCGGTTTAGTTCAAACAGCAGTATATCGAATGATGTTGTACGCAGCTTTTACGCTGCAAAATCGTTATGTTATCTGGATATATAGATAACACCGATGAAACCTCATTTCATATCGGAGATGCCGAATAATGCCAGATAATCCAAGAAATCATGCAGTACCATCTATCGGATATCAAAACTGCTTGTTCGCGCGTTTGACGCGGTTGCCTCCGGTCATTCCCTCATTGCCAAACCGTGATTTGGGGGTTCTCGTGGAAAGCTAGCGTGTAGTTCGTAAAACGAACAGATGTTGCTGTTTACGTGTGGCTTGGGTTTAGCGTCTCGAGCGACGAAGAAGGTGCGTGATACACTTTTCACCTTGAAAAAATGCGCACGTTATCGAAGAAAACTGCGCAAGCAGGCCCGAACGCATATGACCGTTTTCGGGCTGGCCGATGGTGATAGGGGAATGCAACGTATGCTTATCGATTCTCTGCGCTTCGCAATCGAGCGCTCGGAATGCCTGGATGGGTTT
>CAJMPP010000037.1 GCA_905215325.1 uncultured bacterium | reverse complement strand
ACCGATAAAGGCAATGAAGCGACGTTCAACGAAAACGGGCCCTGCGGCCGATCGACACCCGCAAAAAGAAGGAAACGCGCCCCGAAACCCGCAACGAACGGCTAGAAAAACGCACTTCTCCTCATCGAGCGATTCCGTCAATTGTGGAAAACGTTGAAAACTTGGAATTCATTCGAAAAGCGCTGTGGAAAAACAATGAATCGCACGTTTCCGAATCGCTCGAAAACGCAAACAGGCAAGCGGTTGACCAGGCAATTAGGCATGTGCATAGTTTTCAACACGCTTCTGAACAGGCATTTTTCCGCTATTTACAGCATCATTAGGATGCTTTTTCATTGGAATGCACAACTGACCTGGTGCTCTCCAAATCCCACGGCGAAACCCTCTCGCCAGCTGAAAAAAGCCATCGAAACTTGTCGGAACAAGCTAGAATTTCAACAGTGTCGAAAACCTCTGCACCTCTGTTTTTCACACTTATTCGGGTTTTCATTCCGGTTTTCAACAATCTTTGAATAGAAAGTGGAAAACGAAGGAAACAGTGAGTTCATCGTTGTGAAAAACTTTCAATCAATAGTGATTTTTCCACATTCGATTCCGGAATTTGCCCAGTTGAATGGAATTCGATGGGAAAAGAAGGTACACTTTTCAAGGATTTTTCCCGAAAATGTGTAAAACTTTGGAAAACGACGAATGTGGAAAGCGGTAAAAGCGCAGATGAGCGAGCAAGAACAGCATCAGGAATCGCCTGAAAACAACGATGATGAGGGTTTCGACTTCACTCACGTGAATTCGGTTGCACGTATCGCCCTATACGACAACTTGCTGAGCGCGCCGCGCGTCACAGAAATCCAGCCCGCTCCCACCGGCGAATTCATTGAAAGCCTGGCGACGAACGTATACCAGCAATCGCAGGCGGCAGGCGGCACCATCCCCTACACGGTTATCCGCGAGGTTTCGGAGAACTTCATACACGCACGATTCCAGGAAGCCACGGTATCCATCCTCGATCACGGCTGCACCATCCGCTTCGCGGACCAGGGGCCGGGCATCGCTTGCAAAGATCGTGCGCAACTGCCCGGATTCACCTCCGCCATCGAGCCCATGAAAAGCTATATCCGCGGCGTAGGGTCGGGCCTCCCCATCGTGAAGGAATACCTCGACTTCACTCACGGAACCATCAGCATCGAGGACAATCTCGGCACGGGATCGGTGGTCACCATCAGCGCCAACGGCAGCAATCCGCAGCTTCCCAAGGAACTGGAGGTCGACCATGTCGAGGAAGACGAGGACGCAGAGCATTCCGAACCCGCGGCGCCGCGCTATCGAATCGCCGAGGAGGATCACGAACCCGCATACAACGCCCAGCCCGCATATGCTCATCCTTCGGCTCAATACGCACCGGGGTTTGCGGCCCAGCCGCCCATGCAGGCATACCAGCAGGCTCCGCAGATGGCATACGCAACCCCTCAGCAGTTCGCGCAGCCCGGATACGCACCGGCTGCTCAGCAGGGCTACATGCAAGCACCCATCCAGCAACCGATGGGCTACCCCTACGGCCAGCAAATGCAACAGCAACCGCAGGTTCAACCCGCGCCGGTGGATGCGCAGCCGATTATCGCGTCCTTGTCCCAGCGCGAGAAGGACTTCCTCGTCATCTACCTGAAAGAAGGGGTGCTGGGCGTATCGGACGTGGTCAAACTGACCGGAGCGGCGCAATCAAGCGTGCATAACACGCTGAAAAAGCTGGAAGGTATCGGCCTTTTGAAAATGTCCGGGAAAAAGCGCATGCTCACGAACCTGGGTATCCAGGTTGCGCAGCTGCTGTAAAACACGGCGACAATCAGTTTTCAACGAACCGAAACCGCGCAAGGCGAACACACCCGAAAGCGCATGATCGAAGGCCTGCTTATGAACACGGAAGAAATCAATCAGCTATGGGCGGAGGTATGCAACCGCGTCAAAAGCTATGAGGGGATCATAGGCCCCCAGGTGGATGCGCTGTTCAGCCAGCTATTCCCCCAAGCCGCAAGCGACGGGTTCATGATGCTGACCGCTAATACGGAATTCATCAAGAACTTCATCGAACGCCATTACATCGACCACATCAAGCGCGCCCTCGAAGAGATTCGCGGGGTGCCTTTCGACGTGCTCATCGGCATTGACGAATCGCAGGCTCCTGCGGCCGCTCCGGCTGCACCGGCTCCGGCGGCAACGGCTGCACCGGCAGCCGCGCCCAACCCCGCCGCAGCCCCCGTCACGCCGATCACTGCGGCTCCAGCTGCTGCCCCCGCGCCCACGCCGCAAGCAACAGCGCAAACTACCGCTGCGGGAGCAGCTAATCCCGCCGCCGCACAACAAGCAACAGACCCCGCAGCAGCGACGATGCGGGCAACCGAAGCGCCGACCGCGATGTCGGCCCAAACGACGGCGCAGCCCAACCCTGGCCACCCGGCAGCCCCGGCGCCCGCCTCCATGGCAGCACCGGCTACCGCAATGGAGCAGCAGGCCGCCGCTGCCCCCGTTGCTGCTCCCGCAAGCGCGCCGGAGCAGCAAACCGCCCCGGCGCCCGTCGCCCCTAACCCGCAAGACCCCTCCCCGCAGGCCATCTCGGCCGATAGCAACGAGGCCGCTCAACCTGCGCCGAACAACTCCGTCACCTCGACGCTCACGTTCGAGAACTTCGTCATCGGCGACTCGAACCGCATGGCGTATTCCATGGCCGTCTCGGTTGCCGAAACCCCGGGCAAGCCGCACCTGAACCCGTTGTTCATCTACGGAAGGTCGGGGCTGGGCAAGACGCATCTGCTCCGAGCCATACAGAACTACATCAACAGCAACATGCCTAACTTGCAAGTCGTGTACAAAGACTCCAACGAGCTGCTCGAGGACTACATGGACGCATCTGCGGCGCACGACACGGAGAAGTCCAGCTACAAGAACTTCAAGATGTACTACGAGGAAGCCGACGTCCTCCTCGTCGACGATGTCCAGCAACTGCAGGGCAAGAAGCAGACGCTCGACATCATGTTCCAGATATTCAACAAGCTGACAAGCCAAGGCAAGCAGGTCGTGCTCTCCGCCGACCGCGCGCCGAAGAACATCGATATCGATGAACGCTACAAGACGCGCTTCAACTCCGGTGGCACGTTCGATATCCAGCCGCCGGAGATCGAGACCAAGCTGAGCATCGTCAAAAGCTTCATCCGCGAATACGAGGATATGGAGCAATCCGGGCCCATCAACATGCCTGAAGACGTCCAGATATGCATTGCCGAAAGCTCTGGGTCGAACATCCGAGAGCTGAAAAGCGCAGTGACCAACGTCATCGTCAAGATGAAGTGCGGGGAAGGCTCGGATATCACCGTGGCCGATGTGCGCAAATTGCTGGAGAACCACTTCTCGGGCGGCCCCAGCAAAAGGCTCACCGCAGATGACATCCTGAAGGTGACGGAAGACTTCTTCAAGGTCAGCCACACCGACATCGTGGGAAAGAAGAGGACGCGCAACATCGCCCACGCACGCCAAACCGCCATCTACCTGTGCCGACAGCTGCTCGACATCCCCTATGGGGACATCGGGAAGAAGTTCAACAGGGACCACTCGACCATCATGTATTCGGTAGGCAACATCGAGGCGAAGATGAAGGAGAACCGTGTAGCCCGCGAGGAGATGGAAGCGCTCAGGCAGATTATCCGCGAGCTATAACGCAACACCATCGAGAAATACGCAATGTTTCACGTGAAACAACCGGGTTGACCAGGCACTTTTAAGGAATCAGGAAAACATGGGGATAAACATCGTAAAACATGGCGAAAACCATCGAACTCAAGGGGAAAGATAATGTAGTCAATAATCGCGGTGGATGGAGGGAACAGGCAACCAACATTCGAAGTTGAATTACTTTTCAAGAATGACATGGGGTTTTGCGAGTTCTCAACATTTCCACCCCGCTTATTATTACTACTATTCAAAAACCTATTATTAAAAGAAAAGCATTGAAGATAAATAACAACGTTGCGTGAACCATCTATCATGGAGCAACGTCTTATGTAAAAGGAAAGAGGAGCCAGTGAAATTCAGCATCAACCAATCGGAACTGCAGGATGCGCTCGCCGTTGTGCTCAAGGGCATTGCCACCCGTTCCACGCTGCCCATTCTTTCGGGTATCTACCTTGATGCCCACAACGACAACCTGACGCTGCAGGCAACCGACTTGGAGTTGTCCATTCAGTTCACCATCCCGGCCTTGGTGGAAGAGGAAGGGCGCTCGGTATTTCCCGGCAAGCTGTTCTTCGACATCGTGAAGAATCTGCCCGATGCCGCCGTGCATGTTGAAACGGGCGAGGATTCCGCCGTCATCACATGCGATGCCTCCTCGTTCTCCATCAAGACGCTGGATGCCGAGGACTTTCCGGGATTCCCTCACGTTGATACCCAGCAGGCCATCTCCATCCCGTTCTCTCAGTTCTCGTCCATGGTCAAGCGCGTGGCGCGCGTGGTATCCAAGGACGAGAGCCGCGCCATCCTCACCGGCGTGCTCATCACGTTCGAGGGCGAGACGCTGAAGATGGTGGCAACCGACTCCTATCGCCTTGCCATCACCGAGGCCCAGCTTGGCGAACCCGCGGCCGAGGGCTTCCATGCCGTTATCTCCGGCTCGTTCCTGCAGGAGCTTGCTTCCCTGACGCGTACGGACGACCCGCTGACCATCGCCTTGGCGGAGAACCAGATCGTGGTCACCTATCACGACACCGTGTTCATCAACCGTCGCATCGAGGGCAATTTCCCGAACTATCGCCAGCTGTTGCCCGATTCTTATGCAACGCGCGTGCGTCTCAACGTGAGCCACCTTGTTTCCGGTGTGAAGCGTACGTCGATTCTGGGTCAGCAAAGCTCGCCGGTGAAGTTCGCCATCGACGTGGAAAGCCAGACCGTGCAGCTTTCCGCCGCCGCCCAGGATGTGGGCAGCGCCCAGGAGACGCTGGCGTGCCAGGGCGAGGGCGAGAACGTCGAGATCGCCTTCAACTACGCATACGTGCTCGATGGCTTGGGTTCGGTGAACACCGACGACGTGTTCTTGGAGGTCCAGTCGGGCATGAAACCGGGCATCTTCAAAGCCGGCGAAGGCGAGAACTTCCTGTACCTGGTCATGCCTGTGCGCATTTCCTAGCAGCGAAGGCGTTGCATGAGCCTTCGCATCAAAGACGTTGCGTTCGATGACTTTCGCAGCTATGAGCATTTCCGCTTGAGCGACATCGGGCCCTTGACCGTGCTGGTGGGGCCCAATGCCGTCGGCAAGACCAACGTTGTGGAAGGGATTCAGCTACTTACGGCGCAAACGTCGTTCAGGAATCCCACCGGGGTGCAGCTTGTGCGCGAGCGCGCCGATTTTGCGCGCCTGCATGCAACTGCCGCCGACGAGAGCAGGCTGTTGGAGCTGGGCCTGACGATCGAGGCGGGCAAGCGCCGGTTCACCCTCAACGGCAAGCAGAAACGGACGGCGGACCTGAAGGGCGTCATCCCTTCGGTCACGTTCACCCCTGACGATTTGAACCTGGCGAAGGGTTCGGGCACTACCCGCCGCAATGCGCTGGACGCTGTGGGATCGCAGCTTTCGCGCAACCATTACCTGATACGCCGAGACTTCGAAAAGGTGCTGCGCCACAAGAACTCGTTGCTGAAAGACGAAGCATCGCCGCTTTTGCTGGAGAGTTTGAACGATCTGATGGTTACCTGCGGTGCTCAACTGGTGTGTTATCGGGCGGCCTTGTTCGGCAAGCTGGCGGAGTCCATGGCAAGCTATTACGCCGAGATCGTGGGGAATCGGGAAACGCTGTCGGCCCGCTACGCGCCGTCGTGGCTTGCCGAGGGCGAATGGCTCGATGCCGGCGAAACGATCGACCGCGACGAGGCCCGCGAACGCTTCGCCGCGGCTCTTGCGGGGTCGATTGAGCAGGAACGCGCCCGCCATCGCTCATTGGTGGGACCCCATGCCGACCGCATCGAGTTCTTCATCGAGGGGCGTCCGGTTGGCGTGTACGGGAGCCAGGGCCAGCAGCGCTCGGCGGTGCTGGCGTTCAAGCTGGCGGAAGTCACGCTTATCTGCGACCTTCTGGGCCAGCAGCCGGTGTTGCTGCTCGACGATGTGATGAGCGAGCTCGATGAGCAGCGCCGCCGCGCGCTGGTGAGGTTCGTCTCGGGGGATATCCAAACGTTTATAACCACGGCGAACCTGGCGTATTTTGACGAGGATCTGCTCGCAGCGGCCCGCGTCGTGCGTTTGCCCCTTGAGCGGAAGGATGGTGAATGATGGCCGATCTTGGCAGCGGGCTGCAGCAATTGCTGCGAAGCCTCGGCGCCTCCGGTGCGCAGGCGGCGCGTTCCCAGCGCGTTGCGGAGGTGCACGTGCGCTGGAGGTGCGCCGTGGAGGCCGTGTATCGCGATTCGGCGCCGCTGGTGCTCGACCACACCAACGGCGTGTACATCATGAAGCCCGAGCAGGCCAACGACCCTATGGCGGCGCGCGTGCCCGCGGGCAAGACCCTGCTCGTGGTGTATTGCGACGATGCTATGATCCGCTCGGACATCGATGCTCGCCAGGAGATGCTCAAGATCCGCCTCAACGAGCAGGGCGAGCATGTGGCCCTGTTCTCCATCAAGCCCGCTCGCTTCGACATGAAGGCTCGCCACCCGTTTCGCGAGGAGGCGGTGCGCTCCGCGCAGCAGGCGGCCCAGGCTGTGCGCACCCCGGAGCCGCTCATCAGCTCAGAGGCCGCGGCCCGTTTGCGCGAGCAGGCTGCCGGCGTTGAGGACAGGCGCCTCAGGGAATCAATTCTGAAAGCCTTGGAGGCAAGCGAAAAGCCAGGGAGTTCAAAAAACGGCAAAAGTGGTCTTTAGAGCGAAAATCATGCCTTAGAAGGCATCTGAAGGCCTGTAAAGGGCGTGAAGAGCGCCGGTGCCAAGACGCGTTGTGATAGAATTACTAGGTTCCGGAACCATCCGGAATCGAAACATTCAATACTAGAGGAGCGTGTCAGTGGCAGCAAAACCTGATCATTACGACGGCTCGGACATTCAGGTCCTCGAAGGCCTTGAACCTGTTCGCAAGCGTCCTGGCATGTATATCGGCTCCACGGGCCCGCGCGGTCTCCATCACCTGGTTTACGAGGTCGTGGACAACGCGGTCGACGAGGCTTTGGCCGGTTACTGCAGCCATATCGAGGTGACCATTCACCCCGACAACTCCATCACCGTCTCCGATGACGGACGTGGCATCCCGGTCGATGAGCACCCCAAGGAAAAAATCCCCACGGTTGAGGTTGTTTTGACCGTGCTGCACGCCGGCGGTAAGTTCGGCGGCGAGGGCTATAAGGTATCCGGCGGCCTGCACGGCGTGGGCGTGTCGGTTGTGAATGCGCTGTCCACGCGCGTCCAGGTGAACGTGCGCCGCGACGGCAAGGAATACCAGATCGCCTTCGAGCAGGGCAAAACCTGCGAGAAGCTGCATGAGGTGGGCACGTCCGACCATACCGGCACCACGGTGACCTTCTGGCCCGACCCCGAGATTTTCACCGAGACCACCATCTACGATTACAGCGTGCTTGCGGCGCGCTTCCGTGAGATGGCGTTCCTGAACAAGGGTTTGAAGATCACGCTGACCGACGAGCGCGCAAACCCGAGCCTCATCGTGTCGGATGCCTCGCCCGAGCCGCATAGCGATGTGTTCCAGTACGAAGGCGGCATCATCGACTTCGTGACCTATCTTAACGAGGGCCGCGAAACGCTGAACAAGCCCATCTACTTCGAGGCCGAAAGCGTCGACGGCACGGTCGAGGTGGCCATGCAGTGGTCCACGTCGTTTTCCGCGAACTCCGTCATGGCATTCGCCAACAACATCAACACGCACGAAGGCGGCACGCACCTCGATGGCTTCAAGCAGGCCGTCACGCGTACCATCAACGAGTACGCGCGCAGCAAGGGCATCCTGAAGGAAAAGGACAACAACCTCTCCGGCGACGATACGCGCGAGGGCTTGGCGGCCGTCATCTCCGTCAAGCTGCACGACCCGCAGTTCGAGGGTCAGACGAAGACGAAGCTCGGCAATTCCGAGATCCGTCCGCTCGTGCAAAACGCCGTCACGCAGGGTCTGGCCGAGTACCTGGAGGAGAATCCTGCGCCGGCTAAACGCATCATCGGCAAGGCAACGCAGGCCCTGAAGGCCCGTGAGGCCGCCCGCAAGGCCCGCGAGATGACGCGCCGCAAGGGCGTGCTCGACTCGTTCGCCCTGCCGGGCAAGCTGGCGGACTGCTCGTCCAAAAAGCCCGAAGAGTCCGAAATCTTCATTGTAGAGGGCGATTCCGCAGGTGGCAGCGCCAAACAGGCGCGCGACCGCAAGACGCAGGCCATCCTGCCGCTGCGCGGCAAGATCTTGAACGTCGAGCGCGCCGGCCTGCATCGCGCCTTGTCCAGCGATACCATCAGCTCGCTTATCACGGCCATCGGCACGAACATCGGCGAGGATTTCGACGCCGACCAGGCGCGTTATCACCGCATCATCATCATGACCGATGCCGACGTCGACGGCGCGCACATCCGCATCCTGCTGCTGACGTTCTTCTATCGCTACATGCCCGAGCTCATTAACCGCGGTTATGTCTACATCGCATGCCCGCCCATCTTCGGTGTGAAGAAGAAGAACACCCGCTCCACGAAGATCGAGCGCTATATCTACGATGAGAACAGCCTGAGCCGCGAGCTCGAGGAAATGGGCGGTTCCGAGAAGTTCGACGTGCAGCGCTACAAGGGCCTGGGCGAGATGGATCCCGAGCAGCTGTGGGAAACCACCATGGAGCCCGCCACCCGCACGCTTTTGCAGGTGAGCATCGACGATGCCGCCGAGGCAGAGCGCACGGTCAGCGAGCTTATGGGCGACCAGGTCGAGCCGCGCAAGGAGTTCATCCAGAAGCACGCCCGCGACGTTAGATTCTTGGACATCTAGGAGAATTGAATGGCAGATAACACTGACAACCGCGATGGTCAGGGCGGCGAGGAGCTTCCCGACGATCTGAAGCGCTTGGTCGATGCCGCTGAGGAAGACGCGGCGGACGCCGGCGAGCAGGACGTCGAGCAGCCCGAGCCCGGCCATACGGTAACGTCGGGCCCGGTGTCCGAAGAGGATAAGGCCCGCTCGCTTATCGACATGTCCACCGTCGCCAACCCCCACGGCTCCATCATCGAGGATGCAAACGGCGGCGAAGGCACCACCGTTCGTGCGGCGTATCTGGGCAAGGAGATGGCTTCTTCGTTCCTGGAGTATTCCATGAGCGTCATCGTCAGCCGCGCTCTGCCCGATGTGCGCGACGGCCTGAAGCCGGTCCATCGCCGCATCCTGTACGCCATGAACGAGTCCGGCTATACGCCGAACCGTCCTCATATGAAGTCGGCCCGTACCGTCGGCGACGTTATCGGCAAGTATCACCCCCATGGTGACTTCGCCGTGTACGACACCATGGTGCGCTTGGCCCAGCCGTTCAGCATGCGCGTTCCGCTTATCGACGGCCATGGCAACTTCGGCTCCATCGACGGCGACTCGGCAGCAGCAATGCGTTACACCGAGGCGCGTCTGGGCAAGGCGGCCATGGAGTTGCTGCGCGACCTCGACAAGGAAACGGTCGACTTCCAGCCCAACTACGACGAAAGCCTGGAAGAGCCCACGGTCCTGCCCGCGCGCTTCCCCAGCTTGCTGGTTAACGGCTCCAACGGCATCGCCGTCGGCATGGCGACCAACATCCCGCCGCATAACCTCGGCGAGACCATCGACGCCACGTGCATGATGCTCGACAACCCCGAGGTGACCACCGCCGAGCTCATGACTGCCCTTCCCGGCCCGGATTTCCCGACCGGCGGCATCATCATGGGCAAGAAGGGCATCCTGGATGCCTATGAGACGGGCCGCGGCAGCCTTACCGTGCGCGCGAAGTGCAAGATCGAAGAGGGCAAGAACGGCAAAAGCTCCATCGTGGTCACGGAGATCCCGTACCAGGTGAACCGCCAGCGCCTGCTCGAGAAGCTCGGCGAGCTGGTTCGCGAGAAGAAGCTTCCCGAGATCTCGAACATCCACGACGGCGCCGATCGTCACGGCATCGACATCATCATCGAGCTGAAGAAGGACGCCATCCCGCAGGTGGTGCTCAACAAGCTGTATAAGCACACGCAGCTGCAGGTGGGCTTCGGCGTCATCATGCTGGCGCTCGTCGACGGCGTGCCCCGTGTGCTCTCCCTGAAGGAGACGCTGCACTATTACATCGCCCACCAGGAAGACGTTATCGTGCGTCGTACGCGCTACGAGCTCTCAAAAGCCGAGGAGCGCGCCCATATCCTGGAAGGCTATGTGGTTGCCCTCGACCACATCGACGAGGTCATCAGCATCATCCGCTCCTCGCAAACGGACAAGGAGGCGGCGGCTCGGCTGACCGAGCGCTTCGGCCTGACCGACAAGCAGACCACCGCCATCCTGGAGATGCGCCTGCGTCGACTGACCGGTTTGGAACGCGAGAAGATCCAGTCCGAGTTGGAGGAGCTGCGCGAGAAGATCGCGTACTACAACCGCGTGCTCTCCGATCCTCAGCTGGTGCGCGACATCATCAAGGAGGAGCTGCAGGAGATCAAGAAGAAGTTCGACACTCCCCGCAGAACGCAGCTCTCCGATGCCGCCAAGGATCTCGACGTCGAAGACCTCATCGCCGAGGAGAGTATGGTCGTCACGGTCACGAAGGCCGGCTACGTCAAGCGCCTGCCCGTTGCCACGTACCGTCAGCAAAAGCGCGGCGGCAAGGGCATGCAGGCGGTGAACCTGAAGGACAACGACTACGTCGAGCACCTGTTCGTCGCGTCCACGCACTCCTTCATGCTGTTCTTCTCCACTAAGGGCAAGGTATATCGCCTGAAGGTCTACGAGCTGCCTGAGGCATCCCGCCATGCGCGCGGCACGGCCATCGTGAACCTGCTGCCGCTTGAGAAGGGCGAGACCATCAGCGCCGTCATCGCGACGAAGGACTTCCCGACCGACGAGTACCTCATGTTCGCCACCGAGCACGGCATGGTGAAGAAGACTTCCATGGAGCAGTACGACCGTACGCGTCGTGACGGCCTTATCGCGATCAACCTCAAGGACGGCGACCGCCTTATCAGCGTGCGCCGCGTGGCTCAGGGCGAGAACGTCATCATGGTGTCGTCCGCCGGCAAGGCCATCATGTGGCCCGAGGACGAAGTGCGCGCCATGGGGCGCGGCACCATGGGCGTGCGCGGCATGAACGCGCCGGCCGATGCCAAGGTGCTCGGCATGGAGATCGCTCGCCCCGAGACCGATCTGTTCGTCATCACCGAGAAGGGCTACGGCAAGCGCACGCCCATCTCGGAGTATCCGTCGCATCATCGCGGGGGTCAGGGCGTCTTCACCATCACCATGACGGAGAAGAAGGGCTTGCTGGCTGCCATGAAGATCGTCGGTGCCGATGACGAGATCATGATCATGTCCGAGGAGGGCGTCGTGGTGCGCACTTCCGTCGAGGGCATCTCCGAGCTCGGCCGCTCCACGCAGGGCGTACGCGTCATGAACGTTGCCGAGAACGACCGCGTGACCGCGGTCGCCATCGCCGCCCACGGCAAGAAGAAGCGTGCCGCTAACGCCGACGGCGCCGAAGAGTTGGATGAGTCGTCCATCGACGAAATGGAAGAATAGCCAGCTTCAGGGATATACGAACGATTGAGAAAGTCGCTCCGCAAGGGGCGGCTTTCTTGTTGTATGGGCATGTTGCTGTGCAGCAGTAGGGGTGCGGCGTTGTGGGCAGTGCAAGGAGGGGGCGGCGTGTTCGAATAGGGAAGCGCGATTCGATTGCGCGCCAGCTAATACCTACCTTGGTTTTCGATTGGGACTATGCCGGATACGAGTTTTATGGTCTCGGGGAGGATTGCGGTGAGCCCGGAAACCGATCAAGGCGATATGTAGCATAGCGATTCGATGGCAGCACGGGATGTTTCACGTGAAACATCCCGGTTGGGAAGAGCATGGTTGAGCCAGCTTCTTGCGAGAGCGTGCTTGATGCAAGTACACTCTCGCCGTTTCGTTACGAGAAATCCTTCGGGTCGAGGTTCTCCAAGAACGAGCGGAACTCCTCAAGCTCATCTTCGACGGACTCGTCCTCGATAGGCTTTCGAGCAATGTAGGGGTACGAAGCGCGTTCGAGCACCTTCTCGTCGATGTAGAGCGGGGCTTCCTCGCGCAAAGCCAGGGATAGCGCATCGCTGGGGCGGGCGTCAAGCTCAATGAGCCTTCCGTGCTGGCACAATGTGAGCTTCGCGAAGAACAGCGAACCTTTCACCTTGTCGATAAGGACATGGTCGACGCTTGCATCAAGGTTGGTGAGGGCGTCGAGCAGCAGGTCGTGTGTAGTGGGGCGTGAAACCTTGGTATGCGTGACGGCCAAATGCAGCTGAGCCGCTTCAGCGGCGCCAACCATAATGGGCACGATACGCGATACGCCAGGCACGGGGCTCTCCTCGATAGGCTGCAGCACAAGGATGGAGGGACCCGGTGCGCTTCCGATAATGATCTTTTGCACAGCGATGGGAACCAAGCTTGCTCCTAACTATAAGTGACTCACTTATATATAATATTGAGCCCTTCAAACGCCTCTATACAAGGGATTATACGCATGATTAGGGCTCTGACCTGCGGTTTCTTCTGTAAAAGAGCAGTTGGAAATAATTTTCCAAAAAGTTGAAAATTCTTCTTGACCATTCTTGGAAGACCTGGTTATAATAAACGAGCACTTTTCGAAGGGGCCCGTAGCTCAGTTGGTTAGAGCGCACGCCTGATAAGCGTGAGGTCGCTGGTTCAAATCCATTCGGGCCCACCAGTATTTGCGATAAACGCTCCACCGTGAGCCGAGTTTGCCGGTGGAGCGTTTATTATTGTAAAGTGCGAGTTGGGGGTTTAGCTCAGCTGGGAGAGCGCGGGCTTTGCAAGCCTGAGGTCAGGGGTTCGATCCCCCTAACCTCCACCATTTAAGATTATTTGCAGGTCCGGGAACGGACCTGCATTTTTTTTGCCCGCAGGTCCGGAAACGGGCCTGCTTTCGTATCGGGGTAGGAAACGGTCGAGCTGATAAGCGAGGTGTCATGAACCGTCTGGAAGCATTGCGTGCCTTGGGATTGGATGAGGACGCTACCGACGAGGATATCAAGACTGCTTATCGCGAAACGGCGCAGATCTTGCACCCCGACCGCTTTGCCACCAACAAAAAGCTGCAAGACCGGGCAACCGAGCAGTTCAAGAATCTGCAGGAGGCCTACGATTTCCTGACATCGTCCAAGGGCCGCAGGAAAGCGAGCGGCTCCTCGGCCTCGGCGCGTTCAGCGCGCGCGTCCTATGACGATGTCGATGCTCGCCTTGCTGGCATAGCCGCGGCTCGGACGCAGCTGGTGCGCCAACGCGATGCGGTGTATGACGAACGCCGCAACGGCCTTGGCATGGCGGCTATCGGCGGGCTGGTGGCCTTGTTCTGCGGTCGACGCCCTTTTGGGTTGTTCGGTGTGGTTGCCGCCATAGCAAGCACTGCGGCCATCTGGGGGATTGTCCAGGTGGTATCATCGCAACGTTCCATCAACACGCTTACCGAGCATATTGACGAATTGAATAGGGAAGAGCGCAAGATCGCGCAAGAATCTGAAGAGGAGTAGCACACCCGTATGAAGCAAGAAGGCCTTCGCAACGTTGCCATCATCGCGCACGTCGACCACGGTAAGACCACGCTGGTCGACCGCCTGCTGTGGTCGTCCCACGTGTTCCGTGAGAACCAGGAAGTGCAGGAGCGCGTCTTGGACTCCAACGATCAGGAGCGCGAGCGCGGCATCACCATCCTGTCCAAGAACATCTCCATTCACTATAAGGGCGTCAAGATCAACGTCATCGACACACCCGGCCATGCCGACTTCGGCGGCGAGGTGGAGCGCGTGCTGAACATGGCCGACGGCGCCCTGCTCATCGTCGACGCCTACGAGGGTCCCAAGCCCCAGACGCGTTTCGTTCTCTCCCACGCTCTCGAGCGCGGTCTGCGCATCGTGGTCGTCGTGAACAAGATCGACCGTCCCAACGCCGATCCTGAGGGCGCCGTTGACAAGGTGTTCGACCTGATGGTCGAGCTGGGTGCTTCCGACGAGCAGCTTGACTTCCCTGTGGTGTACGCTTCCGCGGTCAACGGCTATGCCCGTCTTGAGCCCGAGGACGGCAACATGGACATGGTTCCGCTGCTCGACACCATCGTCAACGAGATCCCGTGCCCTGAGGTTGATGCAGAAGGTCCGGTGGCCCTGCAGGTCTGCACCGTCGATCACAGCAGCTACGAGGGCCGTATCGGCGTCGGCCGCCTGCACAGCGGCACCCTGCATGAGAAGGAGCAGGTGCTGGTGGTGCAGCCCGACGGCAACCAGTACAACGCCACCATCCGCAAGGTCTACACCTTCGAGAATCTTGGCAAGACCGAGGTTCCCGAGGCCCACGCCGGTGACATCGTGGCCGTGATCGGCATCGAGGCCGCAGACATCGGAGACGTCATCACCGACCCTGAGAACCCGGTGGAGATGGAGCCCATCGCCGTCGAGGAGCCTACCATGGCAGTCGTGTTCGAGGCTTCCACCAGCCCGCTGGTCGGCCGCGAAGGCGACATCGTCGGCGCCCGTCAGCTCAAGGAGCGTCTCATGCGCGAGAAGGAGAGCAACATCTCCATGCGCATCGACGAGACCGAAGACAAGTCCGGCGTGCGCGTTGCCGGCCGCGGCGTGCTGCATCTGTCCGTTCTCATGGAGACCATGCGCCGCGAGGGCTTCGAGTTCCAGGTCGGCCGCCCGCAGGTCGTGTACAAGACCGACGAGCACGGCAACAAGCTCGAGCCGATCGAGGAAGCCACCGTCGATGTGCCGAACGACTACTCCGGCAAGGCCATCGAGGTCATGGGCACCGCTGGCGGCATCATGGAGGACATGTTCTCCGACGAGAGCATGACGCACCTGACGTTCAGCATCCCGTCCCGCGGCACCATGGGCCTGAAGACCCGCATCCTTAACGCAACGCACGGTGAGGCGGTGCTGTTCCATCACTTCCGCGAGTACGGTCCGTACTCCGGCGAGATGGACGGCCGCAAGAACGGCAGCATGATCGCCATGGCAACCGACAAGGCGGTCGCCTACGCGCTCGATACGCTGCAGCAGCGTGGCCGCCTGTTCGTCAAGCCCGGCGACGAGTGCTACGAGGGCATGATCGTTGGCGAGTCCGCCAAGGAAGGCGATATGGTGGTCAACGTCTCCAAGACGAAGAACCTGGGCAACCAGCGTTCCTCCACTGCGGACAAGGCCATCCAGCTGACGCCTCCGATCACCTTCACGCTCGAAGAGGCGCTGGAGTACATCGAGGACGACGAGATGGTGGAGGTCACTCCCGAGTCCATCCGCCTGCGCAAGCGCATCCTGAGCACCATCGAGCGCAAGAAGGCGAACAAGAAATAGCACAAAAGCCGTTTCAGTATCGACTTCGTGCTCGAGCTTGGTTTGATTGAGCGCCGGCAAAGCGCAGCAGAATCAGCTTGAACTCCAAAAGGCGGCCTTCGGGCCGCCTTTTTTCTATGGGCAAATAACTCGGATGATGTAGGAAAGCCCAGCTCCTGTGAAACCTGCATGGGCATATTGTGCTGGGAGAAAGGCGTATTCCGCCGTGTGGGAAAATACGCACAAGGCATTCGATTTGACCGTGGGACGCGTCTGTCCAGCGGTTTCATGCGTTTGAGGAAGGGTTTTATGAAGGCATCTCGCATTATCTCAACGGTTTGCGCGATGGGTCTTTCGGCGGCGTGCGTCATGGGCGTTGCCGGCTGCTCAAGCAATAACCAGAACTCCGGTTCGGGCGCGGTGGCCGCCACCATCAACGGTACCGAAATCTACGAGGACACGGTTACCGACTATATCCAAAGCGTTCGTGAGCAGCAGGGTCTGACCGACGAAGATTCTTGGGGCAATTACCTCGCTCAGATGGGCACCGATCCGGCAGGCGTGCGCGAGCAGATCATCAACACGTACGTCACGCGCGAGCTCATCAACTCCGGTGCCGAGGAAAAGGGCGTTACCGTCGACAGCTCCGAAATCGATAGCTATGTCGACAAGATGAAGTCCAACTACGACAGCGATGCGAAGTGGCAATCTGCCCTCGAGCAGGCTGGCATGACCGAGGACGAGTATCGTTCTGAAATCGAACTGCAGCTGAAGGCCAAGGAGCTCTACAACACCTTCACCTCCAGCGAGGAACCTTCCAGTGACGATATGCTCCAGTATGCGCAGATGTACGCCAGTGCCTACGATGGAGCTAAGCGCTCCAGCCACATCCTGTTCGATTCCGATGATGAGGCAACCGCTCAGGACGTGCTGAACAAGATCAACTCCGGCGAGCTCGACTTCGCCGAGGCTGCCAAGCAGTACTCCAAGGACACGGGTTCCAAGGACGCTGGCGGCGATGTGGGTTGGGATAAGACCAGCTCGTTTGTGCAGGAGTACACGGATGCGCTGAGCGGCCTTGAAAAAGACCAGGTCAGCGGTTTGGTTACCAGCAGCTACGGCATCCATATCATCAAGTGCACCGATGTGTACAACGCTCCGAAGGAGAAGGCCGACGACGGCACCGAGACGGTGAAGATCACCAGCCTTGACCAAATCCCCTCCGAGTGGCAGGAGACCATCAAGCAGTCGCTGCAGTCCCAGGGCCAGACCACGAACTACCAGAACTGGCTGAAGGAGAAGAAGGATTCTTCCGACCTCAAGATCAACGACATGCCTTCCGGCTTGCCTTATGACGTTGACATGTCGAAGTATCAGACCGAAGACCCCAACAGCACTGATAACGCCGATACCAACGTTTCGGCTGCTGATTCGACGGATGGCGACGCCTCCGCCAGCACCGACGCCTCTGCTGACAACTCTGCCAGCGCGGCCGACACCGAGGGAAAGTCTTCGGCAAACTAGCCTGCAAGGGCGCGTAACGCAAGAATAAGAAGGGAACCCGTTTCAACGGGTTCCCTTCTTCGTTTGGGAAGGAATGGGCGTATGGGCGAAGAAAGCACCGAAGCGCAGCCGCTGTTCGAGCTCAACGATGCCGAGGTCGTGCGAGCGGGCCATATGATCCTCCACGTTGATAAGTTCTCGCTTGCAAAAGGGGAGAACATCGCGCTTCTGGGCCCAAACGGCGCCGGCAAATCGACGTTCGTGAAGCTGATCACCAGGGAAGTGATGCCACTGTACCGTGAGCAGCCTCCGGTGAAGTTCAACGGCAACCCCCGCGCGACGTTGGTGGATGTGCGCAAAACGCTGGGTATCGTGTCGTCTACCATGCAGGCGCAGATCAATGTCCATCTGCCTGCCGTTGATGTCGTGGAAGGCGGCCTGTTCGGCACGCTCGGCCTTCCGCGTCACGTTCATCCGGATGAACACACGCACGCGAAGGCGCTTGAAGCAATGGAAATGCTGGGTGTGGCGAAGCTTGCCGATCAGGATATCATGACCATGTCGAGCGGCCAGGCGCGCCGCGTGCTCTTCGCTCGCGCCCTCGTGCACGATCCGAGCACGCTGCTGCTCGACGAGCCGTGCACGGGACTGGACCCGGAAGGCATGTACTATGTGCGCTCGAGCATGCGCGACCTTGCAAGGGCAGGCAAGGGCATCGTGCTAATCACCCACTATCCGGAGGACATCATCCCCGAGATCAAGCGTTTGGTCCTGGTCAAGGAGGGAAAGCTGTTCGCTGACGGCACGAAAGAGGACATGCTAACCGACCGGATGATGAGCTCGCTGTTCGATGTTCCGCTGCAAGTTTCGAAAAATGGCAAAAACAATGAGTATTTTTCTCTTGTGAGTTCGTATTAGATAGTGTAGAATACTTAACCGCTGCATGAGCGCACGAGAGAAAACGTGAAAGCAATGTAGCTCGTAAGCAAGCGGAGAGATGACCGAGCTGGCCGAAGGTGCACGATTGGAAATCGTGTATACGCCAAAAGCGTATCTGGGGTTCGAATCCCCAT
>CAJMPP010000036.1 GCA_905215325.1 uncultured bacterium | reverse complement strand
CCTTGAACACCAGGCGATGCGGGCAACCGGCGCACAACGCGGGCGGGCGGCCCGGAACGTCGGCAGGGGCCTGCGCATGCGCGGGAGCATCCTGCCCGAACGCCGCGCGGATAAGGCCGGGGCTCAATTCGCCGTCGCGCGGCAAACCGCACGGGAAATCGGCAACGCGAACGCCCAGCGCGCGTACCGCGTCGGCCAAGTAGGTCGAACCTTCCTCCACAACGTACAGGGCATCCACGCCTGCCTCGAACTCGCGCAGCGCCTGGGCGGGCAAGGGATACGTGACGCCGAGCTTGAACACCGATGCATCCGGGAGGGCCTCAACCACATGCTGATAAGCGGCACCAGCGCACACAACGCCGACGCTTGCTCCCTTATGCTCGACGCGGTTGAACTCGCAGGTTTCGACCCATTCGGAAAGCTGATCGATGCGCTCAAGCTGCACCTTGCGACGCGGCTTGGCGAACGCCGGCATCATAACCCACTTCGCCGGATTGCTTTCGTAGGGCTTAAGCTCGTGCTCGGTACGCGGACCGCGCTCGACCGGGGTCTTCGTGTGGGACACGCGCACGGAGGAGCGGATGAAGAACGGCACATCGAAGCGCTCGGACAGATCGAAGGCAGTGCGGGTGAACGCCAAGGCCTCCGCGGAATCGGCGGGATCCATCATGGGGATATGAGCCGCCGCTGCATAGTAATGGGAGTCCTGCTCGTTTTGGGAGGAGTACATGCCGGGATCGTCGGCGGCAAGCACCACATACCCGCCGCCGACGCCGGTATAGGCGGCGGTGAACAGCGGGTCCGCCGCAACGTTGACGCCGACGTGCTTCATGGTGGACAGCACGCGCGCGCCGGCCGCGCTTGCGCCGACGCCCACCTCGACTGCGACCTTCTCGTTGACGCACCATTCCGCGTACACGCCGTCCATCTTCGCAAAGGTCTCAAGCGTTTCGGTGGAAGGCGTGCCCGGATAAGCAACGCCGATACGGCAACCGGCTTCCCATGCGCCTTGAGCTATCGCCTCGTTTCCTGATAACAGTTCCATGTCGCTCCCGTCTGTGAAAACGCGCGAACGCGTTTATCCGAAACCGCGGACTCCCGCGGCGTTACTCTTCTTTGTACACCAAGCAGAACGCGCCGATTTGCACGACGTCGCCGTCAGCCAGGAGATACGTGTCGATGCTGTTGTTGTTCACCCATACCCCGTTAAACGATGCCTCATCCGAGATCTCGTAGCCCGAATCCACCGGCTCGACGGAGGCGTGCGTGCGGGAGACGGTCATATCGTTGAGGAAGATGTCGCACTGCGGGCTGCGTCCGATGCTGAGCTTTTGGTCCCCAAGCTTGAACGACACGCCGGTTTGAGGCCCGCGGACCACGTGAAGCACGGCCGTGGGCTTGGTCTTCGCGGCGGCGACCAGCTGGTCTTCGCCGAACTGCAGCGGTGCGAAACGCTGCGTGGAACCCTGCAGCTTGAAGCCGCAATGCGGGCAGGCCGAATCCTCGGGACCTACCGGATTGTTGCATACCGGGCATACATTGGCCATGATAGCTCCTTCCTACATGCCGCTATTGCGTCGACGTGGATTTGTCCACGATAAGCGGCGTGGTGTTCAAAAGCTGCGAGGTTGCCGTTTTATCCTCGCCAGAGAAACCGCGCATGAACCTGTCGAAGGCGATGCCGATGCCCTCGAAGAAGTTCGGGGCGGCAACGTCCTTGCACGCCACCAGATCTTGCGTGGCGATGACCTGGTTGCGCTGCTTGAACGTGACGGTTCCAACGACCTGACCCGCCTTCACCGACCCGTGCAGCTCGTTGAACTGCACGGTTTGGCTGACGTTGCCGTTCAAGTCGAAGACCTCCACGGCGCTTTGCGGATCGGAGAACGTAGCGGGCACCGTACGGTCTATCCAGTCATCATGCGCCACCTGAGCCACCAAGGGCACGGAGGTGCCGTTCATCTGCGTGTTCTGGTCGCAATTGGCAAGCTGGTAAGACTTGCGGTGCTCAAATACCCACTCTACGAGCTCATCCGCATCGAAAAAGCGCTGGCTTTCCGACGTCGACCCCAATACGATAGCGTACAGCTCCTGCCCGTCTTTGTTGACGGCGCCCGCGAACGAAGCGCCGGCCTTCTCGGTGTAGCCCGTTTTAACGCCGATGGCATCATCGTTGATATCGAAGAAACCGTCGGTGGTTTCAAGGAACACATCGGCTGTGGACCCGCCGCGTTTTACCGTGATGGTGGTGGACCCGCCGCCGACTACCGAGCGGAACGTCTGGTTGGTCATGGCGTAGGCGACCACTTTGGCCTGGTCGGCCGCAGTGGAATGCAGGTTGCCGTCATATTGGTCGAAGTCGAGGCCATGCGGGTTCTCGTATACCGTGTTCGTGCAGCCGAGCTTTTGCGCCGTGGCGTTCATCTGCGCAACGAACGCCTTCACATCGGAATCGCCAGAGGCGGTGCCGCTCGACCGCAAGGCCGCGCCGACAGATTCGGCGATGGCGATGGCGGCGTCGTTGCCAGACGGCACCAACAGCGCGTACAGCGCCGTTTTCAGCGTCATGGTATCGCCTTCTTGCAATCCGGCGGAGGACTCGCCCACCGCGGCGGCATCCGCTGAAACGGTGATGGTGGAATCCAAGGACGTCAAGCCGGAGGCCACGGCGTCGAGCGCCACCACGCCCGTCATGATCTTCGTGACCGAGGCGATGCAGGCGGCATCGTCGGCATTGCGCTCGAAATACACGGTGCCGTCGGTATCCACCACGATGGCGCGTTCGGCGTCGATGTTCGGGCACTGCGCCACGGCCAAGCCGCGAGCGTCGACCGTTTCGCCCATGACGACGTCTGCTTTGCGCACATCGGCGTACGCATCGCCGACGCCGCAGGCGACGGGGGTGAGGGCCAGCACGAACACAAGCACGCACGCGATGGCGCGTGCGTGCTTGTTCAGCCCACTATGCAACGTGAAGCTAGTCGACAATGTACACATCCTCCGCGGAAACGGGCGCAAAGCCGGCATCAGCGAGCTTGCGTTCGATTTCCTCGTCTCCTGATACCTTCAATACGTCGATAGCGTGCCCGCCTTCGACCGACATGCAGTAACCGTATTCAACGTTGACGTCGCACTCGTCCAAGAACTCGAGCAGCGAGGCCAAACCGCCCGGCACATCCGGGACGCGAACGGCCATGACCGGCGTGACGGCGGCTCGCCAACCGGCAAGCGTCAGCTTCTCGGCGGCTTTGTTAGGCGTATCGCACAGCATACGGGCCACACCGAAATCCTCGGTATCGGCCAGATACAGCGCGTGCATGTTGACGCCGGCATCCGCGACCGCACGGGTAGCTGCGGCCAGACGGCCCTTTTCGTTCTCCAAAAAAACGGTGAGCTGGGAAATCATAGCCCTTACTCCTTTCGCAGGTCGATGATGCGCTTTGCCTTGCCCTCGCTGCGCTCGATGGACTTAGGCTCGACGAGCTTGATGTCCACGGCGATCTGCAGGTTGCCCTTGAGCTCGGTGGCCAGACGCTTCTTGAGCGCTTCGAGCTTGCGGATCTCGTCGAACGGGAACTCGGGCACGGTCTCGACGCGCAGCTCCACGTGGTCGAGCGGGCCACGCGTAGTCAGGATGATCTGGTATTGCGTGGCGATCTCGGGGAAGCCGGTGAGAACCTGCTCGATCTGGGACGGGAACACGTTCACGCCGCGCAGGATGAGCATGTCGTCGGAACGGCCGATGATGCGATCGATCTTGCGATGCGTGCGGCCGCAGGCGCAAGGCTTGGAGATGATGCGCGTGATGTCGCGCGTGCGATAGCGCACAAGCGGGCAGCACTCGCGCGTGAGCGTGGTGAACACCAGCTCGCCGTACTGCCCATCGGGCACCGGCTGCAGAGTGTCGGGATCGATGATCTCGGCGAAGAAGTGATCCTCGGCCAGGTGCAGGCCGCTCATCTCCTTGCACTCGAAGGCCACGCCCGGGCCCATGACCTCCGACAAGCCGTAGACGTCGCAGTACTGCACGCCCAGCTTCTCGGCGATCTCGTCGCGCATGCCCTGGCTGCAGGGCTCGGCGCCGAAGATGCCGGCGCGAACCTTCAGGTCGGTTGCGGGGTTGATGCCCATCTCGATAGCGGTGTCGGCGATATGCAAGGCATAGGACGGCGTGCACGCCAGCACATCGACCTCCATATCCTTAAGCATCTGGATTTGACGCTTGGTGTTGCCCGAGGAAATGGGGATGACCGCGCAGCCAGCGGTTTCGCCGCCCCTGTGAGCGCCCAGGCCGCCGGTGAACAGGCCATAGCCGTAGGCGATCTGCATGGTGGCGTTCTCGTCGCAATCGCAGATGGCAAGACCGCGCGCAAAGCACTCGCCCCAATGCTTCAAATCGTTTTCCGTGCACCCGACGACCGTGGCCTGACCGGTAGTGCCGGATGAGGCATGAAGGCGTACGACCTTCGATCGCGGCACGGCGAACAACCCGTCAGGGTAGTTGTCGCGCATGTCCTGCTTGAGAACGAACGGGAACTTCGTGATGTCTTCGAGCGTTTTCAGGTCGCCCGGTTCGACGCCGGCGTCCCTGAAGCTCTTCTGATAGAAAGGGACGTTGTCGTACGTATACCGCACGCACCACTTCATGCGCTCGAGCTGCAGGTCGCGCAGCTCCTCACGTGACATCGTTTCGATTTCCGGCTGGAAGTACACCTTTCTTTTACCTTTCTTTGTGCGCGGCGCCTGGCGTGCGGTGGGCGCGTATCGCCGCTTATATATGAAGTAACCCGCTAGCTTCGATCCGGACCCTTCAAGATAACCTCGTTGATGGGATCGTACACGCTGGCGAACAGGTCTTGGCGCACGATGTTTCCGTTCACGTCCTTGACCGTACGCGTCACCTCGATGGTCGAACCGTCGGTGCCGCGCGTTTTCACGTAGCTGGTGCCCGGCGCTAGGGTATCGTCCACTTTGGTGGTGGTGGAATACTTCTTGCCCGCTTCCCATTGACCGGTTTCGGTGGTTACCTGATAGCCGGGATCGACTCCATACAGTGTAGCGGTTACCGACCCGACTTGGGTGGAAACCTTTACCAAAACATCGCTTGCGGTGTCGTTTCGCCACACAAGGTCAAGTTCGGGGTACGAGACGGCCGCATCACGTCCAGCGGGATAGCTGGCGATATAGAGCGAATGGTTGTGACGCTCGACGACGGGAAGACCGGACTCGTAAACCGCATCGAACACCGTGGTGGCAACCTGGCATATGCCGCCACCCACCGAATCGGTGTACTCTCCGTCGATGATGGCGCCCGCTCCCAGGAATCCCTTCTCCTCGTTGCAATCCCCCGTGGTCCCGTTGTACGACCACGTCTCGCCGGATTTGCAGATGGAGTTGTCGAGTATCTGGGAGACCAGCTCGATATTGTGGTTGCGGTTCTCGGTGCCTTGGCCCGTGGTGTACGTGGTGGTGAAGGTACCTATGGGGCCGACCACGCCTTTATCGACAGCTTCCTGGAAAGTCAGGCGCCGAGGCATATCTTCGGCATCGACCGCGATCACCGGAGTCTGCTGCGCCGGAGCAACGCCATCTACTTGCCCGAACAGCGCGGAAGAAAGCGCATCGGCGGCATCCGACACATCGGGGAGCTTGCCTTGCCCGTCGGTGGTGACGCTCACCTGGCCGGACCCATCGGTTTCAAAACCGATGCCTGAGAGCGAATCGCCCTCAGCCTGGCGGATACCCGATGCCATGGCCGACTTGGAAAGCTGTTGGTCGATATAGGGGCGCAAACGCCAGCCATCCCCCGCCTGCTCCACGCAGGTGGACACCCAGGCGCCGATCTCGGACGCGGTTGCCTGCCACGTATGCCCATCGAACTGGAAACGCGCCCCGCCGGCGAGCGCCGCGGTGACGTCCTGGGCTACCTGGGTCGCGGCTTCGGACGATATGCGCACAGGAGCGTACTCGGTATGCGCGACGATACGTCCGTCGGAGGCTCCGAGCATGGCATCGCTGAGAAGGCCGGCCAGCGTTTGCCGGTCGACCTCCCATCCGTCATTGCCCTGCACCACGTAAGCCACACCGCCGGAAACCTTCACATCGTAGTCCACGCGGGCCTGCCCGATAGCCGCATCGATGCCCGAAGCGAACTCTTCAAGCGCCCCTTCGTCGAAGGAAGGCTCTACCTCTATGCGCTTGCCGAACAAACCCGCGCCCATGCGCGCAAGCACGCCGCCATCGGAACGCCCGACGGCAAGAGCCTGCTGGGCAAGCTGACCGGGATCCAACGATGCCCCGAGCTCGCCGCCGGTGGTCTGCCATGCCTGCTTCGAGGCCATGGCCTCGTCCACCGCCATCTGCTCGGCAAGCGCCGCATCCTGCTGGTTTTTCGCCGCAGCGGCCTCGTCGGTCTGCTGCGCAGCCTCGTCCGAAGCGAACACCGTGGCGCTAGCCTGCTGAAGCGGCTGTGCATACGCTTGGTCGAGCGCTTGCTCGATTTCTTCGGCATTCAGCCCGGATACGTCGATATCGCCGACTTTGACGCCGGAGTAGACACGACCGGCATGGGAGACCCCATCGACGGTGCAGACGATGACGAGCGCGATAGCGCACAACGACGCGATAAGCGCGGGCTTGCTCTTCTGCACCAGCCGCAACCACGCGCGCAGCAAGACGCCGAGCACGCGCCCGATAACGCGGACAAGGGTGACAAGAACGCCGAAAAGCCAAGAAAGCACGCTTCCGGCAGCTGACAGAAAAGCAGTCCCGCCGCCAGATCGAGCTTGCCCGCGATCGCGCGCGCCGGAGGGACGCGCAGAGGCGCGCTGCTCCTTGGTCCACAGGCTTGGCTGCACGCCCGAACGTTCGGGAGCCGCCGAACGCGCGCGACGACCCGACCGCTGAGCGGTTCGGGCCGTCGATGACGTTCTATTCGCTTGTCTGGAAGCACGCGAAGAATCGGCTCTGCTGGAAGGACGCGCGGACGAATGGCGAGGCGATCCGTCGTTGCGCCTGGGCCTTCCGGCGCTGACGCGGGCCCGATCGCCTGCACGCGTTTGCGAACCAGGGCGTGAAGCACTCGCTCGCGAAGACCTGCTATGCTGCGGAGCACTCACTTTACGAGCCCTTTCGCCTCAAGCCGGCGGGCCTTCTGCATCTTGCGGTACCCGGCCAACACGTAATACAGCGTGGTGAACAGGCCCAGCAGCAAGCCGGCGTACACGAACCAAATGCCCCAGGAGCATGCATCGGAGCTGAAGCCCGGCAACCAGGAGGCTTCGAACCAGCCAAGCCCGCCGATGAGCGGCATGTTCAGCAACAGGCCAGCGAACCCGACGAACAGAAACGTGGTGGCCACCTTGCCGGGATAGATGACGGCGACGCGCTCGTGATAACGCTTCAGCAGATACGCTCCCCCGACGAGAAGCATCAGATCACGCCCCAGAACGACGACGACGATCCAGATAGGCAAACGGCCCACGAGCATAAGGCCGATGACGCCGCAGCTCATAAGGATCCTGTCCACCGCAGGGTCGAGAAGCTGCCCGAGCTTCGACACGCAGTTCGTACGCCGCGCAAGCTGGCCGTCGATCCAATCGGTGCCTGCCGCCAGCGCGAACATGAACGTGGCGAGTAGATCGTAGCCGTTGAGCAACAGCACCATGTACACCGGCACCATGCACAATCTGATGAATGATATAACGTTGGGAATGGTGAAGATGCGGTTAGTGACCGCTTCGCTTTTCTGAGATGACATGTGTTCCCTACCCCGTGGCCTGCAACGCAAGACGGGGCGCCCGAAAGCGCCCCGCGCAAGTTCGAATGCGATTATACTAACCTACCGCGTATCCAAAGGTTACGGTTGGGCTACCTATTCACCGGCATCTTCACGTTTGGGAGCGGCTTTGGGCTGCTCGGGGATGGTGACGGTGTGCACGCGCTTTTCCCGTGAGACGGTCTCGTAGGTGGGCAGCATGGTCAAGCTGCCTTTGGGGCATTCATAGGTGCAGCTGCCGCATTGGACGCAGCGAAAGTGGTCGATGGCCCAGGTACGGGCCTTTTTGTCAACCTCGATGGCGCCGCAAGGGCAGCGCTTCACGCATAGGCTGCACAGGATGCAGGTGGATTCGTCGACCGCCACATGACCTTTCAAGCCCGCAGGAGGCTCAGGTTTCACCACGGGATACAGCACGGTCTCGGGCTTCTTGAACAGCGAGCCGAACGTCATTTTTCCAAGTTTGAATCCGCTCATCGCTCTACCTTTCCGTGCAGCTGATGCAAGGGTCGATGGTCAGGATGATGTTGTTCACATCGGCCAGATCGCAGCCCTTCAGGGCGATGGTCATACCTGCGATGTTCTGAGAGGTTGGCGTGCGCATGCGCATGCGCTCCAAGAACTTCGTGCCGTTGCCGCGAGCGTAGTAGTAGCACTCGCCGCGAGGCTGCTCGAGCACGCCGCAAGCCTCGGCGCCATCGGCGGGATTGCCCTTGACCTTCACCTCGATATCGCCGGCGGGCATGCGGGAGATGACCTCTTCGATGATGTCGATGGACTGCAGCACCTCAAGGCAACGAACGTGCGCGCGAGCGTAGCAGTCGCCGTCATTGGACAGGATGGGCTGGAACTCGGAGAGCTTGCCGTACCAGCCGTTGCCGAGCATACGGACATCGTAGTTCACGCCCGAAGCGCGGCCGAACGGACCGACCATGCTTTCCGCGACGGCGTCGTCATGGCTGACGTAGCCGACGCCCACCAGGCGGTTTTTCACCGAAGTGTCGGTGAGGAACGTGTTCATGATCTGACGATAATCGTCCTTCAGGCCTTGGAGGACCTGCTTGATGTAGGCGAACATGGCATCGTCGACATCGCGCACCACGCCACCGACCTTGACCACGGAGAAGATGACGCGGCCTCCGGTGGTCTTCTCGAAGATATCGAGCACGCGCTCGCGTAGGCGCCAGCAGTGCATGAACAGGCTTTCGAAGCCGAAGGCGTCGGCGGCAAGGCCGAGCCACAAGACATGCGAGTGGATACGCGAGAGCTCATGCCACATGACGCGCAGCGCCTGGGCCCTGTCGGGGACCTCAACGCCCATGAGCTGCTCGACCGTTTCAGCATAGCCCATGGAGTGTCCGAAGGCGCAGATGCCGCAGATGCGCTCGGCTACGTAGATGAACTGGTTGTAGTCGCGCGTTTCCACGAGCTTCTCAAGGCCGCGATGCACGAAGCCGATCTGGGGCATCGCCTCGATGACCTTCTCGTCCTCGACGACGAGGTCCAGGTGAAGCGGCTCGGGGAGAACCGGATGCTGCGGCCCGAAGGGGATGACGGTTGCCTTTCCCATGCTATTCACCAGCCTTTCCGTTTTCCTGCGCTTGGCGCTGCTTCTCCTCGAACGCGGCGCGCACCTTGGCGGCCTTCTCGGGATCCATGTTCTTCAAACGCTCCTCGAGCACGGCGACCTTCTCATCGCGCTCGGCCTGAGCGGTTTCCTGGCGAGCGCGCGCATCAAGCGCAGCGCGCACCTTGGCGGCCTTCTCGGGGTCGAGCTGGGCAAGCTTGGCGTCGAGCTCGGCCTGCTGCTGGGCCGTGGCCTGGCCGGTGGCCCGCTGGCTTTCCAGCTTCGCCTCGTTGGCAAGCGCCCCGCGAACAGCCTGGGCCCTCTCAGGCTCCATGCCCGAGAGCTTGGCCTTTGCGGCCATTGCCGCGCGAACCTTGGCTGCCTTCTCCGGGTCCATGGCGGCAAGCTTGGCCTCGAGCGCCTCGTCGTACACCTGCGGGCGGGCGGCCTGCGCCTCGGCCTCGGCGCGCTTCGCCTTAGCGGCGAGCGCAGCCTTGACGCGGGCGATCTTCTCGGGGTCGGCGCCTGCCATCTTCAGCTCGATGTCCTCGACGTTGGCAGAAGGGGCCACGCCGGACACCTTGCCCTTGGCGTCGGGGTGGGACGTGACGAAGCTTGCGTTGGCCGCCGCAGCCTGACGGGCGCGCTCGGCCTTGGCCGCCGCAGCCTTCTTGGCCTTCTCGCGGGCGGCCTTCTGAGCCGGCGAGATGATGGTCATGGGGGTGGGCTGCGCCGTCACGTAGAAGTTGCCGCCGAAATCGATGGCGATGTCGCGGACGTTCACGCCGAACAGGTCGTGGATCTCGTTCTCGAACACGAACGCCGCGATAAAGCGGTCGGTGATGCTGGGGATGGGAGTCTCGGGCGTGACGCCCTTGATGGTGAAGACCTCGAGCACGCCGTCTTTCATGAACGTGTACTGCACGTCGATGCCGGCTTCGGTGTTGACGGCGAGCAACTGCACGAAACGGTGGCCCTCGGTCTGCATGCGCTCGGACAAGGCGGGCAGGCCCTCGACCGAGATCTCCTGGTACTGTGCGGGTATTGCCATGGCGTTTTAAGCCTCCTTCCCGTTCTTCATGGCGGCGCGCTTCTCCTCCAAGATGCCCACGGCCTCGACGACCGCATCGATGATGGCCTCGGGGCGCACCGCGCAGCCCGGAGCGTACACGTCGACGGGGATGGCCTGGTCGACGCCGCCGATGACGTTATAGCAATCATGGAAGATGCCGCCGGAGCATGCGCAGATGCCGCACGCCACGACCACCTTCGGCTCGAGCATCTGCTCGTAGATCTCCTTGACGACCGTGATGTTCTGCTCGTTGACGCTGCCCGTGACCAGGAAGATGTCGGCGTGCTTGGGGTTGCCGGTGTTGATCACGCCGAAGCGCTCGGCGTCGAAGCCCGGGCACAGCGCCGCCAAAACCTCGATGTCGCAGCCGTTGCAGCTTGAGGCATCGTAGTGGATGACCCACGGCGATTTCGCGAAATATGCCATTGCGACCTCCTTACAGGTACATAAGGACGGCGATGTTGATGCCGCCGGCCACCAGGGCCACCGCCCACGCGCTCTTGAGCATGAGCTGCCACTTCACGCGGGCGAAGTTGTTGTCGATGAGGATTTCCAAGAAGAACGCGACAAGGGCGGCGACCACGGCCACAACGAGGGAGACGGGGTTGCCCCACACGAAGAACAGGCCGATCCAACCGAGCGCCAGCACGTTCTCGCACCAGTGCATGACCTCCACCTTCGCGAGCGTGCGACCGCTCATCTCGGTGGTGACGCCCTTGACGAGCTCCTGGTGAGCATGGTGCGAATAGCTCAGATCGAAGGGGCTTTTGCGCATCTTGATGGTGAGGATGAACAGGAACCCCAGGAAGGCGATCCAGGTGACGGCGATGGCCGGAACCTCCAAGCCGAACGCCGCGCCGGCATCGAACGAGCCCGTGGCCAGGAAGAACACCACGGCGATGAACAGGCTCATGGGCTCTTCGGCCATGATCTGCAGCGCCTCGCGGGCCGCGCCGACCTCGGAGTAGGGGCTGCGGGTGCAGTACGCCGCCAGGATGAAGAACAGGCTGGAGAGCGTGAGCACGAACACGGACAGCAGCAGGTTGCCGCCGCCGAAGAAGATGCCGCCAGCCAGGATGGCGAACACGAGGGCGCAGGTGATGTAGGTGCCCTCGACGTTGTTCACCGCCGCGCGGTCCTTCTCCAGAAGCTTGCGCACGTCATAGTAAGGCTGCAGGATAGGCGGGCCGACACGGCCTTGCATACGGGCTGACAGCTTGCGGTCAAGGCCGGCGAGCAGGCAGCCGACCACGGGAGCGAGCACGGCGAAGGCGATGGTGCCCACGATGATGGGGATCAAATACATGAGACACTTCCCTTCCTAGAGCAGCCCGTACAGCGTGGCGATAGCTGTGCAGAACCCGACGACGATGATGATGCTGGTGGCCCAGACGCCCACCGGGGTGATCTTGGGCTCGCCGAAGACGCCCTCCATGTACCAGTTGCGGGACGTGGCCATGGTCTCACCGGACAAGGAGTTGCGGAACGTGCGGTTGGCGTTGTTCTCGCTGACGCCGGCAAGGTAGACGGGAACCTGCTTGACCTGTTTGGAACCCAAGCCGCCGAACAGGACGACGAACACCACGGCCGAAAGCAGGGCGGCAACCCACAGGTTCGCCTGGCCGATGCCCTGGGAGCACACGCCGAACACATCGAAGATGTAGGGCTCGACCAGGAACGTGGACAGGATGGGCAGGCCGACGCAACACAGCATGGAGAGCACGGCCATGACCATGAGCGCGATCCACTCGCTGCGATGCACGGTGGTCTCGACGTTCAGAGGATGGGCGGCAATGCCCGAGAGCTTGCCGAGCCATTTTGCCCAGAACAGGAACGTGGCCGCAGAACCGAAGCCCAAGATAAGGATAAGGGCGACGTTGCCGGTGTTGGCGAAGCTGACGAGCGTGCCCCACTTCGCAACGAGCATGCCGAACGGTGCGACGAACATGATCATGATGCCGGCCATCATGAAACGGGCCAGGCGCGGCATGCGCTCGAACATGAGGTCCATGTCCTCGATGTCGCGGCTGCCGATATGATGCTCGGCGGTGCCCACGCACAGGAACAGGAGGCTTTTAGCCACAGCATGGAACAGCACCAGGAACGTTGCCGCCCACACGGCCTCGGGGGTGCCCACGCCGGCGCAGGCCACGATCAAACCCAGGTTGGCGATAGTTGAGTACGCCAACACGCGCTTTGCGTTGGTTTGCGAGATGGCCATGAAACTGCACAGCAGGAAAGTCAGACCGCCCACGAGGATGGTCATGACCGCCGCCACAGGGCAGACAAGGAAGATCGGCGAGAGCTTGATGAGCAAGAACACGCCGGCCTTGACCATGGTGGACGAATGCAGAAGCGCGGAGGTGGGGGTAGGTGCCACCATGGCGCCGAGCAGCCAGGTATGGAACGGCATCTGAGCCGCCTTGGTGATGCCGGCGAACGCCAATGCCACTGCAGGCAGGGCGGCAAGCGCCGGAGCCATGACGCCGGCGGCGATGAACTCCACAAGAGAGAGCGTGCCCATGGTCAGCGCGATGGCGAACAGCGCCACCAGAAAGCCGATACCGCCAGCCAGGTTCATGATGATCTGGCGAAACGCGTTGTTGATGGCCTCAGGCGTTTTGGTGTAACCGATGAGCAAGAACGAGCACACCGTGGAGATTTCCCAGCCGGTGAACATCCACAACAGGTTGTTGGAGAACACGATGACGTACATGGCGGAGAGGAACAGGAACATGAGGGCGAAGAATCTCGGACGGCGATCCTTGGCATCGGCGGGCTCGTGAGCCTGGAAATCCTCCATGTAGCCAAGAGCGTAGATGCAGATGCCGCTGCCGACGACGCCGATGATGAACGTGGTCACCAGCGTGAGGCTGTCCAGGTACAGACCGTATTGCACTTCCATGCCGTGGGCGACGAACACGTCGAACACCAAAGAGCCCACAACTTGCACCACGGCAAGCACGCATGCCAACACGTTCTTGTACTTCACGCCGAAGCACAAGATCACCGCGGCGATGACCAAGCCGATGAGCGTGCATGCGATATCGATCGCACCTGAAGAGAACTCGATTCCGACCCACGGCGTGCCCAGGTTGGCCAAGACCAGCCAAACCGACCCGAATCCGATGATCACCGCCGAAGAGCACACGATGACGCGTCGCGCCGTCTCGTTGCCTACGAGCAGCAGCACACCGGCCACGAGCAACGGGAACAGAATCAGAAACCCGATGAGAGCCACGCTGCCTCCCCCTTTCATTTCCTTGCTAGCCCAATCCGACCCCGCGAACCATGTAGCGCCGCATAAAGCCGAACGTGCCCGGACGTCGGGCACGGATAGCACTCTACCATCCAACCGGCCGTTTCATCTCGCAGCATTGAGGACGGACGGTATGCTCGGTAAATGGGTCCGTTTTAACAACAAAATACCGGTAGATGGCACATAGTGGGCACAGGATCCCCCATTCCGAAGATATTGGGGTACAGGTTGAGCGCTTTTCGCAGCCACCCGAATCTCGCAAGATGGGATACCATGCCTTCGCCTGAATCCGAGGGGGGTGCGGATAGATGACGATTCCATGACAGAGGGAAAACCTCCGAACGCACGGGAACGGTTTTGCTAGGATAGCCCGACGTTATGTTTCAATCGCTTGCCAACATATTCCACCGCATCCGCCGCATGGATTCCATGCTGTGCGCGCCATGCCCGCTGCGCGCCTTCGGCGCATGCAGCCTCACCTCCATGCTCATATGATGCGTGCGCGCAAACCACGCGTACGAACACATATCATATAGGCTTTTTGGAGGGTCTTCTTTTGAACAATGCAAGCTCCGCCGCTGCACACCGTGTGCGCATCACGGGTGTTGTGGTCTTCGGCGCCTTCCTGGCGCTTCTCAATCAAACCGTCATGTCCCCCGCCCTGCCCGTCATCATGGCCGATTTCGCCATCGACGCATCCGCGGCGCAGTGGATTATGTCCATATACCCCCTGGTCAGCGGCATCATGGTACCGGTTTCCGCCTTTTTGATCGACCGTTTCACCACCCGGCAGCTGTTCTTCGCCGCAACGGGCGCGTTTGCCGCGGGAACGGCGCTGTGCGCCGCTGCCCCAACATTTTTCCTGCTGATCTGCGGACGTGTGCTGCAAGCGGCCGCATCGGGCGTGCTGCTGCCGTTGGTGTCGGTAGTCCCCATGCTCGTGTTTCCCGTGGAGAAGCGGGGAACCGCCATGGGCATGGCCGGCATCGTGATGTCGGCAGGTCCCGCGATCGGACCCGTTGTCGGCGGTGCCATCATCGATGCTTGCGGATGGCGCGCATGCCTAGCCTGCATCGTGCCGTTGGCCCTCGCAGCGCTTGTTTGCGCCGTGTTCTTGCTCGATAACGTTGGAGAAAGAAAACGCCCGCATCTCGACGTGCCGTCCATCGCGCTTTCCACCGTGGCGTTCGGAGGCTTGCTGTACGGCTTCTCCAGCGCATCCTCGATGGGATGGACGAGCCCGGTGGTGCTTGGGTGCATCATCGCGGGCGTGGCCTGCCTGGTGCTGTTCGCTCGCCGACAGCTACGCTTGGAAGACCCGCTGCTCGACCTGAGGTGCCTGAAATCGAGCGATTTCGCCGTGGCCGCCATCGTCGTCACCCTCATCAATGCGGCATGCCTGGTCACCAACACCATTCTGCCCATTTTGCTGCAGACCGCGATGGGCGCGACGGCGCTGCAAACGGGCATGGCGATGCTTCCCGCCGCCGCGGTCGGCATCCTTATCAGCCCCATCTCGGGCGTGGTGTTCGACAAGTTCGGCCCGCGAGCCATTTCCGTAGGCGGTTTGACGCTCATGACCGTGGCGCTGTTCGCTCTTTCGCGCATGGATGCAAGCTGCTCGATCGTGATGGTGGCGGTTCTGTGCGCCGCGCAGGCCGCAGGTCAGTCGTTGGCGAACATGCCGGTGAATACGTGGGGCATCAACGCGCTTGAGAACAGCCAGATCGCCCACGGCAACGCCATCGCCAACACCGGGCGCCAGGTTGCAGGCGGCTTGGGGACTGCCATCATCGTCACGCTTATGACCACGGTCACCTCGAACGCGGCTTTGCAAGGCGCCGCAACCGTCGAGGCGACGGTTGCCGGCACAAGCGCAGCTTATATGGCATGCGCAGCTATCGGCTTGGTTGCCTTGGTCTTCGGCGTGTTGAAGATCCGCGTTTCCAAAGAGGAGCGCAAACAGCCCCATGTGATTCGCGACACCGCGAATAGCGCAAATACCGGCGCATAGCGCAGCACCCCCCGCGACTAACACAACGGCTCGAAGCGCAGATTGCGGTTCGAGCCGTTTTCACGTCCAGGCACAACATCTTTGGTAAGGCATACGGATAATGCATTCAGGCTGCTGGCTCAGCTGCCCGGGTATAGCAGAAACCCGATCTGCCTACGAATCCGCCGCAACCCCCTACTGGCCTCTCGCCGCCATAATTTTCGTAAGGGCGTCGATGAGCTTATCCGAATCGATGGGTTTCGCCAGATGCCCATCCATGCCTGCATCCCGACAACGCACCTTGTCGTCGGTAAAGGCATTAGCGCTCATGGCCACGATGGGAATTGATTGGGCGTCTTGGCGCGGCAGCATGCGTATAGCGCGCGTTGCCTCATAACCGTCCATATTGGGCATCATGATATCCATGAGGATCAAGTCGAACGTGCCGGCCTTCGCCTGCTCGAACGCGCTGAGGACCTTTAAGCCATCGTCAGCGCACGTCACCTTCGCACCCGCCTCGGTAAGAACGAATACCGCGATCTCGCGGTTCAGGTCGTTGTCCTCAGCCAAAAGGATGTTCATACCGGCAAGCGTCGCCCGATTGCGCGCAAGGTGCCTGTTCAACGTTGACGATGCGTCGAAATCTATGGTCAGCGGCAAGGTGATGGTGCAAACCGTTCCCTCGCCCAAACGGCTCTCGTATGCAATGTCCCCATCCATGAGCTCGGCAAGCTGCTTGGCGATAACGGTTCCTAATCCCGTACCCGTTGCATGCTCGGCATCCTTTCGTTGCTCACGTGAAAACGGGTCGAACATGCGCTTTTGGAAGTCTGGGCTCATGCCGATACCGGTATCGGCGATGACGAACCTGTACATGGCCGCACTGCCTTCTTGCGCATACTCCGTGCAAGTAACACGTACCGCACCGCCCGGCTTGTTATATTTCACCGCATTGCTGGCGATATTCATGATCAAGCGCTTCAGATGCAACGAACTTGCCATGACCACGGGATGGGAGATGCCGCTTCGATCGCAGCTGATGGTCACACCGAGTTGCGCGGCTTGGCGCTCCATGATCTGGCAAACCTCCTCGACCACCTCAACAAGGTTGGTAGGCTGCAGGTCAAGCTTCACCTCGCCGCTTTCGAGCTTGCTCATATCAAGAACTTCGTTGACCAGTTCGGAAAGGATGCCCGACGCCGTCCAGATCTTCTGACGACACTCGCGCTGCTTGGTAAGATCCCCATCATAGGCGTTGGCAATTTCCACCATGCCGCGGATGCCGTTTATGGGCGTGCGGATATCGTGGCTCATGCGCTGCAGAAACTCGGTTTTCGCCCTGTTCGCGCTCTGCGCCTGATGCGCCGACTGAGCAAGACGATCGGCGTACTCGCGCTCTTGCAGCACAAGCTGATACAGATGCTCGTGCTCGGATTTACGCCGAGAGAAGGCGAATACGGCAACCACGACGCAATACAGCGCAACGGAGACGAACACGAACCCTGCCACTTCGCCCAAGCAAGACGAAACCGGCATGAAAGTGAAGACATAGTAATCACTAGCCTTGTCAAGGGAAGCGATGTAGGGTTTCGACCCTGAAATCAGCAGCGCGGTCTCACCGAGTTGGCAGCGGCTTTTGATATCCTCGACGACCTTCGCATCAACGGGGTCGAGCTGGATATTCCCGCTCATCTGATCGGAAACCATGTTGGCGGCCACAACCGAGCCGTCGGATTCCACTACGATATCGCCGCTATCCCGCACATCGTAACCCACCAGCATATTCTGCAACGAAAGCAGATAGCGATTGGAAAACACCTCCGATGTATAGCAGCCCGCAACGACCATGCCCGGCTCGTCGATGCGAGCCGTGCAACCTATATCGATATACGACCCGTCATCTAAAACGATACGCGTAGCGTAGACCTTGCGGGGGTGATCAACCACCTCAAGGACTACATCAGCTGTTACCTCATGCTGAACCATGTCGAATGTGACGTTGTTGTTGGAATACGAGCTTACAAGCTGGCCGTCGGCGGTCAAAACGAACTCGTTCGAAATGCCAAGCTGTCGTGCAGCACGCTCAAAATCGGCTTGTTCGACTCCATCTCCGTCATAGGAGATGCTACGAGCAAGCTGAGTAGCGTTTTCAAGCGCAAGAACCTGGCTTGTCATGGCTACGGAATCATTGAACGAATCGTAGGTCAAGCTCTGCGATTTCGCAAAACCGACCACGTTGTCGGAGCGATCGGCAGCTTGCCTGAACATCGAACCGAAAACGAACATCCCGCTCACCAAAGTCACCAAAACGCCGACGACGATGGCGATCGCCCAGAAACGTCTGCCTAGTTGATATTGTTTAGCCACGTATATCGCCCACCTGCAGATACGGCGAAGGGTCCTCGAAGTACTTCGAGAGAATCTCATGCATGGTGCCGTCTTCCATCATGTCCTCAAACGCGTCCGAGAGCGCAACATCGATGCCGCGATCATCGTTTAGATCGAACGCGCAGCCAAGACCGACATCGAGCAAGGATTCATCTAGGATACGTACATCCACACCGTAATCCTGCTCATACTGCAATATAGAAGTCTCATGCGCCGCAATGGCATCAACGGAGCCCTTCAACAACGCGGGGATCAAATACGAACGGTCGGAAAAGCTGAGCACGCAAGACACCTCCGGCACATGAGGGTTCGTGCGATTTAGCAGGATGTCCTCCGGCTTGGTGGTAGATTGCACGGCAACGCTTTTGCCCTCAAGATCGGCGAACGAGGTGATGGCGCTTGAAGGTTCCACCGCCACTACCTGACGGCTTTTCATATACGGACCAGCCCAGCGATAGTCGGCCTCGCGTCCCGTCATCGAGAAACAACCGGCGATGCAATCAAGCTCGCCTGCGGCAAGCAACTCGTTTTTCTTCTCCCAAGCGATATATTTGAATTCGGGTTTATACCCGATGCGGCCAAATGCCTCGGTAAGGATATCGACATCGATGCCGCTGGCATTGCCTTCCGCATCGTCGGAAACGAACGGCGGGTAGGGATCGGTGCCGATCACGAGGGTTTTCAGCTCCGTCGACTTCGAAGGTTCGTTCGAGTTTGAGAATACGCAGGCAGGAAGCGTAAAAGCCAATAACGCTGAAACAACGATAAGCGCGATAAGCTTCTTGCTACCCATCAGTATCCTAACCTCGGTGACACCCCCTACGCAGTATAACCGAATCCTACGTATTACCTCAGGAAAAGGGCCGAGATCGTTAAACACGACCATATCGAAATGTAAGGCCGCTCCCAGAGATAAATCCATAGCGCTTTCGGCGGACTTCATGCGCCACACATCGCGTTCGCAAAACAAAAGCCGAGGCTGCGACATGCGACTTGTTCAAATAGCAAACGTCACGGTTGCGACACGCAGAGGGAAGGCAGCAAGATAAGGATATGAATCAGTCAAGCAAAGACGATATGAGCAGGACATAAAAACATTGAGAGCCCCTGCTGCATGCAATTCCC
>CAJMPP010000035.1 GCA_905215325.1 uncultured bacterium | reverse complement strand
CGTAAGCATGCTCTTATGAGCCTACAGAAAGGAGGGGATCGAGTGAACAACCTGCTTCGACTGATCGGCAATCGCCTGCTTTGGCTGCCCATCATGGTGTTCGGTGTCACCGTTCTCGTCTTCTTCCTGATGTCGCTTTCGCCTATCGACCCCGCCTTCTCGGCACTTGGCGAAAACGCGTCACCCGACCAGTTGGAGGCCTACCGCGTCGAGCACGGCCTCAACGATCCTCTGATCGTTCGCTACGGCGACTACATGGCCGGCTTCTTCCATGGCGACCTGGGCACGTTCGGTCCCTCGAACCAGTCCGTGTCCGCTCGCATCGCCACCGCGCTGCCCATCACGCTGCAGCTCGGCTTCTTCGGCTTCATCATCGCCATCGTCGCCAGCGCCATCCTCGGCGTCGTCTCCGCCCTGTATCGCGACCGCTGGCCCGACCAGGTCATCCGCATCTTCTCCATCGCCTGCATCGCAACGCCGTCGTTCTGGCTGTCGGTGCTGTTCATCCTGTTGTTCTCCTCCACGCTGCACCTGCTGCCGGCCTCCGGCGCCCTGCCTGCGTTCACGCAAGATCCCGGCGGATGGCTTGCACGCATGGCAATGCCAGGCATCGCGCTTGCCGTGCCGCTGACCGGCCAGATGACGCGCATCATCCGCACGTCCATGGTCGAGGAGCTCGACAAGGACTACGTGCGCACCGCCCGCGGCTTCGGCATCCCCTACGGCACCGTCGTAGCCCGCAACGTGCTGCGCAACGCCCTGATCACGCCCGTCACCGTGCTTGGCCTGAAGTTCGGCTACATGATCGGCGGCGCCGTGGTCCTCGAGGTCATCTTCGCCCTTCCGGGCATGGGCATGGCCATCGTCTCCGGCGTTACCTCGAATTACGTCATGTTGGTTCAGGGTGTCGTTCTCGTCGTCGCCATCACGTTCATCATCGTGAACGTCATCGTCGACATGCTCTACATCCTTATCGATCCGCGAATTAGGACGGTGTAGAGTATGGTTCAACTTCGTGGCGACCTCACAAAGAAAATGGAGGACGGCGCCGGCAAGGTCCGCTTCCGCCGCTGGAAGAACATGACCATCGGCGCACGCATCTCGCTGGTCATCCTCATCGCTATCATCGTAGTGGCCGCGCTGGCCGACTTCATCGCGCCCTACAGCCCCTACGAGATCTTCACCTCGTTCTGCGCGCCTGATTCCGCGCACCTGTTCGGCACCGACGACAAGGGCCGCGACGTTATGTCCCGCCTGATGTGCGGCGCTAAGTACTCCCTGGTCATCGGCCTGGGCGCTACCGGCTTCGCGCTGGTCGTGGGCTCCATCATCGGCGCTATCGCCGCCGTTGTGCGCCCGCGCATCGCCAACGTCATCATGCGCATCCTGGACATCATCATGTCCTTCCCGGGCATCGCGCTTGCCGCCACCTTCATCGTGGTGTTCGGCAACTCCGTGCCTTCGCTCATCTTCGCGATCGGCTTCCTGTACATCCCGCAGATCGCCCGTATCGTGCGCGCCAACGTCATGAGCGAGTACAACCAGGACTACGTCCGCGCAGTCGTCGTCTCCGGCGCCCGCGCCCCGTGGATCCTGTGGAAGCACGTCGTGCGCAACTGCGTGGCTCCCGTCCTCGTGTTCACCATCGTGCTCGTGGCCGACGCCATCGTGTTCGAGGCCTCCCTGGCCTTCATCAGCGCCGGTATCCCCGAGCCCACCCCCACGTGGGGCAACATCCTGGCCGACGCCCGCAACGGCGTGCTGGCCGGCCGTTGGTGGCAGGCGCTGTTCCCCGGCATCATGATCATGCTGACCGTTCTGTGCCTCAACATCGTCTCCGAGGGCATCACCGACGCCATCGCCGCGCCGAAAAGCGCCGTGAAGGTCGACGAGAACGACCTGAACAAGGACCGCGAGGCCGACCGCATGGTCGCCGACCCGACGCTGGCCTACGCCGCTCAGGCCGACATGCTCAACAAGCGCCTGGCCGCCCTTAAGGAAGCCGAGCTTACGCGCACCGACCGCTTCGAGGCCCGCACCGACGTGCCGCCCATCCTGGAAGTCAAGGACCTGTGCATCAAGTTCCCCCGTCATGGCGACGTGAACGTGGTCGACCATGTCAGCTTCGTGGTGCGCCCGCGCCAGACCATGGGCCTTGTGGGCGAATCCGGCTGCGGCAAGTCCATCACCAGCCTTGCCATCATGGGCCTGCTGGACAAGAAGGCCGAGATCTCCGGCGAGATCATGTACGACGGCAAGAACCTGCTCAACCTCTCCGACAAAGAGATGAACGAGCTGCGCGGCCGCGAGATCGCCATGGTCTACCAGGACGCTCTGTCCTCGCTCAACCCCTCCATGCTCATCCGTTCTCAGATGAAGCAGCTGACCAAGCGCGGCGGCACCCGCACGGCCGAGGAGCTGCTCGAGCTGGTCGGCCTGGACCCGAAGCGCACGCTGGATTCCTATCCGCATGAGCTCTCCGGCGGCCAGCGCCAGCGCGTGCTCATCGCCATGGCCCTGACGCGCGACCCCAAGCTGGTCATCGCCGACGAACCCACCACCGCCCTTGACGTGACGGTGCAGAAGCAGGTCATCGACCTGCTGAACAAGCTGCAGCACGAGCTTGGCTTCGCCATGGTGTTCGTGAGCCACGACCTGGCGCTCGTTGCCGAGGTCGCCAACTCCATCACCGTCATGTACGCTGGACAGGTTGTAGAGCAGGGCCCGGTGAAGGAGATCCTCACCAACCCCATCCACGAGTACACGCGCGGCCTTCTCGGCTCCGTTCTGTCCATCGAGGCCGGCGGCGCACGCCTGCATCAGGTTCCCGGCTCGGTGCCTTCGCCGAAGGACTTCCCGGAAGGCGACCGCTTCCGTCCGCGTTCCAGCCACCCGGACAAGACGTCGAACGTGCGACCCATGCTCAAGCGCGTGGCGGATTCCGACCACTACTACGCCGAGCTGCCTGACAGCGAGCTGAAGCGCATCGGCGTCAAGCCTTATCTCACGGGAGGTGCGAACTAATGGCCGAAGCAACCAACAATGCAGCCGTCGCCAACAACGACGAGCAAACGCCGATCATCTTCCTTGATGATATCCACGTGGTATTCAAGACGCGCACCGGCTCGCTGCTGCACCCCAACAAGGTCCATGCCGTCAATGGCCTGTCCCTGAAGCTCATGCCGGGCCAGACCATCGGCATCGTAGGCGAATCGGGCTGCGGCAAGTCAACCACGGCCAACGTCATGTGCGGCCTGCAGACCCCCACGTCCGGCCATGTGTATTTCAAGGGCACCGATGTCACGAAGCGCTCCGCAGCGCAGCGCAAGATCATCGGCCGCGTCATCTCCGTCGTGTTCCAGGACCCGGCAACGGCTCTGAACGCGCGCATGACCGTCCGTGAGCAACTCATGGACCCCATGATCGTGCACAAGGTGGGCGACGCGAAGTCCCGCGAAGCCCGCGTACGCGAGCTCATCGAGATGGTGGGCCTTCCCAACAGCGTCCTTGAGGCGCTGCCCGGCCAGATGTCCGGTGGCCAGCGTCAGCGCGTGGCAATCGCCCGTGCGTTGTCCCTGAAGCCCGACGCCATCATCGCCGACGAGCCCACCTCGGCCCTCGACGTGTCCGTGCGCGCCCAGATCCTCAACCTGCTGATGGATCTGAAGAAGGAGCTCAACCTTGCCATGGTGTTCATCAGCCATGACATCCAGACGGTGCGCTACATCTCCGACCAGATCATTGTCATGAACCATGGTCAGGCCGTTGAGCGCGGCACCGCCGAGCAGATCTTCAACAACCCCAAGGACGACTACACGCGCCTGCTTCTGGGCGCCGCCCCGTCCCTGCTCCATCCCGACCTGGGCAAGTAGCCTTCCAACGGGCTAACCAAACGGGAGACGCAATCGCCCCCGCCGTTCGCAAGAGCAGCGGGGGCGATTCTAATTTTGTAAGTCGGCGAACGGGATGACGCTCATTGCGAACGCCTTGAAAAACGCAAGAAGGCCCTGCCGGCATCCAATTAAACCGCTCCCCCTACCCGCGAAGCGCCTTCTAGCGCATTGCACGATAAGAAACAGCTCAACGGAAGCCGAACAGGGCCTTCCAAATCAACGTATACCGCTTGGAGCCTTATTTGGCAGCAGCCTCCACGAACCAGCTGGTAATGCTGGTGGGGTGCGTGATGGCGGTGCCGACCACGACGGCCCACGCGCCGGCATCCATGGCAGCCTTGGCATCGGCGGGCGTATGCACGCGGCCCTCGCAGATGACGGGCTTGTCAGGGAACTCCTCCACAGCCTGGCGCACCAGCGCCACATCCGGACCGTCGGCCATACCGCAGTCGATGGCGGCGCCAGGATGCGAAAGCGTGGTGGAGGCGATATCGCAGCCGATGGCAAATGCATGGCGGATGTCCTCGATGGTGGAGCAGTCGGCCATCACGAGCACGCCCTCGTCCTTCAGCGGGCGCACCGTGTCCTCAAGCGTCTTGCCGTCCGGACGCGGACGATCGGTGGCGTCGATGGCCACGATGTCGGCGCCCGCCATGACGCAGGCGCGCGCATGGCGCAGCGTAGGCGTGATGTAAACGCCCTCGTGGCCTTCCTTCCAGATGCCGATGACGGGCACCTCGGTGCGGCCCTTGATTGCCGCGATGTCGGACAGGCCCTGGCAACGGATACCGCCGGCGCCGCCTAGCTCGCACGCACGGGCCATCTGCGCCATGGTCTCGGGGTGACGCAGCGGCTCGCCCATATATGCCTGGCAGCTGGCGATGACCTTGCCGCGCAATTGCTCGATAATGGGATCCATTTCCCCATCCTTTCATGATTGAAACCAACGGCGCCCGTAGCTGCGAATCCACGGCCCTGGGCGCTGTTATATACCGACGGAAGCTACTCCTTCGGCTCTTCCTGATCCAGTTGCTCCTGGGGGTCATGCAGCTCGTCGAATGCCCCAAAACCCTCGGCGTCGCCAAACTCGTCCAGCTCCTGCTGGGATTCAACGTCCTCCAAGTAGTCCAGCAAATCCTCGGCAGCACCGATGAGCGGGGCGTGTCCGCCCAGCTCGGCCGCCAGGATGGGCAGACCGCGCTGCGCCAGCGGGATCTGGCGCTCGAAGCCTTCCTGCACCGCAGCGCGCCACTTCGTGCCCGCCTTGGGAACCGAGCCGCCGATGACCACCATATCGGGGTCGAGCAGGTTCGTGATGCCCGCGATGGCCTCGCCCAGGGCGATGCCGGCGGTCATGATGACCTTATGCGCAGCAGGCTCGCCTTCGGCCGCGCGGCGGGAGATCTCTGCGCCATCGATATGGTTGCCCGTGATCTCGGCGTAGCGAGCCTCGATGCCGCTTCCCGACGCCACCAGTTCCAAGTGCCCGGCGCCGCCGCATACACACGGGATGCCCACGGCCTGTGAGCAGGCGATATGCCCGATTTCTCCGGCAAAACCGTGGTTGCCGCGCACCAAACGCCCATGGGCGATCACGGCGCCGCCGATACCCGTGCCGGCGGCGATCATCATGCAGGTATCGGTCCCACTGGCAGCACCCCAGCGCGCCTCGCCAAGCGCATGGGCCTGCACGTCGTTAAGCACCGACACCGGCAGTTCGCAGGACTCCTCCAAGCGCTCTTTAATGGGCTGGCCGGTCCACCCGGGCATGATCTCGTTGGCATACGCGATGCCGCCCGTGACAGCGTCCACACGGCCCGCGGTGGACACGCCGATTCCCAGCACCTGCTCACGGCGTGAACGCGCCTCGGCAAGCACCGTGTTCGCCACATCGCACACGGTGACGAGCACTGGGCCGCCCCCACGCTGCGCCTGCGTGGGCACCTGGGTTTCGAACACGACTTCAGGGGCAGCGTCGATCTGCTCGTATCGCAGCAGCGCGCCGGCGATCTTCGTGCCACCGATGTCAAGCGCCGCAACGTATGCGGGATATTCCATGCACCCCACCCTTCCCTTTTCGAAAAGCACCTTATCACCTGGTGTCAACCATGGTACCGCAAACAAAAAAGCCGGCGCGGGTGGAACCTGCGCCGGCTTGCAAAAGCGAAGAAAAGCTACTTGCGGATGGGAGCGTCCGCGTCCATGAGGCCGGCCTTTTTGATGACCTCGACGATGGCCGCGACGTCCTCGCCCTCGAGCGGCTGAACAGGCTCGCGCATCTGGTTCGTGTTGAACACGCCCATCTGCCACAGAGCCGTCTTGAACGCGCCCACGCCGGCACCGAAGCCGACGGTGGCCTTGACCACGCGGGTCAGGAACATCAGACGGGCCAGGTGATCTTGAATCTCCTTGACGCGGTTCCAGTCGCCGGCCTGAGCGGCCTTCCACTGCTCCACGTAGCTGTGCGGGTCAAGGTTGGCCAGGCCCGGCACGCTGCCGTCGGCGCCAGCCAGGTACGCGCCGTCCACGCACACCTCATGACCGGTGAGCAGCTGGAGCGGGCGACCGGCATCCTCGTTCTCCAGTACCAGCCAGCGGAAGCTGACGTCGTCGCCGGAGGAGTCCTTCACGCCCTGCAGCACGCCGTCCTTGCCCAGGCGCACAAGCATGGTAGGATCAAGCTTGGTGTGCACGCACACGGGCAGGTCGTAGGCGAACAGCGGCAGATCGGTATGCTCGCGGATGGCGCGGAAGTGGCGCTCAGTCTCCTTCGGGCCGCCCAAAGCGTAGAACGGCGCGGTAGCCACCAGCGCGTCGACGCCGAAGCCCTGGGCGCGCTTGGCCTGATCGACCACGCGCAGGGTTTCCATGTCGATGATGCCGGCCAGCACGGGCACGCGATGGTTCACGATGGCCACGGCCTCCTGCAGCACATGGTAACGCTGGGCGTCGGTGAGGAACGCGACCTCGCCCGAGGATCCCAGGAAGAACAAGCCGTCGACGCCGGCGTCGATCATACGGTTGATGGAGCGCTCGAAGGCCTCCAGGTCAAGCTGCTTCTTTTCGGTCAGCGGGATGACCACCGGGGGGATTACGCCGCGAAACGGGGAATCGGTCATGATGAGTACCTTGCCTCTTTCTTTCTGTTGAGCAAACTTCAATGAGGATAGTATCGAGGTTCACGGTTCGTCAACGCGCTGGCCAACGTTTCACAAACAAAGGATGGAATCCGCCTTACGGCGCGAACGAGCGCCCGAACGGCGCAAACCGCCTCGCGGCGGCGCAGCCGATCGACCTATCGCTACGCGATGGCCTTCCCTCGAAGCACCACGTGCTTGATGTTCAGGTCGCGATCGAGCACCACGGCATCTGCCTGGTAGCCCGGGGCGATGGCGCCCAACTTGCCGTCAAGGCCCAAAGCGCGGGCCGGGTTGACCGTTGCGGCCTTCACGGCGCTGGTCAGCGGGATCCCCATAGTGCGCACCGCCGTGCGCATGCACGCCATCACGTCGGACACGCTGCCGGCAAGGCTGCCGTTGGCGATGGTGGCGCGATTGCCCTTGACGAAGAACTGCTGGCCGCCCAGCTCATATTCGCCATCGCCGAGTCCACAGGCACGCAGGCTGTCGCTGATCAGGACCATGCGGTCATCGCCGAACAGGGCGAACGCCAAGCGCACCATGGCCGGATGGATATGCACGCCATCGGCGATTATCTCGGCCGTGACGTCGTTTCGCTCCGCACCGGCGGCAATGGGGCCGGGCTCTCGGTGATGTAGAGCGGGCATGGCGTTGAACAGGTGCGTCATATGACGCGCACCGGCGTCGAATGCCGCGCACGCGTCATCGTAGCTGGTGCACGTATGGGCGACGGAAACGCGTACGTCATGGGACATCTGGCGGATGAACTCCAGGTTGCCCGGCTGCTCGGGGGCCACGTCCACCAACTTGATGAGCCCTTTTGCCTGGCGCTGAAGACGGCCGAACTCCTCGATGGAGGCAGTGCGCACGTACGCGGGGTTCTGCGCACCCACCTTGTCGGGGGCGATGTAAGGGCCTTCCATGTTGATGCCCACGATACCGGCCTCCCCCGCTGTGGCTTCGTGAGCGGCAATGCTGGCAACGATGGGCGCCAGGCGCTCTTCGGGAAGCGTCATGGTGGTCGGGCAGATGGAGGTCACGCCGCGGCTTGCCTCGTAAGCCGCGATCTTAGAGATGCCCTCATCGGAGGCATCGCAGAAATCATGGCCCATGGCACCATGGAAGTGCACGTCTATCAGGCCGGGGATCACATAGCAGCCCGAAGCGTCCAGCGTATCTGCAGCGCCGCCCGCGCCGCACGCTTCGGCTCCCGACGCCTCGATGCGGGAGAAGGTCCGCCCCTCCACAACCACATCGCGTTCGCGGAAGCACTGACCGTCGAACACCTTACCGTTGGCAATGCGCATATCCGCATGCTCCTTTCAAATATGGAAGGGCCTTCCACATGCGCGGAAAGCCCTCCAAATGTGTTATCGATTATGACACCGGTGCGCGCCTTACAGCAGCGAGCCAGCCTCGGCGTCCACCACGACGGTGACGTTGGGGTGCAGCTGCAGCACGGACGCAGGAACCTGCGGGGTAACCGGTCCGAAGAACGCGTCGCGCACGATCTGAGCCTTATCGACGCCGCTGGCCACCATCAGGATGGCACGCGCCTTCATGATGGTGCCGATGCCCATGGTGTATGCCTCGCGGGGAACCTGGTCGATGGACTCGAACAGGCGGCTGTTAGCTTTGATGGTGCTCTCGGTCAGCTCGACCACATGGGTGCGCACGGGGAACTCGTCGCAGGGCTCGTTGAAGCCGATGTGGCCGTTGTGGCCCAGACCCAGCAGCTGCAGATCGATGCCGCCGGCTTCGCTGATTGCCCGCTCGTAAGACTCGCAAGCGGCCTGTGCATCCGGGTTGGCGCCGTCGGGGACGCTAGTGGACTCGGGGTCGATGTCGACATGGTCGAAGAGGTTCTTCTGCATGAAGTAGCGGTAGCTCTGGTCATGCTCGGGAGACAGGCCGCGATACTCGTCCAGGTTGAACGTTGTGACCTGCTCAAAGCTGATGCGGTCAGCCTGGAAGTCCTCGACCAGGTCGGCGTACAGCCCAATGGGCGTGGATCCAGTGGCCAGGCCCAGCGTGGAAGCCGGGTCCACGATCAGCTGGGCGGCGATCAAATCCGCCGCGCGACGGCTCATATCCTCGTAGGTCTCCTCGATGAACAGTTGCATGTGATGCCCTTTCTTTCGCCGTTGAAAATCAGTCGGGGTTGATAACGGAAGCTAGCGCATGCGACGGTATCCCCACCGCACGCCGCCGCCTAGGTCCAGAACAGCACCGTCTCGATGATGTCCTGATAAGACCAGGGGTAGATATCGGAGAACCATCCGGTTTCCGGAACGAAGCAGATAAGCGCGATGTAGAACACCGAGATGCAGACGAGCGTCAACAGCCCCTTCATGAGCAGCACCTGAGCCGTTGATCCGGGTCTAAGGTTCTCGTTGACGATGAACGCCAAAAGCACCGATGCCGCCAGGAACATGAAGCTGAAGTCCGCGTAATAGCGTTGCAGGATACCCGCCATCTGCGCATCCATCAGCGCAACCACCACGCCGCCGAACAGCAAAGCGATGATGACGCCTGCAATGGTTCGGGTTGAGCGCGTCTTGAAGCGCAATGCAAGGATACGGCGCGAGAACGGCAAGATCCACAGGATGGGAAGGCATGCCAGCACGCCGCCGAACGTGACCTCCTTGATGGTCTGCCCCAAGTAGGTGGTCTCAAACGGAGCAGGTTGCAAAAACGGGAACACGCCGGTCATGGAAGGCGGCTGCAGAAAGTACGCGAACAACGCCGGAGCCAAACGCCCGATGTTCCAGCCGCGCTTGGTCATGTCGTTGACCGTCAGGTTGTAGTTCGCGCCAAAATCTGTGAAGCTGCCGAAACGAGCATGGTTGTACAGCATGAGCCCCGCTGCCACCACGATGTACGGCGCAATCAAGCAGGCAAACTCTATCGCGCCCTTACGCGTAAGGATGGTCTTCTTCGTGATGTACTTGCGCCAGAACAGGGGGAACGCCACCAGCGACAGAACGATAAGCTGCGGACGACACCCGACAACCAGGGCCATGCACAAGCTTCCGCCCAGATACCAACCGCAAGGACGCTTCGCCGCACGACCGCGCATCCATAGGTACAAGCCGCACACAGAAAACGCCAGGCCCATGGAGATGGGAAGTGAGTAGAACGTGGGGAACTTCAGCAAATACAGGATGCCGCAGCACATGACCAGCGGGATCTGCAGCAGCAGATACAGGCCAAGACTGACACGTTTGAAGTGATAGCGCGCGAACCTGTCAAGCAGCGCCGAGCAGCCTAGCACGAACATGATAACGGCTATAAGCACGCCGATAGCCGTTGGGAAATTCGAACCGGTTATCAAATAGAACGGCAAGTAGAACACGAGCACGGGCACCACGCCGAAGTACACGTAGTAGTGCCCATCGTGATAGGCGACATCGAACAGGTACTCCTCGCCTGTTTCCTTCTGCAACTCATCGCGGGCGCCCTTGTCGTAAGGGTCATCCATTTCCTGCAGCCACTGCGGCGGGGTTTCCTCCAAATACAGCTGCCCATGAGCCATGGACTTGGCCAGCTCGGCATATTGCTGGGCGTTTTCACCGCCGACCTTGAACGTGTTGGCAATGCCGGTACCATCCCACGAACCGGAGTTGTACGTGCTGGTGGCAACACCAACCAGGTTCGACCCCATGAACAGATACGAGCTAAGCAACACGATCTCGAAGGCAACAGCGGTGATGAGCGCAGCTTTAGACTTACGGGGATTGCGGACGATGCCGATACGGTAGATGGCCGACTTCGGACGGAAAATGAACGCAAGCGCCAAGACACCCAACGTGAGCAGGAAGCGAGTTTGGTTGAACAGGAACGGTTCCCGAGCATTGATGGACACGTCAGATAGCTTCACCGGATAGTTGATATCCTCGCCGGTGATGGTGATCTTGAGGTTGGTCACCAGTCCCGTGGTGTTCAGATTGATGTACTCGCTTTGATCGCAGAGCGTATTAACGTCCACTTCGGGAACGCCCACCGTGTACTCAGTGGAATCGAAATAGGTGCTGTGCGCCTCGTCGGTGAACTGGATCTTCACCTTAAGCTGCTGGGCAGGTTGGCGGTAATCGAAGTTCAACCAAACATTATGAACCTCTGAATTGAGGTTCTTGAATTCGATTACGTGATTGACCTCGGTAACGCGGTACTGATCATCGGTGGTCTTGGTAAGCGCTAGCCGGTTGTTCAGATTAGTGGTGTGGTAACCCGCCGTACGGAAGTAATTGAAGTTGAAAACGAAGGTTTCCAGCACCAAGGCCGCAAGAATCAGCAGCACGGCGCTTTTCAAGACGTGCTTTACCGTAGCGCCATGCTTAAGCATAAGCTGCTGGTGCCAGTAGGATATGTTCTGCTTCATGGTAGGCATACGGCGAAACATTATACGGGATAAGCAAAGGGAGGGGTAGTTTCACCCCTCCCTCTCAAGCAATATGCACGTTTTACGGCAGATGCTACAGACCCAGAGCCTGCTTCACATCAGCGTAGACGACGTCGACATCACGGTCGCCGTCGATGGACACGAGCAGGTCACAGCCGCGATAGTAGTCGATCAGCGGAGCCGTGGACTTCTCGTAGACGTCGAGGCGGTTGCGCACCGTTGCCTCGTTGTCGTCATCGCGCTGATACATCTCGCCACCGCATGCGGGGCAAGCGGCATCGGCAACGGAGCCGATGTGGCCGCATTCCTTGCACATGCGACGAGAGGTCAGGCGCTTGACGATGACCTCGAAGTCGACGTCGATGAGCAGAGCCGCGTTCAGCGGGCGCTTCAGCTCGGCAAGCATGGTGTCAAGAGCAACAGCCTGCGTGGTGGTACGCGGGAAGCCGTCCAGGATGACGCCCTTCTCGGTGTCGGGCTGCTCGATGCGCTCCTTCATCAGGTCGATGATCAGTTCGTCGGGAACCAGCTCGCCGGCATCCATAAAGCCCTTAGCCTTAACGCCCAGAGGAGTCTGATTCTTAACGGCAGCGCGAAGGATGTCGCCCGTGGAGATATGGCACAGGCCGCAATCCTCGACCAGCTTGGCAGCCTGCGTGCCCTTACCGGCGCCCGGAGCGCCCAGCAACACGATGTTCATGGTGAAGCAATCCTTTCGAGATATGCAAATAATGCAATTGCATCATAACAAAAAGGGAGGGCCCTCGGGCCCTCCCTATCGGTAACTGCAAGGTTTTCCTACTTGAAGAATCCCTCATAGTTATGCATCTTCAACTGGCTTTCAACCTTGCTCATGGTATCGAGCGCAACGCCGATCATGATTAGGATGGAAGTACCGCCGAACGCCTGGATAAGCGTATTGCCGGTGAAGTAGAAGATGATGGTCGGCACAACCGCGATGACCGCGATGAAGATGCCGCCCGGAAGCGTGACACGATGCAGCACGTTCTTAATGTAGGTCACGGTAGCCGAACCGGGACGAACGCCGGGAATGAAGCCGCCCTGCTTGCGCAGGTTGTCCGCCGTCTCCTCGGGATTGAACACCATGGAGGTGTAGAAATACGCGAAGAAGACGATCAGCGCGATGGTGAGGATCCAATTCACCCAACCCGTGGAGATGACATCGGCGAACGCCGTCAACCAACCAACGTTGAACAGAGCAGCAAGCTGAGCCGGGAAGTAAATCAGGCAGCTTGCGAAGATGATCGGGATGACGCCCGCCGCATTCACCTTCAAGGGAATGTAGGTGGACTGACCGCCCATCATCTTACGACCCTGAACGCGCTTGGCGTAGTTCACCGGGATGCGACGCTGTGCGCGCTCCACGAAGATGATCGCGGGGATGCACACAAGCACCACTGCCAGGATGAGCACCGTGATGGCGATGCCCATACCGGTATCGGTGGTCAGGTTCACCGAAGAGAAGATGGCCGAAGGCACACGGCTGACGATGCTCACGAAGATGATGAGCGACATGCCGTTGCCGACGCCGCGCTGCGTGATGAGCTCGCCCATCCACATAATGAACGCGGTACCGGCCACCAACGTGAACACCACCAGGATGTCGGTGACGATCTCGGGGACCTCCGAAGAGAACACCACGCCGTACTGCGGGGACTTGAACAGCAGCAGGTAGCCGATGGCGTTGATCAGGCCCAGGGCCAACGTCAGATAACGCGTGACCTGGGTGATGCGACGCCTGCCGGTCTCGCCTTCCTTCGCCCATCGGCCAACCGCCGGGACAACGCCCTGCATCAGCTGCATGATGATGGATGCGGTGATGTAGGGCATGATGCCCAGCGAGAATACCGAGAAGTTCGAAAGCGCGCCGCCGGTGAACAGGTCCAGCATGGTCATGGACACGCCCGAATCCTGGAACGAGTCAGCGAACTCGCGGAACGGGATGCCCGGAACCGGCACGTAGGAACCGAATCGATAGAGCGCAAGGATACCCAGCGTGAACAAGATCTTCTTGCGCAGCTCGGGAACCTTGAACGCGTCGATGATAGAGCTTAGCAAGGCTCTTCGACCTTTCCGCCAGCTGCCTCGATCTTCGCCTTGGCGGAGGCAGAAACCTTGTCGACCTTGATGGTCAGGGCCTTGGTGATGTCGCCATCGCCGAGAACCTTCACCAGGGCGTCCTCATGCTTGATGATGCCCTTGGCCTTCAGGGAAGCACCATCGACGACGTCGCCGGCCTCGAACTTCTCCTCGAGACGGGAGACGTTCACAGGCAGGTACTCGACGCGGTTGATGTTGCGGAAGCCGGGCAGCTTCGGCAGACGACGGGCCAGCGGGGTCTGGCCGCCCTCGAAGCCGGCGCCCTTGCCGCCACCGGAGCGGGACTTCTGGCCGTTCATACCACGGCCAGCGGTCTTGCCCTGACCGGCAGCATGGCCGCGGCCGACGCGCTTGCGGTTCTTACGAGAGCCCTCTGCGGGCTTGAGGTCCTTGAGTTCCATTCTTTTCTCCTTGCAGATAGCTTACCGGGCTCCCGCCCGGTGCTGGCAGCTCGCCGCCAGCAAACTTCCAATACAGCCGATTGGCGCGCCGGAATCCGACACGCCAATCGAGAATTCTACCCTAGACGGGTTGATATGCCAAGGTGGCACCTGAGAACTTTACAGCTCCTCCACCTTGATGAGATGCTTCACCTTGAAGATCATGCCGCGGATATTGGCATTGTCTACCTGGTCGATGGAGCGGCCGATCTTGCCGAGACCCAAGGCCTTCAGCGTTGCAGCCTGATCCTTCTTGTAACCGATGGAGCTCTTTACCTGCGTAAGACGCAGCGTCTTCTTAGCGTCGGACATGGGTTACTCCTTCCAGCCGTAGATCTTGGCAACGGAAATGCCACGACGCTCGGCAACGGACTCGGGGGACTGCATTTCCTTCAGACCCTCGGCCGTGGCCTTGACGACGTTCATGACGTTGTCGGTGCCCAGAGACTTGCACAGGACGTTCTCCACACCGGACAGCTCCAGGACGGCACGAGCAGCGCCGCCGGCGATAACGCCGGTACCGGGAACAGCGGGCTTGATGAGAACGCGACCGGCACCGAACTCGCCGATGATCTCATGCGGCAGCGTCTTCTCGTCGGTCAGCGGCACGGAGAACATGTTCTTCTTTGCGTCCTCCACGCCCTTCTTGATGGCCGTAGGCACTTCCTGGGACTTGCCCATGCCGATGCCGACGTGGCCGTTGCGGTCGCCCACGACCACCAGCGCGGTCAGACCGAAGCGGCGACCACCCTTGACGACCTTGGACACGCGGTTGATGTAAACGACGCGCTCTTCGAGCTCGGGAGCTGCGGCGTTCTCTTGCTTGTTGCGAGCCATAGACTAAACCCCTTCTAGAATTTCAGACCGGCTTCACGAGCAGCGTCGGCCAGAGCCTTGACGCGCCCATGGTACAGGTTGCCACCACGATCGAAAACGACTTCCGTGATGCCGCATTCCTGAGCCTTCTTGCCTGCGATCTCACCGAGAGCGGTAGCGCCCTCGACGTTAGCGCCGTTCTTGCCCGTGGCCTTGAAATCAGGGCCCAGGGTGGAAACGCCGCACAGGGTCTTGCCCGCAACGTCGTCGACGAACTGCACGTAGATGTTGTTGTTGCTGCGCGTCACGCAAAGACGGGGACGCTCCGGCGTGCCGGAGATCTTACCGCGCACGCGACGATGGCGACGGGCCAGCGCAGCTTGCTTTTTCTGAAGCTTATTCATGGTAATCCCTTCGTTCAGTTACGCTTGCGCGCTTAGTCCTTGCCAGCCTTGCCGACCTTGCGGCGGACATGCTCGCCCTCATAGCGGATGCCCTTGCCCTTGTAAGGCTCAGGCTTGCGCCATGCGCGGACGTTCGCGGCCACCTGGCCGACCTGCTCCTTGCTGATGCCGGAGACAACGATCTCGGTCTGGCTGGGGACCTCGAACGTGATGTTCTCGGGGCACTCCATGAGCACGGGGTGCGAGAAGCCCAGCTGCATCTCCAGGTCCTTGCCCTTCAGCGCGGCGCGATAGCCGACGCCGACCAGCTGCAGCTTCTTCTGGTAGCCGGCGGAAACGCCCTCGATCATGTTGTGGATGAGGGTGCGGGTAAGGCCGTGCAGGCTCCTGGCCTCACGGGTGTCGTCGGGACGGGAGACGATGATCTCCTCGCCCTCGTGGCTGATGGTCATCATGGGGTTGAACTCACGGGTGAGCTCGCCCTTGGGGCCCTTGACCGTCACAGTGGAGCCGTCGATCTTCACGTCGACGCCGGCAGGAACGGTAACGGGCTGCTTGCCGATACGAGACATAAACCTATCCCTTCCTTTCCTACCAGATGTACGCGATAACCTCGCCGCCGATGCCCTTCTTGCGGGCGTCGCGGTCGGTCATCACGCCGTTGGACGTGGAGACGATTGCAGTGCCGAGGCCGCCCAGAACGCGGGGCAGCTCGTCCTTGCCGGCGTAAATGCGCAGACCCGGCTTGGAGATGCGGCGGATGCCGCGGATGGTCTTGGCCTTCTTCTCGCCGTACTTCAGCGTGATTTCGAGCGTGGCACGAGGCTCGCCTTCGACAACCTCGTAGCCGGCCACATAGCCCTCTTCCTGCATGATGCGGGCGATCTCGACCAGCTTCTTGCTGGAGGGCATGGAGACCGTAGCCTTGCCGGCAGAGTTAGCGTTACGCACGCGCGTAAGCATATCTGCGATAGGGTCAGTCATGGTCATAGTAAGTTTCTCCTTTGGTTCGTGATGAGCCGATCGGTTCGGTTCGGATAGGCGCCCTTAGCACCCCCGCCTGAACCGTGGCACACCCGTACGTACCTTGTGTTGGGGCCTACCAGGAAGCCTTGGTCACGCCGGGCAGCTCGCCTTTGTTGGCCAGCTCGCGCAGGCACACGCGGCACAGGCCGAACTTACGGTAGTAAGCGCGCGGACGCCCGCAACGCGTGCAGCGATTGTGCTGGCGCGTGGAGAACTTCGGCTCGCGCTCGCTCTTGGCGATCATCGATTTCTTTGCCATGCAAATCCTTCTTTCTTGTTTCCAAGCCCGCCGGGAAAGCGGGCTTTAAACTGCCTGCAGGATGACCTGGCCGGCCATCCTTACGGTCAAACAAAAGGGTTAGTCGCGGTCCTTGAACGGGAAGCCGAGCGCGGAAAGCAGCGCAAAGGCGTTCTCGTTGTTGCCGGCGGTGGTGACGAACGTGATGTCCATACCACGGGTACGGTCGACCTTATCGTACTCGATCTCGGGGAAGATCAGCTGCTCGGTGATGCCGAGCGTGTAGTTGCCGCGACCGTCGAAGCTGGTCGGGGAGATACCGCGGAAGTCGCGGACGCGCGGCAGAGCAGCGGCCAGCAGACGATCCAGGAACTCCCACATGCGGTCGCCGCGCAGGGTGACCTTGCAGCCGATTGCCTGGCCCTCGCGCACATGGAAGCCAGCGATGGACTTCTTGGCGCGAGTGATGCAGGGCTGCTGACCGGTGATGATGCGCATGTCGTTCATAGCGGCATCAAGCAGTTTGTGATCGGAGGCGGCGGCGCCGACACCCATGTTCACGACGATCTTCTCGAGACGCGGAACGTTGTTGATGTTGGCGATCTCCAGCTCGGACTTGAGCTTGCTGACGATCTCGTTCTTATACTTCTCTTTGAGACGAGGAGCAGTCATGCGATTTCCTTTCGATGAATTAAACGCAGGATTTCCGACCCTGCGTCCCTGGTCTTATATGGCCAGGGTCATATTCTAAACGCGGCCCGCGCAAAGGCGGGCCGCCTTCAACAAAACTATTTATCGATGTCCTTGCCGCACTTCTTGCAAACGCGGACCTTCTTGCCGGCCTCGTTCACGCGGTGGGACACGCGGGTGGGCTGCTTGCACTCGGGGCAGATGACCATGACGTTGGAGACATGGATGGGAGCCTCGACGGACATGATGCCGCCCTGCGGGTTCTGCTGAGTCGGGCGCATGGCCTTCTTGACCATGTTCACCTTCTCGACGACCACGCGCTGCTTGCTGGGGAGAGAACGAACGACCTGGCCCTCCTTGCCCTTGTCCTTGCCGGACAGAACGCGGACGGTGTCGCCCTTCTTGATGTTCATGCTGTTCATTGCGAATAACCCCCTTTACAGCGTCTCAGGTGCCAAGGACACGATCTTCATGTACTTCTTCTCGCGCAGCTCGCGGGCGACGGGCCCGAAGATACGCGTACCGCGCGGCGCACCGTTGGCGTCGATCAGGACGGCGGCGTTCTGATCGAACTTGATGTAGCTGCCGTCAACGCGACGAACTTCCTTCTTCACGCGCACAACGACGCAGCGCACGACGTCACCCTTTTTGACAGCACCGTTGGGCATAGCCTCTTTGACGCTGCAGATGATCACGTCGCCCAGGCCCGCGTAACGGCGCTTGGAGCCGCCCAGGACCTTGATGCACTGCACCTTGCGAGCGCCGGAGTTGTCGGCGACCGCGAGCATGGTTTGCATCTGAATCATTGCTTCAACCTATCTTTCAATCGGTAATCTGATGGGATAAGAGGAAAGGGCTATTTCGCCTTTTCGTTGATCTCCACCAGACGCCAGCGCTTCATCTTGGACAGCGGACGGGTCTCCATGATGGTGACGGTATCGCCGACGCCAGCCTCGTTGTTCTCGTCATGTGCGTGGAACTTCTTGGTGGTCGTCATCATCTTCTTGTACACCGGATGCGGCTTGCGCTCGGCAACGGAGACGACGATGGTCTTGTCGTTAGCGGCGCTGACCACGATGCCCTGACGGACCTTACGCGTATTACGCTCTTCGCTCATATTATCAAACCTTCCTTTATGCGCTCAGCTCACGGGCGCGCATCTCGGTCTGGATGCGAGCGATGTCCTTCTTGACCTGCTTCACGCGTGCGGTGTTGTCAAGCTGGCTCGTTGCCATCTGGAAGCGCAGGTTGAACAGCTCAGCGCGTGCTTCCTTGAGTTTGGCCTGCAGATCGTCGGCAGACAGCTCACGAATCTCTGCTGCTTTCATTTACTCCTGCCCTTCCGTTTCCTTGGTCACAATCTTGCACTTGATGGGCAACTTGTTGATTGCAAGGCGGAGCGCCTCTTTGGCCGTGGCCTCGTCGACGCCGTCGATCTCGAACATGATACGACCGGGCTTGACGACCGCGACCCAGGCCTCGGGGTTGCCCTTACCGGAACCCATGCGGGTCTCAGCCGGCTTCTTGGTGATCGGCTTGTCCGGGAAGATGGTGATCCAGACCTTACCGCCACGCTTCATGCAACGGGTCATGGCGATACGAGCGGCCTCGATCTGACGGTTGGTGATCCAGTGGGCTTCCAGAGCCTGAATGCCCCAGGTGCCGTGGTTCAGACGGGTACCACCCTTTGCACGGCCCTTCATGGAACCGCGCTGCACCTTACGGTGCTTAACACGCTTAGGTACGAGCATTACTTGCGCCCCCTATCATTACGGTCGTTGCGGCGGGAACGGTTCGGGCGAGAGCTGCCCTCGAGCTGAGGCTGCGGAGCCTTCTGGCCCGGCAGGACCTCGCCATGGTACACCCACACCTGAACGCCGATGGCGCCCATCTGCGTGCGGGCGGTGCAGAAACCGTAGTCAACCTTGGCACGCAGCGTGTGCAGCGGCACGCGACCCTCGCGGTACCACTCGCGGCGGCTCATCTCGGCACCGCCGAGACGGCCGGCGCACTGGATGCGGATGCCCTT
>CAJMPP010000034.1 GCA_905215325.1 uncultured bacterium | reverse complement strand
CTACAAGGCCGACATCTCCGGCGACGCGCAGAGCGGCTTCACCGTGACCAACACCAGCACGGCGAAGGTCGACGTGCCGGTTGTCAAGAAATGGGTCGGCCCGGCCGCCGGCGAGGTGACCGTGAGCCTCAAGCGCGGCGACGCCGTAGTCGGCACGATGAAGCTGAACGACGCCAACGGCTGGAAGGGCTCCTTCTCCGGCCTGCCGAAGTACGACTCGCAGACGGGCGAGGAGATCGAATACACCTTGGCCGAGGACGCGGTCGAGGGCTACGACTCCGCGGTGACGGGCGACGCCGAGCACGGCTTCACCGTCACCAACACCAGCACCGCCACCGTGAACGTCCCCGTCGAGAAGAAGTGGGTCGGCCCGGCCGCCGAGAAGGCGACCGTGCGCCTGCTCGCGGGCGGCCAGGACGCCGGCAAGTCGGTCGAGCTGACCGAGTCCAACGGCTGGAAGGCCTCCTTCGAGGGCCTGCCGAAGTACGACGCCTCCGGCTCGGAAATCGAATACACCGTCAAAGAGGACGCGGTCGAGGGCTACAAGGCCGACATCTCCGGCGACGCGCAGAGCGGCTTCACCGTGACCAACACCTATGTGGGGGAGACTGGTAATCCTTCGCCGGGCACTGCTGATGATAGCCACTCGGGCGACAATGGCCCGAGCAACAGCGCGGTTCTCACGAGCACCGGTGATTCCGGTATTGTCATGGCAGCGGCACTTGCTGCAACGGCGTTGGTCTCTTTGGCTACAGCGCTTTTGGCGCGTAGCTCTGCGGCGTTGAAACGTCGTCGTAAGCAAGGCTAGCGACCGCCAGCAAATTGGCTTAAGGGGCCGTGGGGGGAGGCATCACCCCCCACGGCCCCGTTTTAATGTCAGCAGATTTTTCTTCGCGCAACATAGCGTTTGATTTGCCAAAGAAGCCTGCTGCGAGCATGCACGATAGGCTCTGTATGGGCGAAATCCCCTACCGGGGGGCGGGAGCCACTACTGCATTCAATATTCAATTCCTGTAACGAACGCTGTGACAAATGAAGATATAACTGAAGAGGTATGTTGTAACTACCAGGTAGAACTACCTTTCGAATTCACCCCTGCACCGACAAGGCTACACCCATGAATCAAATCAGGAATGAGGGTGGGCACTCATTCCTTTGTAAATCGCCAGGTCAATAGTTGCCAAAATTCAAATAGTCTACAGCTGTCCAAAAACAAATACTGCGTACATGCTTGACCAAAGATTGGCATTCTGCCGACTTTCAGAATCAGGGTTGACCCCCCCCTCTTAATGGCTTTTAATTAGTACAGACACTCATTAGTCCACTTTCGCATCGTGCAACCAGCGCGGTGCCTTTCTGGCTTAATCGGGCTGGCAGCGGCTTGCTCGCGAAGGGGAGGGGATTGCGAAATGGCGAAACGCATAGCGGCTAAATTTGTGCATGCTACCGAGACGCTTTTCGTCGTAGCTGCGGTAGCGCTTGCAGTCGCCCTCCTTGTCCCTCGCGTATTCGGATACACGCCCTATGCCGTGCTTTCTGGTTCCATGGAACCAGAGCTGCCCGTCGGTTCGATGGTCTACGTCCATGAAACCGACCCTGCAACGTTGCAGCCAGGCGATGTGGTCACGTTTTACCGCTCCGACGGCGCGGTGGTCACCCATCAAGTGTATGAGGTGGACGCCGACACTCGTACCATCGGCACCCAAGGCATCGCCAACAAAGATGCCGACGGGTCGCTTGTCCACGATGCCCAAGCCACGCCGTTTTCCGGCGTCATCGGCATTGCTGTGTTTTGCATCCCCTACTTGGGCTACGTCGAGGCGTTTTGCACGACGCCGTCCGGGTTGCTTGCGATCATTGCCGTTCTGGCGTTGCTAGCCGTCGCATCGCTTTTGCTTGGCAAAGGCGAATCCTGTCGTGCGGGCAGGCGGGCGCGCGGATGCGGGAACGACGGCTGATAACGCCAGCAGGGGAGATGGCTGGCGGCAAGGAAACGCCGCCAAAAAGATTCAAGGAAGGATAGGAACATGGAGAAGACGAACAACAAGAAGCGCTACGGCGTTATCGCTGTGGTGCTGGTGGCGCTGCTCGCCGCCGGCGTAGGCACCTGGGCATGGCTGCAGGCGCAGGAGAAACTTGACAACGTTTTTACGGTGGGAAGCATTGATGCTCCGGAAAACAAACCTAGCCCGGTCGATCCCGAACAGCCGGGCACCAAGAATAACGACTCTCACGCTCGCTTGTTTGAGACCAAATGGAATGACGGCTCCAAGATGATTCCTGGCGCCACTGTGGACAAGAACCCTAATGTCGGCATCAAGGCTGGCTCTGATGATGCATATGTATTCATTTACGTAAAGAATGCCATCGTCAAGCCTGGTACCAGCCTTGAAAAGACCCCGTACTTTACGATCAAAAACACGAATTGGAAGCCCGTTGCGGGTCAGTTCAAGACCAACCAATCCGACAACTCCGGCACCCAGTATGTAAGCGGTCTGTTTATGTATTCCAAGAACTCTGCCGCGGAGAACCTGCCTGCAAAGCTTGAGGCCAATAAAGCACAGCAGGACGTTTATACCGACGAGCTGTTCACTGCTGTGACGATTCCCTCTGCCATGAATGGCACCGATGTTGTCGAGATTACTGCTGACCCGAAGCAGGCTCCCACGATGACGGTTTCCGCCTACATTTTTGGCGCGGGTCAGAATGGTACCGAGCAGGGCGCAAACGCCGACGCGCAGAATGCTCTTACTCAAGCTATCGAATGGGCAAAGACTCAGGCCTAACCCAACCTTCACAAACTCCGCCCGCAAAAACGCCCGGCCTAGGCACGCAGTGCCCGGGCCGGGCCTTCGATAGACCTCCCATTGGATTCCGGTGAACTCTATGCAAGAGATAACCCCTCACAATCAGAAACGTACCTTGACGCTCGCCGCGCTTGCGCTAGCGGCGTTGCTGTGCATTTGCGGCGCGATTGCCTATACCGTGGGCACGGTGCCGGCCGACAACGTTCTCAGCTTCGGCAGCGTGAAGGTGCGAGTCTGCGAGTACACGCTTGACAGCCAGGGCAGGGAAGTGCCCTTCGAGCCCGATGCGCGCGGCGAATATCCCGAAACCAAGGCATCTTCGGACGGCATCAGTCGCATCGTGCGGCTTCAGAACGCCGGTGCGCAGCCCGAGTACGTTCGTGCGCGGCTGTCCATGAAAGCCGTGGCGTCTGATGGCTCGTCCTCCGATGCTTCCGGCAACGTCGTCTTCTATGTTCACGACGGCGCAGGCGCTGCTTGGGTCGATGGCGGCGATGGGTGGTATTACTATCGCGGCAACGCCGCAGGTGGCGGGCAGCTTGAGCCCGGCGCGGCAACCGAGAACCTGATGGACTCGCTGCGATTCACCGGCGATTTCCACGATGCCGCCCGAGGCGGACGTTACAAGCTTCAGATCGAAGCCCAGGCCGTGCAGGCCAAGAACCAGAACACCAATGACGACGTCCTCGACGTGCTCGACGTCGCAGGCTGGCCGGAGGCGAGGTAGCACATGGAAACCAACATAGCGAAACGAGGCGTCCTGGCGCTGCTGTTTACGGCAGCTCTGGCGCTGGCATGCGTACTCTTCGTGTTGCCGGCGGTTGCGCACGCCGAAGATGCGCTCGTTCCGGTTGCGGCCGCCGAGCCGACACCGAATAATGAATACCATATTACAAGCGCAAACGAGTTCTTGGCATGTGTTGCGCTGTCTCGTCAGCGAGATACCTCCGACTGGAAGGTGTATCTCGATAACGACCTTGTGTTGAACGACGAGGACATGAAGACGATCGTAAACAGCACGGTCAAGCATCTTTCGTTCGGCAACAAGGAACACCCGTTCAGTGGCCTTTTCGATGGCCAGAACCATACCGTTACCGGTTTGAATTACGCCAACAGGATCACCGACCCTGAGCGTGATACCGGTTTCTTCGCCGAAACCAACGGCGCCACCATCAAGAACTTCCTGGTCAAGGACGCCGACGTGTGGGGGGACTTCCGTGGTGGCATCATTGTCGGCAAAGCCGTGGACACCACCTTCGAAAACGTCATGGTCATGGAAAGCACCCTGCATGTGACCTGCGCAAACAATGCACTCAACCTAATCACGAACGCCGGTTTCGAGGGAGGTTTGATAGCTGGCGAACTCGATGGCTGCAAATTGTACAACTGCGAGGTGCGCGGCGGGCGAGCCGTTAACAACACCACGTCGGGCGTACAGGCGCTCGGCGGCGAAGGCCTGTACATGGCGGCCTTTGCCGGCTATGTCACGAACTCGACGATCGAGTATTGTCGCGTCACGCCCACGCGTAGCGAGGATGGCTCCTCGATCGACATGACCGACGTTACCAATAAGTACGATGTTGCCATCGGCGCTTTGGGTGGCAACAACGTATACGCTTCGGGCTTCGTCGGCTGCATGGCCGAAGACGCTAAAGTCATCGACTGCTTCTCTACAGCGGAGTGCTATAGCTATGCTGCTTCTTACGTGGGCGTTATCTCCGTCACGCGTGCTTGGACGGGCGGTCTTGCCGGCCGCATCTTGTCTAAGAGCGGTAACGAGATCACTCGCAGCCATTTCGCCGGCGATTTGAGCTCGCGCCAGTACAACCCCATTGCCGTGATTCCCATCATCCAAAACGATGTGAATCTTGGTGGCATCGGTGCACGCGCTAACGCGGGCGATGCGACTATCACTGATTGCTACTTCAAGCCAAGTGTCAGCCTATCCGGGTTTAGCCAGGGTACGGCAGCCAAGAAGACGATTTACGCCCTTGCGGGTGATGGTACGGTATCCGGTGCCGGATTCGGTCCTTGGGACGACGAACGCTACGTCACACGTGAGCTGTGGGAGCAGCATGATTACGACTTCTGTGCCGGCACCATGCGCTCTACTGCCAATGACCTGCTCTTGGGGGGCGAGCATGCAAACGAATGGGCGATGGACTACAAACTGAATATCCCCGTACACGGCAAAAGCGTGAAGACGACGACCGACTTCCCCGGCGCGGGTACGGCAACCGTTCTGGCAACCATGTTGGGCAAAGACCAGTCTACTAGTGATCCGTATACCTTTGCGGTGAGCGCTGTGCTGGCTGGAACGGCCCAGGGTCTTGCCACGGGCGATACTTCGGTGACTTTCAAGCAGACTACATCTGACAAGCCTGCTGGTCTGACCGACGCAAATGGCGGCTATCGCTTCATGGGCTGGTTCCGCGAGCCTGAAGTGAACGTCAATCGAATCGATCGGGATAGCAGTTGGTTTGACGGCAAGACCGATGGTGCTGCGGTAAAGGCTGGCAAACAGGTCGAGGAAAACGTAGCCCATGATAGGGAGTCGACCTACACCGCGAACAATGCTACTGGCATCGACAAGAAATATGGCTTTGAGGGCAATGACCTTTTCACTGCTTCATACGAGGCACAGGTGCTGTTCTATAACGTCAAGGGTGATACGCTTGATTGGAAAACCGGTGCTGCGCACGACAAGTCCACTGATTGGTATCGCTACGGCGTGGGTTTGACGCCCGCGGCTCCCGCAGACCGCGAGGGGCTTTCCGCTAGTGCGACGTTTATCGGCTGGACCACACAGCCTAGCAGCGAGGCGGGGATGAATGGTGGCTATGCTGCCATCACTTCAACCGCGCTTGCCGACCTTAAAAACAAAGGATCATTTTATCCTGCTGGCAGCGTGATTACCGTGGTCGGTCCTACCGACTTCTACCCGGTGTACAGCGACTACGTGTCGAACATCATGACGGTGTTCGAAGGCAATGAGCAGGACACGCTTGATGATGTGACCCAGCGCGTAGACGTGGGCAACACCCATGTGGATGTGCAGGTAGGCGATAACGGCACTAGTTCCTATACGGTCCAGGTGCGTGACATGAATAACAAGCTCTTGTCCGAGGGTGGTACGTTGCCCGATGGCTATCGCTTCTTGGGCTGGTATGAAAACAAGCAGGCCGCCGATGGGTCCACGGTTGAGGTCCGCGTAAGCCGCGATTCAAGCTACACGCTTCCCGCAAATGTCGACCTGACGGTTCCGCACACCTATACTGCTCGCTTCGAATATCGAGTGGATTACTACGTTTGTGCGTACACCAACGATGCATTCCAGGATAGCAAGCGCCTTTGCTCTGTTTGGAATCGATATCAGTCGCCATTTGATGAAAACGCCGGTATCACCTATGTGCGCGAGAACGTTGTTCATTGGGGTCCGGAGCATTTTAATCATGGCTTAAAGGATAAATATAATGGGGTATGCGACTCACGCTATTCGGTAAGCACCCTCATCGTTAAGCCCCTCAATGTCTATTCGCACAATGTGAAAAATGACACTGGAGCCGATACCGCAAAAAATTTGTTCGCCGACACTGATTTTCCGGGTGCTGCAACGTTGAATGACACTTGGACTTCAATCTCGCTGCAGGTGAAGGCCTCTTTGACGAGTGATCGGTATCATTTGAATTTCTGGACGCTTGAGCGCGGCAATAGCTGCTGGACGTATGTGAAAAATCCCATCGAAAGCACGATGCTGCATCTCGATTCGAAGTATTACGTTCGCGCGATGATTACTACAGACGTTAACTTCTACAACAAGGACAACACAATCCTGAAGGCCGCTACGCGTCGTTACGAAAGCAACCTGCTGCAAAATAAGGTGGATGGATCAGACCCTACGTACACGTATTACTACCCGCATGTGAACACTTCGGTTGAGGCAACAGGGAAGCCGCAGGATGGGCTAACTGGTTCTTATGAAAGCCCCTTGACCCTTGAGTCTTCGCCGACTGATGCCGAGATGGCGGTGCCGGGTTATAAGTTCCTGGGCTGGATTTCTACTGCTGAGGTTCAGAAGGACTCTGCGGTCTGGAATTATATTTACGACGTGAATGGCGACTCCTTCACCACGTCCGACCCGAGCAAGGCTGCGCCGTACCTGGCGACCGATGCCTCTACGGTCACGCAGTGGCAGGATGCCTATCCGGTGTACGCGAAGTACGATGTTAGGTACACCACCAACCTGCATCGCACTGGTTTTGAGGGCACGGACAAGGTCAATGTGCCTAATTACGACATCGCTCCCGTTATCAACGCGGACACCAATCCTGCTACGGCAACGGTGACCCCTGACGTTACGACGCCGGTTTATAAAGCAGGCGGTGAGCTGTATAAGTTGCAGAAGGTTGAGATCGAGCTTCCGAATGGCGAAGTGAAGGTGCTTGATTCTGCCGGTAATAACTCATACTCCTATCCGGTTGAGCCCAACGGGGCCTATACGTTCGTAGCGCACTACACTCCGTTGGCGGTTGTGTATCATCTCAATGCCTCGGAAGTGGACGGTAAAGTTGCTCAGCAAGGCGATATGCTCGGCAACCTTAATGGCGGCATCCCGAAGCCTACTTATGACGTCAGCACTATCGATGAGCATACAGGTGCGTTCAACGTCTTCGTGGGCTGGACGGAAGCCCAGCCGGCACCTGGCAAGGGCTATGTTGCTTGGTCGGAGGGCATCCATATGGTGAGTGCGTCTACCGTGGTCAAGGATCCTATGGAGCTGTATCCGGTATATCGTCCCAGCCTGGTTGCCGTTCGATCGAACATCGACTCCAATCTTGCGAATCCTGCCCTTGTCCGTGGTCTCGGCCGAACTGACTCCGGCGACCGGATTTCTCTTGAGGTCAAGGCCGCCGAGGAGGTTGTGGGCATTGACGGCACCAAGTACGACTTTGTCGGCTGGTCGCGCGACTATGTGGACAACGATAGCTACACGCTTATGACAGGGGACAAGACTTATTTCCTCGATGGCAACGAACCGTTCCGAGAGGTTACATACACGGCGATTTACAAGCCCACGCCGCTTAAAGTGCGCTATCACGACACCGATGGCAAGGTCATCTACACCGCTACGGTAGACCCGAACGATACGGGGGATCTGCGTGGTCAGGATGGCAATGCCGGCTTTGTTCAGACGGTCGAAGTGCCCAAGATGGATGAGAGTGGCAACCCGGTCTATGACGACAAGGGTGAACCCGTCATGGAATCAAAGGAAGTGGCCTACGATCCCGAAGCCTACTCCGCAATCGTCGCATTCCTGGGCGAGCGAGCGGATAGCAGCTTGAAGGAATTGTTCTTGGAGTGGCAGTGGGTTAATGGCGACAAAACTGTGGCGTGGAGCGACTTCAAGGGTAATCCGGTTACGGCCAACATGGATTTGTATCCGGTGACGTATCAGGTCGTCGCTAACGACACGTCGGACGCTGCGAACCCTAAGAATGTGACCGGGCAGCTCAAGTGGTTGCTTGATCCCAATGCCGCGAACACGGTAGATGACAAGAGCGATAAGGCGCCGTTCAAAGCTTGCTTTGCAAAGCCCTTCATGGGCACGCAACTGACGGTGCACGTTGACCGCGTGGGCTATGGTCTTTCCAAGCCGACTTCCGAGTCCGTTAACGGGAAGTATGTATCGCTTTACAGCTCGGGTTTGGGCGAGGGCTCGTTTGACCCGACGAACCGTTTGGACTCCAAGCTCACGGGCGACGGCACTCAGGGTGCCGGTAATGCGGTGTTCGACTTTGCCGCTACGCATACGCTCAAGATTGTCAAGCAAACTCAGGATAGCTGGGCCAAGGGCAAGACGTTCCGCTTCAAGGTTTCCCGGGCCGATATAAACGGCAACGCCTTGGACGAGCGCACGGTTGAGGTAACGGTGTCGCCAGATGCGCAGCGTAAGGATGGTGCTGCCTGGTATTCGGGCGCTATCGAGCTTGCGGTCCCGGCAGGTGTCTATACCGTCCAGGAGGACACCGCGTGGGCATGGCGCTACAGCAACCAAATCGGCGTCCCTGGCAAGCAGCCGGGCGATAAGGCGCAGGCGACCATCTCCGCTGCATCGAGCGCGAACGATGCCACATTCACCTGCACGAACACGCGCATGAAAGATAAATGGATCGATGGCGGCGATCGTGCTCGTAACGTATGGAGCAACGGCAACGTAGCAAGGAAGGAGAACTAGCATGTCCAAGCGCAAGCGCATCATCGCCTTGCTGGCCGGGGTTATCCTCCTGGCCGGCACGGCGGGCACGCTGGCCTGGCTTTCGGTCACGGGCGTGCTGGTCAACCAGTTTGGAATCGGATCGGTGACGCCCTCGGTCCAGGAAACGCTCAGCGGCAACGTGAAGAGCGATGTGAAGGCGAAGAACACGGGCACCGCGCCCGCCTACATCCGTGCTGCAGTGGATATCTACTGGCAGGATGCGACGAGCGGCGCCCGCTTATGGGAAGAGCCGCAGGCAGGCACGGACTATGAAATCGTGTGGAACGTGGCTGACGCTTCAGGTGCGAACTCGGCTTCTAGCTGGGTCAAGGCGAGCGACGGGTCCTATTACTGGACATCGCCTGTTGCTCCCGGTGGGGAAACCGGCGTGCTCGTTAAAAGAGTCACAGAGCTCAAGGCGACCGACGGCCGAAACCTTGTCGTGGATGTATCCACCCAAGCGGTCCAGGCGACGCCCGATGAGGCCGTGCGCGAAGCCTGGAACTGCACGGTTCAAGATGGCGTGTTGATCTCGCCGTATGCTAACGGAGGTGCAAAGCCATGTCCTTGATGCATCGTGAACATACCGGAAGCCTTGTGCGCTCCCTGGTAGCAGCCCTGCTGGGCGCGGCTTTGCTGCTTGCCCCGGCCAGTGCCTATGCTGCCGATACGCCTTCCATAGCTTATGACGGCAACGCGCGGCAATTGACGGTCTCCGGCGTGGAAGCGCCCTCGGGCGGGGTAGACCTGTTCCCGGCTTTCAAGGACCTCATGCCTGGCGATACGCGCGAGCAGCCGATCAAGATCGAAGCGAAGGGCGTTCAGGGCCAAGTGAGCATTTTCGTCCGCGCCATCGTCGACGAGGACACGGCCCGTGCGCTGGAACCTATCTCCTTGACGGCAGCGGTGAGCGGTGTCCCTTCCTCGGGCTCGCTGCAAGCGGGAACGCCTGGCAGCGTGTTCACCGAAACCGCGAAGGTCGTCATGTTCGCCGCTGATGGAAACGCTACGCTTGACCTGCGGTTGAGCGTTCCGACATCAGTGGGCAACGAGCTAGCCGATGTCAGCAAGACCGTGCGTTGGGAAATCACGGCCGAAGACGATTCGGGTAAGCTGGACGCTATTCCTGCGCGCCCCGAACCGGCTTACAAGACCATCTTCTCGCAGCTGACGCAAACAGGCGATTCAATTGCCTTGGGTGCGCTGATAGCCGTGCTAGTCGTTGCCGCAATCGGCATAGCACTGGCACTTTGGCGCCGAAACAAGCGATAGCCGTGAAAAGGCCCGCGGGTTTGCTCGGTTTCCCGAGCGCCCGCGGGCCTTTCTGGTATCGAGGCCGCACGGTGCTGCCGTGCCTCTTACTGCTCCTGCGCCATGCGGCGGTAGTGGTCGAAGCGGCGTTGGGCGTCTTCTTTGCCTTGCTCGAACAGCCTTTCGGCCTCTTCGGGGAAGCTCTTGGTCAGCGAGGCGAAGCGGTTCTCGCCGGCGACGAAGTCCAGGTAGTCCATGGTGGGCTCCTTGGAGTCAAGCGTCATGGGGTTCTCCTTGCGCGGGTCGAAATGGTACAGCGACCAGTAACCGCTTTCCACCGCTCGCTTCATCTCGCCTTGGACGTCGTGCATGCCGCACTTCAGGCCGTGCGAGGTGCAAGGCGCGTAGGCGATGATCACGGACGGGCCCTCGTACTCCTCGGCTTCCTTCAGCACCTTGACCAGCTGGTTGTAGTTGGCACCCATGGCAACCTGCGCCACGTAGACGTTGCCGTAGCTCATGAGGATGGCGCCCAGGTCCTTCTTGCCGGTCTTCTTGCCGCTGGCCGCGAACTGCGCCACGGCGCCAGCCGGCGTTGCCTTGGAGCTTTGGCCGCCGGTGTTGGAGTACACCTCGGTGTCCACCACCAACACGTTCACGTTGGCGCCGCTTGCCACCACGTGGTCCAGGCCGCCGAAGCCGATGTCGTAGGCCCAGCCGTCGCCGCCGAACATCCAGAACGTCTTCTTCGCCAGCTGGTCCTTGAACTTGAGCACCTCGTCGCACACCTCCTGTGCGCTGTTGGTCAGCTTGCCCATGGAAGCCTGCGCGCATGCCACCAGGGCATCTGCGGCCTTGCGCGACGCGTCGAAGTCGTCGAACGCGGCAAGGTAGTCCTCGCAGGCGGCCTTCATGGCGCTCATGACGGTGGCGTCGGGCGTGTCGCCCGCATCCGCCTTCGGCTTCTCCAGCCCGTGCGTTAGGGCGCGGGAAAGCTTCTCCACGCGCGCCTTCTCCACCGCGCGCTGCTGCACGGAACCCAGGAACAGGCCAAGCGAAAGCTCGGCGTTGTTCTCGAACAGGCTGTTGGTCCAGGCGGGGCCGAAGCCGCGCTTGTTCACCGTGTAGGGGATGCCGGGGAACGGCGAGCCCCAGGCCTGCGAGCAACCCGTGGCGTTTGCCCAGTACACGCGGTCGCCGAACAGCTGGGTGAGCAGCTTGGCGTAGGGCGTCTCGCCGCAACCGGCGCAGGCGGCGGAGAACTCCAGCAGTGGCTGCTTGAACTGCGATCCCTTCACGGTATAGGGGTCGAACGCGCCGTCCTTGTCGGAGATGGTCAGGCCGAAGTCCCACAGCTTGCGGGCCTGGTCGGTGAGCTTGGCCGGCTGCATGTCCAGCGCGCCTGCCGGGCACACGTCGGCGCAGCTGCCGCAGCTGGTGCAGTCGAACTGGCTGACCTGTATGGCGTAGCGCGTGCCCTCGGGCAGGTTCTTGCCGCCCTTGAGCGCGACCGTCGTGAACCCTTCGGGGGCGTTTTGCGCCTCGTCCTGGTCAAGCAGGTAGGGGCGGATGGCAGCGTGGGGACACACGAAGGCGCAGCGGTTGCACTGGATGCACGCTTCGGCGTTCCACGCGGGCGTCTTCACGGCGATGCCGCGCTTCTCGTAGGCGGTCAGGCCCATGTCGATGACGCCGTCCTCGTAGCCGGCGAAGGCGCTGACGGGCAGGTCGTCGCCCTTCTGCGCGTTGACGGGCCGCAGGATGTTCTCGACCACCGCGGGTACGTTAGCCTCGGTTGCGCTCTCGTCGAGCGGGGCGTCGGCCCAGCTGGCGGGCACGGCAACCTTCACGCACTTCTGCGCGCCCTCCTCGATGGCCGCCACGTTCCTGGCCACCACGGCGTCGCCCTTGCGCGCATAGGACTTGCGGGCCGCGTCCTTCATGTAGTCGAGCGCCTCTTCAACGGGCATCAGGCCCGCGATCTGGAAGAAGGCCGCCTGCAGCACGGTGTTGATGTGGCTGCCCAGGCCCACGCGCTGCGCAACCTCCACCGCGTCCACGGTGAACAGGCGGATGCCGTTTTGCGCGATGTAGCGCTTCATCTTGCCGGGCAGGTTGGCGTCAAGCTCCTCGGGCGTCCAGCTGGTGTTGAGCAGGAAGGTGCCGCCGGGCTTCACTTCCTGCACCATGTCGTACTGGCGCACGTAGCTTTGGTTGTGGCATGCCACGAAGTCCGCGCGCTTCACGTAGTAGGTGCTGCGGATGGGCTTCTTCGAAAGGCGCAGGTGGGACTTGGTCACGCCGAAGGACTTCTTGGAGTCGTACTCGAAGTATGCCTGCGCGTACATGTCGGCGCAGTCGCCCAGGATGCGGATGGTGTTGTGGTTCGCGCCCACGGTGCCATCGCCGCCCAGGCCCCAGAACTTGCAGCTGTAGGTATCGCCGTCCTCGAAGTCTTCGAGCGGGCGCACGGGAAGCGACAGGTTCGTCACGTCGTCGTTGATGCCGATGGTGAAGCCGCGCTTGGGCTCGGCTGCGGCAAGGTTGTCGAACACGGCGACGATCTGGGCGGTGTCGGTGTCCTTGGACGACAGGCCGTAGCGGCCGCCGATGACCGTCACCTTGCCCGCGCGGCCGCTGTTGGCGATGACGCTGGAAACGTCCAAGTACAGCGGCTCACCGGCCGATCCCATGCACTTGCAGCGGTCGAGCACCGCGATGCGCTGCACGGTTTCGGGAAGGGCGCCCAGGAAGTGCTTTGCCGAGAACGGGCGGTACAGGTGCACCTGCAGAAAGCCGTAGCGCTTGCCCGTGCCGTCGGCCTGCGCGCGGGCGTTCAGGTAGTCGCACGTCTCCTGGGCGGTTCCCGACACGCTGCCCATGGCAACCACCACATCGGTGGCGTCGGCGGCGCCGTAGTAGTCGAACACGTGGTGCTCGCGGCCGGTCACGCCGGCAACCTGCGCCATGACATCTTCGACCACGTCGGCCAGCTGGTCGTACGCGGTGTTGTTCGCCTCGCGCACCTGGAAGTACACGTCGCCGTTTTGCACGGTGGCGCGCAGCATGGGATGCTCGGGGTTCAGGGCGCGCGCACGGAAGCGGTCGAGCGCCTCGGTATCCATGAGCGCGGTCAGCTCCTTGGTATCGGGCATGTCGATGCGCGACAGCTCGTGGGAGGTGCGGAAGCCGTCGAAAAAGTGCATGAACGGGATGCTTCCCTTCACGGCGGCAAGGTGCGCCACGGCGGCCATGTCTGCGGCCTCCTGGACGCTTCCCGAGCTGAGCTGGGCGAATCCGGTGTCGCGGCACGCCATGACGTCGGAGTGGTCGCCGAAGATGCTCATGGCGTGGGTGCCCACGGTGCGGCTGGCAACGTGCAGAACGCCTGGCAGGCGCTCGCCGGCGATGCGGTAGAGCACGGGCACCATGAGCATGAGGCCCTGGCTGGACGTGAAGCTGGTGCCCAGGCCGCCTGCCTGCAGCACGCCGTGGATGGCGGCGATGGCGCCTGCCTCGGACTGCATCTCGGTCAGCTGCACACGCTGGCCGAACATGTTCAGACGGCCCTGCGCGCTCCAACGGTCGGTGTGCTCGGCCATGGGCGAGGACGGCGTGATGGGGTAGATGGCCGCCACCTCGGTGAAGTCGTAGGCAACGTGGGCCGCAGCCTGGTTGCCGTCGACGGTTGCATAGTTGCTCATTGTGAAGCCCCTCTCCGCAACGATGGTTTGAAAACGCGAGCGGGGGCACGCTAAACGGCCCCCGCGAAATGTCGGTGTATGGAAGCTGCTACTTCTTCACCAGGTTCTGAAGGCCCAGTTCCTCGACGGCGGCTTCCCTCATCTTGTACTTGATGATCTTGCCGGCCGCGTTCATGGGGTAGGACTCCACAAACTTGATGTAGCGGGGCACCTTGTGACGCGCGATGTTGGTCATCATGAACTCGCGGATCTCGGGCTCGGTCATGGTCTCGCCGTCCTTGAGGATGATGCAGGCCATGGCCTCCTCGCCGTACTTCGCGTCGGGCACGCCCACCACCTGGCAGTCGCTGACCTTGGGGTGCGTGATGACGAAGTCCTCGATCTCCTTCGGGTAGACGTTCTCGCCGCCGCGGATGATCATGTCCTTCAGACGGCCGGTGGCCACGAAGCAGCCGCGCTCGTCGCGCATGAGCAGGTCGCCGGAGTGCAGCCAGCCGTTCTCGTCCACCGTCTTGAAGGTTGCGTCGGGCATCTTGTAGTAGCCCTTCATGATGTTGTAGCCGCGCGAGCAGAACTCGCCGATCTGGCCGTCGGGCATCTCTTTGCCGGTTTCAGGGTCGATGATCTTGCACTGCACGTGCGGGAACGCGTAGCCGACGGTCTCGGTGCGCAGGTCGAGCGGGTCGGTCCAGGCGCTCATGGTGGAACCCGGGGCCGATTCGGTCTGGCCGTACACCGACACGATGCCGGTCATGTTCATCTCGTCGGGCTGCGCGGCGCGCTTCATGAGCTCGGGCGGGCAGCCGGCGCCGGCCATGATGCCGGTGCGCATGTGGCTGAAGTCGGTCTTGCGGTAGTCGGCGTGGTTGAACATGGCGATGAACATGGTGGGCACGCCGTTGAACGCGGTGACCTTCTCCTGCGTGATGCAGTGCAGCGACGCCTTCGCGCTGAAGTAGGGCATGGGGCACATGGTGGCGCCGTGGGTCATGGACGACGTCATGGACAGCGTCATGCCGAAGCAGTGGAACATGGGCACGTGGATCATGAAGCGGTCCGCGGTGGAAAGGCCCATGCGGTCGCCGATGCACTTGCCGTCGTTGACCACGTTGCGGTGCGTGAGCATGACGCCCTTGGGGAAGCCCGTGGTGCCGGAGGTGTACTGCATGTTGCACACGTCGTCGGGGCGCACCTCGGCGGCCATGCGCTGGATCTTCTCAAGCGGGACCAGCTCGGAGCGTCCCATGGCCTGCTCGAAGTTCAGGCAGCCGGGCATGTCGAAGCCCACGGTGATGACGTTGCGCAGGAAAGGCAGGCGCTTGCAGTGCAGCTGGTCGCCGGGCTTGGTGTCGGCGATCTCGGGGCACAGGTCGTTGATGATCTGGCGGTAGTTGGAGTCGAGCGCGTTGTCGATCATGACCAGCGTGTGCGTGTCGGACTGGCGCAGCAGGTACTCGGCCTCGTGGATCTTGTAAGCGGTGTTCACCGTGACCAACACGGCACCGATCTTCGTGGCGGCCCAGAAGGTGATGTACCAGGCAGGCACGTTGGTGGCCCAGATGGCCACCTTGCTGCCAGGCTTGACGCCCATCGACACGAGCGCGCGGGCGAACGTATCCACGTCGTCGCGGAACTCCTCGTAGGTGCGCGTGTAGTCCAGCGTGGTGTACTTGAAACAGTACTGGTCGGGGAAGCACTCGACCATCTTGTCGAGCACCTGCGGGAAGGTCAGGTCGATGAGCTCGTCCTTCTTCCACACGTACTCGCCGGTGCCGTCGTGGTTGAGATAGAGCGTGCGGCGCTTGCCGCGGGTGTCCTCGAACTGCTCCATGTAGTTGACGTAGTGGGGGAAGATGACCTCCATGTCGGTGAGGTCGGCCATCCACGCGGGGTCCCACTCAAGCGACACGAAGCCGTCGTAGTCGATGGAGGACAGGGCGCGCACCACCTCGTCGATGGGCAGGGTGCCTTCGCCCACCAGGTTGAAGGAGCCGTCGTCGTCGGAGTCGCGCATGTGCACGTGCTTGACGTAGGCGCCCAGGTTCTTGATGGTGGTCGCCGGGCTTTCGCCGCCCACGCGGTAGACGTTGTGGACGTCCCACAGGGCGCCCAGGTAGTCGCTGGCGTAGCGGTCCATGATGTCGGTCAGGCGCGAGGTGCTGGAGAAGATGCCGCTGGATTCGATCAGCAGCACCACGCCGTGCTCCTCGGCGTAGGGGACCAGCTGGGAGAGCGCGGCGTGGATGGCGTCCTCGTCGTCGTGTTGGACGACCACGCAGACCATGCCCACGCTGGCGGCCTGAGCCAGGTCGATGAGGTCCTTGGCGTCCTGAACCTGTTGTTCGCCCGCTGAGATGTCGACCGAGGAGTCGAACGCAGGGATGGAAAGGCCCTTGTCGCGCAGGGTGCGGGCGGTTGCCTGCGTGTTGTAGCGGTCAAGCGGGCCGCCCTTGCCGGTGAACGCCGCGTTGGTAATGGGGTTGTGGATCTCGATGCCCGAGAAATCCATCTCAAGGGCGGTGCTTATGAGCTCGTCCCAGGAGTGGTCAGCCCAGCCGCGGGTGGAAAAGGAAAGCTTCATTAGTTCTGCTCCTCGTAGGCGATCTTGTTGAGCGCGTTGATGTACGCGCGGATGCTGGACTCGACGATGTCGGTGGAGATGCCGCGGCCGGAATACACCTTGCCGTCGGCGATCAGCTTCACGACCGACTCGCCCATGGCCTCGCGGCCCTCGGTGACGGCCTGGATGCTGAAGTCGTCAAGCTCGTAGTGCTTGCCGACCACCGATTCGATGGACTTGAACGAGGAGTCGATGGGGCCGTCGCCCAGGGACACGGCCTCGATGAGCTCGCCGTCCTTGCGCAGCGAGATGTGCGAGGTGGCCTTGAAGCTCAGACCGGAGTTGATGACGTAGCCTTCCAGGGTGTAGGTGGGGGGCACCTGCAGCGCGGCGGAGGCCACGATGGCGTCCAGCTCGGTGGCGCTCACGCGCTCCTTGCTGGCGGCGATCTTCTTGAAAGCCTCGAACACCGCTTCGGCGTCCTCGTCGGAAAGGCTGTAGCCCAGGCGCTCGACGTACTGCATGACGGTGGCCTGGTCGTCGCCGGCGGTGAGCACCACGCCCTCGACGGCCTCGGAGACGGCGCCGGTGAACAGGGATGCCTTGGAGCGGTCATCGCAGCACAGGCGGGAGATCTGGTTCATGGCGCGCTTGAGCTCGGTCACGCGCACCTTGCTCTGGGCACCCAGGGCGTCGGCTTTGGCGGCAAGGATGCGGGCAACGTTATCGAGCGCGACCACGCCCATGGGGTAGGACGTGGCCTTGACGATGGAGGCGCCGGCCATGACGCCGGCCACGGCGCAGGCGTCGGCCATATTAAGGTCATTGCAGCACGAGATGCCCAGATAGATGTCCTTGAGCTGGGGCGCGGCCTGGTACAGGTCGGCGATGAACTGGGCGAACTCCTCGGGGAGCATGGAGCCGGCCGCGTCGCAGACGGTGACCGTCTTGGCGCCGGCGGCGACCACGGCGCCGATGACGCGGGCCAGGTAGGCCACGTCGGTGCGGGTGGCGTCGATGGCCACGAACTCGACGTCGTCGGTGAGCTGGGCGCACTTCGCCACCGCCTCGGCGGCGTCGGCGATCAGCGTGTCGGCCTTCTTGCGCTGGATGTACTCCATGCAGGAGGGGCTGACGGCCGCTTCCACCTGCAGGCGGACGTGCTTCGCGCCCTTCGCGGCGTTCCAAACGGCCTGGATGCTGTCGTCGTCCATCTTCACCGGCACGGCGAGCGTGCTGTTCTTCACCAGAGAGGCGATCGACTTGATTCGCAAGCTGTCTACCTTGGAGGACTCGATGCCTTCGACCTCGATGGAGCCCACGCCGATACGGTCTAGGATCTTCACGATTTCAAGCTTTTCCTTGAAGGATAGGGAAAGCGCCTTAGAGGCGATTGCCTCCCTCATCGTGATGTCGCTGACGCGTATGTCTCTCATGTGTGACTCCTGACCTACTATGCGAACGTGTTCTTCTTTGAAGATGCTGCTCAGCGGTTGATCGCAGCACCCGCAGGTGGCCGAACGCCTGCCAAATGCTAAGAAGATAGGTTATTGCAACTTATAACGTATCAAGCTGGATAAACGTGGCATTGACGGAAATTAATGAAGAGTTAATACAGAGGCGTGGATCTGTGCGGAGGCGGTATCAACAGATTGCGAAAAGTGTGGGTGCGTGGGGCGAAGAGGGGCGGAGCGTAAGGGGTGCGAGGGCGCGACAACGGGAAATTGTAGGGCTGCCGGAATGTCGGGTTCAGGCTGAGGATCGCCCTTCGCCGCGTTGCGCTCTCCTTGTGCGGAAAGGCGTATTGACGTGGCGTTTCTTGGTTATCGGGAGGTTGTTTCCGTATGCTTGCATCGGCTTTGGGGGTCGATGCAACCGGCGGTAGGGGGCCTGCCATGGGGTGGGGCGGACACCCCTTGACATACAGTTTTCCGCGTGATATTTTTCATGTCGGCAAAATCATCGAAAGGTGATGACGCAAAGCTATAGGGCCTGAAATGGCAGCCAGTTGCACAGTTCCCATCCAGGGAACCACTGCAGCTGGCTGCTTTCTTTTTTTCTCCAGTTCAGCTTGCAGGTTTTGCTCGCCGCGCATTGTCGGCGAGCGGGGGTCATAAGCATTGGAACGCTAACCAACGGAGAAGGATCAAGATGACTGAGATGACCGCTGAGACCACGACTGAGATCGATGATGACATCACGCTTGCGGATGGCAAGCGCACGCTGACGAACTCGCAGCTGCTTATCCTGGGCTTTATCGCCTCGTACGGCGTGGCGGGCTGCTCCGAGTCCAAGCGCGACATCGCCGAAGCGCTGCAGGTTAGCCTGAAGACCGTCGATCGCGCCATCCTGCGCCTGCGCAAGGAGGGCTTCATCATCTCGGTGGCACGCTATGCGGAAAACGGCATGCGCCTGAGCAACACCTACCACGTGCCCACGCCGGAGGCGAAAGGCGAGCAGCTGCACGCGATCGCAGGTTAGGGTCAAGCCCTTGCGGGTGGGACGCGTTGCGACGGAGTTCCGAATAGAGCAAGGTTCGCGGACGGTCCTGCGCCCTTGAAAGCGAAGAGCCCGATTCCGAGTACGGAATCGGGCTCTTCTTGTTTTGCAGTGCGGTTTCCCGAGACTGGAACGGCTTGCGGGCTTGTTCGGCTTCACGAACGGGGAAAGACCCACAGGCTCATTGGGTTTCCCGAGCGCCCGCGGGCCTTTCCGGTTGCCGGTTTCGCTAGGCGCTTAGCTTTGCGGGACCGTAGGTTTTAAGCGTGTGCTAGAAGCGCAGGCTGAGGCAGGACAGGCCGCCGTCGATCTTGCGGTACTCGGAGGTGTCCACCACCAGCGTCTTGTAGCCCAAGTCCTGGACGGCCTTGAGCACGGTGGGATAGCCCTCGGCCACGATGACGGTGCCGTTGACCCAGATGCAGTTCGCGCCGTAAGCCTCGTCCTCGGGCACGATCACCTTGTTGTACTTGGCGAAGTCGGGCTTGTCGATGAACTCGCCGGACACCAGCATGTTGTTGTCCTCGATGTAGTTCACGCCGGTCTTGAGGTGCAGGACCTCCTCCAGCGGGACCTCGGAGCCCTCCAGGCCCCAACCGGCCAGGATCTCGCAGAACTGGCGGATGCCCTCTTCATTGGTGCGGGCGGAGCGGCCCACGTAGAAGTGGTCGCCCACCATCATGACGTCGCCGCCGTCAAGGGTGCCGGGGGCGACGATGTGCTTGACGTGCTCGTCGTCGAAGAAGCGACGGACCACGGGCTCGATTTCGTCCTTCTCACCGTTGCGGCTGGCAGCGCCGGGGTTGGTGATGATGGCGCCGCAGCGGGTGATGACGGCCGGGTCCTCGACGAAGCAGCTGTCCGGGAACTGCTCGAGGGCGGGCAGGACGGTGACGTCGACGCCGCACTGCTCGAGGGCATGCTCGTAGTCGTAGTGTTCCTCGATGGCGCGCTCGTAGATGGGCTGGCCCAGCTCGGGTGCGCTGGTGATGCCGTCGCACAGCGACTTACCAGGGCGGCGGATGATGACATGGTTGAACTTCGTCATGCTTCTCTCTCCTTGGGTGCATGGTTGCCGGCGCGCATTGCAGCTGCTTGCCGCGCGGCACGTTCGTAGGGATAAAAGATAGCTGCTTCCTTGGGCATTATAGCCCGGAAGCCGGCGAAACGAGCGGGAAAGAAGGTATTGCCCGCGGTGGACTTGTCGAGCATCACGCTTTGTGCGATCGCTGGGAGGAGCGCGCTTGCCTGCCGTTATCGTTCGCGCACGATTTGCTGGTAGCCGGTGCCCCAGGTTGCCATGCTCTCGATGATGGGGCGCATGGTGTTGCCGAGCTCGCTGAGCGCATATTCGGTGCGCGGCGGCACTTCGGGGAACACGGTGCGCGTGATGAGGCCGTCTTTCTCCATAGCGCGCAGGTTGTCGGTGAGCACCTTCTCGCTGATGCCGGGAATGGCGCGGCGCAGCTCGCTGAAGCGGAACGGCCGGTCCATGAGCTGCTGGATGATGAAGATCTTCCATTTGTTGCCGATGAGCATGAGCGTGGTGGCAACGGGGCAGGGCGGCAGTTCGTCCTTTGTGAGCATGGGTTCTCTCTTTCCTGTGCGGCGCGCGTACTTACCAAAAGGTGCGTACCTAATAGATTAGTG
>CAJMPP010000033.1 GCA_905215325.1 uncultured bacterium | reverse complement strand
TTGTCGTCGCCGAAATCAGTGGAACGGAACCAAGTGGCGCCATCCTTGTCGTACAGGTAGCCCTTCTCGTTCATGATCTCAAGAGAGCGGGAAACGGGCGACGTGCCGTTTTCGTCGGTCTCGTAGAGGCTGCGCTCGCTAAACCAAGTATCGAACGTGGTACCAAAACCGGTGAGGGTTTCGCGCGCAAGATCGAGCATCTCCTGATAGGCGATTTCACGGAACGCCTCCATGCGCTCCTGGTCGCTAACGCTCTCCCACTTGTTACCATCACGGTCGATGATGCCCTGGGCGATATCCTTCACATAGCCGCCGCCATAGCACTTCTCGGGCATCTCGACATCATGACCAAGCAACTGCATATAGCGAACGGAAACAGAGTTGCCGAAGACGTCCATCTGAACGCCATGGTCATTGATGTAATATTCCTCGGATACCTGATAACCGGCATGACGCATCACGCGCGCAATAGCATCGCCAAGCGTTGCCCAGCGGCCATGACCGACATGCATCGGACCCGTAGGATTGGCAGACACATACTCAAGGTTAACGTTATGAGGAGTGCCCTCAGGCAACGTACCCTTGCCGAAGTCGAAACGCTCCGCACGCACACGAGCAGCAACAGACTGGAACGCGGAAGGCGTCAACTTGATGTTGATGAAACCAGGACCTGCGATCTCGACAGATGCGATCATATTGTTTTCGGGCAGATGATCAACGATGATCTGCGCAATCTCGCGCGGATTTTTATGGGCCAGCTTTGCCGTACGCATGGCAATGGTCGAAGCCCAATCGCCATTTGATAGGTCGCGAGGACGCTCAAGTGCCGGAGCGGGACGCTCAGCCAGCTCCAGCGTTGCGTCGTCACAAGCAGCGGCAATGGAAGCCGCAATGAGGTTTTCCAGTTCTTCGCGAATTTGCATGTTGATAAAACTTCCTTAAGCTAGCACCGAATACATAGTTCTGCATCTTACCATGCTTGTCCCAACAATCCGATATACAGTCGCCAGGCAACACGGTAAACCGAAAACCGAAAGCTCCCTCGCATATGCGAGGGAGCTTTCGGGCCTTGCCCAAAGATCAAATCTTGAACAAAGGCAAAGGCTTTAGGAGGTGCGACAGGGCATGCGCACGCACTGTCGCGAGTAAGCAGTTGTTTAGGTTTTCGTTCGTGATGAGCAAACGAACGAAACCATAGGACCGAAAACAATCGAGGATGACCTCAGAACGCAAGTCGCACGCTATTCAGAATCACCATCGATCGTTCTCCATGTTTGCTGCACCGTGATCGTTTGAAGCTCATCACGGGAAGGATCAGCAAACAATGCCAGTCATCAAATTACGCGACGATGACGGTGCCCGTCTTGCCCTCGAGGCCAGCAGCTGCGCACTCGAGGGAGGTGATGAGAGCCTTGCCCTTCGGGAAAGCCTCGACGTACTCGATGCAAGCCTCGACCTTGGGCAGCATGGAGCCGGGAGCGAACTGGCCCTGGGCAATGTACTCGCGAGCCTCGGCCACGGTCATCGTGGAGAGCTCTTCCTGGTCGGGCTTGTTGAAGTTGATGCAGACCTTCTCGACGGCGGTCAGGATGACCAGCATGTCGGCGCCGAAGTCGGAAGCCAGCTTAGCGGAGGAGCGGTCCTTGTCGATAACGGCGGGAACGCCCTCGTAGCCCTTGTCGGTCTCGAAGACCGGCACGCCGCCGCCACCGGTGGAAACGACGATGTAGCCGTTGTCCATGAGGTCCTTCACGGCGTCGAACTCGACGATGCGCTCGGGCTTCGGGGAAGCGACGACCTGACGCCAACCGCGGCCGGCGTCCTCCTTGAAGGTCCAACCGGTCTCGGCAGCCTTGGCCTTGGCCTCTTCCTCGGTCATGAAGGCGCCGACGGGCTTGGTGGGGTTCTGGAACGCCGGATCCTCGGGGTTCACGACGGTCTGGGTGATGACGTTGGCGACGGAGCGATCGATGCCGCGAGCCTTCAGATCATTCAGGATGGCCTGGGACAGCTGGTAGCCGATGTAGCCCTGGGACATTGCGCCGGCCTCGGGGAAAGGCATCTCCGGGGTCTTGCCGTCGTTGGCGGCAGCGAAAGCGAAAGCGTTGTTGATCATGCCGACCTGGGGGCCGTTGCCGTGGGAGACGACGACATTCACGCCATCGGCGACCATGTCGACGATGTGCTTAGCGGTGTTCTTCACCAGCTCGAGCTGCTCCTGCGGGCTGTTGCCGAGGGCGTTGCCGCCGAGGGCGATGACTACGGAAGGACCGTCACCTTTTGCGTAGGGCATGATTGCCTCCTTTTTGGGAATAAAAAAGCCAACCCATTGAAATGGGACGAGAATTCGTCATAGGTTGGCAAAGGATTTCGATGCAATTCGTTGCGCCGCCACAGGGGCGGCGCAACGGTGAGTAAAAAACCTAGAGACTTAGCTCAGGGTTGCGTACATGACAGCCTTGATGGTGTGCATGCGGTTCTCGGCCTCGTCGAAGACCTTGGACTGCTTGGACTCGAAGACGTCGTCAGCAACCTCCATCTCGGTGATGCCGAACTGCTCGGCCTTCTGAGCACCGATGGTGGTGTTGGTGTCATGGAAGCTGGGCAGGCAGTGCAGGAAGATAGCATCCTCCTTAGCGTAGCCCATGACCTCCTTGGTCACGCGGTACGGCTCGAGGTTCTTGATGCGCTCGCCCCAGACCTCGTCGGGCTCGCCCATGGACACCCACACGTCAGCGTAGATGACGTCGGCGCCGGTGCAGCCTTCCTTCACGTCAGCGGTCAGCTTGACGGTGGCACCATGCTCAGCGGCGATGGCACGGCACTCCTCGACCAGCTCAGCCTCGGGCCAATTGGTCTCAGGGGCGCAAGCGACGAAGTTCATGCCGAGCTTGGCGCAAACGACCATCATGGAACGGGCAACGTTGTTGGCAGCGTCAGCCATGAAGACGACGGTGCGGCCCTTCAGATCGTAGTTGAAGTTCTCCTGCATGGTGAGAACGTCGGCCAGCATCTGGGTGGGATGCCACTCGGTGGTCAGGCCATTCCAAACCGGCACGCCAGCGTTGGCAGCCAGCTCCTCGACGTCGGTCTGAGCGAAGCCACGGAACTCGATGCCGTCATAGAAGCGGCCGAGCACGCGAGCGGTGTCCTCGATGGACTCCTTCTTGCCCATCTGGGAGCTGTTGGGATCCAGGTAGGTCACGCCCATGCCCAGGTCCATAGCGCCGACCTCGAATGCGCAACGGGTACGCGTGGAGGTCTTCTGGAACAGCAGCACGATGTTCTTGCCCTCAAGGTAGCGATGCGGCACGCCAGCACGCTTCATGTCCTTGAAGTTCTTGGAAAGCTTCAGCAGGTACTCGATCTCCTCGGTGGAGAAGTCCAGGAGACGCAGGAAATGACGACCGCTCAGGCTTACAGGCATGGTAATTCCTTTCGATAGCAAGTTAACAAGAACTTATGTGTGCAGGCCGCGCCAAGTTTCAGCCTGCTGTTTCTACCGGAACGCATTTACATGCGTTCCGGGAAAAACCTAATGAAGATTCCTGATTTCTCAGGATGCATATCCGTTCAACGGATACTGCGATTATGCATGCTTAGCTGCAAGAAATCTAGTCCTCGCGCCAAATCGGCATGCTCATGCAGCGGGGGCCGCCACGGCCACGGGACAGCTCGGCCGAGGGAATCTCGATAGCATCGATGTTGTTCTTGCGCAGCAGCGCGTTCGTGACATCGTTGCGCTCGTAAACAATCACGCGACCAGGAGCGATGCACAGCGTGTTGGAGCCATCGTTCCACTGCTCGCGCTCGGCGGCGATACGGTCGCCACCTGCGCAGGGAATAAGGGTGACGGGCATGCCCACGTACTTTGCGAGAACTTCCTCGAGCGTACCGGAGGTCTCCTTGACCTTGATGCCCTCGCCCTCGGGAGTGATCTCGAACACGGTCAGCGGGCCCATGATACCGGGATGGATGGTGAACTTGTCAACATCGATCTGGGTGAACACGGTGTCAAGGTGCATCATTGCACGGTTGTTCGGGATGTTGAACGCCAGAATGGTGTCGACCGGCGAGGTCTCATCCTTGAAGATGTTATGGGCGATCTCGTCGATGGCATCCGGCTCGGTGCGCTGGGAGATGCCGATGGCCAGCGTATGCTCGTTGATGTTGAGGATATCGCCGCCCTCGATATGGAATGCGCTGTAACGGCTGTAGTACTGCGGCACATCCTTGAAATCGGGATGATGCGTGAAGATGTACTCAGCGAAGATGGTCTCGCGGTTACGCGTGACAGCATACATACGGTTGATGGAAACACCGTTGCCGATCATCGCGAACGGGTCGCGGGTGAAGTACAGGTTCGGCATCGGGGCGATGACCATCTTGGAAGACTCGGACACCAGGTCAACCAAGGAGTTGGACTTGTCGGTGTGCAGCTCGGTGAGGTTAACGCCCTCCATGCACTTCAGAACCAAGTCGATGTTGGTCTTGTAGTTGTCGTTCAGGTAATCGAAGAGAATCTTCTGATAACGCTCGGTGCGGATACCAGCCTCTTCGATGAACTGCTTCAGGAACTGCTCACGCAGAGCCGGATTGGCATCGAGCACCTCGGCCATGAGGTTCTCCAAATACACGACCTCCACGCCGTTGTCGCGAAGAGCCTGAGCAAAAGCATCATGCTCGGCCTGGGCAACCTTCAGAAACGGGATGTCGTCGAACAGCAGCTCTTCGAGCGTGTTCGGCGTGAGGTTCAGCAGCTCTTTACCAGGGCGATGCAACAGAACCTTCTTCAAGGGCTTGATTTCGCTCTTGACGTTTACGCCTGCCATGAAAACCCTCCTTATGCCTTTTATGCATTTTCGGACTTCTTAGAAGCGGAACGCCCGTTGCGCACCGCGCGTTCCGACTGCAAAACAAACTTCTCACGCTTCACAATGAAAAGCAACTACCAAAATTTCTGAAAACGAGATTTTCGGGATGACCTGCGAAGACGATAAATTTCTAGCTTTGTTTCAATCGCGTTTCTACACATTTCCTTCATATCCACTTTGGTTCACGATAGTTTACTTGTGCACTTGCATAATTTTCACGAACCACACCGGAAGCCGAGTCGACCCATAGATGATTTCTCTCGAAACCTTAGATATGCATAAATTTAAGAAATAATGCATCAAGCGATTTCCATGCAAAAGCGCCTATGATCCTGACGAACATTGATAGAGAGACGCTATGCCACAATAGCTGGTATCGTCATCAGCCGAGCTTTGGCCGATAACGCTATAGGTTGATTCTTCCCTACTATCCAAATTCGCTATATTATTTGCCGCTCTTTTTGATAATCAACTGCTTCGGCAGCAAAGGCGCCGAATGCCCTGAGATGGATTTCCGCGGTCGGTTTGCCGGGTTCATCGATTTAATTGCTACTGACGATGAATGGCTTTAGCTTCAATACCGATTGTTTCATCTCATCACGTTGCAAGCTTACGTGTTCTCGTGTGTTTGCGGTATAATACCCCTGTTTTGTGCGCCCATGGCTCAACGGATAGAGCATCGGACTTCTAATCCGACGGTTGCAGGTTCGAGTCCTGCTGGGCGCGCCAGGATTTTCTAGCCGGAGCGCGATTTGCCACCTCCGGCTTTTTTTATTGTCGAAAGCAGAGTGCAGCTTGGCTTGCTCGCGCGCTGCTTCGACGATGGTCAAATTCCCCATACCTTACAACCCAGACGCTCCATTGCATGATTTCCAAGAGGAAACGCTGTTTCACATCAAATATCCTGCGCGCAAAGTGCTCTTGCAAGACCCCGCCGTTATTGCGATATCGTCAACGATATAACGCAGCGATCAGCTACGTTCGGCAAGATCGCTGTTGTTTTCGCAACTATTGATTCAGATTTTCGGACTCTGTGCGCACTTTAATGCTGATCCAGCCCGTTATTCCTTCGACAGCGTTATCGATGAAAAGTTGCGATTACGCGCACACTGCAAAATCGCCGATCTATAAGCGATCACTTTTGGAGGATTGCTCGCGCGCTTGAAAACTGGTGCGCAGCCGAGAAGGCAGGATCTGGTAATACAGCGCCCGAAACAGCAAGGTCTGAAGTTTCTTTCGGATTTGGCCCGCAGCTTGGCGCACACTTTGGTCCACAAACAAAAAAAGCCAGAGCCGATAAGGCTCTGGCCTGGGGTTTTAGTGGAGCGGGTGACGGGAATCGAACCCGCGTTAGAAGCTTGGAAGGCTTCAGTTCTACCATTGAACCACACCCGCGACTGGTCGGGACGACAGGATTCGAACCTGCGACATCCTGCTCCCAAAGCAGGCGCGCTACCAGGCTGCGCCACGTCCCGACATCCAAACAGCTCAGTTATTATACCAGACTTTCTATTCGATTTCAGACAATTTCGCACGAAGTTCACGAAGAGCATTACCTCGATGGGAAATCGAGTTCTTCTCTTCGGGAAGCGCCTGACCAAGTGAACGCTCGAAATCAAACACCTCAGGCAGGAACAACGGGTCGTAGCCGAATCCGTTACCTCCTTGCGGCTCGTGGGCTATACGGCCCTCGACCGTTCCGCGGGCATCGTGCTCCCTACCCTGCTCATCAAGGTAGACCAGATGACATACGAATCGGGCGCTGCGCCGCTCATCCTCTACGTCCGCAAGCGCATCGAGCAGCTTCGCGTTGTTGGCAGCGTCATCACAGGGTTCGCCGGCATATCGCGCGGAATGCACGCCAGGAGCGCCATCAAGCGCATCGACTTCCAGACCGGAATCATCTGCTAGCACCGCCATACCGCCGCTAGCCTGCTGGGCAGCTTGAGCTTTGATGCGAGCATTGCCCAGGAACGTATCGGCATCCTCGACGGGGTCGGAGTGAACGCCAGCCTGCTTGAGGGTTTTGAACTCCCAACCAGGGAAATCAAGTGCTTCGGCGATCTCGACGGCCTTGTGAGCATTATTGCTGGCGATGAGAACGGTTTTCATGACGGTTCCTTTCGGGGCCAAACGTTGTTCTTAGAATTCTATATGGGACACGCTGGTGATAGGCATGCAGAAAGCGCGGCTGCCGAAGCTTTGGAACTCCGCAACATCATCACCGGTGGTGTTGAACTCGTACTCGGCTTTGTGCCCCGCCTGGGCGCGTTGGTGGTGACGATCAAGGATCTCGGTGACATCGCGGGCCGCTTCCTTCGCAGATGAGATGAGCGTGACCTCGTGACCCACCACGCCGCCGATCAACGCCTTGAGCAGTGGAAAATGCGTGCAACCAAGGACGAGCGTATCGATTTGGCAGCGCCGCAACGGCTCCAGATACTCTTTTGCGATAGCCTGGAACGGTGGTCGGATATAGACCTTCGATGCAAGCGAAGTGTAGTTCTCGATAGGACCCTCCGCCATGCGGATGCCCTGCTCGGCTATCTCGACGAATCGCGGCGTGGCCGTGGAAAACACGGTGATTCCCGCATCGAGATGGCGGATTGCCTTGGTATAGGCATCGGACTCAACCGTCGCCTTCGTCGCGATGACCCCGACGCGCTTATTGCGCGTTGCGTGCGCAGCAGCGCGTGCACCAGGTTCCACAACCCCGATGACGGGAACGGGGAACGTTTGCTGGGCATGAGCCAAACCCGCTGCAGTAGCGGTGTTGCACGCGATAACGATGAGCTTAACCCCACGCTGGACCAGCCATGAGCCGATTTGTTGGACGAATCCATCCACCTCGGAAAGTGTGCGCGGACCATAGGGGCAACGCGCGGAATCACCTACGTAGATGATGGACTCCTCCGGCAGCGCCTTGGCGATCTCGCGCGCTACGGTAAGCCCGCCGAACCCTGAATCGAACACGCCGATGGGCGCGTTATCGAATGTTTGCATGATATCCATGCCGCTCAGTATAGCGCATGCTTGCGGGCGCTTTCTGAAATGCGCGGCGGGTGCCATAGTATCTGCTAACCTGCAGACAAGCAAAAAGTTCCAGAAAAGGGAGCAGCTGATCATGTCGAAGGAAAAAGACCGTAAAACCAATGCCATACGTGAAATGGAGGCGGCGCACGCCGATTTCGACACGCGCTTCTTCGAAAGCCCCGAAGCGTTATCCGGAGTCGAGGTAGCGGCGCTTTTGGAACAAGATCCAGATTGCGTATTTAAAACGTTGGTCACTCAGGGAAAATCAGGGCAGCATTTCGTGTTCATGATCCCCGTTGCCTGCGAGCTGGATTTGAAGAAGGCGGCTCGTGCTGCCGGAGAGAAATCCATCGCGATGGTGAAATCTCGCGACCTTTTGGGTCTGACCGGATATATCCATGGAGGCTGCAGCCCTGTAGGAATGAAGAAGCCCTTCCCCACCTTCATCGACGAAACGGCCGAGCTGTACGACCGGATCATGTTCTCGGGCGGCCGCATTGGATGCCAGATTCAAACGCCGCTGAGCGAATTACAACGCGTAGTGCCCGTGGAATGCGTTGATTTGACCGTGGTTTAACAAGACACGAACCACCGCGAACAGCAGACGCCCTGCAAGCATCGCTTGCAGGGCGTCTGAGCATTCACCATCGAACAGCTATCACCAGTGGCTGACCACACAATCACCGGAGTGGATAAGCGAGTACAGTTCCTTAGCCTTAGCTGGAGGCAGGTTTACGCAACCATGGCTGCCGTAACCGTCTTTGTACATGGTTCCACCGAAATCGGGCTGCCAATCAGCATCGTGCAAGCCGATTGCGTTGCCATCGAAGGGCATCCAGTACTGAACGGTTGATTCGTAGATCTTCTGGCCGTTCTCGTAGCCGGTAAGCTTGCCGGGGCTTTGCATAGCATTCATCCAGAACACGCCGACGCTGGTGTCATGCGTGCCATCGGGAGTGCCGGAGATGCAGTCGGACTCCCAGACCAGCGCACCGGAATCGTCGTAGAAATAGACATGCTGCTCAGCCAAGTCGATGTCGATATAGCGGTTGCCCCAGTCGCGACCACCGACGCCGTTATATGCATCGCCGCTAGTGGCGTTGGGAATCTCGACGGTCTCAACAAGGCCTTCCTTGACGCCGTTGACCACCAAGTCCATAAGCGCATCGTAGTCGATGGACCAGCCGTACACGCCGCCGGAAACCGTGATGGTCTTGCCATCGGCGCGCGTATAGGTGCGCGTGGTGCCAACGGTATCGCATTCGCCGGCGAGCTTGTCGACCCACGCTCGCATGGCCTCCTCATCAAGGACGGCCTGCACGTTTTCGTCGACGGTGACCCATTGCGAGATGAGGTCGGCATCGACTTCCGCAGCAGTTGACTTGCCCATGGTCAGCACGATATCGGCGCCGATCATGGTATTGGCCTGCTCGGCAGCGGTTTTCAGACGAGGGTCAGTGGAAAACACCGTAGGCTGCAACAGCTGCTCGGACGAAAGCACGACTTTGGGATCGAGCTCGGCAAGCGCAGCATCGGCGGCAGCCATGACCTTAGATGCATCAAGGGCAGTGCCGGCGACTTCCTTGCAAACGGTGAAAGAACCGGATTTAGAATCATAGGCAACCGTAGCATTGAGAGGCTGCGTAGCGGATTCATTGAAAGCGGCAACAGCTGCGGACACGGTTTGCTCAAGGCCGGAAGCATTGTACGAGCTGATCATAGCGCCGGTTGCATCATGGCTGCGCGTGAGCTCGAGGGGCCACAGCCATTCGTTGTACGCAGAGTACGCTTCCTTAACCGCTTCGGCGGCGTCGAAATCGACACCTGCGTCCTTAGCCGAGACCGTAAGGTTGAAACCGTTGCCGGTAATGGTGAGCTTATAGGAGTTCACCTCATCGGCAAGCGCCTTTTCAGCATCCGCCGTTGACATAAGCGATGCGTCTAAATTGCCGATTTTGGTGTTGGGCATGAAGTGACTGCCGAAATACAGCGCCACGCCGCAATATGCGATTGCAAGGACAGCCACCAAACAGGCCGCGACGATTCCGAGCACCTTCCCGACGCGCTTCTTAGGGCGGGAAACACCCGTAGAGGGGATTTGCATGCCGGAAGGCGCGTACCCCTGATGGCCGGTTTGCGCAAACTGCTGGTAGGCCTGCCTGTTTTGCTGGCCATGCACCTGCTGCGGGATGAAACCACCGGGCTGGTTATCGTTGTCGAAGTTGATGGAAGGTATATCGTTTGGAGCGACGTGGCGCCCGCGCGAAACTTTATCATTTTGATCGTTGCTCATGATGCTCTCGCTGAATAGGGTGCAGATAGGTTTATTGTAGCAACGTAATGCCCAAGGAGCGATACCTTGTGGATATTTTCGATACGATAATTATGGCCATCAGGCTGCCGATTAGCGCACTGGTGAAGGAACACGAACTTCATCCATGTGCGAAAATGCTGGCCCGGTTTTGAACGCAGCAAAGGAGACGATACGGCAAACCGCGATTTTACAGGATTATCGTGTGCCATATCGGCATGTCGTCGGTCGTGCGCATCTAGCCGCCATCCGTTAACGGATGGCAGGAGGGCCGCTTTTCCCTGCGGTTTTATCCGTTAATCATCCGTTAACGCACTCGTCAGATACAGGGATTTACAGGGATTTACAGCGATTTACCCTTGTTACGCCACATATGATGATTATTAATTCGAGCCAAAAAAGACCGCCTGAACTGCGAAAACAGAACAGGCGGTCTAAGAAACGCTGGTGGAGGCGCGGAGAATCGAACTCCGGTCCATACTATATTATCCCTCAGGCTCTACAAGCTTATCCCGTTATCGGAATTCGGAACCCGTCGGTCAACGGGCAAACGTCGAGGTTCCTAGTCGGTTCGGTCTTTATCGAAGCCATACCGTCCACGTGCTTCGATGCAGTCCCCTAAAATGACGTCGCGTCCGAGCCGGGGACAACCCGGAGTTGACGTGCCAGGTGCTGTTTAGGCAGCCATGGCGAGCGCCGGAGCGCTCTGAGAGTTGTTCTTGCCAATTAACTTGACGGTACCCCTGTTTAACGTGGCGAGGAGACCACGACCTGCTCCTCAGTTCAAACATACCATGTCGAAACCAGTCGCCCCCGAGAAGCCGGCTTTGCAGCCGAGTCGGGACGCTGCGGTCCACCTTGTCAAAGTGCACGGCGGTAATCCGCCGAACGGATAGTCAATCTTACTTCAAAAGCGAGCTGAAGTCCAATGCGCTTTTGATGTCGTCGAACGCGCCCTTGAATTCCGCAGCCATTTTCACGCCGTCCTTGAAGATAGCGTTCATGTCGTCGGTTGCCTGCTGCACTCCATCGCGCGTGATGCCCAGGCTGCCATCGTCAACGACTTCGCCGCCGGCATCCTCGCCCTCATCGCCCTCGACATAAAGGTACTCGGCTTCCTCGCCGTCTTCCATGATGACGAAGCCGATACGGTTACCCTGCTCGTCTTCAAGGTAGCGCACGATATCCTCGTCGGAAAGCTCGAGTTCGACGACCTCGAGATCATCGTCGGCGGCAGGCGCCTCGTCAGCTTGAGGGGCTTCCTCGGCGACACGCTCCGAGATCCGCTCTTCGACCTCCAGCGCTTCCTGATCGCTCATCAACGGCTCCTTTCCTTCAACGCGCGTTCGATCTCGCGCTTCGAATCGCGCTCGGCCATGGCGGCGCGCTTGTCGTAGTTCTTCTTGCCGCGGCACACCGCCAGCTCGACTTTCACAAGCGAGCTTTTGTTGAAGTACATCTTCAACGGCACGAGCGCCATGCCCTTTTCCTTGGTCTGCTGCTCCAGTTTGCGGATCTGATTTTTGTGTAACAGCAGCTTGCGTTTGCGGTCCGGGTCGGGGTTGGCGATGTTGCCGAAGGCATACGGGGGGATGTGGACGCCATGCAGCCAAACCTCGCCGTGGCGAATGAGCGCGAAGCAATCGGTAAGCTGGCAATGATTATCGCGCAATGAGCGCACCTCGGTGCCGGTAAGGGCGATGCCGGCCTCGTATGTTTCGAGAACCTCGTAATCGTGCAGCGCCTTGCGGTTGCGCGCGATATCTTGTGCTTGTTTTTTCATGACGTTACTCCCCCTGCGCAGTACGCGCGGAACACGCATCGAGCGACGCCGAGCCGCAACCCGCCATGGGCACGAACGAACCACCGGACTCCAGATCGCGCGCGAACTGCACGAACAGGGCCACGGTCGCATCAAGGTCGTCCAAGCAGATGACCTCGGTGGGCGTATGCATATAGCGAAGCGGCACCGACACCAAACCTGTGGGGATGCCCGCACGGCTGACCTGGATGGGCCAGGCATCGGTGCCGGAATGGCCGGGCAGGGCCTCTATCTGATACGGGATGCCCGCCGTCTTTGCGGCCTGCACGAGGCGCTCGAACACCTGCGGGTTGACGTTGGGACCGCGGCCGATAACCGGGCCGCCGCCGCACTTGATATCGCCGAACTTGGCGTGGCTGATGCCCGGGTAGTCGGTGGCGTGCGTGACATCGAAGGCCACCGCCACATCGGGATGCACGCCAAACGCCGAGGTGATGGCGCCCCGGGTGCCGATCTCCTCCTGCACCGTACAAGCACAGGTGACATCGCCCGCGCAACCGCCACCGGAAGCCAGCTCTTCGAGTACGCGCGTGATGACCCACACGCCGCACTTGTCATCGAAAGCGCGCGAGACGCCCATGTTCTTCCCGAAGCGCTCGAAGCCCACGCCGAACGTGATAACGTCGCCCACCTTCACCAGACGCTTGACCTTCTTGGCGGGAAGGCCCAGATCGATGACCAGATCGGACAGGGGCGTGACCTTGTCGCGATCGCCGGCGGAAATGAGATGGATGGGCTTGCGGCCGACAACGCCGCGCAAGGGGCGCTCAGCCCCGGTGGCGTGCACATCCACGCGAAGCCCCGGCAGAATGGCGGCATCGACGCCGCCGATGGCGGCCACCGACAAAAACCCGTCATCGGAGACGTTGACCACCATCAGGCCGATCTCGTCCATATGGGCGGCCAGCATGAGCGACGGCGCCGACCCCTTGCCTGCAAGGCGAGCATGGACCGAGCCCATGACGTCGGTGGTGACCTGGTCGGCTACGCCCTCCATACGCTCGCGAACCATGGCGGCGATGCGTTGTTCGCAGCCTGTGGGCGAAGGGGTCTCGAGCAGGCGCTTGAGATATTTGCGATCTTGCTTGTTCATGTGCTTCCTTTATTGAAGGAGGTTGGCGATTGAGCGCGCAAAGGGCTCAGATTCAAGGCAACAGGTAGTGCAAACACCTGTACGGCAGCAGCGAGCGACGCAACGTCGGCGCAACGTGCCCACGGCAAGGCCCTCATCAGGACGGGCGATGCCGCAGCCATGCGACGACGCCGTAGACAGGCGTCTGGACCCGCTGTTACGCGCGGACCTTCACGACGATCTTGCGCACATGGCAGGGCTCGGAACCGAGCATGCAACCGGGCTTGTGCGCATCCTCGGGCGCGAGGACGGCCAGGTCGCCGGCGTGCATCACCACGTTCGTGCACTGCTCAGGCGTCTCGTACAGGCCGAAGTCGTTTTCCTCGTCGAACGGCTGACACTCGGGCAGGCCATCCAGCTGGGCATACTGCAAAAGCTCCTGACCGGACACGACGAACTGCACGTCATAATAGCCGCGATGCGCTTCCAGCTGCTTTTCGGAGGCGGCAACGGTGTCGTATTCCTGCACGTTGGCGAACACATCGTCGCCGTCGATCTCGTTGCGGCCGAGCGGCAGGGCATCCAGGCCGTCCTGCGCGAGGAACGCATAGGCCTTGGCGAAACGCTGGCCGAGATAATCGTTTCCGTTCGCATGGGCAAGGTTGGTAACCAGCATACCGATTCCTTTCATATTCACGCAGCGCGCGCGGCGCCGCCTCGTTCGTTTAAGGAAGTATACACCCCACCACCGGGCGAACCGGCGCGGTAGACGGCGCCCCACGGCATGCACAAGGAGATGAAGGGTCGGCCTTGCGGCTCAGCGGCCTTAGGATCGTGCAGGACCGGATGGCACGTCCAGCTTTTGGACTTGCGATTCATCGAGCACCGCGATGCCCGCGTCACGGAACAGCTGCGCGGCAACGCCCCACCCCGGCGCAAGCGTGCCCGTGAAGCTTCCGTCGTACACCGTCCCGCTTCCACATGAAGGGCTTTTCGACTTGAGCACGGCAACCCGGCAATCGGCATCGCGCAGCTGCTCCAGGCAACGGCTTGCACCAAGATGGAAGGCCTGCGTGATGTCGCCGCCGTTCGCGTCCATCACGCGCACCGGACGGGACCCCGCGACGATCTCGCACGGCGGATGCGGCACGGGAAGGCCCCCTGCAACTTCAGGGCATATGGGAACGAGCTTGTAGCAACGGCCAAGCCGCATCACGGCGTCGACGGGCTTCGAGGACCCGTCATAGCGGCACGGTCTGCCGAGCAGGCAGGCGCTCACGGCGATGGCGGGCGATATGTTCGGGGTTTTCTCCATACCGGTATTATAGCGCCCGAGCAAACCGGTTATTCCTACCAATATGCTACTTGGAGAGTATCAAAAAACTTCGCAGACTTGAACATCGCTGTGCTAGAGTTGGCTGCAGGAGAAGCGAACGGAGCAGGCGCCCCGACGCGAACGTCGTAGAAAGGCGATACCATGATAGTTGCAATCCCCAGCGAAACCGACGAAGGCCTGACGAGCATCCGCAGCGGCCATTTCGGCCACACACCGTGGTTCACGCTCGTAACCATCGAAGACGGGCAAGTCACCAGCGTGGAATCGGTGAAAAACGTCAACCACGACGAAGTAGGTTGCGGCGGCGTCATCGAATTCGCGCACAACCTAGGCATCGACGCGATGATCTGCGCAGGCATGGGCCAGCCGCCGTTCATGCGCTTCACGCAATACGGCGTGGACATCTATCTCGAGCAGGAAACGCCCATGGTAGGCGACGTGGTGAACAAGTTCATCGCCGGAGATTGCGCGCGCATGGTGCTGGAAAACGCCTGCAGCCATCATCACTAAGACGCAAGGGCCGGCAGCCGCAACCGCCTTGCGGCGCAAGCCGAACCCGCACAGCTTGCTATAATCGACACGCAGTCACAGGCCCGGGCCGCACGTCCGGGCCTTTTCGATCTCAAGGAGCAGCCGTGGGAATTTACGATGATCTGCAAGCGTTTCAACCTGCCAATGAGCAGGAAGCCGCCGACCGCGGCCTTATCCTGTCGCGCCTGGAAACGGACCCCGCGGTGTTCGACCGATCGTCCGTGGCCCACATGGCATGCTCCATTTGGACGGTCGATCCCACATTCACGAAAACGCTGCTGGTGTATCACAACATATACGATTCGTGGAGCTGGATCGGCGGGCACGCCGACGGCCAGACCGACCTTGCGGCGGTTGCCCTGCGCGAATTGGAAGAGGAAACGGGCGTTCACGGCGCGCGCCTGGTGCCTTGCGGGCCGGGCAACGTGCTGTCATGCGAGGTGCTGACCGTGGACGGCCACATCAAACGCGGGGCATATGTCAGCTCGCACCTGCACCTGAACGTGACGTACCTGGCGGTTGCCGACCCTGCCGAGCATATACGCATCAAGGCCGACGAGAACAGCGGCGTAAGGTGGGTGGAGCTCGATGATGCCGTGACGCTGTCGAGCGAGCCGTGGATACGCGACCGCATCTATCGCAAGCTCATCGAGAAGACGCGTCAGCTGGCGCCGCGTTTCGCGACGCGATAAGCCAGTGGTACCCGCACAAGCCGCGGATGCCCTGCTCGAATCGCCAAGCCCCGCTATACCACGTTGCCATGGATGTCAGCGTGGTGGACATCGGCCCAACGACGACGCAACGCCACATCCGCCGTAAGGTTCTGGGTATCGAACACGATAGACCACTGCGTGTTGCTGGTGACGTCCTCGGGGTTGGGCGCCTGCGAAGCGGTCCTAAGCGCCTTCCATGCCGTGACCTGGGCATCCTGGCCCACCGGCGCCCCATCGAGAACCGCGGAGATGGCATCATAGCGCTCGCGGCCGTGCCCATACGCACCGTTCTTCTGAAAAGGCGCGACCTTATCTTCGTGCATGACGAAGAAATTCGTGACCTGACGCGTCGGCGTGATGACGGGCATGCGCTCGGGGCTGTCGCAATCGTATTCGATCACGCGCCCGTCGCCTTGCGCATCGGTGATGTAGAAATGGTAATCGCGTCCGCTGGTGGCGAACATGTCATAGGAAAGCAGCAGGTCGATGGCTTGCTGCGTAGTGGCTGCCCGATCGAGCACCAAGCGTATGGCCATCGGCGTCGAGATGGTGGGCTTGCCAGTGATGCGGGAGGTGGGCTTGCTGTCAAGCGTGAGCACCGCGCAGGAAACGCCCTTCTCGTTGACGCCGTCCAAGCAGGCGAACGGCGCCGCCAAGCACGCGAAACGCGATTTCGTCTGCAGCGCATCGACCACGCCGAGGTTATCGAGCGCGCAAAAGCCGATGGATTCGAAACCGTCGGCAGGGGCTGTATGCACGAGCAAGGCGGAGGTGTCGAACTTGAAGTCGTAATTGCGGCCCATGAGCACGCTTTCGCCGCTCGCAAGCGTGAACGCGCTGCATCCGAACTGCGGCGCCTGCATGTGGACGGGGACGAGCGGGAGCGCCTCTGCCAGGATGGCATCCATGTTGCCCTGATCGCTTCCAAGGCCGCGCTCGATGATGCGATCGAGGTCGTAGCGATAGGACACATCCATGGCGTAAAGGCCATATGGCCTATCGGCGTGCACAATCCGCCTGACCGAGGCCATGGTGGCCGCGCGCGAGCCATACATCACGGCACCCGCACCTGCGGCAACGCCTGCGGCGGCTGCCGCCACCTTCGCGATATTCCCAAGCTTCATTGACGACCCCTTTCGTCGCATGTCCCGCAAAACGAATCCTGCGGACCTTTTCCCGATTATCGCATAACCGCCTTCGCGCAGAACGGATAAGCCCGCATCGAGCCTGCAAAACACGTGCACGAAAAGCCGGCTCCCGTGCGAGTTCGAATGAACGCCGATGCCTTTGCGAAAGCCCCGCGCACCGCGACACCACGCGCGCGTTTGCGCTAGAATAAACGTTTGCGAACAATGCGTTCAAGCAAAGGGAGCCGCAAGCGATGATCACCGAAAAAGCCATAGCAAGCCAATGCAACCAGCGTTCATTTACGCGAGGGCGCGCCATCGCGTCATCGGACAGGAACATCCTCACGAAGCAGGTGCGCTACGATGCCGAGGAGTCGGTGGTCAGCGCGTTCGTGGCTTCAAGCAGCGGCTGGGACGATCGCTACCGCACTTCGGTGATCCTCGACGAGGATTCCGACCAAGTGCTTGACTACTCATGCACCTGCCCGGCGTTTCGCGAGTATGCCGGCATGTGCAAGCACTGCGTGGCCCTGGCGCTCGCGTTCTCGCAGCGCCCCGAAACCTTCATGGGCTACCAGGCGCACCGCACGGCGCAATCCTCCTCGTGCATCACCGAGTTCATGAAGCGCACCGAAGAGCTGCAGGCCGACGACACGCCCGCCGAAAGCGTGGTTTTGCACGCAGAGCTATCGTATGGTTACGGGCTATGGTCCGCCTCGTTTCGCATCAGCGGGCCCTCGGCGACGCCGTACGTGGTGAAATCGCTTTCGGAGTTCGCCGACCGCATGCGCTCCGGAGCCCGCCACGCATATGGGAAGAAGCTTGCGTTCACGCACTCCCCCGCCGTGTTCGAGCAGCGCTCGCGCGGAGTGGCCCAGTTCATCGAACGCGCCTGCTCCATGCGCGAGGCGGCCGACGATGCGCCTGCGTGGCTACGTCGGCAAAGCGCGTCGGTCGGCCGTACCCTGCAGCTTTCCGAAGCTGAGGCTGTGGAATTGTTCGGGCTGCTCGACGGTGCCGAGTTCAGCATAACGGGCGCCGATTATGCAACGCCCACCGTGCAACGCGTGCATATCGAGCATAGCGACCCGGACATCTCGCTGGCGATGGCGCCAGCCGAAGCCGGCGGCTGGACCATCGAGCGCGGGGAGCATATCCGCATGGCCGAGCAAGCCGGACGCTTATTTATATGGTGCGGCGGGGACACGGTGCATCACTGCTCGCCGGCGTTCGCGCGCTGCTCCGATTTCCTGCGCACGGTCTACGACAGCGACGAGCGCAACCTGTTCGTGGCAAACGCCGACATGCCCCTGTTCTGCGCGGCCGCCCTTCCCGTCATCGAGGAGAACCTGCATCTCAGCGCCCCGGCCGAGCTTTCGGCCTGGCGACCCGTCGAATGCAAGCTGGCATTTTTCCTGGACAAGAACGCCAAGAACGTGATCATCGGCGCCCAGGCGGCTTACGCACAGCGCCGCTTCACGCTGTGCGGCACCGTGCCCGCCGAGCAAGCTGATGACAAGAGCGCCCAAGGCCCCTCCCCATTGCGCGACGTGCGCGCCGAAGGCAAGGCGAAGGCGCTGGTGGAACGCTATTTCGGAGCAGGTCAAACACGCATCCCCATGAGCAACGAGGAAGCGGTTGCCAACCTTATCTTCACCGGCCTTGGCCAGCTGCGCGAAGCCGGCGAGGTATATACCACGCCGGCGTTCGACCGCCTGATCAAAGACGGCAAACCGCGCCTGAGCATGGGCGTGTCGCTTTCAGGCAACCTGATCAACCTCACCGTCGACGCCGGCGACCTTGGCCCCAACGAGCTTGCGGCCATGTTGGGAAGCTATCGGAAGAAGAAGCGCTACCATCGCCTGCGCGACGGCGCGTTCGTGGACCTTTCCGATTTCGAGCTTGCCCAGCTTGACCGCCTGGCATCCGACCTGGGCATCACGCAAAAGGAGCTTGCCACGGGCACGGTGGAGCTGCCCTCGTTTCGCGCGTTCTACCTTGACGAGGAGGCCGATCTTGACCGCGACCGCAGCTTCACGCAGTACCTGAGCGATTTCCGCGCGATCGACGAACGGGCATACCAGGTGCCGGAAGGGTTGAATGCAACGCTGCGCCCCTACCAGGAAGAAGGCCTCCGATGGCTGTCCGCCCGCTTGGACGCGGGATTCGGCGGCGTGCTGGCCGACGAGATGGGCCTGGGCAAGTCGGTCCAGCTCATCAGCTTACTGGTGGCCCGCGCCAAACAGGCGCGCGAGGTCGGTCCGAGCCTGATCGTGTGCCCCTCTTCGCTGGTGTACAACTGGATGGCCGAGTTCGACCGCTTCGCTCCCGGCTTGACCGTGGCCGCCGTAGTGGGCAGCGCCGCCGAGCGCAAGGTGATTCGCGGTCGCGCGTTCCCGCCATACGACGCGAACCTGGTTCCCAGGCGGCAAGCAGATGCCGCCGGTTCGCCCGCCGACGCAAAAGCAGGTTCGCGCAACGTTGACGCCCGCACAAGGGAAGCAGCCTTGCAACACCGCGATGGAGCAGCAGCGACGGAGTCCGTCGACGCAATCGGTAACCGATATGCACCGGTCGACGTGCTCATCACCTCCTACGACCTGGCGCGCATCGATTCCGCCGATTACGCCGGGCGGGAGCTGTTCATCTGCGCCCTTGATGAGGCCCAATACATCAAGAACCCCGCAACGCTGACAACGCGCGCGGTGAAGCGCCTATCGGCGCATCATAGGTTCGCGCTGACCGGCACGCCTATGGAGAACCGCCTGTCGGAGCTGTGGAGCATCTTCGACTTCCTGATGCCCGGCCTTCTAGGACCCTACGCGCGCTTCCGCGAACGCTTCGAGCTGCCCATCGTGGGCGGCGAGGAGGATGTGGCGGCCCGCCTGAGCGCCGTCGTGGGCCCGTTCTTGCTCAGGCGCCGCAAGGCCGACGTGCTCACCGACCTGCCCGACAAGCTGGAAAGCGTGGTGTATGCACCCATGGAAGGCCAGCAACTCCAGCTCTATCAAGCCCATGAGCAGCACTTACGCGAGGAGCTGACACGACAACGCCGCGAGCGCAAGCAGCGTCAGGCGAAACGGGATGCGGGAGAGCACGTTTCCAGCGTGGAGGTGCTTGCCGAGCTCATGCAGCTGCGTCAGCTCTGCTGCGACCCACGCTTGCTGTTCGAGGACTATCGCGGGCACGGCGCGAAGCTCGATACCATCATGGAGCTGGTGGCAAGCGCCATGGAAGGCGGCGAGAAGACGCTCATCTTCAGCCAGTTCACCAGCTTCTTGGACCTGATCGCGCAACGCCTTGACGAGGCTGGCGTGGCCTTCTACACCATCACAGGGCAAACGCCGAAGAAGGACCGCGTTGAACTGGTGAACGAGTTCAACGGCAACGACGTGCCCGTGTTCCTGGTGTCGCTCAAGGCCGGCGGCACGGGCTTGAACCTGACGGGCGCAAGCGTGGTCATCCACGCCGACCCCTGGTGGAACGCCGCGGCGCAGCAGCAGGCAACCGACCGAGCGCACCGCATAGGGCAGACGCGCGTGGTAAGCGTGCAGAAGGTCATCGCGAAGGGCACCATCGAGGAGCGCATCCTGCACCTGCAGGAGGAGAAGAGCAAGCTTGCCGACCAGGTGATCGGCTCGAGCGGCATGTCGCTTGCCAGCTTGAGCGCCGACGAGCTGATGGACCTGCTGGAGGGGTGATCCTTCCCCGCGCGCGAAGAAGGGCCGGGCTTCAAGCCGTGCCCGCTACCGAACCCTCACTTTCGGTTCGACAGCGGACCGCAGCTCGAAGCCCGGCCTTTCATTCGTTCACGCCAGCGCGCACGGCGCCGCAACGGTTAGAACTTGCGGAAGCGATCATAGCGCTGATAGAGCAGCTCCTGCTCGCTCATGCCGCACAGCTCATCGAGCGCCGCCTGCACATAGTCGCGCACGTTACGCTCGGCGATCAGGGGATTCTCATGCGCCGGTGCGGGCCCCTCGGGGACCACGGCGTCGATGATGCCGAGCTCGAGGGACTCGTGCGCGCTCATCTTCATGACGGCGGCCGCCTCGGGGGCGCGCGCCCTGTTCTTCCACAGGATGGAGGCGAAGCCCTCAGGCGAGAGCACCGAATACACCGCGTGCTCCTGCATGGCAACCCGGTTGGCGACGGCGAGCGCCAAGGCGCCGCCCGAACCGCCTTCGCCGAGAAGCACGGTTACCACGGGAACCTTCAAGCCCGCCATAGCCACCAGGTTGTCGGCGATGGCGTTGCCTTGGCCGCGCTCCTCGGCCTCCGTGCCGCAATATGCTCCCTGTGTGTCGACCAGGCACACGATAGGACGGCGGAACTTCTCGGCCTGGCGCATAAGGCGCAGCGCCTTGCGATAGCCCTCGGGCTGCGGGCATCCGAAGTTACGGCGGATGCGCTCCTTGAGATTCTCGCCTTTCTCCTGGCCGATGATGGTGACGGCGCGCCCGCCGATCCAGCCGATGCCGCCGACGATGGCGCCATCGTCGGCGAAGCCGCGGTCGCCGTGCAGCTCGACGAACCCGTCGACGAAGCTGCGG
>CAJMPP010000032.1 GCA_905215325.1 uncultured bacterium | reverse complement strand
CCGACGTACTGATTCGTAGTCAGTCCCTCTATCCAGCTGAGGTAACGGCGCACATCGAAACAGCAACGATTATTATGCGTGTATAACGGCGATGAGTCAACACCTAATTTCGGTCAATATCAAATTTTTTGCGACTAGCGTCGACGCCGCCGTTGCATCTGCCGGCGAACTGGAGAAGGAAGCGAGTTCGCGTTGTGCCCGTGCGGAGGCGCAATACGTTGCCGCACGATCAGCATCGCCAGGTATCGCGCGCGCAAAGATTGGGCGAACGAGGAATGCGGGCAGGGGATGCGGCAACGTAGTGCAAGGGTCATTCGATCGCCATCGTTGCGCACCTGTTCCGCAAATTCTTCGGGAATGAGAGGCGCACGGTGAACACGTCTCCGTCCCCTGTTCGCGCACGGTGAACACGTCTCCGTCCCCTATTCGTCTGCGCCTGACCACACCTCCGTCCCCTGTTCGTCCGTGCTTATGACCCTGAACCGGATATGGGTTCTGTGCTATAAGCCTGAAAGCCTAATGCGATTGCTTCTGAACATGAAGAAAGGACCCCGAACGGGGTCCTTTCTTCGCGAGGCAAACGGGAAGCGCTTGCCGTTGGTTTAGTAGCTGGAGCTGCTGCCTCCGTTGGTGCCGGAGCCGCCGTTCGTGCCTCCGTTGGTGCCGGAGCCGCCGCCGTTCGTGCCTCCGTTGGTTCCGGAGCCGCCGGGGGTGGAGCTGCCGGAGCCCGTGCTGATGACCAGGTGCACGGTCTTGCCGGGATCGAGCTCGGTGCCGCTGGTGGGCGTCTGGCTGATAACGTTGCCCGAGGAGACGGAGCTGCTGGCCTGGTACTCGGTGGTCACCTTGAAGCCCGCGTTGTTCAGCGTGGTCATGGCGCTGCCTTCGGACTGGCCGACGACGCTGGGAACGCTCACAGCCTTGCTCTCCTTGCCCTTCGACACCACGATGTTGACGGTGCCCTCGGCCTTGAGCTTGCTGCCGCTGGACGGCGTCTGGCTGATGACGACGCCCTCTTCGACGGTGTCGGAGTATTGCTGGTCGACGGTGACGTAGAAGCCGGCGTTGTTCAGGGTTGCGGTGGCGCTGCTGCGGGTCTGGCCGACGACGTCGGGCACGCTGGTGCCCTCGGAGCCGAGCGACAGGTAGTAGGTGACCACGGTGTCCTTGGCGACCTTGGAGCCTGCGGCGACGTCCTGGCGCGTGATGCGGTCCTTCTCGACGCTGTCGGAGTATTCAGCGGTGCCTGCCTTGTACTTCAAGCCGTTTGCTTGCAGCAGTTTCTTGGCTTCATCTGCGGTTTTACCGACCAGGTCGGGAACCTCGATTTCTTGCGAGCCTTGCGAGACGGTCAGGTTGATGGTGGAGCCCTTCGCCTTCTTGGTCTTGGCGGCGGGGTCCTGGCTGATGACCTTGCCCGAATCGACGCTGTCGGAGTAGGACTGCGTGACGTTGCCCACCTTGAAGCCGGCGGACTGGATGGCCGACTTCGCCTGATCGAGCGTCTGGCCGGTGACGTCGGGGACCTCGATCTGCTCGCCGGAACCGCTGTTTCCGCCCAGGGCGAACGCTGCGATGGCGATAAGCGCGACCACGGCTGCGATGGCAGCCACTACCGCGGCCACCTTCTTTCCATTCTTCTTCGGCGCCGTGTTGTCCGACATATACGAATGGTTCTGCGAGCTGCCGCCGTGCTGGTTGGCGCCGCCCACTGCGGGCATGACCGCAGTGCCGTCGGGCATGGGGCCGATGTTGGGCACGTTGCCCATGATCTGCGTTTGCGCGCCGGTGAAGCCCGCACCCAGGGCGACGGGTCGGCCGGCCAGGTAATCGTTCAGGGCCGAGCGCATGTCCTTGACGGTGGCGAAGCGGTCCATGGGGTTCTTCGACATGGCCTTGAGGATGATGGCCTCAAGGGAGGGGTCGATCTCGGGGTTGAGCTCACGCGGCGGCACGGGCTCGTCTTGCACCTGCTTCATGGCGACGCTGACCGCGTCGGGGCCGTCGAAGGGCAACTTGCCCGTGGCGGACTCGTACAGCACGATGCCGAGCGAGTAGATGTCGCTGGCGGCGGTGAGCTCTTTGCCCTGCGCCTGCTCGGGGGAGATGTAGTGAGCGGTGCCCAGCACGCTGGAAGTCTGCTCCTTGGTGGAGTTCTTCGCGCGTGCGATGCCGAAGTCCATGACCTTCACGTTGCCGTCGGGCTGCACCATGATGTTCTGCGGCTTGATGTCGCGATGGATGATGTCGAGGCCGTGGGCGACGGAGAGCGCCTGGCACACCTGGCTGCCGATCTCGGCGACCTTGCGCTGGTTGATGGCGCCGCGCTGGTTGATGGCGGTCTTCAGGTCGGAGCCGCGCACGTATTCCATGACGATGTAGTACGTGCCCTCGTCCTGGCCCCAGTCGTATACGTTGACGATGTAGGGGCTTTGCAGGTTGGCGGCGCTAGCGGCTTCCTGTTTGAATCGCTGCGTGAAGCTTTCATCTGCGGCATATTGGGGCAGCATGACCTTCACTGCCACCAAACGACCCAAGACGTTGTCTTGTGCGCGGTACACCTCGGCCATGCCGCCGATGCCGATGCGCTCGGTGATTTGGTAGCGGTTGTTGAACACCCTGCCGATCATGTTTCCGGTCACGTTTGAACTCCTTTAGGTCACATGCTGGGCGGAATTTGTGAGTAAAACCCATAGTACCCCGCTCAGCATCGTTTTTCTATATAAGCCCCTGAACTTCCAAAGCTGTTTGCAAGATGTCATGGGCCTTCTGGGTGCCCACGCCTTCGTCGCCGTCCTCGATGACCACGGCAACCACCACGCCGGCGTTGTCTGCGGGCGCCATGCCCACGAACCAGCTGTCGTTGCTGTTGGCCTTCTCAGCCGTGCCCGTCTTGCCGGCTACTTCCACGCCGTTGATCTGCGCGGCGGTGCCGGTGCCTTGCTTGACAACGCCCTTGAGGATATCGCGGACGCGCTTTGCGGTGTCTGCGCTGATGGAGGTGCGCAGTTTCTCGGGTTGCGCCGTGAAGCTGCGCTGGCCGTTGGCGTTGTACACGCCGTCCACCAGGTAGGGCTTCATCTCCACGCCGTCGTTGGCGATGGCGCTCCCCACCATGGCCATCTGCAGCACGGTGGCCTGCGGGCCGGCGGGGCTTTCGTGGTTCATGGGGTTGACCGGCTCGCCGGCGGCGGCCCAGGCGGTCTCCCACTCGGTCATCTCGCTCGGTTCGGCCATGAGCGACGTGTACATGACGATGGGGAAGTCCAGGTCCTGGTTGAACCCGAAGCGCTCGGCGCCTTCCACCAGCTTATCGGCGCCCATCTGCACGCCCAACTGGCCGTAGACGGTGTTCGCCGACCACCACGTTGCCTGCTCGAGCGTTTGCGTGCCGTAGCTGGTCTTGTTGAAGTTCGACACGCTGGCGTTGCCGATGGTGATGGTGCCCGGAGACGAGAACGTGGTGGACTCGCTTGCCACATCGTCTTCGATCGCCGTGGCCAAGGTGACCATCTTGAACGTGGAGCCGGGAGCGTACAGCGTGCCCGTGGCGCGGTTGATCAGCGAGGTCTCGGCCGTGCCGGAGTTCGCCTGCGCAATCACCTGCTCGAAGTCCGCGGCATCGTAGGTGGGTGCGCTGGCAAGCGCCAGAACGGCTCCGGTCTTCGGGTCCATGACCACTGCTGCGCCCTTGTTGCCGGCAAGCGCGTCTTGGGCAGCTTGCTGGATCTTCGAGTTGATGGTGAGCGTGACGTCGTTGCCGGCGGTGCCCACGCCTGCCATATCGTTGAGCACGTCGGTCCAGCTGGCGAAGCTCTCCTGGCCCTTCAAGGTTTCGTTGTACGAGGCCTCGATGCCCGAGGTGCCGTATTGCTGCGACACGTATCCGACCACGTGAGTGGCCAGGTCGCCGGCGGGGTAGATGCGCTCGTAGCTGCCGTCGTCGTCCAAGGCGCTGCGCGCCAGCACGATGCCGTCGTAAGTGGAGATGGTGCCGCGCTCGCTTTTCGCTTCTTTGGCGAGCGTGTGGTTGTTGCCCGGCATGGTCTGGTACGAGTCGGCCTGCACCACCATGATCATGGTGAGGTTGGCCACCAGTAGGGCGAACAGCGCGCTGCACAGCAGCATGCCGTTGGTCAGGCGCTTGCCCAGGCTGATGCGGCCGAGCACGCTGTTGGAGTGCAGGCTGGAGGTGGTGACGTTGAGCATCTCCGTGCCCACGCCCGTGGCCTCGTCGCCCGCGCGCAGCAGGAAGCCCACGATGATGAAGCTGCCCAAGAGCGAGGAGCCGCCCTGGCTGATGAAGGGAAGGGTGAGGCCGGTCAGCGGGATGAGGCGCGTGACGCCGCCCACGATGATGAACGCCTGCAGCACGATCATGCCCGTCAGGCCCACGGCCACGAAGCTGGACACGTCGGACTTCGCGCGCGCCGCGGTCAGGAAGCCGCGGATGGCGAAGCACAGGAACAGCAGCAGCACGCCGGCGGCGCCCAGAAGGCCGATCTCCTCGGCGATGTCAGCGAAGATGAAGTCGCTTTCCACGACGGGGATGGCGCTGAACGCGTCGGTGCCGCCCGCAAGGCCGTTGCCCAGGCCCACGCCGAACAGGTCGCCGTCGGCGATGGAGTAAAGCGCCTGGCACAGCTGGTAGCCGGTGTTCTGCGCATCCGAGAACGGGTCGAGCCAGGTGTTGACGCGTACCTGCACGTGGCCGAATGCCGCATAGGCCGCCAGGGCGCCCACGCCGATAAGGCCCAAGCCCACCACGAGGTAGAACTTCTTTCCCGTGGCGACGTAGAGCATGAGCAGGAACACGAAGAAGAACACCATGGCGCTGCCCAGGTCCTTCTCGAACACCACGATGACCATGGCCACGCCCCACATGAGCAGGAGCGGCAGCAGCGATCGGATGTCGGGCAGATGGAACGGGCCCATGCGCACGGTGAACACGGACAGCAGCTCGCGGTTCTCGGCCAGATAGCTTGCCATGAACAGCACGATGACGATCTTGGCGATCTCGCCGGGCTGGAAGGAGAAGCCGCCGATGTGCAGCCAGATGCGGCTACCGTAGATTTCCTGGCCAAGGCCGGGGACCATCGGCGAGAGCAGCAAGAGGATGCCCACGAGCATGAGGGTGTATTTGTAGTTGGCGATCTTATCGAGGTTGCGGAACAACGCCAGCACCACGATCATGCAGGCAACGCCCACGAACAGCCAGACCACCTGGCCTTGCGCCATGTTGGGCGCGTCCGTGAACGGCGCGATGCGCGTGATGAAGGCGATGCCGATGCCCGATAGCCCGAACGCCAGAGGCAGTAGGGCGGGGTCGGCGCCGGGTGCGAGCTTGCGCACGGCAAGGTGGGCCACCACGAAGGCGGCGAAGATGCCGATGGGCACGCTGAGCGAATCTACGTTGACTTGTTGGCCCTCGTTGATGGCGATCATGATGAACAGCAGCGCCACGACCGGCGCCGCCACCAGCAGAAGGACGAGTTCTATGTTGCGACGGGACATGATGCGCTACCTCTGCGTTCCCGTGCCGGATTGCGAAGCGACCGCCGGCGCGTTGGTCGCGGCGTCTCCGGTGGTCGCGGTGCCGCTTGCCTGCGTGGATGCGGCTTGCTCGGAGCCTTCCGGCTTGCTGCGCTGCGCTGCTTCATCGCGATATTGCTGAACCAGGTCATGCGCGGCGTCCATGTTGTCCACGCGGATGCCCTCCTGCAGACGCGTGGCCGTGCCCGGCTGCAGGCTGTCGACGCTCACGTCGGTGACTTCTTGTTGCTTATATAAGTGCATGCCCAGGAAATCGGCGGGGATGCCCTCGTAGACGGCAACCTTGCCGTTGTCCTCTCCCAGGTACGCGGTGGTGTGGAGCCACGTGTGCACGCCCCACGCGCCGCCGCCCAGGATGGCCAGGAACAGCACGAGCACCAGCGCCACGGAGAACTTCGTCTTGCGCGCCAGCTTGCGGCGGCGTTTCTCGGCGAATCCGGTGACGTTGGAGACGATGACGGTGACGTTGTCGTGGCCGCCGGCGGCGATTGCCTCGTTGACCAGCTGCGATGCACAGCGTTGCGGGTCGGGCACGCGTCGCATGACGGCTTCGATCTGCTCGTCCTCGATCATGGACGACAGGCCGTCGGAGCACACGAGCAGGCGGTCGCCGGTCTCGACATTGATCTCGTACATATCGGGGCGCGTGTTGGGGTCGGACCCGAGCGCGCGCGTGATGACGGAGCGTTGCGGATGATGGCGCGCTTCCTCGGGGGTGAGCTGGCCGGCCTCGATCATGTCGGCCATAAGGCTGTGGTCGCGCGTAAGCTGCTGCAGCTTGCCGTGATGCAGCAGGTAGGCGCGCGAGTCGCCGACCTGCGCGATGACGAGGCGCTCGTTTTCCAGCATGCAGGCGGTAAGGGTGGTACCCATGCCCTCGCGCCCGCGCCCATCGCGCGCCGCGCGGATGATCTCGTGGTTCGCTTCTTCCACGGCGCGCTCCAGGGCCGCGCCGTCGAGGTCCTTCGGGGCCAGCTCGGCCAGCACGTTCACCGCTATCTCGGAAGCGACCTCGCCTGCGGCGTGGCCGCCCATGCCGTCGGCGACGGCGAACAGCGGCGGGGCCACCACCAGGCTGTCCTCGTTGTGGTCGCGCACGCAGCCGACGTCGGTTCGGCTTCCGAACGTGGTGACGGCGCCTCTGCGCGTGCGTTGAGTGGAGCGATAGGAACGTTTATCACGGGACATTATGCAAACCTCACGCGAATGGCCACGTCGCCCACGTTGACGGTGTCCCCGTTACGCAAGGCGGTGGGCTCGTTGATGAACTGGCCGTTTACGGCCGTGCCATTGGTGGACCCCAGGTCCTCCACGAACAGGTTCTGCCCCATGAGGCTGAAGCGGGCATGCCTGCCGGAGACGTAGCCCGCACCGATGACGATGTCGGCCCCGGGGTTGCGGCCCACGATGACCGGGCCGCGCACCACGATGGATACGCCGCGCAGCTCCTTCGGGCCCTTTTCGACCGAGAGGCTCCACGTGCGCTCGCGTTTGCGCTGGCCGCGCACCGCTCCGATGCCGGTTTTCATGATGGCGAACAGGAACAGGTACAGCAGCGCGACGAACAGCAGGCGGATAAGAAGCAGCGCGTAATCGATCACGGGGAATCCTCTCGCTTTCGCTTAGGCCAACGTGAAGACGAAGTTCGTGGACCCCATGGCGATGTGGTCGCCCTCGTTCAGCGGCTGGCTGGCGACGGCGCGTCCGTTGACGTACGTGCCGTTGGTGGAGCCCAGGTCGGTGATGACCCATGCGCCCTGCGGGCTCAGGGAGATCTCGGCGTGGGTGCGCGACACGTTGATGTCGGGGATGGTGATGTCGTTGCGCGACTCGCGGCCGAGCGTGACGCGGGCGCTTGCCAGGTCGATGGCGCGGTTGGCGGCCGTGTCGATCAGACGGGCGCGGGAGGCCTGCTGCGGCTGGGCGGGCTGCTGGCCCGGCACGCCGGCGCCGGCGAACATCACGGTGTTGGCGGCCTGTTGGGGTGCCGCCTGCTGCGGCATGGCCTGGGGTCGTGGAGCTGCACCGGCCGCCTGACCTGCGGCGTAGCCGGCAGCGGCTGCCGCGGGGGCGGCGCCGGCGGCATAGGCGTTGAACTGATCGACCGCACCGGCCGCGGCCTGCTGCGCCGCGGCGTAATCGGGGGCGGCAGCGGGCTGGTCCCAAGATTCCTGCGCAGGGGCCCGATAGCCCTGGGCCTCCCAGCCGTTTCCAGCGGGCATCTGTTGATAGCCCTGGTTGCCGTACTGATCGTATTGGTCGTACTGACTGTACTGGTCATATTGGTCGTACTGGTTGAAGCGCTGGTCGGGCATGGCTGCGCCTGCGCGGCCGAACTGCTGCGCAGGGTATGCGGAGGCTGCGCCGTAGCCGGCGTTCGCCCCGCCCAGGCCGTAGCGCTCCATCTCCTCGTTGCGCAGCTGGGAGATGATGGGCGCGGCGACGGCTTCGGCGATGACGTCGAACTTGCCGTGCTTGAGGCCTTCGTCGACGATGAAGCGCACGAGCGGCTGGCCGTCCATGGTCAGGCCCTGCTCGGAGGCCTTCGCGGCCAGGTAGGTTTCCGTTTCACCCGCGAGCGTGGGGTAGTAGCCGAACAGACGGCGGTCGTCGTCGGGGTTGACCAGCACGGTGTAGAGCGTGGGTGCGTACTGCTTGCCGGCGCCGACCATCTTCTCGCGGCGCATCTGCTTTTCGGCCTTCTTGGCGATCTGGACGGGGGAGATGGGGGCGTCGAACATCTTGTCCGCCGTGCCCTCGAACGTGTCCTCCATTTTGCCTTCGAACTTCGAGAAGATGCCCATTACCGCTCCTTGCAACGCTGTTCCATATCATGGCGGCGATAAGCCGCGAATTTACCGATGGTCCATCATGCCACAAACATAATGGCGAGATGGCGTCCTTTATGCAATCGTCATTTTATTGTAAGCGGGGAAAGCGGGGAATCGCCAGGTGAAGCGTCGGGAAGGCGGGGGAGGGGGTCTAGGGCGCGGGAGCGGCGATTGCCGGGGCGTTCGTTGCGGAAGCCCCGGCGTTCGCGCCTTCCCATGCTGTCTCCGCGCCGGGCCAAGGCTGTTGGCTGGCCGTGTCTCGTGCTGCAAGTCTCGCGCCGCGGCGGACATCGCATGCGTCCGTCCAAGCCGCCCCGCATCGCTTTTGCTTCGCTATTCCGTCGGCTGCGCGTCCTCGACCATGCGCATGAGGTCCTGCTGGTTGTGGATGTCGCACTTGCGGTAGATGTGGCGGATGTGCGTTTTGGCCGTGCCCTCCGAGATGTAGAGCTTCTCCTGAATGTAGGCGGCGTTATGGCCTTTGGCCAGGAAGAAAAGGATCTCGGTCTCGCGACGCGACAGGAGGAACGTGTTTGCCACGGTCTCGCATTTGCCGCGGAAACGGCCGCCGCCGCGCGCCGGTTCGCCAGGTTTCTCGAAGCGCGCTTCGGCAATCGCCGCGGGCGTGGGCTGGGTTGCTTGCCGTTCGCGCGCGGTTCGGTCCGCGGCGTCGTCGCCTCCCCTCATCGTCGAACCTTCGCAAGGACGGGCCTCGGCTGCCGTGCAAGCGGCGGCGGGGATGGCGTTGGCCGTCGAGGGGGCGACGGCTGCCGAGGAAGCGTCCGCCGGTGCGGCTGCTTCGTCCTCCGCCGCTTGGTCGCCCGCCGCTGCTTCGCCTTCTGCTTCCAGGTTGTCCGCCGCCCGTTCGCGCTGCGCAGCGCTCTCGGCCATCCCCTGCTCAAGGGCCTCCATGCCCTTGGCCGCGCCGCAGTTGCGCTTGCCGGCGACGCGCTGGGATTCCTCTTTGCGTTCGAAGCTGGCGGACACGGCTTTGACCAGGGGGCACGGCATGATGATCGACTCGATCTCGCGCTCGCGGGGCAGCAGCGCATAGGCGAACACGATGACGAGCAGCAGCAAAACTACCAGTGTCTGCTCGCCGAACGGCAGCAGGTGCGCGTAGCTTGCGAGGGCGACGGGCACGAGCGTGCCGAACATGATGGCGACCGCCATGATGGCGCGGCCGAGCCCGAACACGAAGATGGGCGACAGGCGGAAGCGTTGCGACAGGTCGGCGAAGAAGATCCACATGAGAGACTCGAAGCATAGGAAGCCCACGAGCATGATCACGCTGGTTAGAACCGCGTTCTCAGTGCTCGCGAGGGGCATGATGAACACGGTGACGGCGATGAACGGCACGAGGGGCTGGAAGAATCGGCTCCAGCGGTCGCCGCCGCCGAGCGCCATGATGGTCACGAGCACCAGCACGGTGGCACAGCCGGCGGCCAGCAACAGCATCGGCTGCGCGCCGACGCTGGTCTTCGTCACAAGGTTCTGCAGCGAGTTCGATCGCAGCATGCCCAGGGCGATGCCGAGCACCAGCACGGGGGCGCCGAAGCGCATGACGAACCTGCCGCGGTTGATGGGCAGCGGCTTGAAGATGGGCACCTCGTTGCGCTCGTGAAAGGGTTGAGGTGTTTTCTTCAGCAAGATGGCCAGCTCAAGCAGCGGAACGCAGGCGATCGCAATGGCGGATACGGGGAAGGGCGCGTAGTGCAGCACGGTTGCGAACAAGCCGATGGCGATGGAAATGGCGATGGCGGTGTTCAGCACGATCGAGGCGCTGTCGGTGCGGGCGAACGCCGTGCCCCAGTATACGATGAGGATGGCGGAGCCGATGCCGGTCATGATGCCGGACGCCGTTTCCGCCAAGGGGATTCCGAAGAAGGGGACCGCCAAGAGCAGCAGCGAGCCCACGCACGAAAGCGCGGCGCCGATGCAGAGCAGCTTGCGAGATGTGTACAGCTTCAGGAAGCGCTGGTCCGTGGCGGCGATGAGCAGCATGGCGAATACGTAGACGATGGTTGAGATCAGGTAGGGCATGGTGACGCTGCTGCCGTAGAGCCCCTCGAAGCAGGGCATGGGCCCGAACACCGAGGCGGTGCCGAACATGGTGGCGTACACCCATGCTTGATGCAGGCCGTATCCGACCGACAGCAAGCTCAGCTCGCCGAATGCGCTTTCGTCGCCGAAGTCGGCGTTGAGCGTGATCCTTGGAACGCGTACCCCCATACGCAAACCCTCCCGGTATTGTGCTGTGCATCCTCTTCGCCGTCCATGATAGCGGGCGATTGGGGGATGATGCGCGCGATACGGGGTGATTTTGATGTTACCCCATTAAAGTCAGGCTGTTGAGCTGCGGAAATGGAAAAATCATCCCAGGAGGATGATGCTGCGGGAGCGTGTTCCCCGCCGGATATCGAGATGTTCGCTGCACAGGCGTGCCCGCGTTCGCGACCTTGTCGCGCGCGGGCCGGCTGGTCGACCGGCCCATATGCGCGTCAGGCGCTAGGCCACCTTGATGACCACGTTGTCGTAGCGGTTGAGCTGGGTGTCCTCACCTGTGGTGCCCTGACCGTCGTGCGTGGTCTGCGTGCCCGGCTTCTGGGTCTCGGCGGCGTACACGGTTGCCGTGTACTGCTTGCCGGCCAGGTAATCGGTCAAGCTGGTGGCATCGTAGTTGTGAATGGCCTCAAGGCCGTTCTGATTCTCGCTGGACATGACATCCTCGTTCAGCAGGTCCTTGACCGTGCTTCCCTCGGGAACGATGACCAGCTCGCTACGGATAGCGCCGCCCTGGGCGGTTTCGTCCAGCACGCACGTGACCTCGTACACGCCCTTGCTTTCCACCTGGACGCCCTCATTGCTGTGGACGTAGTAGAACGCATAGGCCGGCACGGCGATCATCGCGCACGCGCAGCACGCGACCGCGATGGCAAGAAGCTTCTTGCCCCAAGATACGTTTGCCATTTGAGCCTCCCTTCTCGTAAGAGTCGAGGAATGGAAGCCCCGCTTTCGACAACGTGGTTTGCAGTATACGGGCGCATGGCTGCTTCCGCAACTGATTCATAAGCCCCTGACCTGGAGAAACATGGAATCAGCCCCCGCGTATGATGCTGTCGGCGTCCCGGGTGGCGTGCCGGCGGCGGCAACTTCGCCATTTTAGGGTTTGCAGGATGATGGCCTGTTCCCCGCGCTTCCTATAATGGGCGGCAGCGAAGAGGAAAAACGCCTGCGACCTGGATGTTCGCAGGCATTCGGCCGCCGTTTCCAAGAAGGGCGCCGGCCTTGGGCGCCGAGCGCGCAAGGTTCGACATGAAGAACAGGGGGATTCACGATGACTGAAGACCAGATTGCCGGCTTGTGGGACGAAGAGGAGGAGTTCGATCCGCTGGCCGTTGATGACCTGGACATCGACCAGGAGGACATGGACGACGACAACCCGCTTGACACGGTCGACTACCCCACGATGCGCAACATGCCAGAGGACATGCGGCGCGAGGCGGTGTACAGTCCCGAGCGCCAGGGCGGCGCCGTCGAGGCGGTGCTTTCCCTATTCGACCACAATCCGGCCCGACGCCCGGTGCTGGTTTCCATCCTCGGCTGGTGCGACGGCGGTTGCCTGAACAGCGAGCTGACCGAGAAGGTGGACGCGCTGCAGGCGGACAACCGCTCGGTGTACGGCACCACGACGCTGTGCCGCATGCTCGAGCGTGCCGGTGCGCTCGAGCTGGAGATGCCCGAGACATCCGAGGAGCGCGAGGATGCCGGCGAGGGCGTGGAGTTCCTGGAGATCAAGGAACGCGTCGACCCCGTGTGGCGCACCACTGATGCTGGCCGCGAGGTGTTCGGGCAGATGACGGACGGCTCCGCCTTCCGCACCATGGTTTTCGACCGCGATGCGAGATACCTGGAGGTATACCGTGCCGTGATGGGGTTCGTGAACGAGCGTCCGCGCTCGAAGGACGATATCGAGCAGCTGGTCGATGCGTTCGAGGTGGTGCGGAGCCCGCGCCGTTTCGGCGGGCACTTCATCGACATGCTGGAGAAGACCGACGCGCTGTGCTGGAAGAATCGCTCGTGGCAGTTGACCGATCTGGGCCGCCGCATGCTGCCCGAGGTTGAGTCCGCGTTTTCGAAGAAGGGGGAGTAACCGATGGCTGAGGATATGATCGAGGTGCAGATCGCCGAGCAGGAAGCGGACCTGGTTGCGTTGATGGAGGGTCGCGCCCGCACGTACGGCCTGATGGCTCGCTTGTTCTTGAAGGAGGTCGACGAAGCGGTGCTCACCGAGCGTCAGGGCATGCGGTTCCCGGCCGCCACGGGCAACGCCAAGGTGGACGAGGGCTACCACATGCTGTACGACTATCTGCGCACCAGCTGGGACGACAGCATCAACGAGCTGGCCATCGACTACGTGCGCACGTTCATCGGCCACGGCGTCAACGGCTTTTCGGCGGCGTACCCCTTCGAGAGCGTGTACACCTCCGAGCGCCGTCTGATGATGCAGGAGGCCCGTGCCGAGGTGCTGCAGACGCTGCGCGAGAACAACCTCAAGCGCGGCAGCTGGACCGAGGGCGAGGACCATATCGCCCTTGAGCTGGAATTCATGCAGCGCATGGCCATGCGCACCGCCGACGCCCTGCGCGCCGGCGACGAGGACGCGGCCATCGAGCATCTGCGCACGCAGCGCACGTTCGCGCAGGACCACCTGTTGAACTGGCTGCCCATGATGACCGAGGACATGCGCCGTTTCTCGCGCACCATGTTCTATCAGGGCCTGGCACAGCTGGTCATGGGCTACACCGAGGAAGACGCTGCCGTTCTGGACGAGCTGCTGGATAGCGCGGACCAAGCCGCATAGCGTTCGAAGGCTCGGGGGCCCTTTTCTTCCCGCTTTCGCGAGGGGGGGCGCGACAGGCGCAACCTGAGAAGCGCCGCGCGCCTTTTTCTTCTCGCTTGCACGCAGGGTGCTAGTTCTGGGCTGTTTTGCAGGAAAACAGAGCCTTTTTCGCCATGGTTCCCGGTCTTCTGGGCGGTTTTTTCGAGCGTTGTCTTGCGACCTTTCAGTAAAAGACCAGGTCACGGATGTCTGGTTAGCCCGTTTTAATGCTTCCGACCTTCAAAACCGCCCAGAAGTTTAAAAGGGCTTGGAATCCTGGTGGAGGCTCGGGGAAAAGCCCGCAAGGGGAGCATCCCCCTGCGTTAAAAAGGGCTTGGGATTCCGGTGAAGGCTCAGGGCTCCTGTGGAAAAGCTCGGGACCCCGGTGCGCAGGCGCGCGCCGGGGTTTTGCTGTAATGGTGTACCCTAGGCAGCGCTGTGAATTCAAGACCAAGGGAGTTCGCCATGAGGATATGCGTGTTCGGCTCGTCGAGCCGGAATCTGGATGCGCTGTACATCGATGCCGCTTACGAGCTGGGACGCACGTTGGCCGAGCATGGGCACGGCCTGGTGTTCGGGGGCTACGACGTGGGGCTGATGGGCGCGGTGGCGCACGGCGTGGGCGATGCGGGCGGCAGCGTCATAGGCGTCGTCACCGAGGGCCTGAACAAGAAGGGTCGCCCCGTGTACCCGTGTACCGAGTTGATCTGCGAATCCGACCTTGCCACCCGCAAGACGCACATGACCTCGCTGGCCGATGCGTTCGTCACCTTGCCTGGCGGCCTGGGCACGTTCGACGAGTTCTTCGACATCGTCTCCCAGGTGAAGGCCGGTGAGCTGGATGCGAAGAGCGCCATCCTGAACGTGGGCGGCTATTTCGACCCGCTGGTCGAGATGCTTGACCGCGCGACCGCCACGGGCCTCAACTCTACCGACTGGCGCAACAACTGCGACGTGTTCGACTCCCCCGAGCCGCTGGCGGCGTGGCTGGAAGCGTAAATAGGTAACGAAACGCTTCCGTTTCCCATAAATACCTGCCTGCATCTAGCACTCGTGGGCAAAGAGTGCTAACTTTCTTTGGTAGCAAATATCGTTATGCACGTGCTCAAGGAAGGGGCTCATAGCATGGCTAAGGAAATCGCATACGACAACGAGACGCGCGAGAAGCTTGCGACCGGTGTGGCGAAGCTGGCCGACGCGGTGCGCGTGACCATCGGCCCGAAGGGCCGCTACGTCGGCATCACCAAGAAGGGCGAGCGCCATCCCAACGTCTCCAACGACGGCGCTACCGTTGCCGCGCACGTGGGCGCATACGACCATGTGGAGAAGATGGGCCTGCAGGTGGTCCGCGAGGCTGCGACCGCCGCGAACAACGAGGCCGGCGACGGCACCTCCACGGCAACGCTGCTCGCCGATGCCATCGTGCGCGAGGGCGTGCGCTACGTTACCGCCGGCAACGACCCGCTGGCGCTGCGCCGCGGCATCCAGAAGGCCGCCGACGTCGCATCTGACGAGCTGCTGAAGGCCGCCACGCAGGTGACCACGCGCGAGCAGATGGCCGAGATCGCAACCGTTTCCTCGGGCGACCCCGAGATCGGCGCGAAGATCGCCGAGGCCTTGGACGAGATCGGCCAGGACGGCGTCATCTCCGTTGAGAAGTCCACCAAGTTCGGCATCGACCTGGAAGTCAAGAAGGGCATGCTGTTCGACCGCGGCTTCATCTCCCCGTACATGGCCGATGACATGGGTTCCATGACCGGCGAGCTGGAGCAGCCCTACATCCTGATCACCGACCAGCGCTTGGCCGACAACTTCAAGGACGTCGTGCCCGTGCTCGAGGAGGTCATGCAGTCCGGCCATCCGCTGCTCATCGTGGCCGATGACGTGCGCGGCGAGTCCCTGAACTCCCTGCTCATGAATCGCCAGAAGGGCACGCTCATCAGCGCAGCCGTCATGTGCCCCGGCGCCGAGGAGCGCCGCAAGGCCGAGCTGGAGGACATGGCTATTCTCACCGGCGGCGAGGTCATCTCCCCCGAGCGCGGCCTGTCGTTGTCCGACGCCAAGAAGAGCATGCTCGGTCGCGCCGCAAGCGTGCAGATCACGAAGAGCCGCACGCTCATCATCGGCGGCAAGGGCAAGCAAGACGCCATCGAGAAGCGCTGCGAGGCTATCCGCAACGAGCTGAAGACCCCGCATTCCGATTATGAGCTGGACGTCATGCGCGAGCGCTTGGCGAAGCTGTCCGGCGGCATCGCCGTCATGAGCGTCGGCGCTGCAACCGAGACCGAGATGAACGAGATCCGCAGCCGCATCCAGGACGCCCTGCGCGCAACGCGCTCGGCTGCAAGCCAGGGCCTGCTCGCCGGCGGCGGCGTTGCCCTGATCCAGGCGTCCAAGGCGCTTGACCAGGTGGAAGTCGCCAACGAGGAGGAGCGCTTCGGCGTGGACATCCTGCGCAAGGCGCTCGAGGAGCCCATGCGCGCGCTGTGCAGCAATGCCGGCTACAACGGCGATGTCGAGGTTGCCAAGGCGCTTGAGGCGCAGCCCGGCTTCGGCCTGGATTGCGAGACCGGCGAGTACGGCGACATGATCTCCATGGGCGTTGCCGACCCGGCGAAGGTCACCGTCACGGCCCTGCAGGCCGCCGCGTCCGTTGCCTCGCTTATCCTCATCACCAACTGCAGCATCACCGAGGCTGACAAGAAGGACAAGGAAGAGAAGTAGCGCCGCGCAAGCAGCTGTTGCGCCGGACGGGGAAGCAGTTCCCCAACGCGAAGCTTCGGCTTCGCCAGCCCTTTTCAATAGAGCACGCTAAATGGGAGCCCCACGGGGCTCCCGTTCTTTATACGGAACGCGAAATCGTATAAAGAAGCGCTCGAAAACGCGCGCTAAATTATACGAATTCAGGAAATCGTATAAAGTAAATGGGATTCCAGCCGCCTTCTTTATACGAATCGCGAAAACGTATAACTGAAAGTCGAGGGCGGCGGGGCGGACCCTAAGAAGAAGCAGGGGCGGTTCATCGTGTGCAGAAGGTTCACGGTCGTTACGTGGGATGAGGTTGCGGAAGTTGTGCGCGAGCTGCAGGCGGATTCGCCTGTGAACGCGCAGCCCGATTGGTCTGCGCGTCCGATGGCTGGTGAAGCCGCGACGGCGCAGGTTGAGCCGGGCGAGGATGCGTTTCCTGGCGCGGGCGTTGGCGTAATCGTCCGCGGTCCGGAAAGCCAACTGGCTGTTGAACGTTTGACCTGGGGATTCCCTGTTGAATGGCAGCAACGCCCCGTGTACAACACGCGCTTGGAAACGGCGATGGGGCCGAATCCAGGTATGTGGGAGCAGCCGATCGCGCAGGGTCGCGGCATCGTGGTGACGGGCGGTTTCTTCGAAGCGCATGCGACCCAAACGGCACGCAGCCCGAAAACGGGGCGGCGAATCAAGCAGCAATATCGTTTCGAAAGCGGCGACGGTTCTCCGCTGCTGCTGGCGACGGTATGCGGTCAAGGCTGCTTCTCGGTGGTGACTACGCGCCCGAACGCTAACGTTGCGCCCGTGCACAACCGTATGCCCCTGGCGTTAACGCTCGCCGAAGCCCGTTGGTGGTTGCGCGCGCCGTGGCCCAGCCTGGTGGCCAACTGGCAAAAGCTAGCAAATCGCGAAGGGTTCGCGCTAACGGCCGTACCGGAGCAACCGCCAGCCCCGGCAGAGCTTGGGCAGGGACAGGGAACGTTGTTTTAAGGGTGGACGTTGCTTGCTTCGCTATAACCATTCAGCCAAAGCGAAGGTCATCGAAGAGCTGCAGGTGTTACAAGCTCATTGTCTTGTCAGTAGAGACTGCTCGAAAATCAATAATTAGAAGTTAAAAAAGGAGGGCACAGGAGCTGGCTAGCACTAGAAACCATTGGTGGCTCTAAGCTAGCCGTCTCATTTTCACTGCAATTGATTGAAACGCTTTGCTTGAGATGGACATCAAGCAAAGTGTTGCTTTAGGTGGGCGAACTGCTGTCTTGAAGCTTGGTTGCCACTTATAGGGCAGGATTTCGTGGTCGCCAAATTATGCGTCGGCCGCATTCTTTGCAGAATGTAGCATCATCGTCGAGCGGGCATCCGCAGTTAGGGCATGGTTGTTGGCCGGGGAACTCGACATCGGTGTACTCACAGACGACGCCTTTTTTGCTGGTCCCTTTGCCTTTTTCAACATGAATCTCGAAATCGCGAGGAGGTTCCAGACCGATGATTGCTAGGGGTGCAGGCAAAATATGGCCAAGTGGTTTGAGGTATTGAACGAAGTCCTCGAAGGTTCCGCAGGCGTTGTCGAATCCTCCCTTTGCTTTTAAAGCGCTTGTTGCTGTGATGATGACGCCGCCAGTGGTTTGAATTGCTTTTTGAACATGGTTAAGCTCACTTGCCAAAGTTGGCTTAATTAGATTCCATGAGATATCGGAGCGGTGGTTGAACGCCACTTCAACGCTCAGATTGCTCTTTGCGAAGTCAAGCCGCCAGGCGCCTTTTGCTTGCTTAGCATATTCCTCATCTGCGAAAATGTAACTTTCCGCACTCCAGCCTCGCTTAGTTAGTTCAGCTTTCATCAGGCGATTTATAGCCTGAGATATTGATTTTGCTTCGCGTTTCTCCCCTTCGAATTCCTCGATAATCATCTTGTCCGAGATAGCCTCTATGGAGTCGAGGATTTCATTCCATTCCCTACTGTATTCCTCGAGGTTCTCGTAAAGATAGTCAGCGTGACGGTAACCGTGAACTCGATAATCCATCATAGCCTCCGGAAATAATTTGTAGCTTTCAATTAGGATCTTGATTTTATTTGATCATTTGCGGATCATGTGACAAGATTATATATTTACGCACTAAAACGGTTTCAAGAAAGATGGTAGGGCTGACATGATTACGGTGGCCGAGCTTTTTGCTGGCGTTGGCGGATTCCGCCTTGGCCTTGAAGGCTACCAAAGCCTCGAGCATCCTGAGTTCGATCTCCCGGCAGCGGGACCTTTTAAGACTATATGGGCCAATCAATGGGAACCTCCTGGAACTGAGGGCAAACAGTTCGCTTGGCGCTGTTATGAGCAGCGTTTCGGCGAAGGCAGCTGCGTTAACCAGGACATCAACAAGGTTCTTGATGACTACGAAGCCGGTAAAATCGATATCCCTGATGTTCAGATGGTTGTGGGTGGCTTTCCGTGCCAGGATTACAGCGTGGCAAAACCGCTGTCCGCTGCTCGCGGAATCGAGGGCAAAAAGGGCGTTCTTTGGTGGGATATCTATCGCTTCTTGTATCTGAAAGAGCCGAAGTACGTGCTGCTCGAAAACGTTGACCGCTTGCTCAAAAGTCCTGCGACGCAGCGTGGCCGCGATTTCGCGATTATCCTGTCTTGCATGGCTGACCTGGGCTATTCGGTTGAATGGCATGTTGTGAACAGCGGCGAATATGGCTTTAACCAGCGACGCAAACGCGTTTACATTTTTGCTGAAATGACCAGCGATAACTGGAATTTGTCGGACCGCGCTAAAAACGGCGTGATGGCTCGTGCATTCCCAACGGAGGATCCGGAGAAGGTTTCCGAGTTTGAGATTCAGCATGACCCTTATGACATTTCCCAGCATTTCGACCTTGCTGGCAAGAAATCTCCGTTCTGCACTGCGGGCGTGATGCAGGATTACAGGGTTCTGACCTTTGACCTGGTGGAGGAGTACGAGGGCGAGCTCGGTGCGCTTGGAAACGTGCTGGTTCCGGAGAGCGAAGTCCCTGAGCAATTCTATATTCCGGACGAAAAGTTCGAGGCCTGGAAATACTTGAAGGGCGGCAAGCGCGAGGAGCGTGTGGATAAGAAAACGGGCTTCAAGTACGTCTACTCCGAAGGCTCGATGACGTTTCCCGATGCGCTCGATAGACCCTCGCGCACCATCCTGACCGGCGAAGGCGGTATTGGGGCTTCTCGCTTCAAGCACGTTGTTGAAGTGGATGGCCGATTCCGCCGCCTCGTCCCCGATGAGCTTGATCAGCTGCAAGGTTTTCCGAAGGGTTGGACGAATACAGGTATGAGCGATGGTCGCCGAGCTTTTTGCATGGGCAACGCGTTGGTCGTTGGCGTTCCTCACCGAATCGGTGTCGAGATCGCTCGCGGGGCTGGTTTGAAATAGCTATTAACGCGAAATGGAAACGGCGGGGATTCCCGCCGTTTCCATTTCGCTTCATGTTTGGTGGACTTGGGAAGTCGGTATTGAACACTCTTCGCTTTGTCGTCTCAAACAGTTTCTTTGGACAAACTCACGGTTTGCAGATGCCGCAGGGGGAGTAGCCTCGGGCTATGAGTTGGTCGCGGGTGCCGGTGAAGTCTTGCTTGTTTGCGCTTGAGATGTCGCTGGCGGCGGAGCAGTCGGGCTTGTGGAACTTCTTGTTCTTCACGTTCAGGATGTAGTCCTGCTGGCTGGATGCGCCTTGGCTGCCGGCGCTCCCGTTGCCGGCGCTATCGCTTTCGTTGTCGTTGGCGCCGTTGCCGTCGGCCTTGCTCTCGCCGTTGCTTCCCGCTGCCGCCTTGTCCGCCCGCGCGGCGGCCGCGGTGGTGATGGTGGCGCTGCCTTTGCTGGTGACCTGCGGGGTTTCGGGCGATTCCCAGCTTTCGCCGGTCACGTAGTCGATGGCAACGCCTGGCTCCACGTTGTACACGAACACGTTGAACTGCACGGCTTCGCCGTTGTCCTCAACGGACTTCGCTTCCATCTGGACCCCGCGTGCCACCAGGTCGTTTGCGGCGAATAACGGGGTGACGCGGTAGAGCACGTGGTTGCCCGTGCTGCGCACGTAATCGCCCACCAACTCCTCGTAATACAGCATGCCCACCGCGTTGAACGTGCGCGTGCCCGTGATCAGGTTCTTCTCGTTGGCGTTCTCCCCGCACAGCTGGTGCGCGATCAGGTGGCTGCGGTTGTACAGCATGCCGTCGTCGACGAAGCTGTATTTGCGCTGCACCCAGCCGCTCGGATGCACTTGCGAGATGTCGCCGCGCTTCTCGTTGGATATGGTGTCGGGCCCGATTCGCGCGAAGGCAGTGCCGCAGCGACCTTCGAAATCCAGATCGTTGAACTGCATGAACGTCCCGCGAGCCTCGTCCTGCGCCGTGAACCCGGGCTCGCCGTGGTTGATGTTGATGCACAGCGCGCCGGTGTAAGCGGGGATGTCGGCGATGGTCGCCTGCGCGTATCGTGCGTCTTCGTCGGAGCTGGTGGCGCCGGAGCCGCCGTACGTGCCGGTGCTTTCGCCTGAGCTGCTGATGGAGCTGCCGGATCCAGTAGCGTTATCGCTGATGCTGACAGAGCAGCCCGTTGCGGGAAGCGCGAACGAGAACGCGAGCGCCAGGGCGGCTAATGCTGCGGCGATGCGCTGGGGAAGCGGGAACGTGCGGTTGTCTTTCAACGGCGGCCTTTCTGTTGTTGCCTAGGCTGCCGATTGTAGCGAATGGGTTTGATGTACCTATGGCGCGCAGGCGCCTGCAATATAATGTGCGCATGACTAAAACGCAGCTGATACTCAATCGATACAAGCCCCTTGCCAAGGCGGGGGTCGGCGGCTTCGGTACGGTGCAGGTGGCATGGGATACGCGCATCCAGCGCAAGGTGGCCATCAAGTGCATCCCCCTGTCCGAGGCCGAGTTGTTGCGCGCCGCCCTCCCCGGGGCAGATGCGCTTGATATTTCCCCTGATGAACGTGGCGAAAACGCGGCCGGTTCTCAAGGCTCCGGCGTAATGAGCTCGCATGCGGCAGGTTCCGCGGCGTCTACGGCGACTGCCGTCGACCCGGCGGACGTTCCCCCTTGGGAGGATTTGCCCGAGGAAGCGGGTTTTGCGGGTATCGAGGATGATGGGGCCCCCGACGGCCCTGATGTGCCGGTGGGGCCGACGAGCGCTCCCGCCCGCGAAGTTGGGTCCGGCTTTGCGGACTTCGATCCTGTGGACTCATCGCGCGCCGATTCGTTCCCCGGCCAGCTTCTGCCCGGTCAATCGGTCAGCCTGACGGGCGCGGTCGACCCTGCGAGCCGCCCGCTGGTGCGGACGCTCTCGCGCATCCCCGGATTGGACGAGGCTCGCACGGCGGCCATGCTGTCGGACCCCAGCATCGTCGCGGTGTACGACTTCGAGATCCAGGATTCCACGGCGTATCTGATCATGGAGTATGTCGAGGGCATGACGCTCACCGAGCTGCTGCGCGACCACGACGATCGGCTGACGCTCGACGTGGTTGCCGCCGTGTTCGACGCGGTGGCGCATGCGCTTGAGGTGGCGCATGAGAACGGCGTGCTGCATCTGGATATCAAGCCCGACAACATCCTCATCAACACATCAGGCCAGGTCAAGGTGACTGATTTCGGCTTGGCGACCTTGGCCGACGCGCAGGGGTTCGGAGTGGCCGGCGGCGGCACCGTCGGTTACATGCCGCTTGAGCAGATGCGCCAGGAGAACCTTGACGCTCGCTGCGACGAATGGGCGCTGGCATCGGTGACGTACGAGATGCTGGCGGGCGAAAACCCGTTCTTGGCACCGAACCTGTTTCAGGCGCAGGAGGCCATCGAGGATGGCGAGCTGGTGTTGCCGTCGCTGTGCTGGGACAACCTCAGCCCGGCCGCGGACGACCCCATCTTCTACGCTTTGGACCCCGAGCGCGAGGAGCGCTACGAGTCGGTGGCGGATTTCGCGGAGGAGCTTTCGCCGTTTTTGGGCGACCCGGCGAAGGGCCGTGCGGAGTTGGCGGACATCGTGGCCGGTCCGGAGGAGAAAGAGGAGCCCGAGCCGCAGCCTCGCGAGCCGGGTATCCCGTTGCGCGATCGCATCACCCCCGAGCTGCTGTTTTTCGGCTCGCATGCGTGCGGCGCGGCGGGGTCGGCGCTACTGGCGTTTGCAGCGTTGCAGAACATCTCGCAGACCGAAGGGTTCGCCAACCCGTTGTTCTGGGGGTTGCTGCTGCTCATCACGCTTGCCGGCGCGCTTCGCCCTCACCTGGGCGCGCTTCTGGGATTCGTTTCCCTGTCGGCCATGCTGGTGATGTGCGGCGTGCCTGCTGCGGGATGCGTGCTGCTGGCGGGCACCGGCGTGTGGTGGTGGTACCTGGGCCGTGTGGGCGATGCGACCGCGAACGCCGCGCTGGCGACGCCGCTTGCCGGCGCGATCGGGGTGGGGCCGTTGGGTCCGTTGGCGGCGGGTTTTGCGCTGCGCCCGGTTGCGGCGATGGCGACCGCGACGTTCCAAGTGCTGTGCGGGTTCATGCTGGCAGGCTTGGGAAGCGCCTCGTTCATGGGGTGGAATATGCTTGCAACCTGGCATTTCTCGACGGCGGCGTTCGCAAGCGATGCGGTGATCGACCGGATGGCGGCCATGCTGTCGGAGCCGGGCACATGGATCATGGCGGCGAGCTGGGTGCTTGCGGCGGGAGCCTGCGCCCTGCTGCGTTGGCGCCCCACGCGGCTGTTCGCGTCCTTCGGCGTGCTGGCGGGTGCGGCCGTGCTGGTGGCCGGGTTCGTTTTGGCGGCGATTTGCGGGGCCCCTTCCGCATCCGCCTTCACCGATCCTGCCGATGCGGCTTCGTTGGTCATTTCCGCGGGCATTATGCTGTTCGCCGCCTATCTTCTGCCCGACCCCGAGTATTATGACGAGAGCGGCGAATAGCTTTTGCCCCTAACGTTTGGGCGAAGAGGCGTTGCAGGATAACGCAAGAACGGCCGTCGGCGCGGTGCCGCGGCCTTACATGGATAGGAAGGAAACCCATGATCGAGCTTAACGACGACAAGACGTTGTTCTCCTTCGACCGCGATCTTGAGCCGGTGCTGACCGTGAAGTCTGGCGAGACGGTGCGCATCCGCACGAAGGACTGCTTCAGCAACCAGCTGACCGGCCCTCAGGACACCATGGACGATCTGGATTGGGACGCCATCAACCCGGCGACCGGCCCGGTGTTCGTCGAGGGCGCGAAGGCTGGCGGCGCGCTGAAGGTGCGCATCGAGAACATCGAGTTCGACGAGCAGACCTGCTCCGCCACCGGCCAGGACGAGGGCGTGTGCGGCAACCGCTTCACCGAATGGGCCACGCATTACTGCAAGATCCAGGGCAACACGCTGGCCTGGGACGAGCGTCTGAACATCCCGCTGCGCCCCATGATCGGCGTCATCGGCGTGGCCCCCGAAGGCGAGCCGGTGAACTGCGGCACCCCTGGCAGCCATGGCGGCAACATGGATAACACGGCCATCACCACCGGCGCCACGCTGTACTTCCCCGTGGCGGTCGATGGGGCGCTGTTCGGCTGCGGCGACATGCATGCGGCCATGGGCGACGGCGAGGTCAGCGTCTCCGGTGCCGAGGTTGCAGGCTATGCCACCGTCACGCTGACGGCCATGCCCGAGCTGAAGCTGGTGAACCCGCTGATCGAGAACGACACGCATTTCGGCATCATCGTGTCCGCGGAATCGCTGGATGCGGCCGCTGAGCTGGCTGTTCAGCAGATGGTCGATCTGCTGGCATCGCGCACCAGCGAGTCCGAGGCCGATCTGGTCATGCTGCTGTCGCTGGTCGCCGACGTGCAGGTGTGCCAGATGGTGGACCCGCAGAAGACGGTGCGTTTCATGGTGCCGAAGTACGTGCTGGATGCCATCGGCTTCGCGCTGTAGCTTCAAACCGGCAAACGAAGAGCCCGCAAGCGTCGTGCTTGCGGGCTCTTTTGCGTTAGGGCGAAAAGAAAACCGCCCCGCGTATTGGCGTTGCGGGGCGGTTCGGCGGCAGGTGTGAGTGAGTGGCCGCCGCGTGGTTATTCGGAATCTTCCTCGTCGTCATCGTCGAAGAAGGACCAGTCGTCCTTGCCCTTCGGGCGGTCGACGAACGTTTTGCGGGTGCGACGCTCCATGATGATGCATGCGATAAGGCTGATGACAAGACCCGCACCGATCATAATGCCCATGCCGGCATATGTCTCGAAAAGAAAGTGGTACAGGCCGATCCAATCCATGCTGTTCCTAACGGTTCGTTCGCAAGCGCTTGAAGGCGCGTATTACAAAGCCAAAGTATACTACACCGTTTCCGCTCCGGTCGCGCCAAGAACGAAGAACAACCGACGATTAGCAACAAACTGCAAGGGTTTGAAGGCCTCGAGGGCCTGACGGTTCGGGGACGTAGGACTAAGTGTCCGTTTCGGACACTTAGTCCTACGTCCCCGAACCGTCAGGCCGGGCGACCGTCAGGCCGGGCGACCGTCAGGCCGGGCGACCGTCA
>CAJMPP010000031.1 GCA_905215325.1 uncultured bacterium | reverse complement strand
GGCGTTGACCTGCGTCAACGCCCAAAACTGGACACACTTTTTGTCCTATAAGCCGAGGCTTAGGTGACTTGTCTCAGGCTGCAGATACGAAAAAAGCGCCCCAAGGCGCTTTCCACGTGCCATGCTATCGCGTAGCGCTGAAAAGCGCTTACGATGCCTCCAGCTCTTCGTGCGTTCCGGACAGCGTGCGCCCGATATAGGTGCGGGCAGCAGCGGATGCGGTGCCGGTATAGCCGGTTTGAACCTCGATGCTGGCTGCTTTCAGGGCTGTCTCCGAGGTTGGATCGATCCTGTTGACGATCATGACGCTGACGTCAAGGTCTTTCAATACCTGAGCTAGCTGAGCTGGAGGGAACGAAAGATTGGGCATATTCTGGCAATCGGCGAACATGCCACGGTCAACGCGATAGCACATGAAACTTGAACTGCGTGCAAACCTTGGCGCCACATCAAGCCCCTGGCAAGCTACCGCTATGCGCATGGCGTCCTCCCTCCTAAAGACGATATACACTTTACCGATAGATTACCGGGCTGTTATGCGCCGGCTCCTTAACCGGCGCAATAGCATCTGTTAGCGGCGCCTGCTGCGCTGGTGCGCAACCTGGGCGCGATGTGCGCGTCCAGGACGGAAATCGCCGCCCTGCGCACCTGACGCGCTGCTGGTCTTGGCGCGATTGGCGGAAGCGTTCCTGGAGCCGTTGCCGCGTTTCTGCTGAGATCCGTGATCGGCGTTGCTGTGCTTCCTTGCGGCGTGCGCCGTCCCGCTTGCGGGCTTTTCGGCAGCCTTGCGGCTGCCTCGCTTGGCGCGACGGGTGTTCACCTCTTCAGCCTGCGCAGCCTCGCGCGCCTTGTTCTTCCTGCGCGTGCGGGCGGCCTGCTCTTTCTTGGCCTGCTGGATCTCGGGGTCGCGGCGAGCCTCGGCGCGCTGGGCCCTGGCAGCGGCCTCGTTCTCGGCTTCATGCATGTCGAAGTGCTCAAGCTCAAGCTCGGGAATGGCGCGCTTGAGCAGCTTCTGGATGTCGCGGAGCGCATCGGCGGTTTCGGGGCTTACGAAGCTGACGGCGAATCCGGAGGCTCCTGCGCGGCCCGTGCGGCCGATGCGGTGCACGTAGTCCTCGGGCTGCGTGGGCAGGTCGTAGTTCACCACATACTCAACTTCCTCCACGTCGATGCCGCGCGCGAGCACGTCGGTGGCGACCAGCACATCGGTGGTGCCGTTGGCGAAGTTCTCAAGGGCGCGGCGACGCTGGTTCTGGCTGCGGCTGGAGTGGATGGCCTCGACGGAGTACCCGACCTTCTTCAAGCGGCGGCACGTGGCGTCCGCGCGGCTGCGCGTGCGGCAGAACACGATGACGCGCCTGTGGCCGCGCTCCTTCATGAGGCCCTTGAGCAGCTCGGGCTTGACCGCTTGCTGCACGTGCATGACGTACTGCTCCACCGTGTCGGCCGTCTCGCCCTTGTGGGCGATCTCGACCATGGCGGGGTCGTGCAACAGCTTGCCGGCCGTGCTCATGATGGTGCGGTCGATGGTGGCGCTGAACAGCAGGGTTTGACGGTTTTGCGGCGTGGCGCCGATGATCTTGCGCATGGCCGGCCAGAATCCCATGTCGAGCATGCGATCGGCCTCGTCGAGCACGAGCACTTCCACGCTGCTCAGATGAGCTGCTCCTTGGTCCATGAGGTCCACCAGACGGCCCGGCGTGGCGATGAGCACGTCGACGCCGCGGTTGAGCGCCTGAATCTGCGGGTTGTAGGAAACGCCGCCGACGACGGTGAGGATGCGATGGTGCGTGTTCTTGGCGATGGTGCTGCACACTTCGCCGATCTGCTCGGCAAGCTCGCGCGTGGGGGTGACCACCAGCATGAGCGGGCCCTTGTTGCCCTTGGCATGCCCGAGCTTGTCCATGGTGGGCAGGCTGAACGCGGCGGTTTTGCCGGTGCCGGTCTTCGCGGCGGCGATCAGGTCGCGGCCCTCGAGCACTTTGGGGATGGCCTGCTCCTGCACAGGGGTGGGGGTGCTGTAACCCAGCTGGGCCACAGCCTGCAATGCCTGGCCCGAAAGGCCGAGGTCGTCGAAATGCGTCATGTAAGGTAGATCCTTTCCAGATGCGCGCGGCGCTATCGCACGTGCGCGGGTTTATGCCCCCAATAGAAATGGAGGAAGTGCTTCTTGTACAGCGGGTTTGCCGGGTCTTTCTCGGCATTGGCAAGTTCCATGGCGGCGCACGCTATGTCGCGCGCAGCGTCTGGGTGGCGAAGGAAGCTGCCGTTGACCAGCATCGACCGCGCGCTCTCGGGGCTGCGGGAGACGTGTCGCAACGCTTCGAGCAGCTCTCGCCAGGTGGTGACGTGCATGGCAGCGCCGTGGGCGGTGAGCAGCCTGACGTTGGCGTTTTCCTGACCGTACGCACGGCCGAGCAAGATCATGGGCACCTGCGCGCACAGGCATTCGGTGACGGTAAGGCCGCCGGATTTGCAGATGACCAAATCCGATGCCGCCATAAGGCCCGCCATGCCCTCTACGTACTCGAGCACTGTCACGCAATCGGAGATGCCCAGGTCGCTGCAGGCCCTTCGCAGATGGCCGGCGTACTCGGCATCGTTTCCCGCGACGAACACGAAATGCAGGGTATCGCCGAACGTGTGCAGATACGGCAGCAGGTTGTCGAGCGCCGTGCGGAAGTGCACGTAGGGCCGGGGCAGATAGGCCCCGGCGAGCGCCAGCACGATACGCTTGTCCTGCGGCAGGTCCAGGCGTTGCCGGGTTTGCTCGCGGTCATAGCTTGCGCGGAAATCCTCGCGCGTGGGGATGCCGGTGATGCGGATGCGCTGCTCGGGCACCAGACGCGGGCGCAGCGTTTCGGCCATGCTTTCCGTGGCCACGCAGAACAGGTCGGTCGACAGATGCGGCCACAGGCCCTCGGTCTCGTAGTCGGTGGGAACGCACACGATGGGGAAGCGCTGTCCAGTGAGCATGCGCGCCGCCACCGCGACGTTGGCTGCGGTGATGTGCGTGCATATGATGGCAAGCGGGCGACGCTTGCGCACCAGTTCGGTGAACTTGCCGTACATCAGGTGCGACCAGATGCTCCCGCCGCCCCATAAAAGCCTGCCGGTAAGCGTGAAGCGCCACGTCAGGTCATATATCGGGCGGGTGGGGCCGGTGAACATGGAAGCGGTTTTGTCGCCATCGAACACCACGCGGCCGTAATCGAGCACATCGAGCACTTCGACCTCAAGACCATCGGGGAGCTTTGGCACAACGGGGAAGGCCTCCGTGGGCTGTTCGCGTCCTTCGGCCTGCTCGGCTTTCATACATTCGAAGGCTTGGGCTACGGCATTGGCCGCGCTGCGATGCCCCGAGCCCACCGAAGCGTGCATGACGATGACCAGCGGTGCGGCCTGCTCGTTGTGCGGTTCGGTTTCTGCGGGGGTAGCGATGATGGTTGCCTTTCCCTTCAAGATAGCGAAAAAGCCGGCAAGCCGGCTTTCACTAATAAGAAGGGCCGGTACTCGACCAGCCCTAGCGTTCGAATGGTGCCCCCAACGAGAATCGAACTCGTGTCTCAGCCTTGAAAGGGCCGCGTCCTAACCTCTAGACTATGGGGACGGGTTGCGCTTCCGTGTCGAAAAGCAGCCCGTTTAGTATGCCAAAAAGCAATTCGTTCCGCAAGACCCGATTGGGTGGTTGTGCATATTTCTTACACAACTTGGTCCCATTTCAACATACCGTATGGGCTCGCTCGGGGCAAACCCCCGTAGACTGATGATCGTCGATGGGGGCGTGAAACGATCGGGTGCATTGGCCTGCGCTGATGGGGGACGCCCTTCTCGACGGGAAAAGGGGGACACGGGAAGCCGCCGGCTTACTCCGCGGCGTTTGAACGCCCGTAACGCTCGTAGGCTTCCGTGACCTCGATCTCGTACTGCTTGCGGTTGCCCTTGACGACCGTGTCCAGGATAAGGCCGCACGCGAAGCACAGCAGGCCCACGAACACCAGGCCCACCGCCAGAAGCGCTGTGGGGAGCTTGGGCACCAGGCCCGTCGCGGCGAACTGCGCGATGACCGGCACGCCGGCCACCAGGCCCAGCACCACGAACAGCAGCGCCACCCAGGAGAACAGCGCCAGCGGCTTGTAGTCCTTGAACAGCGACATGATCATCATGAGCACCTTGAAGCCGTCGGAGAAGGTTGACAGCTTCGACTCCGAGCCCTCGGGGCGGTCGCGGTAGTCGATGGGCACCTCGGCGATGCGCCAGCGCTTGTCGACGGCGTGGATGGAAAGCTCGGTCTCGATCTCGAAGCCCGGCGAGAGCACGGGCATGGTCTTGGCGAACACCTTGTTGTAGGCGCGATAGCCCGTCATGACGTCGGAGAACTCGAAGCCGTAGATGGCCTTGATCAAAAAGCGCACCAGGTCGTTGCCGAAGCCGTGGAAGGCGCGGTCGTTCTCCTCGCCGTAGGTGCCGTTCGAGAGGCGGTCGCCCACCACCATGTCGGCCTCGTCGGCGAAAAGCGGCGCGAGCAGGGCCGGGGCGGCCTCGGCGGGGTAGGTGTCGTCGCCGTCGACCATGAGGTAGGCCTCGGCGTCGATGTCGCGCATCATCTGGCGCACGACGTTGCCCTTGCCCTGGCGGCGCTCCACCTTGACCGTGGCCCCGTGGGCGCGCGCGATGTCGCCGGTGCCGTCGGAGGAGTTGTTGTCGTAGACGTACACGGCCGCCTCGGGCAGCACGCGGCGGAAGTCGTCGACAACCTTGCCGATGGTGACGGCCTCGTTGTAGCAGGGTATGATGACGGCCACGCCTTTGCCTGTGAGGGCGGCCTTGTCGGTTTCAGTCACCGGGCGCTCCTTCGTGAAAGTTGAATGCATAAGTACTAGGCATGCTACTCGAAACCGTGCGGTTTCGCTACGTGAATGCCGTGCTTTCCGCAGTATATGCGCGGATGGCGTGGGATTGTTGTGCCGATGGGGCAAGGGGTGCCATAATCGACGGGTTGCGCTGAGAGCGTTTTTTCGCCTTGCGCACGGGCCGTTCGGCCTGCTGCCGGTGCCCTGCTCCGGCGTTCAAGCCGGCAACGCGACGTGCGCGACGGCATTTGTGAATGTACCGAGCCGGGTCTTGCTCGAAGGCCGGCGGATGCGGGATGCCCCCGCTTGCGATGGAGAGGAGCCCTGCGTGAAGAAGCTTATCGCGCAGCTTATGAAGTTCGGAGTGGTCGGCGTGATCGCGTTCATCATCGACTACGGCCTGCTGGCCCTGCTTACCGAGGCGTTCGGCGTGAACTACCTGGTCAGCGCCACCATTTCGTTCACGGTGTCGGTGGTGTTCAACTACGTCGCGTCGATGCGTTACGTGTTCACCCACAAAGAAGGCATGTCCCGTCGCCGCGAGTTCGTCATCTTCGTGGTGCTGTCGGTCATCGGCCTGGGCATCAACAACGCATGCATGTGGGCGGGCGTCGAGCTTCTGAGCGTGCATTACCTGATTACCAAGATCTTCGCCACCGCGGTGGTCATGGTGTGGAACTTCGTCACCCGCAAGATCTTCCTGGACGCCGGCGATGGGGCGCAGGGGCAGCAGGCTTAAAACGAAGCGGCGCGAGCCTCGACGATGCGACCCTGATCAAGGCTTTCGTCTGGCGGGTAAACTTGTCTTGCCGGACTCCGCGTTCTGCTCCGGCGTCTTGATCAAGGCTTTCGTTTGGCAGGTGAGCGCGTCCGACGACGAGGTGCTCGTGACGCTGGACTACGATGCTAGAAACAACGAATCCGCCAGACTTGACGTCCAGCGGGTTCGTGCGAAATGCAAATGGTGCCCTAGGCAGGGTTCGAACCTGTGGCCTTCTGCTCCGGAGGCAGACGCTCTATCCAACTGAGCTACTAGGGCGTATCTATCGATTATACGCTACTATCGCCCAAATGGGCCCGAAAAAGAAACGAGTGTGAACATGACCGAAACCATCACCATCGAGCGCATGGGCTACGGCGCCGAAGCCGTCGGGCATCTGCCCGACGGCAAGACCGTGTTCGTGGAGGGCGGCGCCCCGGGCGATGTGGCAAGCGTGGAAGTGGTGGAGGACAAGCCCACGTTCGCTCGCGCTCGTATCGCCAAGCTCGAGCAGCCCGGCGCGTGCCGCGTGATGCCGAAGTGGGCCGAGCCCGCGGCAAGCGGCGCGGCCCCGTGGCAGCATATCGCCTACGACGCGCAGCTTGAGGCAAAGCGCGCCAACGTGGTGGCCGCGCTCGCCCGCACGGGCGGCTTCGGCGATGCGGCGGCGGAGCTGGTGGCGCCGTGCCTGCCCTCCAAACGCCAGTGGGGGTACCGCAACAAGCTGGAATTGGGCGCGCAATGGGATGCGAAGGGTACGTTCAACCTGGGCTTTCATCAGGAGGGCAGCCCTGATGTGATGCAGGCGCTGTCCTGCCCGCTGGCGCATGACGCCATCGCCAAGGCGCCCAAGGCGCTGCGCGGGGCGCTTCGCTATCTGCAGGGCTCCGATGACCTGGGCATCTTCCGCGTGGGCGTGCGCACGAGCGTGCGCACCCGCGAGACCGAGATCGCGCTGTGGACGCGCCCGTCGGGCTTCCCGCGTGCGGCGGCCGCCAAGATGCTCAAAAGCTCGCTCAAGGCCACGAGCGTGGTGCGCGTCATCGCCGACCCCGGCAAGGCGCGCAAGATCAAGGGCCTTGAGGTGCTCGACGGCAAGGGCTGCTGGCAGGAGCAGCTGCTCGGCGCGCGCTACGTGGCGCATGCGCCGTCGTTTTTCCAGGTGAACACCGCGCAGGCCGAAAAGCTCATGGAGCAGGCCATCCGCATGCTCGGCGGAAGCGTGGGGGAGGACGGCCCGGAGGGGCTCGACGGGCTGCTCGTCGCCGACCTGTACGCAGGCTGCGGCACCTTCGGCGTGGCCATGGCACGCGCCGGCGCCGATGTGATCGCCGTGGAGTCTGCGGCGTCTTCGGTGCGCGACCTGCGCCGCAACGCCGACGAGAACTACGTCGACATCGACGTCATCGGCGGCGACGCGGCTCGCGAGCTGCCAGAGCTTGGCGGCCTTGATGCGCTGGTGGTCGATCCGCCGCGCGCGGGCCTTGCCGACGGCGTGCCGGCAGACATCGCCGCTGCCCGCCCGGGGCGCGTGGTCTACGTAAGCTGCAACCCCGCAACCTGGGCGCGCGACGTGCGCCGCTTCGAGGACGTGGGTTATCGCTTGGAGCGCGTTCAGCCCGTCGACTTGTTCCCGCAGACCTACCACGTGGAGCTGGTCAGCTGCTTCGTGCGCGGCTAAGCGCCAACGCGGTTGCGCCGGGGCCGGGCGGGCGATGCCCGCGCAGCGCCGCGAAGCCGGGCGCACGCGGGCTGCAAGTCGCGGGGCCTGGCGGATGCGCGGTCGGCTTGTGCGGGTAGAAGGTCGCTGGGCCCGGGGCTGCGGCTGGAAGGCGGCGAGCCCCGGGTTCGCGCGGAGTGCGGGGCGACTGCATGGCGCCTCCGAACCGCTTGCCGGCGCCCCGGCCCCGTTTGTGCGTTCTACGGTTTTTCCCCGCAGGCGTTTTCAGGTTTCGCCGCGCCCGGTCCCAAGCTGCTAAACTACACATCACGAGATTCGTTTAAAGCAACGCCCGCCTTCTGCGCGGGCGTTTTCGCGAAGGCCTCCGGCAAACGTCGGGGCACGCTTGAGAAAAGGAGAAGTCCCATGGCTTTGTACACTCCCGCGTATCAGCCCACCGGCGACGAGATTGCCGTCATCAAAACCTCCAAGGGCGACATCCGCGTGCAGCTGGCGGGCAAGGACGCCCCCATCCACGTCGGCAACTTCGTCGAGCTTGCCACCAAGGGCTTCTACGACAACCTGAAGTTCCACCGTTACGTGCCGGGCTTCGTCATCCAGGGCGGTTGCCCCAACACGCGTGACCTTGATACCGACCAGGTCATCGCCGCTGCCGGCAACCCCTTCGCCGGCCTTGGCACCGGCGGCCCGGGCTACTGCATCAAGGAGGAGTACTCCACCAACCCCAATAACCACCATGCCGATGGCGCGCTGGCCATGGCCCGCAGCCAGAACCCCGATTCCGCGGGTTCGCAGTTCTACCTGTGCCTGGGCGCCCAGCCCATGCTGGACAGCGGCTACACCGTGTTCGGCCAGACCATCGAGGGCATGGACGTCATCGCCCAGCTTCGCGTCGGCGATGTGATCGAGGGCATCGAGATCGAGAACGCCGCCGAATAACCTGCTAGACGCAGCATTCCGAAGCGTACAAGATAGCGAAGGATCCAGATGAACAACCAGTTATTCCAGCAAGCCCGTGCAGCTTATGCGCAGAAGGACTTCCAAGGCGCCTTGGAGACCTACCAGCAGTGCTTGCAGGACGAGGCCAGCCCCCTCGCCCCCGGCGAGATGGGGCAGCTGTACCACCAGATGGGCAACTGCCTGGTGAAGCTCAAGCAGCCCAACGAGGCCATCCAGGCCTACGGTCAGGCCGTGGCCGACGAGGCCTACGACGCCCGAGGCGGCGTGCATTACAACCTGGGCATGGCCTACGCCGCCCTGCACGACTACGAGGACGCCGTGGCCAACTTCGAGGCGGCCGCATCCGACGCGAAGTACGATTCCGCCTACAAGGCCTACACGGGCATGGGCAACGCGCTTTTGAAGATGGGCAAGACCGCCGAGGCCGGCGTGGCGTTCCGCAACGCCGCCCTTGACGAGGCAAACCCCGACCCCACCAAGGCCCTGCTGAACCTGGGCGTGTGCTTCATGGCGCTCAACCGCGCCGCCGATGCGGTGTCGTCCTACGAAAGCGCCCTGCAGTTCGACATGCAGCCCGAGATGCGCAACCGTCTGTACGCCAACCTCGGCCAGGCTTACGTCGCAACCGGCCAGATGCAGAAGGCCGTCAACGCCTTCGAGGAGTCCATTGCCGACAAGACGTATTTCCTGTCCGACTCCGCAAGCGTCGATTACCAGCGCGCGGTGGCGGCCGTCGCCCAAGGTACGTCCGAGATCACCCAGGTCATGGCCCCGGTTTCGGTTCCCGGCAGTGCGGCGCCCTCCGATTCGGCGGACCTTTCCGGCATCGATGTGGCAGCCGACGGCTCCGCCATGTACGCCGAGCAGGACCCCTACACCGCTCAGCAGGCAGATCCGTACTATTACGGCGACCCCTACGCCGCCGATGCCGGCCAGTACGGCGCGGCAGCGGGCGACGATCGCTTCTTCAGCGCTTCCGACGAGGAGCTGGAGCAGTGGTCCAAGGGCGTTGCCAAGCGCGATCGCAAGCGCCGCAACGTGGGTCTGAAGATCTTCGTGGTCATCATCCTGCTTGTGGTGGCGGCCTTCGGCGGCGCGCTGTTCATGTACACGCAGGGTTGGGGCTACCCCAGCCAGGATAGCGTGGCAACGCAGCTGTTCGCCGATCCGGATAACGCCTCTGCGCTGTATTCCGCCGAGGTAAGCGACACGTCCGCCGCCTCCATGACCAACTCGCTGGTGAAGGATTCCGCTCCCACCATCAATGCCGTGGAGAAGTCCATGACCGATTCCACCGTATACGTGACCGCTGAAACCGATGGCGGCGGGCAGATGCAGTACAAGCTGTCCATGGTGCGCGACCTCATCGGTTGGAAAGTCAGCAACGTGGAGCTGTACTTCCCCAGCCAGAACTAACGGCTTGATGTGCAGTCGCGCATCGAGCTGCAACCAAGGTAACCTGCGCCCATGGAAATGGGCGCTTGGGATAAGAGATAAGAAGAAAGGTACCAATCATGGCTATCCAGAAGACCTACAGCATGATCAAGCCCGACGGTGTGCGCAACGGCCACATCGGCGAGATCGTCAACCGCTTCGAGCGCGCCGGCCTGACCGTCGAGCGCATGGAGCTGGGCATGGTGACGCTTGACCAGGCCAAGGCCAACTACGCCGAGCACGAGGGCAAGCCGTTCTACGACGGCCTCATCTCCTACATCACCTCCGGCCCGGTTGTGAAGATGGTCATCTCCGGCGAGGGCGCCGTCGCCAAGGTGCGCACCCTCATGGGCGCCACTAATCCGGCTGAAGCAGCCCCCGGCACGATTCGCGGCGATTTCGGTCTGATTATGGACGAGAATGTTATTCACGGCTCCGACTCCCCGGAGTCCGCTGAGCGCGAGATCGGCATCTTCTTCGCATAAGCCGACCGGCATCCTGCAACTTTGGAGGCCCTTTGCCCGCTCAAGCGGGCAAAGGGCTTTTTGATTAGGCGGGATGCTGGAATACTGTTCGCGCGTGTTGCCGTCGGTACGCCGCCTTAAGGGGGGCGGCGGTGCCGCCTGCAAGCGCCCTGCGGATCTCTGTGCAGGTGCTTGCGATATCGGAGCCCGCAATGCCGTAAGACGAGAAACGGATGAAACATGCTCTATCGAGTTTTCGACGCCGCGGAGCTACCCGCATTGGTGTCGGCATTCATGGACGGCTACGAGGTCGTGGCCCCTGTGAAGCGCGGTGCGCACTATTCGTTCGAGGCCATCAGCTCGCCTGACGAGATGGACCTGGCCTACGACACCACGCTCGCATCGCCGAAGCGCTACTTCCTTCCTCCCACCGAAACGCTCATGCGTTACAACGCCGCCACCAACGAGGTGGCCGATTTCCAGGAGGAAGTGGTTCCGCGTGTGATCTTCGGCGCCCATGCGTGCGACATCAACGCCATCAACCGTCTGGACCTGGTGTTCCGCGACGGACGCTATCCCGATCCGTACTATAAGGCCCGACGCGCCGCCACGTTGATCGTGGGCGTGTCATGCAGCCCCGACTCCGATTGCTTCTGCAGCCTGTGGGATGCCGACGAGGCGCGTTTCGGCTACGACCTGTTCCTTCATCGTCTAGGCGATAAGTTCTTGGTCAGCATCTCCAGCGTCGAGGCAGCTAACATCCTCGAGTCCGCCGTCGACCTGCGCGACGCCACCAACGAGGACCGTATCGAGTTCCGCCACGCCACACGTGCGCGCCAGGCGGCGTTCAATCCCGATATCCCCGAGATCCAGGACGTGGCCATGCTCATGGACGCGTTCCACTCCGACCCGTTTTGGGAGGAGCTGGGCAGCAAGTGCCTGGCCTGCAACGCCTGCGCCGCCGTGTGCCCGACGTGCTTCTGCTTCGATATCCAGGATGTGCTCGACCCCGACGGGCAAACCGGCGAGCGCCAGCGCATTTGGGATGCGTGCACTTCTCCGCAGTTCGCCGTGGTGGCCGGTGGGCACAACTTCCGCCCCACGGGCCGTGAGCGCGTGCGCCATCGCATGTATCACAAGCTCAACGGCTTTCTGGCCACCTACGACCGCATGCTGTGCGTGGGCTGCGGTCGTTGCGTGAAGGCGTGCAAGGCCGACATCAACCCCATTCGCGTGCTGGAGTTCTTCGAGAAGAAGGGGGCCGAAGGTGCCTGCTAACACCGATTTCAACCCCGTGGTCGTATCGCCGTACCACGATGAGCCGGCAGCGATGACGGGGCAGGAGCTCATGGCCGCTAACCCGTATCGCCCGTGGCCGGCGCGCATCACATCCATCACCGAGTTGACGGCAACCGAGAAGCTGTTCGAGTTCCGCCTGATCGACGAGCGCATCCGCGAGGCGTTCCGCCATGAGCCGGGCCAGTTCGTCGAGCTGACCATCTTCGGCGTGGGCGAGGCTCCGATCTCCATCTCGTCGAGCCCCTCCAAGCGCGGCTTCATCGAGCTGTGCGTGCGTCGCGCCGGTCGTTTCACCGAGGCGCTGCACAAGATGCAGTGCGGCGACATCGTGGGCATCCGCGGGCCCTTCGGCCGCGGCTTCCCGTTCGAGGAGATGAAGGGCCACGACATCCTGCTGGTGGCAGGCGGCCTGGGCATCGCGCCGCTTCGCAGCCTTATCAACAACATCCACGACGAGCGCAGCGACTTCGGCAAGGTAACCATCATCTACGGTTCGAAGAACCCCTCCGAGGTCATGTTCCGCAACCAGTTCGAGATGTGGCGTCACCGCAAGGACTTCGACCTGTACCTGACCGTCGACAACCCCGACGACACCTGGGATGGCGAAGTGGGCCTGGTCACCAAGCCCTTCGAGCATCTTGAGATCAGCCCGGCGAACACCTTCGGCGCGGTGTGCGGCCCGCCGGTGATGTATCGCTTCGTGGTCGCCGAGATGCGCAAGAAGGGCATCAGCTACGACCATATCTACATGAGCTTCGAGCGCCATATGAAGTGCGGCATGGGCAAGTGCGGCCACTGCCAGATCGGGCATCAATACTGCTGCATCGACGGGCCCGTGTTCAACTATTGGGAAGCGAAGAACATCCAGGGGTCGATGTAGATGGGAGGCACGAACATGGGATGCGGAAACGACGAGCGCCAGGCGCGCGACCTTCCGCGCGTTGTGGTGGTCGGGCTTGCCAGCTGCTTCGGCTGCCAGCTTCAGATCACCAACGTCGAGGAACACCTGACCGATGTGCTCGGCCAGATCGACCTGCGTTATTGGCAGCTGGCTTCCAGCGAGCCCATGCCGGAGGAGTTCGACGTGGCCGTCATCGAGGGCGCCGTGACCACCGAGGAATCCGAGGCCACGGTGCGCAAGCTGCGCGAACGCGCCAAGTGCGTCATCGCCTTGGGCGCCTGCGCCGCCACTGCTGGCATTCCCGGCATCGCCGCGCGTAACTTCTTCAAGCGCCCGAGCCAGGTGTACCAGGACGTGCCCGCAGCCTGCGGCTCCATGGTGGTGCCGCGCCCGGTGGGCGCGGTCATCGATGTCGATCACACGGTGCGCTGCTGCCCGATCGACACCATGGACTTCATCGACGTGCTGCAGCGCGCGCTGTACGGCTCGAACAAGTTCGACCGCACGGGCACCATGTGCGGGCAGTGCAAGCGCAACGGCACCGACTGCTTCTTCGACCAGGGCCAGCTGTGCCTGGGCCTGGTGACGGTGGCCGGCTGCGGTGCGAAGTGCGTGAACCTCGGGCGGGCGTGCAACGGCTGCCGCGGGCTTTCCCCCGATGCCAACCTTGAGGCCGCACGCGCCGCGTGCGAGCGCGCGGGCGTGGACCCGGATGATTTCGACGAGGCGCTGGCGCTGTTCAACCAGGTTGAACGCGTGCAGTCGGCGCGCGAATAGGAGGCGAATCGATATGACGAGGACCGCCATTTCGGTAGACCATATCGCCCGCGTTGAGGGCCATGGCAACGTGCATCTGTCCATCAAAGACGGTGCGGTGGAAACGTGCGAGATGAACGTGGTGGAGCCGGCGCGCCTGTTCGAGTCCATGGTGGTGGGCCGCAAGTTCGCCGACGTGTCGTATATCGCCAGCCGCGTGTGCGGCATCTGCTCGGCAAGCCACGTGATCACCGACATCCTGGCCATCGAGCGCATCTTCGGCGTGGAGGTCACCGACCGCACGCGCGCCTTGCGCGAGCTTCTGGTGTACGGCAGCTACTTGCAAAATCATGCGTCGCACCTGTTCGTGTTCGCCGCGCCCGACTTCCTGGACATGGCAAGCGTGTTCCCGCTTGCCAAGGCCAACCCTGAGCTGTTCGACCAGGCGCTGGGCCTGAAGTCTTTGGGCAACCAGCTGTGCAACCTGGTGGGCGGGCGCTCCATCCACCCGATCACCGCGGTGGTGGGCGGCTTCACCCACGAGCCAACGCGTGACGAGTACCTGGCCATGGCCGACAAGCTGGACGCCGAGCGCGAGTTCGCCCGTGCGGTGGTCGACCTGTTCAACGGTTTCACCGTTCCCGATATCGCCACCCAGGGCGACATGATGGCCATGGTGGCCGAAGGCCGCTATCCGGTGGCCGACAGCCGCTGGGCGCGCTTCTTGGATGCGGGCGTCACGTTCGATGCCGATAAGGCTTGCGAGCAGGTCGAGGAATACGAGGTGTCGCATTCCGCGGCGCTGTTCGCCCGCTGCAGGCAGACGGGGAAGACCTACTTCACCGGCGCGCTGGCGCGCATCAACGCGTCGTGGGGCGCGCTTTCGCAGGAGGCGAAGGTTGCAGCCGCCAAGGCCGGCCTGCGCCCGCCCGAGCGCAACCCGTTCCTGAACAACGTCGCCCAGGCGGTTGAGGTACTCGATGCGCTGGGACGTTGCGCCGATCTGTGCCGCAAGCTTGCCGAGCCCGACGGTCCGTTCGAGGGCGATAGCGTCCCGGTGCCGTTCGAGGTGTGCGCGGGCGTGGGCACTGGCTTCACCGAGGCGCCGCGAGGCACGGTGTTCCATCAGCTCGAGCTCGACGACGCCGGCCGCGTGGTGCACGCCACCATCATGACCCCCACGGCGCAGAACTGCGCGAACCTGGAGGCAGACATGCGCGTGCTGGCCGAGAAGCTCATAGCCGACGGCGCGGAGGCGCCGGAGGTGCGCGCCGAGGTCGAGAAGCTCGTGCGAGCCTACGACCCCTGCTTCAGCTGCAGTGTGCATTAAGGAATCGAATAGCATGAACGAAAGCGGCCCGCGGAATGCGGGCCGCTCTAGCATATAGGCAAGATGGTGCTCGCAACGTGTCCCCTAGACGCCAGGCTTTTCCTTCGTCGTCCCTAATGCGTACCCCTGATGGATTTCCATGCGCAGGGAAACCGGGTAAAATCGCCTGTGCTAGAATCTGATTTCACTAGAAACGTAGCACAAGGGGTTTGCCTACATGTCATTCTTGGATTTCTTCTCGGGTCTCACTGGCCAGATGTCGTGCGACATGGCCATCGACCTCGGCACCGCGAATACCCTGGTCGCCATTCCCGGCGAAGGCATCGTCGTCAACGAGCCCTCCGTCGTCGCAATCGAGAAAAGCACCCATCGCGTCCTGGCCGTCGGCCACGAGGCGAAGAACATGATTAACCATACGCCCGACGCGTTCTCGGCCGAGCATCCGCTGCACGACGGCGTGGTGGCCGATTACGACGTCACCGAGGCCATGATCAGCGCGTTCATCAACAAGGCCGCGCCGCGCAAGTACCCGTGGCAGGCCAAGCCCCGCATCGTCATCTGCATCCCGTGCGGCGCCACCTCCGTTGAGAAGCGCGCCGTGTTCGAGGCCGCCGTGCAGGCTGGTGCCCGCCAGGCGTACCTGATCGAGGAACCCATGGCCGCTGCCATGGGCGCCGACCTGCCCGTCACCGAACCTACCGGCTCCATGGTCGTCGACATCGGCGGCGGCACCACCGAGGTGGCCGTCATCTCCTTGGGCGGCATCGTCACGTCCTCCAGCCTGCGCTTGGCCGGCAATCGCATGGACGAGGCCATCGCCATGCACCTGCGCGACCTTCTGGGCATCAAGATCGGCGAGCGTACCGCCGAGATCATCAAGATCAAGATCGGCTCCATCCTGCCGTTCGAGGACGGCCGCGAACGCGACATGATCATCTCCGGCCAGGACGTCATCACCGAGCAGCCCAAGGAAGTCACCATCCAGTCCGAGGATGTCCGTCAGGCGCTCATCGCCCCGTGCGAGGAGATGGTGGTGCACATCAAGGAGACGTTTAAGAAGACCAACCCCGACCTGGCGTCGGATATCATCCAGAACGGCATCCTGCTCACCGGTGGCGGCGGTTTGCTTTCCGGCTTGGATCGCTACCTTACCGATAAGCTGGAAATCCCAGTGTGGGTGAGCGAGACGGCTTTGACGAACGTGGTCATGGGCTGCCTGAAGGTTCTCGAAACCCCGCAGGCGCTCAAGCAGACGCTCATGCGATCGAAATAGGACAGCCTCAACGTTATGGCTCTTAATTTTCAACAACAAAGCTCGGCGCTTATGCGCCGAGCGCTGCTTATAGGCTTGATTGCAGCTAGCATCATCATGGTCACGGCTTACGGGCGCGAGGGTTCGGCAGGTCCGCTGCACACGCTGCAGTCTGCGGTGTCGGGCGCCGTCAGCCCGCTGCGCATCGTGGGCGGCTCAGTGGAGGCCGCAACCTCCACAGTGGGCGACACCATGGAGAACATCACGGCCGACCAGAACACCTTGACGGGCTTGCGCGAGTACAACAGCCAGCTCGAGCAGCAATATGCCCAGATGGAAGAGTATAAGCAAGAGGCGCAGCGCCTGCAGAAGCTGCTCGATTTGAAGGACAACTACCAGATCGAGGGCACGGGTGCTCGCGTCATCGGCCGAAGCTCCGAGGCGTGGAGCCAGACGGTCATCATCAACAAGGGAACCAACGAGGGCATCTCGACCGGCCAAACGGTTATCGGGACCTCCGGCGTGGTGGGCCAGGTGGTGTCGGCCAGCGGAAGCACCGCAACGGTGCGCTTGCTCACCGACCCGCAATCCGGTGCCGCGGCCATGGTGCAGTCCAGCCGCGCCGAGGGCATCCTGCGCGGCAGCCTGATCGGCCTTCTGTATCTTGAGGACCTGGATGCCGACGCCGAGGTGAACGTCGGCGACGTCATCGTCACCTCAGGTCTGGGCGGAAGCTACGCACGCGGCCTTATCATCGGCACGGTGGTGAAGGTGGACGCCCAGCAGGGCGATACCAGCCGACGCATCGTGGTCTCTCCGAACGATTCCATCGATACGCTCGAGGACGTGCTGGTGGTGTCCAGCGTGGGCGCATCCGATGACGATGATTCGGATTCCACGCGCTCCGGCAGCTCCACTTCCGCAAGCGGCTCCAATAACTCCAGCGGCTCCAACACGGGAAGTTCGAGCAGCTCCTCGTCTAGCTCGAGCAGCTCCAACGACTCCGGCAACGGCAATTCATCCAACGAGGGGGGGCGCTAGCCATGGGCGAGAAGAACAACCTGGTGCTAGTGGTGGGCGCAATCGTGGCGTTCGTGCTGCAGATCGCCCTGGCCCCGGCCGTGGCGCTGTTTTCGGCGCAGCCGAACTTCCTGCTGGCCTACGCGCTGGTCGTGGCCATCGTCATTCCCACGGAGGCGGGTCCGGTGCTGCCGTTCGTCATGGGCCTGCTGTACGACCTCACGGGCACGGGCCCGGTGGGCGGCATGGCGCTTCTGCTGGTCATCGCATGTTTCTTGGCCTCCCGCGTGTTCTCTCTCATGGATAACGACACGCTGTTCATGCCGCTTGCCATTTTCACGGCCTGCGCGCTTCTGGCCGAGCTTTCCTACGGCATGCTGCTCATGGCGTGCGGGCTTGTCGCCAATCCCATGGAGGCGCTGTTCACCCGCGCTCTTCCGTGCGCGCTGTACGACTGCGCCGTGGGCCTGGTGGTCTACTTCGTCATGGCGCGTCTGCTTGCCGGCGGTGCCCAGGACCGCGGTCTGCGCACGCCGAAACTGCGATAGGGGGCGCGCATGTTCGCAGCTATCGTAGCCGGCTTCGTGGCCTTATTGGTGGTCGCCGCCATCCTGGTGGCGGTCTACGCGGTGCTTCGCAGCCGGAAAACCGAGAACGTCAGCGTCAAGCGCGACGTTCGCTCCATCCAGTCGGTGGGCGTGAGCAGCTCGCTTCCCGATTCGCACCGTGTTCCTGCAGGCGGCGTCGCCCGCGGGGGAACGCCCGCTCAGCCCGTGGCAAACCCTGGCGATAACCTGAAAAGCCGCTTCACCGCCATGGGCGTTGTGGCCGGCTTGATCTTCGGCACGCTTGCCACGAAGCTGTTCAGCATGCAGGTGCTTGCCGGCGAATCATTCAAAAAGGAGTCCGAGGACAATCAGTACACTACGGTGTACACGCCTGCGCCGCGCGGCTATATCTTGGATGCCGACGGCAACGTGATCGTGAAGAACCGCACGTCGCTGACGGTGCTCGCCGAGCCCGACGTCGCCAACGATCATGATGTGGTCGCCCGCCTGTCCACGGTGTTGGGCGTACCGACCGGCATCGTGCGCAAGCGCATCGCCGATGCGACGAGCGGCGCGCAAAGCCAGCGCGTGGTGGCAAGCGACGCCAGCATGCGCAACGTCGCCTTCATCGCCGAGCATGCCGACGCGTTTCCGGGCATCACCGTGCAGACGCGCACGGTACGCGATTACCCCCATGGCGCCCTTGCGGCGCATGCAGTGGGCTATACCGGTAGCGTGACCAGCGACGATATCGCAAGCGTGGCCGAAGGCCGCGACCTTGAGCTGGGCGATTCGGTGGGCCGCAGCGGCATCGAGCAGATGTACGACAACCTGCTTGCCGGCGATCATGGCGAGCGCAAGGTCATGGCGGACGCGCAGGGCAACGTGGTGGAAGTGGTCAGCGAAACGCAGCCCGTCAAGGGCTCTGATGTGCATACCACCCTGAAATCGCACGTGCAGTATGTGGCGGACAAGGCGCTTGCCGACATGATCTGCCCCGATGGCGGCGCCATCGGCTCGGGCAAGGGCACGGGCGGCGCGGTGGTGGTCATGGACGTCACCGACGGAAGCATCGTGGCGCTTTCCAGCTATCCCACGTTCACGCCCTCCACCTTCGTGGGCGGCATCACGCAAGACGAGCTCGATCTGCTGCAATCCTCGGCCGCGTTCAGCCCGCTGCTCAACCGCGTCATCCAGGGCACCTATCCGGCCGCATCCACGTACAAGACGTTCACAGGCCTTGCGGCTCTGGAGAACGGCATGGCCACGGCAACCGAGACCTGGGATTGCACCGGCAGTTGGGACGGTTTCGGATCGGGTGATGTGCAGAAGTGCTGGAAGAAGCAGGGCCATGGCACGCTCGACTTCCGCGGCGGCATCGTGAACTCGTGCGACACCGTATATTACGACATTGGTTATAAGTTCTGGGACGCTGCTGCGAACAAGGGCAAGTCGGCAACGTTGCTGCAGGATTTCCTGAAGCGCTACCGCTTGGATCAAACCACCGGCATCGACCTTAACGGCGAAACCTCGGGTCGTATTCCCACGCCCGAATGGAAGCAGGAGTATTTCCGCGATACTCCCGAGGATGCCCAGTGGAAGGGCGGCGACTACACGAACATGTGCATCGGCCAGGGCTACGTGCTGGTCACGCCCATGGAGATCGCGGTAGCTTACGGCGCCATCGCGTCCGGCAACATCGTCAAGCCGCATCTGCTCAAAGAGGTGCGCAACGCCGGCGGCGATGTGGCACTTACGTATCAGCCGCAGGTTCTGGACACGCCCGATGTCTCCATGGCCGACCTTGCCGTGGTGCGCAACGCGCTTCGCGGAGTGACCACCGACAATGAGGAGATCGCCAAGCTGTTCAACGATCAAGGTATCGACCCGGATACGGTTGCGTGTAAAACCGGTACGGCCGAATACACTGATATGGAGGACACGGCTTGGTTCGCCTGCTATGCCCCCTATGACGACCCGAAGTACGTGCTCGCCTGCGTCGTCGAGCACGGCGGCGGCGGTTCCTCGGTGGCGGCGCCGATTGGCGCGCAGGTCATGGCCGCGGCGCTTTCATCGACCAACGCCTCGGATGGGGAGGTCGGCGATATCGCGGGCTCCTCGGGTAAGTCGGAAGCCGGTGCCGGCAAAGGCTCGTCGAGCGGACGTTCGGACTAACGGGAAGGAGGCGCCATGGCGCAGTTACCGCAAATAGATTCGCTTCGCCGCCCCAACGCGACTGCATCAGCTGCATCCAAGCCGCGCCGTTTCCCGTGGCTGCACTTGCCGCTGTCCATCGTGATTACGTTGCTGGTGGGATATGGCCTGATCATCGTGTATTCCGCCGTCCGCGCTGACGGCGATTACCAGTACAGCCGCCAGCTCGGCGGCGTTGCCGTGGGCTTGGTTTTCATGATCTTGGTGTGGCGGTTCGATTACCGGCGCTTGTCGGGTTACACCACGCTGTTCCTTATCATCAACGTGGTGCTCATCATGTCGCCGCACATACCGGGGCTCGGCACCGATGCCGGCATGGGCGCGAAAAGCTGGATCAAGCTGGGCATGCAGATCCAGCCCGGCGAGTTCGCCAAGATCACCGTCATCCTCATGGATGCCGCGGTCATGGCGCGTTACGGCGGCAACCTGGACGATCCACGCGAGTATGTGAAGGCCCTGGGCATCATGATGGTGCCGTTTCTGTGCATCATGACGCAGCCCGACCTGGGCACCGGCCTGGTGTATCTGTGCATTGCGGCGTTCGCTCTGGTCATGGGCGGCGCTAACCCGAAGTACCTGCTGATAACGCTTGGATTGTTCGTGGCCGCGGTCGTGGCGGTGTTCGCCATAGACGAGCTCATCAAATCCTCCACGGGCGAGTACAAGCTGCTCAAGCAATATCAGCGCAACCGCCTGCTCGTGTTCATGGACCAGTCCGGCACGGCAACTACCGATGAAGGCTACAACCTGCAGCAGGCGAAGGTCGCCATCGGCTCGGGCGGCCTGTTCGGCAAGGGCCTGTTCCAAGGCACGCAACATTCGCTGGGCCTTCTTCCCGAGGCGCCCACTGACTTCATCTTCTGCGTGCTTGCCGAGGAGCTGGGATTTTTGGGCGCGCTCGTGCTGCTTGGTTTGTACACCGCGCTGGTTTTGATAAGCTTCCGTATAGCCCGCAGCTCCGGCGACCTGTTCGGCATGGTCATCGTGATGTGCGTCGTGGGCATGTGGTTGTTCCAGATCTTAGAGAACATCGGCATGGACTGCGGCCTGATGCCCATCACGGGCATCCCGTTGCCGTTCATGAGCTACGGATCGTCGTTTATGGTGGTGAACTTCGTCATGCTGGGCATGATCGGCTCGGTGTGGTCCCATAACGCGACGCTCAAGCAGCATTAAGCGAAAGGATGCCCTATGCAGCTTCCTGTTGATATCGGCGCGCTGTTGGAAGAGGCCGTCAACGTAGAGGCCGCCCGCGCCACGCCGCTTTCGGTAAGCGTTTATGTGGACGAAACGGCGCCGGGCGACGTTGCCGCCCACGTGCGCCAGGCGTTCGCCAGCGCCTCCGATACGGCGCGCGTTTCGCTCATCTACCTGGACGGACGCGAGTTCGCGCCCAGTTCCGGCGACGACATGGCGTGCATCGTGGCGGGCCTGAACGAGAACGTGGGCGCCTATGCCCGCGCTTGCCGCAAAGCCGGGGTGCCTGCCATGGTGGTCACCACGCTTCCGCAGCTGGTGGGGGCCATCGCCAAGGCAGCTGGTTGCGCCATCCCCGAGGCCGATATCGTGGCGCCCAAGCTCACGGCGAAGGTGTACGAGCACGTGTCCACGGCAGCGGGACAGGGGCCGGCCATCACGGCTTCGTGGGGTGCGCCCAAGCCGCCGGAAAACGGCGATGTGGGCATCTACGAACCCATCGAGCTCATCGACGACGCGCGCGCCACGCTCGACGCGCGCATGGGGCAATGGGTGTGCGCAGCATGCCGTGCCAAACGTTTGGCGTTCGCGCAGGCCTTCCCGTTCGTGCGCCGTCCGCTGGCGCTTGAAACGGTCAACGCCACTGCCGTGCAGAACGCCGGCGTGGGGCTGCTGTTCCTCATCCCGGGCGCCGACCTTCCCGTCATGACGCTCAACCAGGCCAAGATGCTGCTCCAGATCGCGGCCGCCTACGGGCAGTCCATCGATGCCGGGCGCGTGCGCGAGCTTGCCGCCCTGGTGGGCGGCGCGTTCGCATGCCGTGCGGTCGCGCGCCAGCTGGCAGCTGCCATGCCGGTTCTCGGTTGGGCCGTGAAGGCCGCGGTGGGCTATTCGGGCACGCTCGCCATGGGCCGTGCTGCCGTGGAGTTCTACGAGGGCGGTCCTACGGTGGCGAAGTTCGCCGAGTATGTTTCAGCCGCGCGCGATAAGGTGATCACCGCTGCCGCGAAGCAAGCGGCGGGCGCTGCAGCCGATAACGGCGCGGCCGCCGTGGAGGCCGTTCGCCAGAAGGCTTCCGATGCCGCTGCGGGCCTGCGGGCCCGTATTTCCCGACGTTAATGTTGTTTCCTAGGGGGTAACAGTGACAGATCTGTGGCCGCGGCTCGAGCCGCTGCTTGCCAGCGCCGAAAGACCGGCGCGTTACCTGAACCATGAGTTCGGCTGCGTGTACAAGCCTGAGGCGGACTTCCGTTTCTGCATGATGTATCCGGATACCTACGAGCTGGGGCAGGCAAACCAGGCCCTGCGCATCCTGGTGAACGTGGTGAACGCCGTGGACGGCATGGTTGCCGAGCGCGCCTTCCTGCCGGCTGCGGAGTTCTGCGACACCATGCGCGCCGAGGGCCTGCCGTTGTTCTCCATCGAAAGCTGCGCACCCGTGGCCGAGTTCGATGCGCTCGGCATCACGCTGTCCCATGAGTTGGTGGCCACGAACGTGCTCGAGGCGCTTGACCTGGCGGGCATCTCGTTGCATGCGCAGGATCGCGGCGAGGACGACCTGTTCGTCATCGGCGGCGGCCCGTGCTCGTTCAACCCCGAGCCTTATGCGCCGTTTTTCGACATCTTCTGCATCGGCGAGGGCGAGGAGGCGCTGCCCGAGTGCCTGCAGGCCATCCGGCGCTTGCGCGCCGAGGGGGCGTGCCGCGCCGACATCCTGCGCGCCGTGGCGCACATGGACGGCTTCTACGTGCCCAGCTTGTACCGCTGGCGCGATGAGGAGCAGGCGCAGCAGGCCGGCGGCTGGATCGACCCTGTGGAGGAGGACCTGCCCACGCATATCCAGAAGCGCGTGTTCGAGGGGTTCGCGGAAAGCCCGGGCTGGGAGGCGTGCATCGTGCCGTTCACCGAGGTGGTGCAGGACCGTCTCAATGTGGAGGTGCTGCGCGGGTGCGCCCGCGGTTGCCGCTTCTGCCAGGCGGGCATGATGTACCGTCCGGTGCGCGAGCGCTCCGCAGACAACATCGTGAACTCGGTGGTGTGCGGCTTGGCGCAAACCGGTTACGACGAGGTCAGCCTGACCTCGCTTTCCTCGACCGACCACTCGCAGATCGCCGATGTCCTCACGCGCCTGAACAAGCAGTTCCAGGGCAAGGGCGTGCGCATCTCCGTGCCCTCGCAGCGCCTTGACAGCTTCGGCGTGGATATGGCGGGCCTGGTGGCCGGCCAGAAGAAGGGCGGCCTGACGTTCGCCCCCGAGGCGGGCACGCAGCGCCTGCGCGACGTCATCAACAAGCAGGTGACCGAAGACGACCTGTTCGGGGCCGTGGACGCGGCGTTCGGAGCCGGTTGGCGCCGCTGCAAGCTATACTTCATGATCGGCCTGCCCACTGAAACCGACGACGACATCAAGGGTATCGCCAGCCTGGTGCAGCGCGCCTACGATAGGGCGAAAAAGGCCGTGCCGGTCGAGCAGCGCGGCAACATCCGCATGTCGGTGTCGTGCGCCCTGTTCGTTCCGAAGGCCCAGACGCCGTTCCAGTGGGATGGCCAGATCGCCCCGGAAGAGGCCCTGCGCCGCGTGTCGCTTCTGCGTCGCAGCGTGAAGTACCGCGCCATCGATGTGCACTGGCACGATCCGTCCACCAGCTTCGTCGAGGCCGTTATGAGCCGCGGCGGGCGCGCTGCCGCCGCTTGGGTGGAGTCGGCGTGGCGTCACGGCGCGCGCTTCGATGCATGGACCGAGCACTTCAACGAGCAGGCATGGCGCGATGCCGCTATCGAGGTGGGCCTCGATCCTGTCGCTGTGGCGCAAACGTCCTACGACACCGCCTACATCATGCCCTGGGAGCATATCTCCACCGGCGTCTCCACGCGCTTCCTGGCGCACGAGCGCAAAAAGGCCGCGGCGGAGAAGACCACCCCGGACTGCACCTTCGAGCGCTGCGCCGCATGCGGTGCGTGCCCGGGTCTGGGTATCGACAACCAGCTGGCGCAGCCGCGCATCGCCGGCGGTTCGAATGCCCGCCCGCAGCAGGCTATCGAAGAGGGTGCGGCTGTGGCCGTAGCCGCCGAGCAGGTCGCAAGCGGACAGACCGCCGCCGGTCCGCAAACCGCCGAGGAAGGGGAGTAGCATGGCCGAGCAGCAGACGTTCCGCATGCGCATCACGTTCGCCAAGCAGGGCCGCCTGGCGCTGCTGTCGCACCTCGAGGTGGCGCGCGCCATCGAGCGTGCCGTACGCCGCGCCCAGCTTCCCTTCGCCGTATCGCAGGGCTTCAGCCCGCATATGAAGATCGCGTTCGGCGCCGCGCTGCCTGTGGGCGTGGGCGGCACGCACGAGATGGTCGACCTGCAGCTTCTGCGCTACGTGCGTCCCGAGGAGGCCCTGCTCGCCTTGCAGAAGGAGAGCGTCCCCGACCTTATGGTGAAGGAATGCGTTTACATCGAGCCGAAGGCCCCCGCGGCGTCGGCGGCGTTCCCGTTGAGCACGTATCGCGCGCTGCTGTCGGCCGCCCCGGCGCAGCTGCCGGTGCCCGCGCAGGTGCACATCATCCGCAAGAAGAAGGAGAAGGTGCTCGATGTGGCCGACTTCCTGGTGGGGGAAATGGTGCTTGAGGGGGCGTCGCTGACGTTCACCCTGGAGCAGAAGCCCACGGGCAGCCTTCGCCCCGACAAGCTGCTGGCCGCTTGCTTGGATCAGGTCAACGTGGTCGATGACCAGGAGCAGGAGGTTTCGCTGGCGTTTCTGGTGGACAACGCCTGGACGCAGTCCATCGAGCCGCCCGCCGACGACCAGCCGCTGCGCGTGCTGTCAATGACGCGCATCGATCAGCGTGCGAGATAGATCGAACGAACGATGAACGCCCTTGAGCCGCCTCCCATTTCTCGTGTATTACGGGATGGGAGGCGTTCTTGCGCGTATAGCCCTAATCAGGGTCGGGCACGATGCCGATGCCGGAGTGGTCGACGCTAGGGCCGTCGCCAGGAGGCTGTTCGATCTTCGGCCTGGGTTTGGCTTCCCTACGCGGGCCCGAATCCGCCGCGGAGTGTCGTTTCGGGCAGAAAATCGCCGGACTGCCAATTTTTTGAAAATAGTACTTGCATCGGATCGTTAACTGCTGTATTGTACTTTCTCGCAGCTGAACGGGGTGTTAGCTCAGTTGGTTAGAGCGCCGGCCTGTCACGTCGGAGGTCGCGAGTTCAAGTCTCGTACATCCCGCCATTCTTTTCAGCAGCATTTGCACCAGTGGGGTGTTAGCTCAGTTGGTTAGAGCGCCGGCCTGTCACGTCGGAGGTCGCGAGT
>CAJMPP010000030.1 GCA_905215325.1 uncultured bacterium | reverse complement strand
GGGAATTGCATGCAGCAGGGGCTCTCAATGTTTTTATGTCCTGCTCATATCGTCTATGCAAGCAAAAGATTATCGCTGTTGGGTTTGCCGGTTATCGCAGGGTCTGCAGGGATGGTAGCAGCCGGCTTGACCGAATTGCTTATCGGCTTCGAAACCGATAGCGTGCTGTTCGAAAAACCGGCAAAGGAGCTTGGCTGCAAAAGGCTTATCGGATTCGAAACCATGCAGCACGTACGCGTGAAACCCCTTCCAGAAACAAATAAGGCCCCGATGTTTCACGTGAAACATCGGGGCCAGCATGAGGGGCAGGCAGTTGCTATGCGGTGGCGAAACCTTGTGCAGCTGCTGCGCGGTCCTCCTGGGCGGTTTTGGCGCCCAGGCGATCGGTGAGAGAGTCGATCGGCGGCACATCGTCATGATTCTCATGCGGAACCATGTCATCTTCCTTGCCGCCTGCGTCGTTCAGACGCTTGAAGAAGTCCTTCGTTTCACGGACGACCACGCCGGAGAGAACGATCAAGGCGATCATGTTCGGCACGGCCATGCAAGCGTTGAAGATGTCGGCGATGGTCCAAACTGCGGAAACGGTCATGTAAGGGCCGATGAACACAGCGGCGATGTAGAGCCAGCGGTATGCCTTCACGGCTTTCATGCTACCGTTGCTGAAGTACTCAAGGCAACGCTCACCGTAGTAGTCCCAGCCAAGGATGGTGGTGAAGCCGAACAGGGCCAGGCACGCCATAAGGATGAAAGACACGACGGTCGGGGGGATGAACGGCAGTCCGGCTTGGAACGCGGCGGTGGTGACGGAAGCGCCCTCGAGGCCGGGAATCTGGTAAGCGCCGGTCATGACCAAGGTAAGGCCGGTCATGGTGCACACCACGATGGTATCCAGGAACGTGCCGGTCATGGATACGAGACCCTGACGCACGGGCTCTTTCGTCTGAGCAGCGGCAGCGGCGATAGGTGCGGAACCGAGGCCAGCCTCGTTGGAGAAGATACCGCGCGCGATACCCTTCTGCATAGCGATGAAGATGGCGCCGAGCATGCCGCCGGCAGCAGCGTCAAGACCGAAAGCGGAACGGAAGATGACCACGAACGCACCGGGGATCTTGTCAAGGTTGGTCAGCAGCAGGACAAGGGAGAGGCCCACGTAGAGCACGACCATGACGGGGATGACGCGCTCGGAGACGCTGGCGATGCGCTTGATGCCGCCGATGACCACCAGGCCGACCAGCACGGCAACCACGATACCGCCGATGACGGTGGCGATGGAGTAATCCATGCCGAGAACGTTGATCGTGAAGGCCTTCTCGGGATCGAAGAAGTTCGTGATGGCGGTGTTGATGGAGTTCACCTGGGTGAAAGTACCGATGCCGAACAGGCCTACGCACATGCCGAAGAAAGCGAAGATCTTGGCGAGCCAGCGCCAGCTGATCTTGGGTAGACGCTTGCCCATGCCGCGCTCGATGTAGTAGAACGGGCCGCCCAGCACGTGGCCGGTGTTCTCGTCGATGCTGCGGAACTTGACGGCAAGCAGACCCTCGGAGTACTTCGTGGCCATGCCGAACAGCGCTGCCAGCCACATCCAGAACATGGCACCGGGGCCGCCGACCACGACAGCGGTTGCAACGCCCACGATGTTGCCAGTACCGATGGTTGCTGAAAGCGCGGTGCACAGCGCGCCGAAGCTGGTCACTTCGCCGGAGCCGCCCTTTTCGTTCTTGACCATGTAGCGCAATGCACGCGGCAGTTGGCGGAACTGCAGACCGCCCAGGCGCACCGTCAGCAGGATGCCTCCGAACAGGATGAGCACCATCAGCGGGACGCCCCATACAAAGTCGTCAATGGTGGTGATCACGGTGTTGACGACGTCGAAAAACCCTTCCACAACTCACTCCTAACTTAAACTCTGAACCGATACAACCTCTGCGAGACCCTGAGGATGCACGGAAAGAGAGCTCAGCGAAAGCGGTGGGGTTCTGGAATATGGGGTTATGGAAAGGGAAAAGCAATTGTGAACGCCGAGTTTGAGTTTCGTTCACGTTTGCGACAAGTCACTGACTTTTCTCTGTCCTTTTGCCTGAGAGTTTCAGCGAAACGGTTCGCCGCTGCAGCTTGATGGAAGCTGTTTGCGGTTAGGTCTTGCGGCCTGCGTTTCACCTTGCCCCTTCGGCACCCATGGTTGGGATTCTCCAGAGGCCCCTGCTTGCCCTGTTTCTTGCGATCCAGAACATATCAACGGGGTGACGCTATGAAATTGTGGCATGAACTTTAACAGTGGGGTAATGGCTTGTAAACACCCTAATAGTTCGAACGTGTAATTTTTTGGGCTGGTGGACAAAAAAGCGTAGGAGTAAGGAGGGATGGCTTTTCCGTATCCTAGTCTTCAAAGCCATCTCGCTTTACTCCACAAGCTTGAAGACCGGGATATGGAATGGGTGTCGATGGGATATTGATGCAAGAACGGTTGAAGGTAATGTTGTACAGACACTGTTGCACATAGATTCTTGTGCGAATGGCGGCATGTTCGCCGGGGTGGATGTTTCTTTTGAATGAGGGGGCAACACCTTCGTTCTAGGGAGCACGCCTTGCTAACATGGTTTTGACCCGGAATGGGCAAGCGGCTGTTCTGCTCGATATTATGTTGCGCTATGAAAGGGTAAGGATGAAGTTCACGGTTGTGGCGGTTGGAAAGCTGAAAGAACGCTTTTGGGTGGATGCCTGCGCGGAATATCTAAAGCGCCTGCAGCCGTACGCGAAAACCCAAGTGCGCGAAATTGCGGATATCGACCCGCGCAAGGCCGGCGGCGTGGATGGTGCGCGTGACAAGGAGGGCGCAGCCATCTGCGCCGAGATCGAGAAGCTTGGTGCGGACACGCATGTGGTGCTGCTGGCCATCGACGGCAAGGAGCGTTCGAGCGAGGGGCTGTCGAAGCGTCTTGATAACCTGATGCTGCAAGGGAAAAGCAACTTCGCATTCGTCATCGGCGGATCCGACGGAGTGAGCGATGAGGTGCGCAAACGCGCAAACGAGTTCCTATCGTTCGGCCCCATCACGCTCCCCCACAACCTTGCGCGCGTAGTCCTGCTCGAGCAACTCTACCGCTCCCAAAAAATCTCCCACGGCGAGCCTTACCACAAATAACCTTCCGCACCTGATACCCGTCGGACACTTAGGGGACGTGTCGTTACGTGTCCGGTATCAGGGATGAATGCGTGGTTTCGCGCTGGCTGAACAGCGGTTTTACACAATCATCGTCGTTTTACCTGCATCCTTGATCGCATTGATGGCCGCTCGGAGGACGTGCCGATATCTGCCCCGCTATCCCTCAGTCTTCATGTGCGAAGCAAGCGTTTGCCCGCGATTGTCGAGCTTCTTATACTGTTTCGGAACGAATTTGCCTGCGAAGGAGGCGCTTCCCTATGCGGATGATTTCTTGGAATGTGAACGGCCTACGCGCCGTTTTGAAGAAGGGCTTCGAGGATATCGTGTGCCAGTTCGATGCCGATGTGGTGGCGCTGCAGGAAACGAAGCTGCAAGCGGGCCAGGCGACGTTGGATTTGCCGCAATATCGCGAGTTTTGGAGCTATGCGGAGAAGAAGGGCTATTCAGGCACGGCGGTTTTCACGAAGGAAGAGCCGCTGCAGGTGCTTCATGGCCTGGGCTTTCCCCACTTGGATAACGAAGGGCGCATTGTGGCGTGCGAGTTTCCCGAGTATTGGTTCGTCTGCGTCTACACGCCGAACGCGCAAAACGAGCTGGCGCGTATCGACCATCGCATGGAATGGGATGACGCGTTCCGCGACTTTTGCAAGGGCCTGGAAGAGGGTGTGCTCCCGGCTGGCGTTCCGGTGGAGCGTGCCGGCGCCGACAGTAACGTGGTGCTGCATCCGGAGGCTGGCCTTGGCGAAGGAAAGAACGGCGCGGACGTGATCCCGGAATCGGCTCCCATGGGCGACGGCCATTTGCCCACGCAATGGCTTCCGCTGACGCAACCTGGCGAATCGGCGCAGCCGAAGCCGGTGGTCATGTGCGGTGATTTCAACGTGGCGCATAACGAGATCGACCTGAAGAACCCCGGCCCCAACCGCGGAAACGCCGGCTTTTCCGATGAGGAACGCGGAAAGTTCACCAAGCTGCTCGACGCCGGGTTCGTCGACACGTTCCGCAGCACGCACCCCGATCTTGCCGGCGCGTACTCCTGGTGGAGCTACCGCTTCAACGCACGCAAGAACAACGCGGGGTGGCGCATCGACTATTTCCTGGTCAGTGACGCTTTGGCCCCGGGCATCCAAGCCGCCAGCATTTACAACGAGGTGTTCGGCAGCGACCACTGCCCCGTCGGCCTCGAGCTCGACCTGGGCTAGCGCCGACGCTTAGGGCCTGACGCTTCGGGTGACACTTCGGGGACGTAGCACTAAGTGTCCCATTATGCAGGTGGCTACTAGGAAGTAGTCACCTGCATAACAATCAACAAACAGGACACTTAACGCTACGTCCCCGAAGTATCCCAAGCCGGACACATAGTGCTACGTCCCCGATGTGTCCGCCCGATGTGTCCGCGCTATGTCCCCGATGTGGCTGGGATGGGGCTTGGCGAAGCTGCTGGTGGCGCGTGGTATCATGCTAGGGTTCGAAACGAGAGGTTGCGGCGGTTGGAAGTTGGGCAGCCGGACCTGTATTCAGTACTGCTAGAAGGAAAACAACCGTATGGATACTGCAAAGATCGAAGCTGGCGTTCGCATGATTTTGGAAGGCGTGGGCGAGAACCCCGACCGTGAGGGTCTGAAGGAGACGCCTGCGCGCGTTGCCCGTATGTACGAAGAGGTGTTCGCCGGCCTGACGGAAGACCCTGCTGTGCATTTCGCCACCACGTTCGATGAGCACTGCAGCGAAATGGTGCTTGTGCGCGACATATATTTCTACTCCATGTGCGAGCATCACCTGGTGCCGTTCTTCGGCAAGGCCCACATCGCCTACATCCCGGCGGCCGACGGCCGCGTGTGCGGCTTGTCGAAGCTGGCGCGCCTGGTCGAAGTGTATGCGAAGCGTCCGCAGGTGCAGGAGCGTTTGACCTCGCAGATCGCCGACACCCTGGTCGAGCAGCTGAACCCGCAGGGCGTTGTGGTGGTGCTTGAGGCCGAGCACATGTGCATGAGCATGCGCGGCGTGAAGAAGCCCGGCAGCCATACCGTCACCAGCGCGGTGCGCGGCGTGTTCGCCGGTAGCACCGATGCGGCCCGCGCCTCGCGCTCCGAGGCCATGTCGCTCATCTTGCGCGAAACCCGATAACGCAAAGGCTTGGTTATGGAAGCCGTTGCCGACGTGTGTCAACAGCTGTTCGGCATCGCCCCAGGGGCTATGCTGCTGGTGTGCCTGCTCGTGTTCCTGGCGGGATACGTTGACGCCATCGCAGGCGGGGGCGGCTTGATTTCGCTGCCTGCCTATATGATCGCCGGCTTGCCCACGCATGCCGCCATCGCAACGAACAAAATGAGCTCGACCATGGGCACTACTATCGCCACCTGGCATTATGCGAAATCGGGCTACATCCGGTGGAAGTTGGCGGGCGTTTGCGTGGTGCTTGCCGTAGCAGGTTCGACCATCGGGTCGAATCTAGTCCTCATAACCAGCGATGCATTCCTTCGCGTGTTCCTGCTGGCTGTGCTGCCGATCACGGCCATCTACGTGATGAGGTCGAAGAGCTTCGGTAAGCAGGATAAAGAGCCGCTTTCGCCGAAACGCACCGCGGCGCTTTGCGCTTTGGTGGCGTTTTGCGTGGGCATATACGATGGCTTCTACGGTCCCGGAACGGGCACGTTCCTGATGCTGCTGCTCACCGGCGTGGCCCATCTGAAGCTCAAATCCGCCGCCGGCATCACGAAGGCCATCAACCTCACCACCAATGTCACGGCGCTGGTGGTGTTCCTCCTGCATGGCCAGGTGCTGCTGGTTCTCGGCTTGGTGGCGGGCGCCTTCAACATCGTGGGCAACTACCTGGGCTCCCACAGCTTTTCGAAGAACGGCGGTGCGGTCGCCCGACCCATCACCATCGTCGTCCTGGTCATCTTCTTCGCGAAGGTTATTTGGGATTTTGTCGCCTAAGCCGTGAAACAGCCTGCTGCTGGCTGCGGATGTTTCACGTGAAACATCACCTGAAAATACAAGGTGCATGACAATCGGGTACTATGGAAGCATACTGAAACGAGCGCGTCGGTCGCGCGGGTGAAAGGATTCGAACATGAAGTGCGTTATCAGCGTTCTTGGCAAGGATCGTAGCGGTATCGTTGCAGCTGTTTCTGTTGCGCTGGCCGAATGCGGCGCCAATATCGACGACATCAGCCAGACCATTCTGGGCGATATGTTCTCCATGACCATGTTGACCACGCTGGACACTGAGAAGGCCGACTTCAATGCTGTGCAGGAGAAGCTTGAAGGGGTCGCCACCGAGCTGGGCGTGCAGATCACCATCCAGCGCGAGGACGTTTTCCAGTTCATGTACAAGATCTAGTTCCTGAATCGGATCGTGCTGCTTGCGAACAAGGGCGTAAGCCGAATCGCTTGCAAATAAGCCGCCGAACGACGGCCCGGAGTCGCAGACTCCGGGCCTTTTTGCGCATCGCTATAATAGAAACCGTGACCCATCAGACGATCAGGGAGAAGTCGAATGACCCGAATCTATTCGTACACCCAACCGCTCGATGCCGATATCGTCGACGCGTTCTGCCTTATGCAGAAGGGCTTCACCGATCAATTCGTGTATTACCGCAAGGACCGCCCCACCCGTTTCATGGGCTTGGGGCGCTGTATCGCGTTGCCGACCCTGGACGAGGCCGAGTGCGAGCTGACGGGGCCGGCCGCCGAGCAGCCGGTGTTCTTCTCGTTCAACCGATTCGATGCGCATAACCCCGCGCCGGCCGATGAGCTGTTCCAATCGTTCCCCAACCTGCATTTCATGCTGCCCGAGGTGGTGCTCATCGAGAACGAGAGCGGCGCGTTCCTGCAGGTGAACTCCCTTGGCCCGGTGTATGCCGGCCGCGTCGAGCGTTTCTCGCGCCTTGCTCTGACGGCGCCGCATCGCACGCGGCGCACCGTTTCGTACCAGCTGGAACTCGATTCGCGTTCCGCTTGGGAGCAGGCGGTGGAAAGCGGGCTGGACGCCATCAAAAGCGGCCGCGTGGAGAAGGTGGTGCTCTCGCGCCGTCTGAAGCTGCGTGCCGATGAGCCGTTTTCCTCGAAGGATCTGCTGGTGAACCTGATCGACGGCACCGCGCACGGAACCGTGCTGCTGTACCGATATGCCGACGTGTTCTTCTGTGGCTGTACCCCCGAGCTGCTCGTGAGGAAATCGGGCTGCGAACTGGAAAGCATGTGCCTGGCCGGAACGTGCCCGGCATCGCCCGACCCTGCCGAGAACGAGCGTCTTGCGCAAGGCTTGCTCAACGATGCGAAGAACCGTGCCGAGCATGACTACGTCGTGCGCTTCATCCGGGATGTGCTGGGCCGTACGTGCTACGCGGTCGATGTCCCGAAGCAGCCGACCATCATGCCGTTGACGCGCATCCAGCATCTGATGACGCCTGCGCGCGCAAAGCTGCTCGAAGGCGTCGATCTGTGGTCGATGATGGGCGATTTGCATCCCACGCCCGCGGTTTCGGGCACGCCGGTCGGTGAGGCGAAGATGCTCATCCGTCAGATCGAAGCCTATAACCGCGGCTTCTTCGCCGGCGCATGCGGTTACGTCGATGCCGCAGGAGACGGCGAGTTCAGCGTGGCATTGCGTACCGGCGTGTTCGACGGCGAGATAGGCTACGTGTACGCCGGATGCGGTATCGTCGACGGAAGCCGCGCGGCGGACGAGTACGACGAGATCGCGCTGAAGCTGAAGACCGTGCTCTCGGCATTCGATGGCGAAGCCGGCGCCACCTCGCCCCGCGCTGCGCAAACCAGCCCGCAAACCACAGCGCAAAACGCGCCGCAAACCACGATCGCAGGGAAAGGGGAAGCTCGATGACCGTCGCCGATCCGCGCGCGACCGCGCGCTTTTTGGGAGCGTTCTTCGATGAGCTTGCAAAATGGGGCGTGCAGAACGTGGTGATCAGCCCCGGTTCGCGTTCCACCCCGCTGTCCATGACCGCCTACGAGCTGTCTTGCCGCGCTCCGCAGCGGATGAGCGCGTATGTGGACATCGACGAGCGCGGCGCCGCCTTCCTGGCGCTGGGCATGGCGAAGGCATCCGGTCGTCCGGCGGCGCTGGTGTGTTCGTCGGGCACAGCCATCGCAAACTACTATCCGGCCATCCTCGAAGCGGAGTCGTCGCGCGTGCCCCTTATCGTGCTGACGGCCGATCGCCCGCCGCAGCTGCAGGGGCTGGGCGCTCCGCAAACCTGCGATCAATCGCACGCTTACGGCACGCACGTGCGCGCCTATCGTGGGATGCCCTTGCCCGCAGATGACGAAGGATCGCTGCGCTTCGCTCGCCAAGCCGCGCGCGAGGCGTGCATCGCTGCGCTCGGGTCGTGCGAGCCCGTGCAGAACCAGGAAACGCAAAACACCTCGGCGGCACCCTCGGCTGCAACGGCGCGCGCATCCCGTCGTCTTGCCGGAGCCTGTTTCGGCGGTCCGGTGCACCTGAACTTCCCGTTCGATGAGCCGCTCAAGCCCGATGTGACGCTGCCCGATCTGTTCGACGCCGGCACCTCCTGCGTCGAGTCCTCTGCAGACAGCGCGGTTCCTGGGGCAAAACCCGCCCGCAAACCGCTGCTTCCCGTCGGCGTTGCGCACGTGCATGGGGGCATGGAAGGCGTTGCAGCGGCGCAACTTGCCCGCGAGCTGCTGGCTAGCAGCGTGCTGCTGCTGGCAGGCGAAGGCTCCTGCGCCACGCACGAGGAGGCGCAGCGCGTGCTGGCCTTTGCGCGCGCCTTCGCCATCCCTGTGCTTGCCGACCCGCTCTCGGGGCTGCGCTCCTTCGACGACCCGTTGGTGATCGGCAACTACGACAGCGTGTTCCAACCAGGCGGCATCTCGCCTGACGAGGGCCTGAACCCGCAGGTCATCGTGCGTTTCGGCCGCTACCCCGTGTCGAAGCGCGCGACGCAGTGGGCCCGTGCGCGCGAGGACGCCGGCGTGCTGCAGGTGGTGGTCGATCCCCTGGAAACGCGCGATACCAACGCCGCCACCACGGTGTTCGTTCGCACGAAGCCCGCCGATTTCGCGCAAAGCATGCTGCGCGCGCTGCACATGGAGGACGGCCCTGCGGCGGCAGGCGCTAACGACTTGTCGTTCGCCAACGCTTGGCAGCGGGCGGAGGAGGCTGCAGCAAAGCGCATAGCCGCGGTAGATACCGGCGAAGAACCCGGTGCCGACGGCTTCGAGGGCGCCTACGTTCGCCGCGTGCTGGAGCTTGCCCCCGAAGGCTCGTGCCTGTTCGCGGCGAACTCCATGAGCGTGCGTGCCGTGGACACCTTCTACCTGAAGGGCGGCAAGCAGCTGACTGTGTTGGCGAACCGGGGCTTGAACGGCATCGACGGCACGGTTTCCACGGCCATCGGCGCCTCGCGTTGCTTCGGCCGCACCACGCTGATCACGGGCGATTTGACCATGCAGCACGACCTGAACGCCCTGGCGCTGCAGCGCGAGCTGCGCGTGCAGCGGCAGCTCGCCGACGTCGCAGACGACGCGAACCGCACGCCGGAGCAGGCTGCCATGCGTAATAGCTGCGAAACAAACGCCGGCGAGCAGGGTATTACCATCGTGCTGCTGAACAACAACGGCGGCGCCATATTCGACATGCTGCCGCAGAAGTCGCAGGAAGCGTATTTCGAGCGCCTGTTCCTCACGCCTCAGGACGTGGATTTCCAGGCAGCAGTCGCCGCATTCGGCGTGCCCTACTGCAAAACGGCCACGTTGGCCGAGTTCGACCGGGCGTATCGAGCATCGCTGGATGTTCCGGGCATCAGCTTCATCGAAGTGCCCGTGCCCCTGCAGGGCCTGCGCGAACGTTACGCCAGGTATTGGTAGGCGCTTGACGAACGGCCATCGCCTCAAGGCAAGCACTTGACGCGCGGCTATCGCCGCAAGCAAGGTAGGCGTTCGGCGCGCAACCATCGCCGCAACGCCGGCACTTTGCGCCCCTGGCGTTGCCGACATGCTGTGTTGTACGCAACACATACAACAATTGAACGCAAAGGGATCGAGGAGGAGCTCATGGAAATGCTGAACGAGCAGTCGGAAACCGCCTGCTTCGACGTTGACGGAGTCCGATATCGTTACCTGTATATGAAGGAGGATGATCCCGCCCGCGGCCGCCGCCGTACCCCGGTGCTGTTCGTGCACGGATTCGCGCAAAACGCGCTGTCCTGGTTCCCCGCAAGCCGTACTGTCTTCCTTGAGCGCGACGTGTACGGCATCGACCTCGTCGGCCACGGCGGGTCGTCGGTTCCGGTCCATCCGGCGCCGTACAGCTTGCCCGCCATGGCCGAGGCGCTCCTTGCCCTTATCAAGCTGATTCCGGGAAAACCCCTGGTCGTGGCCTATTCGATGGGCGGACGCGTAGCGCTTTCCGCATTGCTTGAGGTCGGCCCCGCGGCTTTCGCCAAGCAAACGAGCGGTTTGCTTCTGGAAAGCGTGGGCATGGGGCCGAAAACGCAGGCGGAGCGCGATGCCGCCATCAAGCGCGATGCCGATATGGCGCGCCGCCTGCGCGAGATGCCGCTGAAGGACTTTATGACCTACTGGGAGAACCTGCCGCTGTTCGAATCGCAGAAGGCGCTGCCGAAGAAGGTTCGCGCCACGGTGCGCGCCAACAGGCTTGCCAACGACCCCGAGGCGCTGGCGAAGTGCGTGGAATGCGCAGGTCAACATCGCATGCCCTCGTATCGCGAGACCTCGGCGGCGCTGCGCGACCTCGGTCTGCGCGGCTATCCGGCCTTGTATCTGGCCGGCGAAAAGGACGCAAAGTACAGCAAGCTTGCCGCAGGTTTGCACGAGGAGGGCATCGTGAGGACGCGTATCGCGCCGAAGGTAGGGCACAACGTCCATCTGGAGGCTCCCGAGGTGTTCGCCGCCTGCGTGCACAGCGTGGCGACGCGCTAGCAGGGCGTCGCCGTCCGCCCGTGCAGCCTGACGCCCGTTGTCCGCCCGCGCCGTGTGGCGTCGCGATAGCAGGGCGTCCCTGGTCAGCCCGTGAACGCGCCGCCGGACAGCGAACCCCCGCGGCCTTATCCGTCAGCCCCCTCTCAAGGCCTGGAAGGCCCTTGCCGTAACCTCGCTCCAAGGTGCTTGCGGCAAGCGCCCGTTTCTCTCTTTTCATCCCGTGCCGTGTTCCCGCGGATTGCCGATCAGCGTCTTGACGTGGTGCGACTTTGCTACAATGCTCTCATTGGAAACCAGTACGCACGCAAGCTCGAATCAATTCGAAACAGAGGCTCACCGGCTATGGACGACAAAACGCAAGGTACCGAGCAACAAGATCAGCTATCTGACATGTCGAGGGACGAACTCGATGCGGAGATCAGCCGTTTGCTCGGCGTTTATCCCGTCGTGCGTTTCCTTAATGAAGGCGACATAGAGGAAGATGATTCTTGCCTTCTGTACGGCGGCGCGTGCGTTTGCATGCGCGGGGTGTGCAAGGATGTTCTGCGCAATGGAGGATCCCGAACGAATAGGGTGCTCATGGGCGATCAGATTTATCGCACATCGGCTCGGTATGTGAACATCGATGGCAAGCCGGGCGTGCTCATGTGCGCTCAGCCCGTCGACGCGGTTGCTAGCGGCATGCTTTCCGAGGAGCTGCTCTATCACGATGCGCTGTCGGGCGCATACAACCGGCGCTTCTACGAGGACAACCTGCGCAATCAGCACATGTTCGCCGGCGTGGCGGTTTTGGATCTGGACGATTTCAAGCTGGTCAACGACACGCTGGGCCATCATGCGGGCGATGTCGCCATCAAAACGGCCGTGAGCGTGCTCAGGAGCTGCATCCGGTCCAGCGATATGCTCGTACGTTACGGCGGCGACGAGTTCGTGTTGGTCATCCCCGGCATTTCCGCCGAAGTTTTCGCGCGCAAGCTGCGCGATATGGTAGACAAGCTTGCCGAAACGCCCGTTCCCGGATACGAGAGCATCAACCTTACCGTCAGCATCGGCGGCGTGCTGTCCGAAGGCCGCACCGTCGAGGAGGCGGTGCGCCAGGCGGATGGCCTCATGTACAAGGCGAAGAGCCACAAGAGCTTCGTCATAACCGATTCCGACGACCTCGATCCCTACGAGTTTCACAAACCGTTGCTGCTGGTGGTGGACGATTCCGAGATGAACCGCGTCATCCTGAGAGAGATGCTCAAGGATCAGTACGAGATCATCGAGGCGGATCGCGGCGAAGCGGGCATCGCGTGCCTGGAACAGCACGGAAGCGGTATCTCCATCGTGCTGCTCGACATCGTCATGCCCGGCGCCGACGGTTTCGACGTGCTCTCCTGCATGTCGCGCAACGGCTGGATCGACGACATCCCCGTCATCATGATCTCGAGCGAAGATTCCGACGACTCGGTGCTACGCGCCTATGAGCTGGGCGCTTCCGACTACATCAGCCGCCCTTTCGACTCGCGCATCGTTCGCCAGCGCGTCAGCAACATCATGCGCCTTTACACCAAGCAACGGCGCCTTTCCACCATGCTCGCGCAGCAGTTCTACGAGCGCGAACGCGAAAGCCGCATGCTCGTCGACATCATGGGCGGAGCCATGGAGCTGCGCAACGGCGAAAGCGGGCCGCACGTGCAGCACGTGCGCAAGCTCACCGAGATGATGCTGGAACATCTGATGCGCAAAACGGACCGCTACCACATCACCTCAAGCGATCGCAGCACCATTGCCGCCGCCTCCACACTGCATGACCTGGGGAAGCTATCTATCCCCGACAACATCTTGAACAAGCCGGGCAGGTTGACGCCCGAGGAGTTCGAGATCATGAAGACCCACACCACCATCGGCGCCGATATGCTGGAGGGCATGGTGCAGTACCTCGACAGCTCCCTGGTGCGCGCCGCGCGCGATATCTGCCGCTGGCATCATGAGCGCTACGACGGCAGCGGATATCCCGATGGGCTGAAGGGCGAGGAGATTCCCATATCGGCGCAGGTCGTGGCATTGGTCGACGTCTACGATGCCTTGACCAGCGATCGCGTGTACAAGAAGGCGTTCTCGCACGAGAAGGCCATGCACATGATCTTGAACGGTGATTGCGGCGCGTTCAACCCGCTGCTCATCGACTGCCTTATCGATCTGCAGGACCGCATCGTCGCCGAGAAGGACGAGCAAGATCCACCCCCCCCCTATTTCATCGAATGATGAGGGGGCGGGAAAGAACGGGAGCCTGATTGAAGAGGGGCATCCCGATGATGAAAATAGGCCGACAAGGAAAGGCTAGGTAGGCCATGAGCGCGATCCAAGATGCATATAACCAGATAGGCGCCGACTTCACCGACGTGTTGCGCCGTTTCACCAGCGAGGATCTCATCGTGCGATTCGCCGAGAAGTTCCTGGAGGACGGCAGTTTCGAGCAGCTGGGCGAAGCGCTTCGAAGCGGCAACGCGGATGCCGCGTTCCTCGCCTCGCACACGTTGAAGGGCGTCTCGCAGAACATGGGATTCACCGGCCTGTACGAGCTGTCGAACGCGCTGACCGAGGAGCTGCGCGCCAAGCCTGCCGACCTCACGCGGGCGAAGGAGCTGTTCGAACCCGTAGAGGCCGAGTACGGCAAGACGGCCGAGGCCCTGCGCGCCGCCTTGTAGCAAGCGACGGCGCTTGGCCGCGCAAGAAATGGGGAGCCCGCTCAGACGCTCCGTACGATGCGGATATCGTGCGGAGCGTGCTTATGTCGGGCGAATTCGCTACCATTGTTTCGTACACGTAAAACTTCGCGCAAACCCTTGCGTTTTCGCGTAGCAGCGGAAGGAATCACATGAGCGACATCCAGTGGCAACCTGGAAAGCAATACCGCGAGATCGTCTACGAAACGTATGAGGGCATCGCGAAGATCACCATCAACCGTCCTTCTAGACGCAACGCCTTCACGCCCCTGACGGTGAACGAGATGTACGACGCGTTCTCCGTGGCGCGCGATGACGCATCCGTCGGCGTCATCATCCTCACGGGCGCCAACCATGGCGGCCGTCACGAGGACGAAGCGTTCTGCAGCGGCGGCGACCAGAAGATCCGCGGCAACGGCGGCTACGTCGGCGAGGACAACATCCCCCGCCTGAACGTGCTCGACCTGCAGCGCCTGATCCGCGTGGTGCCCAAGCCCGTCATCGCAATGGTCAACGGCTACGCCATCGGCGGCGGTCATGTGCTGCACATCCTGTGCGACCTGTCCATCGCCGCGGAGACGGCGAAGTTCGGCCAGACGGGCCCGAAGGTGGGCAGTTTCGACGCCGGTTACGGCGCGGGCTATCTGGCGGCCATGGTCGGCCAGAAGAAGGCGCGCGAGATCTGGTACCTGTGCCGTCAGTACACGGCGCAGGAGGCGCTCGACATGGGCATGGTCAACAAGGTGGTGCCTTTCGAGCAGCTCGAGGAGGAGACCGTGCAGTGGGCGCGCGAGATGCTGCAGTTCAGCCCCACGGCGCTGCGCTTCATGAAGGCGTCCTTCAACGCCGCCACCGACGGTCTGGCCGGCCTGCAGCAGTTCGCCGGCGACGCCACGTTGCTGTACTACACCACCGACGAGGCGAAAGAGGGTCGCGACGCGTTCAAAGAGAAGCGCAAGCCCGACTTCTCCAAGTACCCGAAGTTCCCGTAAGTCGTTTCAGCAGTTCAAGGTAAAGGTAGGCGCAGAACCCTCATGATCGGCGTATTCGAAGGCATGGTGCGGCAGAATCCGCAGCGCACGTGCTTCACGTTTGTCGATAAGGAAGGGAACGTGGAAGCGTTCTCGTATAGGGAAACCCGCATGATGGCGGCGGGCTTGGCCAGCCTGTTGCGCCGAAGGGGCGTCGAGCCGGGCGATGCCGTGGTGGTCGACCTGCCGAACAACCCGGCATTCGTCATCATGCTGCTCGCGGCCGCCTACGGCGGGTTCTCGCTCATCACCATGAACACGCGTCTGACCGATGCCGAGAAGCAGGCGCGCCTGCTCGACCTGCAGCGCTCCCGTGCCGCGAACGTCGCCTACACCGTCGATGCGTCGAACGCGGGACGCCTGCTGCAAACCGTGGCGGACGAGGCCACCGGCACTGCCGAGGCGGCTGCGCACGGCCGCGGCCATGCGCAGCGCACGACGTTCGCGGCGCGCACCAACATCGCCACGGCCGAGGCCCGCACCACCCGCGCGCTCGGTCGCGCGGGCCATGGCCGCCAGGCGGCGGCGCGCCGCCGCGAGGACGTCGCCCGCCAGGATGCGGTGGAAAGCGTCATCCATTTCGCCGAACGCGGCGCGCACGTGTTCGACCACGGCGCCGTTGCGGTGGTCATGTTCACCTCCGGTACCACCGGCCGCTCGAAGGCCGTGCCCCTGACCTGGGACAACCTGTGCGGCTCGGCGGCAGTCTCGAATGCCTCGCTCAACCGCCGCGGCGAGGGGCTGTGGCAGGTGGCGCTGCCCTTGTACCATGTTGGCGGCCTGCAGATGGTGGTGCGCAGCTTCCTGAACGCGAACCCGTTCATCCTCTACGAGCGCTTCGATGCCCGCCGCGTGCTGGCGGACGCCGCCCGTCGCGGCGCCACCCATATCTCGGTGGTCGACAAGATGCTGCAGGACATGCTGACGGCGCCGAACGCCGACCAGCTGCGCCGCTATGTGTGCATCCTGTTGGGCGGGGGCCCGTTGAACGCGCAGACGCTCGGCAGCGCTCTGGCCGCGCGCGCCCGCGTGTACGCCAGCTATGGCATGACCGAGACATCCAGCAACATCGCGAACTCCCTGGTGCTGCCCGGTTTCACGGGCGGCATGCAGCTGCTTCCCGGCTATGAGGCGCGCATCGTGGACGCCGGGCCCGACGGGTTCGGCCGTCTTGCCGTGCGAGGCCCCGGGTTGTTCTCCGGCTATCTGAACGCCCGTGCCGCCTACACGGCCGATGGATTCTTCCTCACGGGCGACACGGCGGCCATCGCGCCCGACGGCAAGCTGTACGTGAAGGAGCGCACCGACGACATGTTCGTCTCGGGCGGGGAGAACGTCTACCCCGCCGAGATCCGTGAGAAGCTGCTGCGCGTGCCCGGCGTGGCCGACGCGTACATCTTCGGCGCGCCCGACGAGAAATGGGGCCGCCGTCCGGTCGGCTTCATCGAACGCGATGCTGCCTTCGACCTGCCCAGGTCGGCGTCCGCCTCCATCGCGCCGGGCGTTGCGGGGCAGCGCGGCCGCACCGTTTCCGACCGCATATTCGCTCAGGAGGCGGCTCACAGCGTGGCGTCCCAACTGTCGCGCGTATACCAGCCGAAGCACCTGTTCGTGCTGGACGCCTTCCCGCGCACGGGCATCGGCAAGGTCGATCGCTCGGCCCTGCGCAGCCTCTACGACCAGCGCATCGAGGTCAAGCGCGTGAACCTGTACCGCATCCGCCTGCCGTTCCGCAAGCCGTTCGCCACGGCGAAGGGGACGCTGTCGTTCCGCGAATCGCTGCTGGTGGAAGTGGTGGACCATGCTGGTCGCACGGGCCTTGGCGAGTGCGCGGCCTTCCCCACCGACTGGTATCTGCCCGAAACGCTCGACCAGGACCTGCGCATCCTGGAGGAGCAGCTTATCCCCTTGGTGCTGAACACGGTGCTTTTGCACCCCTCCGAGGCCGACGGCCTGCTGGCGGCGTGCCCGGGCGCCGATGCGCTGCCCATGGCGCGCGGGGCCATCGAGCCGGCGCTGTGGGACCTGTACGGCAAGATCGTCGGCCAGCCGTTGTGGAGGCTCATCGGCGGGCAGGCGCCTGACGATGGTCGGCCCGCATCGGCGCCGGCGGGTGCTGCCGTGCCCGTGGGCTCGGTGCCCGAAACGCTGGCCGCCGTGCGGCGCTGCGTGGACGATGGGTACACGCGCGTGAAGCTGAAGGTGACGCCGGGTACGGCGCCGTTTTGCGTGCAGGCGGTGCGCGAGGCGTTCCCCGACCTGGTCATATCGCTGGATGCGAACCAAAGCTTCACCGAGCGCGACCTTGACGTGCTGCGCGGCCTCGACGCGCTGGGGATCGCCTGGATCGAGGAACCCCTCGATCCGCGGCGCACGCCGGCCAACGGCCCGCACGACCTGTTCGCGCGCCTGGCCCAGCTGCAGCGCCGGGTCCAAACGCCGGTGTGCTTGGACGAGTCCATCTTCCGCGCAAGCGATCTGGCGAAGGCGCTCAAGCACCAGGAGCTGAAGTGCTACGCGCTCAAGATCGGGAAATTCGGCGGCATCCAGCCTGCGTTGCAGTTCGTGCGCATGGCGAACGCGCGCGGCATGAGCGTGTGGATGGGCGGCATGTACGACACCGGCATCTCGCGGCGCATGCATGCGGCGTTCCAGATGCTGCCCGGCGTAGTCGACGCGGGCGACATCGGCGCCACCTCGCGCTACTTCGACGTCGACGTCACCGATCCGCCGTACACGGTGGAGCGCGGGATGGTCACGCTCGAACGCCGAGGCCACGAGCACGGCCTGGGCTGCACGCTCGATCGATCCGCCTTGTCGCGCGTGCTCATCGACCAGCGAACCTACGAGTAACCGGCGCCGCCCCGGCGGCGTTGCTGCGGCCGGGGGACGCTCCCCCCCCCGGCCGCAGCGATTTCAGCGCATGGCGTTCGTCTTTTCGGGTTGCCGCGCCCTCGGCGCGCCGCCCTGCGCTCCCGGCCCGGCTTCGCGCGCGTCTCGCCGCGCGAATCGCCCCACGTAAAAAACGCGCATACGCCCCAAGCATTATTCATTTGCATCGGAAAATATCCCATACGAATCCTTTATAAAGCCTCGTGTGGGGTATAGTGGTGAGAACTATTCACTCTGACGAGGAGGGTTCGATGAACAACGCTAACGAAGCGGCAGGCGCTTCTATGGCCGCTTCCGGCACGGTGGCAACCGGGTCCGGCGCGCTGCACGATCTGGAACACCACGGCAAGCTGGGCATTTTCCGCCTAGTAGCGTCGGTCATCACGCTGATCCTCGGCGCCGGCGTGTTCACGTTGTCCGGCGATCAGGCCGCCCATGGTGCCAGCGGCGCCGCCATCCTGACGGCCTGGGGCATCTCGGCCGTGGGCGTGCTGTGCCTGGTCATGACGTTTTTCGCGCTGTCGCGCCTTAAGCCCCAGCTCAAGGGCGGCATCTACAGCTACGCTGCCGCCGGCTTCGGCGATTTTCTGGGTTTCAACAGCGCGTGGGGCTACTGGATCTCCGCTATCCTGTGCACCGTCAGCTTCTCCGCGCTCCTGTGCGGCGCCCTGTCGTACTTCTTCCCCGTCTTCGGCACGGGCAACAACCTGGCCTCCGTCATCGTGGCCAGCTGCATCATCTGGTTCTACGCGTTCCTGGTCAGCCGCGGCGTGAAGGAGGCGGCGGGCGTCAACCTGATCATCACCATCAGCAAGTTCGTCCCCATCTTCGTCGCGCTCACCGCCATCATCTTCTTCCAGAAGTTCGACGTGAACATCTTCATGGAGAACATGGCGCACGGTTCTGTGGAGGGCATGTCGTTCTTCGAGCAGGTCAGCGGCACCATGATGGTCACCATCTGGGTGTTCCTCGGCATCGAGGGCGCCGTGGCGATCTCCGGCCGCGCCAAGAAGGACAGCGACGTGGGCAAGGCCACCGTCATCGCTTTCGTCTGCGTGCTCACCATCTACCTGCTGGTCTCCACCCTGTCCATGGGCGTCATGCCGCTCTCCGAGCTGTCCGAGCTGTCCAACCCGGCGCTCGCCGGCGTCATGGAGCGTGCTGTGGGACCGTGGGGTGCTACGCTCATCAACGGCGGCGTGGTGCTATCCCTGGTCGGCGCCATGCTCGGCTATACCGTGCTCTCCGCCGAGTGCCCCTACGAGGCGGCGGCCCAGGGCGGTTTCGTGAAGGCGTTCGCCCGCGTGAACAAGAAGGGCGCGCCTATCGTCACGCTGGTCGTCACGAACCTGATCATCGAGGTGTTCCTCGTCATCATGCTGTTCTCCGAGAGCACGTACCAGTTCTTCTACGCGCTGTCCGCCGGCATGATCTTGCTGCCGTACCTGCTTTCTGCTGCGTATTTCGCCAAGGTCGCGTTCACCGAGGCGGGTTCCTTCAAGGGCAAGCTGGGCGTTCCCGTGCCCGTTTGGCGCGTGTTCGCCGTCCTCGGCGTCATCTATAGCGTGTTCCTTGCGTGGGCAAGCGGCGCCGTCGGCGTCACGCTTATGTCTATCCTGTATGCTCCTGGCATCTTGTTGTATATCAAGGGCAAGAAGGAGCGTAACCAGCCGTTCTTGGAGAACACGCTCGATCGCGTGGTTGCCGCCGTCATCCTCATTGCGGCAATCGTGTCGATCGGCCTGCTGGTCACGGGAACGGTTTCCATGTAACGCAAGCCGCATGATATAGGTAGGAATCGGAAGAGGGACTGGACTGTGGAACTGCTTGAAGAGCGCATCAGGCGCGACGGTGTGGTGAAGTCGGAAGGTGTTCTGAAGGTGGACGGCTTTCTGAACCACCAGATGGACATCAACCTGTTCAACGAGATGGGCAAGGAGCTCAAGCGTCTGTTCGCCGACGCGCCCATCAACAAGATTCTCACCATCGAGGCTTCGGGCATCGGCATCGCCGCCGTGGTGGCACAGCATTTCAACGTGCCGGTGGTGTTCGCGAAGAAAAGCCAGTCCATCAACCTTGACGGCGACGTGTACTCCACGAAGATCCAGTCGTTCACGCATCAGCGCATCTACGACGTCATCGTGTCGAAGAAGTTCCTGAACGCCGACGATCACGTGCTGCTCATCGACGACTTCCTGGCCAACGGCTGCGCCCTGAACGGCCTTATCGACCTGGTCGAGGAAGCTGGCGCCACGGTCGAGGGCATCGGCATCGCCGTGGAGAAGGGCTTCCAGCCCGGCGGCGACGACCTGCGTCGTCGCGGCTATCATCTGGAGTCGCTGGCCATCGTGCAGTCCATGAACCCCGAAACCGGTGAGATCGAATTCCGTCGATGAACATGCATATGAAGCCCTTCGATCACGACGAGCTGCTCAAGCTTGACGGCGACGTCCCGTTCGTCCGCTCCGTGCCGTACGGCATCCAGCATATCCTGGCCATGTTCGTGGCCAACCTGGCCCCCATCATGATCATCGCCGGCGCTGCCGGCCTTGACGATGTCTCCACCGGAGGCATGATCCAGGCCGCCATGTTGATCGCCGGCATCGGCACGCTCATCCAGCTCTTCCCCATCGGCCGCCTGGGCAGCGGCCTGCCTATCGTCATGGGCATCAGCTTCACCTTCGTCACCGTGCTCGCGGGCGTGGTGGCCACCTACGGCATGGGCGCGGCAATGGGCGCCATCATCGTGGGCGGCTGCATCGAGGGCGTGCTGGGCCTGTTCGCGCGATATTGGCGCAAGCTCATCACCCCCATCGTCGCCGCCGTGGTGGTCACCTCCATCGGCTTCTCGCTGCTTTCCGTGGGCGCCACCTCGTTCGGCGGCGGCAGCGGTGCGGTCGATTTCGGCAGCCCGCGAAACCTGCTGCTCGGCACGGTATCCCTGGTCGCCTGCCTGGCGTTCCAGTGCCTGGTGAAGGGTAAGCAGAAGCACCTGTCCGTGCTGTTCGGCCTGGTCGTGGGCTATATCGTGGCCATCCCCCTGGGTGTTGTCGATTTCAGCTCGTTCTCCGATATCAAGCTGTTCGCCGCACCGTCCATCATGCCGTTCACGCCTGAGTTCGATCTGGGTGCCATCATCTCGGTCACCCTCATCTTCCTGGTGTCGGCGACCGAGACGCTCGGCGACACCACCGCCGTGTGCCAGACGGGCCTGAACCGCAACGTCACCGACAAGGAGCTTTCCGGCTCCATCGCCGCCGACGGCTTCGTCTCCGCGGTGTCCGGCTGCTTCGGCTGCATGCCCATCACGTCGTTCTCGCAGAACGTCGGCCTGGTGGCCATGACGAAGGTGGTCAATCGCAAGGCCATCGCCACGGGCGCGTGCATCATGATCCTGGCGGCGTTCTGCCCGATCATCAGCGCGCTGTTCAGCAGCTTGCCCGAGCCTGTTTTGGGCGGCTGCACCATCATGATGTTCGGCAACATCATCGTGGCGGGTTTCCAGATGATCGCCTCCGCCGGCTTCTCGCAGCGCAACATCGTCATCGCGGCGCTGTCGCTGGCAATCGGCGTGGGCTTCACCCAGGTCGCCGAGATCTTCTCGTGCTTCCCCGAGCTGGTGCAGAGCGTGTTCGCGCAGAATTGCGTTGCCGTGGTGTTCCTGGTGGCCGTCGTGTCCAATCTGGTGCTGCCCCGGGATATGGAGGTCAACGCCGCGGTTTCCGATAGCTCGGCGGGCCCTGCCGACGATGCTGCCGCGAAGGGCGGCGAACCGACTGTGTAGCGGGCTTCCCGCTCTGCGCCGTTGCGACGGGCGACGAGCCGCCGCGTAGCGCGGCCCCATCCGATGCGGCAGCGGCTTCGGTCAAGGTCGCGACTTCGGAAAGCCGCGGGACGGCTCCGAAAAGTAACGGTTCCGTAAAACGCAGCCTAAATTTTGGATATAGCGTAAAGGAGCCCTGTGCGTGCGGTTTCGCATGCCAAAATAGAGCAGCTACCTGATTAGCAAGCCTTCGGCGCGCCGGAGGCTCGGAGGCGGGCCGGGTGCCCGCCTCTTCGATATGCACCCGACATAAGGAGACCCGCTTTTATGCACATAGGCTTTAGCCTGATTCTTGTTGCCCTGTTCCTGGCCATGAACGCGTTTTTCGTTATTGCCGAATTCGCTTTGGTGCGCGTTCGAAAATCCCAGCTCGAGCTGGCCGTCGAGCAAGGCAAGAAGGGTGCGAAAAGCGCCATGTACATTGCCGAGAACGTCAACCAGTACCTATCCGCCTGTCAGCTGGGCATCACGTTGGCGTCGCTGGCTTTGGGTTGGTTGGGCGAGCCCGCGTTCTCCGCTCTTATCCGCCCGCTGTTCGAGATGCTGCACCTGCCCGAGGCCTTGATCAGCGTGGTGGCCGTGGCCATCGGCTACTTCGTCATGACCACGCTGCACGTGGTGGTGGGCGAGCTGATCCCCAAGTCGTTCGCCATTTTCGCCACCGAGCGCTACGCACTGTTCACGGCTGGCCCGCTTATGGCGTTCTACAAGGTCACCTATCCCGTCATGATCCTGTTCAACGGCATCACCAATGCCGTGGTGCGCCTGACCGGCCATGACCCGGCCAACGAGCGCGAGGTGTACACGGGCGACGAGATCAAGCTGCTCATCGACGAGTCCACGGAAAGCGGCCTGATCGACCCCGAGCAGAACGAGTTCGTGGACAACATCTTCGACCTGGGCGACAAGGATGCCGAGGCCATCATGACCCCGCGAACCGACCTGGTGTGCATCGATCTTGAAGACTCGCTGGAAGAGAACATGGCGCTGGTCACGCGATACAAGTACACGCGCTATCCCGTGTGCCGCGAGTCGAAGGACCGTATCGTGGGCTTCGTGCACGTGAAGGACCTGTACCTGATGCAGAAGGGTTCCACCATCGATGACCTGCCCGTGCGCACCATCGAGGCCGTGCCCGAGAGCATCCCCGTGGCGAAGCTGCTGCAGGTGCTGCAGGAGGGCTCCACGAAGATCGCCGTGGTGGTCGACGAGCACGGCGGCACGGCCGGCATCGTCACTATGACCGATATCATGGAGCAGATCGTGGGCCACGTCGATGACGAGTACCGCCACTCCGACAGCGAGCTGGTGAAGAAGCTCACCGATGACACCATGATGATCGACGGCGGTATGGCCGTGGGCGACTTCGTGGAGCTCATCGGCTTCACGCCCGAGGATGCCGAGGACTGCGAGACGCTCGGCGGCCTGATCATGGACGTGCTCGACCGCATCCCCTCCGAGGGCGAGAGCCTGACGCTCGAGGGCAAGGAAGCCGCGGCGAAGCTGACGGTGGCGCACATGGACCGCCATCGCATCGACCGCGTGAAGCTGGTGCTCACTCCGAAGCCCAAGCAAGAGGAAGACGAATAACAAGAAGGCCTCCCAACCGGGAGGCCTTCGTTTTTGCGTTTCGGCGGACGGCTGGCTGAAAACCGGGCCCTGGAGCGTTAACCGAGCCGAGCATCGGACTTCGGATCGTTAACCTAGCTAAGCACCGAGCGCTCGTGGCATTAGCCGAGCCAAACCCCCCAGCGCACGCCAGAATCCCAGCGCACGCTAGGACGAAAACCGGGCCCCGAATCGTTAACCGAGCCGAGCAGCGAGCTCCCGCTGCGAAGAATCGTCGATTCTGTCCAGCCGTGGTCAAAATTGACGATTCTTCGCAGCCTCAAGGCCAAAACACGCGATTATTTGCGCTATCGGAAAGCCCATACGCGAACAACCGACAAAAACGTCCATTTCCCACTTCCGAGACCGCGAAAAACCGTCTGTTTTGACCGCCAGCGACCAAAACAGACGGTTTTTCGCATCGCGCATCTCCCTTCCACCTGTTCTCGGCCCGTTTCCAGGCGGGGTGTCGAGCGGCGTGCTCGACTAAGCCGGGTCTGCGACCGCGCGTTCGCGCGTCGCGCCCCGGTGCCGTGGGTTTACCTATCGCGTCCCGGCGCTCCGGTTTGCCAGGCTGCCCGGCCCCGCCATGTGCGCGTTGGCGACCGCGCGTTCGCCAACGCGCCCCGGTGCCGTGGCTGCCCTATCCGACTTTCACGCCGGCGAAGCGCTCGGCGTTGTGCCACAGGATGTTCTCCAGCTCGTCCTCGGTGAAGCCGGCGGTGGTGAGCGTGCGATATTCCTCGGCGGGGTCCCACATGGGGAAGTCGCTGCCGAACATGATGCGGTCGGTGCCCCACATGCGCGTGAGCTCAACCGTGCGGCGCTGCCCCAGGAAGAACTGCGAGCTGGACTCGTCAAGGAACACGCGGTCGTTCATGGCCACCTCGTGCAGGATGTCGTAACCCACCTCGTAGCGCGACCAGCAGCCGAAATGCGCTGCGTCCACTATCAGGTCGGGGAACGTGCGCAGGATGTTCACCAGGCGCCGCGGGTGCGAGTAGTCGTAGCGGTAGTCGCCCGTGTGGATGACCACGGGCAGCCCCAGCTTCTCGCAGATGGCGTATACCTCCATGAGGCGCGGGTCGTCCATGTCCACCTTCTGCGTGTCGGGATGCAGCTTGACGCCGCGAAGGCCCAGCTCGACAGCGCGCTGCAGCTCGGCCGCGGGGTCCTCGAAGTCCTGCTGCATGGCGGCGAAGCCGATGAACTCGGGGTGCGCTTGGCACTGCTTCGCGATGAAGTCGTTGATGGCGGTGACGGCGTGCGCGGTGGTTGCAACGGAGTGCACGATGAAGTGCGTGATGGGCGCGCGGTCCTTCGCTGCAAGCAGGCCGTCGGCCGTACCATCGCCGAACATGCCAACGTTGTAGAAGTCCCCGACGGCCTCCACGGCCTTCGGGGCGATTTTGTCGGGATAGATATGCGCATGCGCATCGATAACGGCCATAATGCAACTCCTCATCTGAAAACTTCCCCGATTGTACGGCAGGGCAAAGCCGCGTTCGCCGGACATTTCGTGAAATCTGCTGCTATCGCCATCAGGCTTTGGCTGCCGATCTCCCGCTCGTTCCGCGGCGAGCCCCCTGCTTGTCATGTGGGCGCCGCCGGTCTCTTGTTCGCCACGCGGATGCTGCTGCCGCCGGTCTCTTGCTCGTCATGCGGATGCCGCCAATTTCTTGCGCGTTCCACGGCGAGCCCCTGCTCGCCATGCGGGCGCCGCCGTCTAGATAGGTCTTCTGGGCGGTTTTGCAGAAAAAAGGGTCTGATTTGCTCGTCACTCATGGACTTCTGGGCGGTTTAAGAAGGCTGCTTTGCTCCATTGGATGTAAAACCCCAGGTCGCAATCATGGTAAAAGCGAGATTTCGTCGAAATCGCCTGCAAAACCGCCCAGAAGTTCGGAAAGCGATGCCTTGGAAGCGTGCAGGGCGCGCGCCGCGGAATGCACGCAGGGGGCGCGCAGGGGGTGCACACGGCCCGGAGCACGCGCGTAGGGGACGCGCCGTGGAATGCGTACGGGGCGCGGCCCGGAACGTGCAGGGCGCACGGCCCGGAGCACGCACGGGGCTCGCCGTGGAACACGCACGAAACATGGCCCGGAACGCACGCGGGGGCGCGGCTGGTGCCGCGCCCCCGCGCTTGCGGGCTGCGATCCACGCACAGCCCGCTCATATTCGGTTGCAGCCTAGTTCAGGCCGTATTCCGCCAGAAGCGCCTGGCCGCCCATGGTGGTGGGGGCGGCGTCGCCGGCTTCGCTCAGGAAGCAGGACGGGCGAACGATGGCCATGCGCTTGCCGTTCTCGCTCTTCACGCGTACCACCTGCATCTTCGTGCGCTCGGCCAGCTCCAGCTCGGCCTTGCTGAAGTGCGACAGCACCAGCAGGTGCTTGGCCTTCGCCACGCCGCTCATGAAGTCGCGGCGCTCGGAGTCCATGATGCGGTTGCGCTCGCCGTCGGTGCTGATCACCTCGAAAGCGTTGCGCTGCGGGAAGAAGCCGTCGATGCAGCCGACCACGAACATGTTGTCGTACTCGGTGCCGCACAGGTTCTGCGGCAGGCAGATGTGCACGACGTGCGGGTCCTCGGTCCACACCGGGTCGGAGATGGCGGCCTGCTCGAGCTCGAGCAGGGTCTTCGCCGTCTCATCGCCCACCATGTCGGCGGCGACGGCCTCGAACTCGCTGATGCCCTCGGCGCCGATGGCCTTCATGAGGCCGAACCCGCGGCGCGTGGCGTTCTTCTCAAGGAAGTCCTGGCCGGAGCGCCATTTCTCGGCCAGCGTGCGAGCGCGCAGGAACGGCTCCTTCGCGCCGAAGCCGGCGTTGCCCACCTGTTGGAGCGCCTGATACAGCGTGAGGCCCTCGGCCTCGGCGAAGTCCTGCAGGCCCATCCAGGCATCGGAGTTCGTCAGCGCGTTGTCGAAGCCGCACCAGCTGCGCCATGCGATCATGTCGGTGGGGTCGGCTAGCAGCCCCAGCTTCGTGTACGCCACGAGCGCGCGGGAGCGCGTGGAGTCGCGCGGGTCGCCTGCAAGCGTGCCGGCGGCGCCGGCGGCCGACACGTTGAAGCCGCGGCGGCGCAGCATCTTCTCCACCATCACGGCCCAGCGGCGGTTGGGGACGACGACGCAGGTGAAGGCCTCGCGCGCATCCTC
>CAJMPP010000029.1 GCA_905215325.1 uncultured bacterium | reverse complement strand
AACTTCGTCATGGGCGCCAACATCGCCGGCTTCCTGAAGGTCGCCGACGCCATGATGACCCAGGGCATCGTGTAAGGGAAACCACCCGAATCACCGTGAAAAAAGAAGCGACCCGATCGGGTCGCTTCTTTTTTGGTTTTACGAAAACCATGGCGCTTTGGTTCCCTACAGGTTCTCGCGCACCCAATCGATGTTGGCCTGCACAGCAGCGATGAGCTCGGAGATATCGTCGAAGGCGCGCATCGGGCGAAGCCACTTCATAAACTCGACTTTCATGTACTGGCCATAGATGTCGCCGTCGAAGTCAAGGATATGGACCTCGCAGGTTGCCGTGGCGCGATCGGCGAACGTTGCGGCCACGCCCACGTTCACCGCGGCCTTGTAGCGTCTGCCGTCGACGTGCGCATATGCCCCGTACACGCCATCGGAAAGCGGGCGCATCTGGTCGGGAACCTCGAGATTCGCGGTGCGGATGCCCATGTCGGCGCCCTCGCCGCGGCCGGGGCGAACAATGCCCGTCATGAAATACGGGCGCCCGAGCAGATGATTTGCCTCGTCGAGCTTTCCGTCGGCCAACAGCAGACGAATGCGCGTAGCGGTGATGGGGGCGCCGTCATCGCTTTTCAGGTCATGCGCATGCACCTGCATGCCGTGACCATCGGCCCACGTGCGCAGCTCCGGCACCGCGCCGGCGGCTTTCGCCCCGAAGTGGAAATCGAAACCCACGTGCAGATGCGCGGGAACGCCGGTGCCGAACGTACGGACCAGGAATTCCTCAGGGGAGCTGGCCGCGAACTCGCGCGTAAACGGAAGGGCAACCACCGCATCGACGCCGGTTTGCGCGAGCATCTCCAAACGCTCCTGGTTCGACATGAGCTTGCGAAGACGCTGCGCGTGAAACATCTCATCGGGATCGATGTCGAATGTGAGCGCGATGGACTTCCCGCCGTTTTCGCGTGCGGTATCCTGCGCGCACGACAAGAGGAACCGATGGCCACGATGCACGCCATCGAACACGCCGAACGCGCACGAGGCGCCTTGGAAATACCCGCGATCGAACGTTTCGTCGGCTTTAAAGATCTGCGCCACGAAGCACCCCCGTTTGGAACACGCAGCATGCCTTGAACGATGCACGCTTGCTGTCGTACTGATACAAGGCCACAACCTTGTTTTGGCTGATGACCGCGATAATCTCTCCCTCTTGCGGGGCTTGTGCGCTTTCACGCACGCCGGCAGTGCAAGCGCACATCTCGGCTTGGGCCGTGGTACGCCTGCGCTCGAACAGCTGGCAATCGGCCGCACGGAGCGCATTGCCGTTGCCCACGGCTTGGGCGGCTGCGCCCTCCACGTAAGCGAAGCGGACGTCCAGCAACCGCACCGGGTCCAAGGCGGCACGCAGCTTGAGCTCCTCAAGCGCCTCGAGCGGCACGCACTCATCAAGCGCAAGGCCGCCGACCTCCAGGCGCCTGAGCGCAGCCAGATGAGCCGGACACCCGATTTTGTGGCCCAAATCACGCGCCAACGCGCGGATATAGGTGCCCTTCGAAACGCGGAATTCGACGTCCCACTCGGGAAGCTGCTCCCCCACGCCCGAACGGACGGCGATGAGCTTCGCCGAGTACACCTCGATATCTCGCGGGGAAAGCTCGATGATATGGCCTTCGCGCGCAGCCTCGTAGGACTTCTTCCCGTTCACTTTGATGGCTGAATACGCCGGCGGCATCTGCTTCTGCGGCCCGAGCATCTGCTCGACCGCTTGCTCCGCAAAGCTGCGGTCGCCGACTTCCACCGGCGCTTCTCCGGTGCGCGTGACCACGCCTTCGCAATCGTCGGTATCGGTTCCCACGCCGAACGCGATGGTTGCCCGATACGCTTTATCGTGCCCGGTAAGATAAGCGCCCAACCTGGTGGCGGGGCCGATGCAGATGGGCAGCACACCGCTTGCAAGCGGATCGAGCGTGCCCGTATGGCCGACGCGCTTCTCGCCGAAGATGCGACGGCAGCGATTGACCACGTCATGGGACGTCATGCCGCTGGGCTTGTCGACGCCGACTACCAGCGACAGCCCCGATTCTCCTCGCTTCACCTGGCGCACACCGCCTCTTGCAGCGCCGCACGCACCCGATCCACGGCTTCCTGCATGCTGCCATGCATGGTGAAACCCGCTGCGGCGACGTGACCGCCGCCGCCGAATGCCCGGGCGATGGCGGACACATCGGTATCGTCTTTCGCGCGAAGGCTGCCTCGGATGCAGTCCTCATGCTGGCGAAGCATGCAGGCGACGTTGACGCCGGCGATGGAGCGCAGCGCGTTGATGACCGGCTCGGCATCCGACTTCACGGCACCGAAACGGGCGAAGTCCGCAAGCGTAAGGTAGCTGATGGCGAACCCTTCCCGCTCATGGAACTCCGCACGCGAGACCGCCTGGGCTTCAAGCTGCATGGAGGCAAGCGTGCGGTTCTGGAATACCGCTCGGGAAATGGATGCAGGGTCGGCACCCTCCTCGACCATCTGAGACGCGAGGCGCATGCAGCGGGCATCGGTGTTCTGATACTGGAAGCGGCCGGTATCGGTGACCAGGCCCGTGTAGCAGCACGTGACCAGATCGCCGGAACGTGAGACGCCGAGCATCCCCGAAAGCTCCCAGATGAGCAAGGTGGTGGATGCGGCATCGGGGTCCACGTAGGCCAGTTCGCACATACGCTCGTCGACCGCATGGTGGTCGATGGTGAATGAGGCCTGCGCGCGATCGAGGAGGCTGCACGCCGCCTGGCCGATGCGCTCGCGCGTGGGAACGTCCACGCCGACGAAGGCGCCGACAGGGCCGTCGTACTCGCACGCCGGCACCATATCGGCAGCTCCCGGCAGCAGCTGCAACAGGTTCTCCTCGATGGGCTCGTCCTTGACCAGCACGCAGGTCACGCGCTTGCCGAGCTGGCGCAACGCGGCGGCAAGGCCGAGCTGGGAGCCCAGGCAGTCGCCATCGGGGCTAACGTGGCCGCAGATGACGAGATCATCGAGCGGACGCAAGGCATCGGCGAGCTGCTCGAGCGTGCAGTTCGTTTGAGGGGTTACGGTCATAGCGGCGATCCCCCGCTATTCCTGATCGGTTTCTTCAGCTGCTTCGATGGCCTCGCGCTCGGCGGCGATGGCGGCCGATTCGCGATTGCGCTCGGCATCGCGCTCGAGGGCAGATGCGATGCGCTCGGCCTCATCCACGGACTTATCCAGGATGAAGCGCAGCGCAGGCGCCACGCGCCAGGAAAGCTGACGCGCCATGAGCGAGCGGATGCGACCCGAAGCCTTCTCGAAGGCTTCGGCGACTTCCTCGTATTCGCCGCGATCGGCGGTGTAGAAAACGTTGCAGACGCTGCGGTCGTAGCTGACCTCGCAGCCCGTGATGGTGACCAGCGACAGGCGCGGGTCGGAGATCTCGAAGAGCAGGATGGATGCGATGACCTCGCGCGCCTGCTGATTGACTTTACGGTTGGTGGAACCTTGCTTCATAGATACAGCTCCTCTGAAGGGTCAGGTTTGGATACATGAAGTATAGGGCACCACGAAGGTAGCGAGAAGGGCTCCGGCCTCGAATCCGCTCCGTCACCGCAAGACACGTACGCGCGTACACGTCTTGCGGAACCTAGGAGCCGGATCGAATGCCGGAGCCCTTTCATGCGCCGAGGGCGTGCCGCCCTTGCAGGCGGCAACGCTTATTACTCGGTGCGCTCAACTTCCTTGATGGTGTAGCCCTCGATGGTGTCGCCGACCTTGAGGTCCTGATAGCCGGCAACGCCGATACCGCACTCATAGCCCTGCTTGACGGCCTTCACGTCGTCCTTGAAGCGCTTCAGAGATGCAAGCTCGCCCTCGAAGATGACGGTGCCTTCGCGCACGAGGCGGATCTTGTCGTCGCGGTGCAGCTCGCCGTCGGTGATGTAGCAACCGGCGATGGTGCCCACCTTCGGGACCTTGAAGGTCTCGCGCACCTCGGCGGTACCGGTGTCCTCCTCGACGATCTCGGGCTTGAGCAGACCCACGCGGGCCGCGTTGATGTCCTCGATGGCCTGGTAGATGACGCGGTACAGGCGGATGTCGACCTTCTCCTTCTCGGCCTGCTGCTTGGACTTGCCGGTCGGACGCACGTTGAAGCCGATGATGATGGCGTCGGAAGCCGCAGCCAGCGTGACGTCGGTCTCGGTGATGCCGCCGACCGCGGAGTGCACGATGTTGATCTTGACCTCGGACTGGTCCATCTTGTTGAACGCGTCGCGCAGCGCCTCGATGGAGCCCTGCACGTCGGCCTTCACGATAAGGTTCAGGTCGGTCTGCTTACCCTCCTCGATGCGGTTGAACAGGTCGTCCAGGTTCATGTGCGACTTGGTCTCCTGCTCGGCCAGGCGTGCGCGCAGCGCGCGCTCCTCGGCCAGCTTGCGGGCATCGCGCTCGTCCTCGAACACGCGGAACTCGTCGCCGGCGACCGGAACGCTGTTCAGGCCCAGGATCTCGACCGGGTAGGAAGGCGCAGCGCCCTCGACGTGCTGGCCGCGCGGGTCCACCAAGGCGCGGACGCGTCCGTAGGACGTGCCGGCGACGACGGTGTCGCCCGGATGCAGCGTGCCGCGCTGCACGAGCACGGTGGCCACGGGGCCGCGGCCCTTGTCGAGGTTGGCCTCGATGACGAAGCCGGATGCCAGCGCATCGGGATTGGCGCGAAGCTCGAGCACATCGGCCTGCAGCAGGATGGTCTCGAGCAGGTCGTCGATGTGCAGCTTCTTCTTCGCCGAGACGTTGACGAACATGTTCTGTCCGCCCCACTCCTCGGGGATGACGCCGTACTCGGTGAGCTCCTGGCGCACGCGATCGGGGTTGGCGCCGGGCTTGTCGATCTTGTTGACGGCCACCACGATCGGCACGTTTGCGGCCTTAGCGTGGTTGATGGCCTCGATGGTCTGCGGCATGACGCCGTCGTCGGAGGCGACGACCAGGACGATGACGTCGGTCACCTGGGCACCGCGGGCGCGCATTGCCGTGAAGGCCTCGTGGCCGGGCGTGTCGATGAAGGTGATCTGACGATCGCCGATGCGCACGACCGAAGCGCCGATGTGCTGCGTGATGCCGCCGGCCTCGCCCTCGGCGACGCCGGTGTGGCGGATGGCGTCGAGCAGCGACGTCTTGCCGTGGTCGACGTGGCCCATGACGGTGACGACGGGCGGACGCGGCTTGAGGTCCTCGTCGCTATCGTGATAGACGATGGCGAACTCCTCTTCGGGGGACACGACGCGGACCTTGCGGCCCATGTCGTCGGCGATGAGCTCCACGAGCTCATCGGACATGGACTGCGTGAGCGTGAGCACCTGGCCGAGCATGAACAGGCGCTTGATGACGTCGTTGGGCTGCACGCCGAGAAGCTCGGCGAACTTGGCCACGGTGGAACCCTGCGGGATCTCGACGACGGAATCGTCGAGCACCAGGCTGGGATCGAGGCCGCGCTCGATGGCCTCCATCTCCATGCGCTCGCGGGCCTCGGCCTCGCGCTTCTGCTTGCGCTTCTTACGACGGCCCTCGCCCTCATGGGAGTTGGCGGCGGCGACGGCGGCGCGTGCCTCGGCGAGCACCTTGTCGCGCTGCAGCTCCTCGGCCTTCACGGCCATCTGGGCGTAACGGTCCTCACCAGGTGCCTGCTGCTCGAGCTCGGGCACGTGCTGCTCGACATGCATGCCCTTCTTGCCGTGCTTGCGGGCGCCGCGCTGCTGCTTGTTGGCATCGGCGCCGCGGGCGGGCTGCTCGGCCTTCTGCTTCTCGATGCGCTGCTTCTCGGACTCGATCTGGGAGAGCAGGCTGTCGAAGCTGGACTTGCGGGCGCCGAGCACCGGTGCCTGGCGCTTGGGCGCCGCGGCTGCGGGCTTGTGGGCCGAACCCTTGGAGTTGCGGTTGCGCAGGGCCTCCTCGACGGCCTGCTTCTTGGCGACTTCCTTGGCCATGGCGGCAGCGCGGGCACGGGCCTTGCGCTCGGCGGCCTCGCGGGCCACGCGCTCCTTCTCGGATTCGATCTGGCTTGCCAAGCTCTCGAAGGGGTTGTTAGTCACCTTCTTGGCCTGCGGCTTGGCGGCGGGCTTGGCCGCAGGGCCGCCCTCCTCGGCGCGCTTGGCGCGCTCGGCCTCGCGGGCCGCGCGCTCCTGCTCGACGGCCTCGCGACGGGCGCGCTCGGCCTCGGCCTGCTGGCGCTTGGCCTCGGCGCGCTCCTCGGCGAGCTGCTTGGCCTCTTCGGCCGGAAGCTCGCCCGCGCGCTCCTTGATCTCGGGGGACAGGTTCTGGCGAACCTTCTCCACATCGGACTCAGCCAGCATGCTGGCATGGCTTTTCGCGGTGATCTTCATTTCGTGGAGCTTGTCGAGCATGTCCTTGCTGGACATGTTGAACTCCTTCGCCAACTCATGTACTCGCATGCTGGCCATATACCACTCCTCTACATTTCCCTCGCATCGCGCGCGTGCGCGGCGATATCGGCGGCGATCCGGTCGTAATCATCGCTGCCGAGCGTCGCCTTAAGCGCTCGGTCGAGCTTGTTCCTCTTGCACGCGGCTGCGAAGCATTCCGCGGAGCACACATAGGCGCCCCTACCTGGTGCGCGGCCGGTGGCATCGAACGCAACGGCCCCCTCAGGGGTGCGTACGATGCGCAGCAGGCCCGTTTTGTCGGCCTGCGCGCCGCAGGCGATGCAGCTGCGTTGTCGTTTGCCCGTGTTGGTTGCCGTTGCCATATGTGACGCCTATTCCTCGTCCAGGCCGTCGTGGATGCCGCAGAAGCAGCTGTCGGGACGGGCATGGTTGCGGCAGCGGACGCCGTTTTCGTCAACGTAAGCGCACAGCTCCTCCTCGTCCTCGAGGTCATCCTCGTCGATGAGCATGTTCTCGGTCTTCGGAAGCGGGGCGCCGGTGAAGCTGGCGGACTTGATGTCAATGTGCCAACCGGTCAGACGCGCGGCCAGGCGGGCGTTCTGGCCCTCCTTGCCGATGGCCAGCGACAGCTGGTCGTCGGGCACGATGACGGTTGCGTAGTTGTTCTCCTCGTCGACCAGGACGCGATCGACCTTGGCCGGGGAAAGGGCGTTTGCCACGTAGCGGGCCGGGTCCTCATCCCACTGGATGACGTCGACGCGCTCGTTGCGCAGCTCCTCGACGACCATGCGCACGCGGCTGCCCTTGGGGCCGACGCAGGCGCCCACGGGGTCGAGGTTATGCTCGCGGGAGGTAACGGCGACCTTGGAGCGGGCGCCGGGCTCGCGGGCGATGGACTTGATCTCGACCAGGCCGTCGTAGATCTCGGGAACCTCGATCTCGAACAGGCGACGGATAAGGTCGGGGTGCGTGCGGGACACGACGATGGCCGGGCGGGCCTGCTCGCCGCGCATGCGCGGGGCGTCCGAACCGGGATCGCGCACCTCGATGATAAGCACCTTCAGACGCTGGTTGTGGCGATAATGCTCGCCAGCGGGGCGTTCGTTACGCTCGCCGGGATAGCGCTTCACGTCGTAATGCGGCAGCTCCGCCTCGACGCCGTCGCGGATCTTGATGATGGTGAAATCGGGCGTGCCCTGCAGCACGGTGCCCGTGACCAGGTCGCCGACGCGGCCGGCGAACTCCTCGTAGATGGACTGGCGGCCGGCCTCGCGAACGATGGAGCTGATAACGCTCTTGGCGTTCTGCGCGGCGATGCGGCTGACGTCGGCGGGGGTGACATCGCGCTCCTCGAACTCGGAGTACTCGCCCGTCTCCTCGTCGGGTTCGCCGACCGGGACCAGCTCGTAGACGTAGATCTTGCCCGTCTGGCGGTCGATGGTCACTCGAGCGTCCCACTCGAGGTCGAGGATATGCTGATAGCTTTTGGCCAGGGAGGCTTCCAAGCGGTCGATCAGATAGAACTCGTCGATCTTGCGCTCGTGGGCCAAGGCCTGCAAAGCCTCGATCAACTCAGAACTTGCCACGTTTTAGCTTCCTTTCTCCAATCAGCTCCGGCTAGGAGCTGAAATCCACGATGCCCTTCAGGTGGGCGCGTTTCATCTGATCGATCGGCAGGACGGCCTGCTGGCCGTCGACGTCTATGACGACGTTGCCGTCATCGGCCGAGACGATCGTGCCGGTGAAGTTGCTGCGCCCGTCGATGGGATGGGCGAGCTTCACCACGGCCTGCTGACCGGCGTAGCGCGCGAAATGCTGCTCCGTGCGCAACGGGCGGTCGATGCCCGGCGAGGACACCTCAAGGGTGTAGGCTCCGGGGAACGGGTCGAGCGCATCCATGATGTCGTTGATCCACGCCTGCGCTTTCGCCAGCTCATCGAAGCTCACGCCCTCGGGCGTGTCTATGAACACGCGAATAGTAGGCGCCTTCTTGGCGCCTACGACCTGCACGGTCACGATCTCAACGCCTTCGGACGCCGCACGGGGCTCCAGCGCGTCAAGCAGCTCGGTTTCCTTCTTGCTGAGCACGCTCATAAGCTCCTTTCTGTGCCCTAACATACAAAAAAGCGGGTAAAAACCCACTTTCCGTCTGCGAAAGTATGGTGCGCGCCGTCGCGCGCTTGCTGCAATGCAAAACTTTTATACCATACGGAAGATTGATTTACCAGCGCCGCCGCGCGCAGACGCAAGTTCACCATAAAACGCAATATGCGCTCACGCAAAGCGATCGGACCACGTTATATGGTTGCACAGGCATCGGCAAGGCAGAACCGTACGCCGCCAGGGCATTTCCCATGGCGCGGATCTTCACCGAAGATCGACGATACGGACGAGAAGGCGACGGAGGAGAAACCGGCCTCCAAGCACATCTGCTCGAACGCCGCACGCGAAAGCGCTTGTGAAAACACGTCGATCCGACCCGGCTCGCCGTCCAAGGGCATATGCCCGCTCATCACGGAGTCCCTCCTATCGGTATTCATGAGAGACGCGTCCACGCTAGGCGCATCCGTACCCTTGGCGAGAGCGGCACCCGCGCCGGGCATACCCGCGCCGTCCTGCATAACCGCATGCTCCCCCAGTGCGTCCAAACCATCGTCGGCGAACACGCCTTGCGCAACCCACAATCTTCCTCCAGGCGCCAACACCCGTGCGAATTCGGCAAGCGAGGCGGGCAGAGACCACACGAGGTTCATGACGCTGTTGATATACACCAGATCGAAAGCCCTATCCCCTATCCGATCTGAGAAAAGGTTTTCAGGGATGGCTTGCGAAAATCGCAGGCAACGTTCCCAAAACGCGCCAGCCCAATGATTCCCAGGGGCCGCGGCACATGCGGCGGCAATGTTGTCCGGATCGGGGTCCACACCGACCACGAACCCCGAGGGCCCAACGGCATCCGCCAAGGCAAAAGCCCCCTTTCCCTTACGACAACAGACATCAAGGACCCGCTTGCCTTCGATATCAGCAGGGATGCTCATAGCGCAACGGCCCTGAAAACCAGCGGCAGGTGCGAGCGCTGCGTAATAGGCTAGGACAGCCGTATAAGATTCACCAAACCATTCGTTCATAGCAACTTTCGCCACTCTTAAGAATTCCAATAGGATTTAGTAACAATGAGTTAGATCTCATAGACCGATAGAGCTACATAATATTGCACCACTACAGATATTCGCTTCAAATCGCTTGAAATCGACCTTTAAACCAGAATTCGAAGTCATCTGGCTACAGCCAGATGTCAAGAGGTAGAAATGATGTTGAAGCAGGAGCAATCAAACCTCGTGAACCACCGATTTGGACACTTTGCTTCAGCTGTCCCATATAACAACATGGGGTGATTCATATATCCAACATATCTTCCCCATCCCCCTTACTCATGCTCACCTGGGATTATATGCGGCATGCATGGGTTACTATGCATCGCTTCTATGATTTGCCCGAGAAACCGCTAGATTTCATGCATTAGACCAAAGCATTGAAAGTGCGCAAAATGGGTGGCGTCAAAGGGATTCGGTTGAAGGAACCGAACCCAATTTCCCAAAGGAGGATTTGATGAGCAAATTGTCCAAGGAGCAGTTCGAGGCCTACCTCGAGCAGATCAAGAACCTGGCCGAGGGCCCGTTCGAGGAGATGCAGCCCGAGATCGAGGTCACGAACGTCTTCCCGGAGAAGTTCTACGAGCTGGCCAAGGAGAACGACCTGTACCGCTTCGCCCTGCCGGCCCAGTACGGCGGCTGGGACCTGTCCGAGCTCGACATCCTGCGCGTGCAGGAGCAGTTCTCCCGCGGCCCGGGCGGCATGCGCATGCACCTGCACTACGCTGCCGACCTGAACTGGCGCATCCTGGACGACTACGGCTCGGATGAGCTGAAGGCCCAGTACATGGACAAGTTCCAGGACAAGACCATCTTCACCTGCTTCGCCCTGACCGAGCAGTCCGGCGGCACCGGCGCCGACATCCACACCACCGCGGTCAAGGACGAGAACGGCGACTACGTCCTCAACGGCGAGAAGTGGCTGATCTCCCACACCGACTGCTGCGAGTTCGCCTACGTCATCGCCGTCACCGACGAGTCCAAGTCCGGCGACGAGCGCCTGTCCGCCTTCTTCGTGCCCGTCGACACCCCCGGCTACGAGGTCACCCCGATGCCCCACATGATGGGCGCACGCGGCGCCGCCCACACCGGCCTGAAGTTCACCGACATGAAGCTGGACAAGAAGTACCTGCTCGGCGAGGAGGGCCAGGGCATGGAGATCGCCATCCACTCCCTGTCCGTCTCCCGCGCCCACATCGCCGCCTCCAACCTGGGCATGTGCCAGCGCATGCTGGAGATCTCCCTGGCCCGCGCCAACGACCGCATCACCTTCGGCAAGCCGATCGCTTCCCGCCAGATGATCAAGCGCGAGATCGCCGAGATGCAGATGTACACCCACGCCCTGCGCTGCATGGTCTACGACTTCGGCCGCGAGTACGACGCCGATCCCAACGGCAAGTACATCGAGGAGAAGGCCGCCATGTGCAAGCTGTTCTCCATCTACTCCACCCGCATCGTCTCCGACGGCATGCTGGAGATCTTCGGCGGCGACGGCTACTTCGAGGACTCCCCCTACGGCCCGACCGAGCGCCTGTACCGCGACGCCCGCGCCATGTGGCTCGAGGAGGGCGCCCCGAACGTCCAGCGCATCACCATTGCCCGCAACTGCCAGAAGTTCGGCGGCAAGGTCGAGTACCAGCTGTAATCACCCTTTGATCGGCGTCGATCGCAGGAACAAATTCACTTCGAGAGGAGGGTCGTCTGCCATGCGTGGATGGCCCTCTTTTCCTTACCAGCGAAACGCTATCGAGCTGTAAGCGAGCCAGAACGCTGAAACGCTCGAAACCCGGACAACCGGGAACGCATCTAAGCAAGGAGGATTTTAGTATGCAACCTTTGAAGGGTCTGAAGGTCGTCGACCTCACCACGTTCTTGGCAACCCCGACCACCGGCCGTATCCTCGGCGAGTGGGGTGCCGACGTTATCAAGGTCGAAGCGTTCAAGGGCGATCCGTGCCGCACGAATCAGGCTGTCGTTTTCGGCATGCCCTCCAGCGATGAGGAGAACCTGGCATTCGACGTGGCCAACTTCCACAAGCGCTTCGTCGCGCTGAACCTCAAGTCCGAGAAGGGCAACGAGGTCATGATGAAGCTGCTCGAGGACGCCGACGTCTTCATCACCAACACCCGCACCAAGTCCCTGGCCAAGATGGGCCTGGACTGGGAGAGCCTGCATGCGAAGTTCCCGCGCCTGATCATGGGCCATGGCCTGGGCTACGGCAAGAAAGGTCCCGAGAAGGACGCAGCCGGCTTCGACGTGACCTGCTACATGGGCCGCGGCGGCGTCTTCGGCACCACCGTCAACAAGGGCGACTCCCCCATGATCCCGACCAACGGCTACGGCGATTACCAGTGCTCCGTGTTCCTGGTGGCCGGCATCCTGGCCGCGCTGCAGGGTCGCGAGAAGACCGGCGAGGGCGATTACGTCACCTGCGCGCTGCAGCACGCCGGCATCTACACCCTGGCCACGGGCATGATCTCCGCCCAGTACGGCAACCCCTATCCGAAGAGCCGCCTCGAGGTCAACAACCCGCTGAACAACGTGTTCCGCTCCAAGGACCAGAAGTGGGTCGTCCTGTGCCTGCCGGAGTACGACCGCGATTGGCCGCGCGTCATGCACCTCATCGGCCGCGACGAGCTTGCCGAGCATCCGGACTACAGCTGCTGCCAGACCGTCAACGACAAGGGCCTCGCTCCCGAGGTCGTCAAGATCCTCGACGACGGCTTCGCGCAGTTCACGCGCGAGGAGCTGCTGAAGATGTTCTCCGAGAACGACATGCCCTGCGAACCGGCTCAGACGCCTACCGACATCTACGAGGACCAGAACGCGCTGATCAACGAGTACATCAAGCCCGTTCAGTACCCCGCCGGCCCGCGTTGGTGCCCCACTGCTCCCGTCCAGTTCGAGCTTGGCGAGACCGAGGATCTGATTCCGGGCGGCAAGCTGGGTTCTGCCACCGAGGACGTCATGAAGGAGCTCGGCTACAGCGAGGATGAGATCAAGGCCGCCGAGGCCGAGGGCGCCGTTTCCGGTCCCGTCGACCTGGCAGTGCTCCAGGGCAAGTAATATACCTTACCCAAAGGCTTTCTTGCATAGCGACAGAGTTGCTTGGGAAGGGGCGACGCCGATCGCCCCTTCCCCATATCATATGGAGGGGTCCTATGATCACCGACGTCAAAATCAACGAAGCTGAAAAGCGGCGCTTTTACGAAAGCGGCGCCTGGGGAACCGACACCATCGCAGACGTCTGGCAGGACCGCAGCACTCGATTCGCCGATCGCGTATACGTTCAGGACGACCTTGGTTGCTCGTTGACGTATCGCGAGGTAGACGAGGGAGCAAGCCGCATCGCCGCCTGGCTCACGGGAAAAGGCGTGCGAAACGGCGATGTCGTCTCCTTTCAGGTTCCCAAATGGGCGGAATTTTGCATGATTTATGTGGCGTGCGTCAAAATCGGCGCCGTCATGCATCCCGTTGCCACCGCCATGAACGCCGCCGATTTGGAGTACATCTTCAATCAGGTCGGCACGAAGGCATATATCTGCCCCACATTCTCGTACAAAACGGACTACGAGCTGGAGTTCCAGAAATTCAGGGATCGAATCCCTTCCTTGCGCGCATTGCTGCTCTTGGACAAAGTCAAACCTGCGCACGACGAAAACGCTGCAACGCTTTCAAAGGTCTTGGAATCCGTTGCGCCCTTCACCGGCCCTTGCCCGGCGCATTCCGACGATGTCGCCTGCATCTTGTCGACATCGGGAACGACCGGAAAACCGAAAGCCGCGCTGTTCACGCATAACAACCTGCTCTATTCGGAGCGGGTCTTCTCCAGCGACCTCGAACTAGGTCCGGACGACACCGTATGGATGCCCTCCCCGCTCAACCATGCAACGGGTTTTTTCCATGGCCTGATCTCGCCGATGCTCACGGGCGGACGCTGCGTGCTGCAGCTGCGCTTCGAAGCCGATGAGGCAGTCGAGCTGATCAATCGGGAGAACGTCAGCTGGTCCTGCGGCGCTACGCCATTCGTGCACGACCTTCTGAAGCACCTCGAGGAAACAGGTAAGGCTATCCCCACCCTCAAGTACTTCCTATGCGGAGGAGCACCCGTGCCGGGAAGCCTCATCGAGATGGCGAACCGCCATGGGTTTTTGCTCTGCGAGCTGTACGGCTCAACCGAAAGCTGCCCCCACCTGCGCGTTCCCCGCGAGAAATGCATTGAGTGGAATGGTCGTTTCTCGGGCGTCCCGTATCCTGGGATCGAAGTGAAGGCCGTCGACGAACACCGTCAAGAGGTGGCGCCGGGCGTCCAGGGAGAGGAAGCAAGCCGCGGGCCGCATATGTTCGTGGGCTACCTGAACGATCCGGAACGCACCGACGAGGCGCTGGACGATGACGGCTGGTTCTACAGCGGCGATCTATGCACCATCGATGAGCAGGGCCGCGTGAAGATCAACGGCCGCAAAAAGGAGATCATCATCCGCGGCGGCGAGAACATATCGGCTCGCGAGGTCGACGACGACGTCATGGGATGGGATCAGATCGTCGATCATGCGACGATCGGCATGCCCGACGAGCGCCTAGGCGAGAGGATATGCCTGTTCGCCGTGCCGGCAGACCCGAATGGAGAAGAGCTGTGCCTGCACGACTTGCTAGAATATATGGATGGCAAGGGGATCGCTAAACGCCTGTGGCCCGAACGCCTTGAGGTCATCGACAAAATCCCCCGCACCGCCACCGGCAAGGTGCAGCGCTTCGTGCTGGCCAAGGAAATCAAGCATCGTATGGGTATCGAGGATTAGCAATGATCGAACAGCAATACAGCATCACCCGCACGCGCGCAACCTGGAAACCCCGCGTTGCAGCCGACGACCTTCCCTTCGTGAAGGATGCGGCCGGAAACGTGCTGGTCGCGCTCAACGGCGACGCAGAGGCCTCCTACACGGGCACCGGACGCACGCTGGTGGGCCAACCTCCGTACACGTGCCTCAACGACGACGCCGGCACCGAAAACGAGCACATGACGTTCGTGGATGCCGACGAGCTGCCCGAGGGCGTCGTGTTCGACTACCACATCGACGGCGGCTTCAACAACAATGCCGTCATCGTCACGTGGAAGATCCAGGACCCATCGCGTTATCGCATCCGCTGGGTTGCCCTCAAAACGTTCACGGGCATGCAGCTGAAGTACATCATGCCCAAGAAATTCCCTCCCCTGGTGTTTGCACTGGCCGCTGAAGATGCATTCGCCTATTGCAACAAGATTCCCTGCGAGGAATGCGCATTCCGCTGCAAGAGCGGTTTCGAGCTCTATGCGCTGATCGAAGGGATCGGCATCGTGAAAAGGTCCATGGACCGCATCTCCATGCTGAACCTGGACAAAATCAAATAGCGTTACGACAACACCTGCCATTTTGCGCACCCGCAGCCTCCGAAAAGGCTGCGGGTGCACTGTTCTTTTGGTTGAAATTTTGCCATTCACCTGGGGATATCGAGTATTTTGGAAGCGATTTCACCAGCGTATCCGCCATTATTCGTTTTGCAAATGATTTCGCCCGAATCGTTTGGGACGCTGAATTGGATTTCCCGAGAACAGGGTCGCATAATCGATGGTGTCGAAAGCCGATACAGCCTATCGCGGCAACGAAGATAGCGAATAGGCGGGCACAGTCTAAGGAGGTTCATATGAATCCCAATGCAAAGATCACCGACGAGCAGTTCGAAGCGTATCTGAAGCAGATCCGCGAGCTTGCCGAAGGTCCGTTCGAGGAGATTCAGAAAGAGGTCGAGGTCACCAACACCTTCCCGGAGGAGTTCTACGAACTAGCCAAGAACAACGACCTGTATCGCTTCTACCTGCCCAGCGAGTACGGCGGATGGGACCTCGACGAGCTTGAGATCCTGCGCGTCCAGGAAGAGTTCTCCCGCGGCCCGGGCGGCATGCGCATGCACCTGCATCACGCTGCCGACATGAACTGGCGCATCCTTGACGACTACGGCACCGACGAGGTCAAGGCCGAGCTGATGGACAAGTTCCAGGATAAGACGGTGTACTGCAACTTCGCCATCACCGAGCAGACCGGCGGCACGGGCGCCGACCTGCACACCACAGCCATCAAGAACGCCGACGGCAACTACGTCCTGAACGGCGAGAAGTGGCTGATCAGCCATACCGACTGCTCCGATTACACCTACGTCATCGCCGTGACCAACCCCGATGACGACAAGGACACCCGCCTGTCCGGCTTCCTGGTCCCCAACAACGCTCCGGGCTTCGAGATCGTCCCCATGCCCCATATGATGGGCTGCCGCGGCGCCGGCCATGCAGGCCTGAAGTTCACCAACCTGGTGCTCGAGCCGAAGTATCTGCTCGGCAAGGAGGGCCAGGGCATGGAGATCGCCATCCACTCCCTGTCCGTCTCCCGCGTGCACATCGCCATGTCCAACCTTGGTATGGCCCAGCGCATGCTCGAGATCTCCCTCAAGCGCGCCAACGACCGCATCACCTTCGGCAAGCCGATCGCTTCCCGTCAGATGATCAAGGCCAAGATCGCCGACATGCAGAAGATGATCCACGTCCTGCGTTGCGCCATCTACGATTTCGCGCGCGACTTCAACAAGGACCCGCACAACGAGTACGTCACCGAGAAGGCCGCTATCTGCAAGCTGTTCTCCATCGACACCGTCAAGCTGGTGTCCGACGAGATGCTCGAGATCTTCGGCGGCGACGGTTACTTCGAGGATTGCCCCTACGGCCCCACCGAGCGCCTGTATCGCGACTGCCGCGCCATGTGGCTTGAGGAAGGAGCCCCCTGCGTGCAGCGCATCACCATCGCCCGCGAGTGCCAGAACCACGGCGGCAAGATCGAGTACACCTTCGACTAAGCCATACCCTCCTGGAACCGGAAACTAAACTCCTTTGGGCCGTTCCAGGTTCCAAGCCTAAGCGCTTACCTTCAGCTTGTGCGAGAAGCCGTCCTTCGGGGCGGTTTTTCGCTATATGCAGGGAAAAGCCGGGGGCCGGCCCTCCATCTGCAAAACAAGCGAAATCAGGCATTTCCGTATGAGAACGTGACGATGTCGCTCTCGCACGCTGCGGGCAAACCCCGCAACGCAGCGATTCGACAACGCAGGGCACCCACATTGCGCTAGAGTATATACATAAGCTCACACGCGAGCATCATAAGCCGGAGGCGCCTATGAACCTGTCACAGCTGTACTATTTTCGCAAGCTAGCCGAGGTTAAGCACTATACGCATGCGGCCGAAGAGCTGTTCATCTCGCAGCCGACGCTATCGAATTCGATCTCGCAACTGGAAAAAGAGCTTGGCATCCCCCTGTTCAAGCGCGAGGGCCGAACCATCAAGCTGACGCGCTACGGGGCGGAATTCTACGAATACGCGACGGAGGCGCTCAACACCCTGGAAAAGGGCATCGCCTTGGCGAAAGAGCATGCAGGGTCGCCGACGGGAAGCATCGATATCGGCGCCATCTACACCATCCAGAGCGACTATCTCCCCGCGCTCATCAAAGGCTACCGCGAGGCGTATGGCAGAAGCGCTCAGGTCAACGTCTTCCAAGGGTTAACGCTTCCCTTGATCGAAGACCTGGAGAACGATCGCTACGAGCTTGCGTTCACTGCATATGTGCCCGATAAGGCAAACCTCACCTTCATACCCGTGCTCACGCAGCAACTCGTGGCCGTGGTGCATCGAAGCGACAAACTGGCATGGAACAAGAACCTCATGCTTGAGGACCTGCGCGGGCGCGAGGTGATCACCTACCCGCCCAACACGCCGATCGGCGCCGAGGTGGCCCAGCTCATGAAAACCCACGGCATCACGCCCTATCACACAAGCGCCAACGACGAGATCACCTTGGGGTCGATGGTGGATAGCACCACGGGAACCGTGGGGCTGGCCCTCAACACGATCGGGCTCTCCCCTTTCCGCGAGCTGATTACCAAGAAGCTCACCCAAATCGACGACGACTTCCACACGGTATGCCTGACATTTAAGACGGCATCCTACAAAACGCGGGCGGTCGAGAACTTCATCGAGTTCACCCGAAGCTTCGAATGGGATTCCAAACACTGAAAAAGCCGCCCCACACGGGGCGGCTTTTCTGTAGGCAACGGGTTTTGCCGAAGCCTGCGACGATTTGAGCGAACGCCGATTACTCGGTCCACTGCTCCTGCAGGCCCTTCATCTTGCCGAAGCAGAAGATGCCGAGCAGCAGGACGACGACGAGCAGGACGATGGCGACGGTGAACAGCATCGGGTAGTTCTTGCCGAACAGAGCCCAGAACGGAGCACCGATAGCGCCGACGATGTTGACGAACATGGACACGCGGGAGTAGATCTCGGGGTACTCGCGCTGGCCGAACAGCTGACGAACCAAGATGGGCACGAGCACGACGCAGCTGGCGAAGAAGAAACCATAGACGGCGGCGCCAGCGTACAGGACCATGGTGGAACCGGTGCCGAACCACACGAGCAGAACGCCGATGATGCCGGTTGCGCAAGCAGCCAGGAAGCTGACCTTGGAGTTCTTGTCAGCGCACACACCCAGGGCAAGCTTGCAGATAGCCTGGGAAGCCATCATGACGGTTGCCATGGTGACGCCCACGGCCAGCATGGTGCCGGTGCCGTCATCGAGGGACTTGGTGTACTTCGGGAACTGCTGAGCGACGATGGTCAGCAGGTTGATGATGCCGGCCAGCAGGAACACGGCGTAGAAGGCGACGGACTTCATGGCCTTACCGGCATCCAGGCCGGCAGGCTTGCCGGAAGCGGTCTGCGGAGCGCCGTAGGGCAGGCAGCCGCACTCCTCGGGAGTGGAGCGGATGCACAGCAGGGTGAACGGAAGAGAGGTGACCAGAGCAGCGATACCCCAGATCATGTAGATGGTCCAGATGTCCATGCCGGAAGCGTTCAGGGCATTGAACACCTGCAGCCAGATCGCGCCGCCGATGCCAGTGAAGGCCATGCAAGCGCCGATGATGGTGCCGGAGTTCTTGTTGAACCACTTGTTGCATAGCGTGGGAACGGCCAGCCACAGCAGACCGACTTCGCCAAGGCCCATCATAAGGCCGGCAACGTAGAAGATCCAAAGGGTCTTCACGATGGAGATCAGGATGAAGCCGAGGCCGACGAGCAGGGCGGAGGCGGACAACACGATGCGGATGTCGGTCTTAGCAAGCAGCTTGCCGATGAACGGCGCCGAGAAAGCCTCGGCAAGATACAGAACGGTGATGTAGAGCGCCCACGTAGCCGTGTCGACGCCCAACTGCTCAGGCACGACTGCCTGGAATGCGCTCCAGGTCGAGAAGACCAGAGCCGAGCATCCGAACGTGATCATGATGCCCGAGATAACGATGAGAATGTGACGCACGCTCATCTTATCCGTGTACTTAGCGGTTTCGCCCACTTTCTTCCTCCTTAGTTGAAAAGCAAGACGATCGCCTCCGCTTCGAGGGGGCCAGAATTCCCTCAAAGCGGTAAGCGTCTTGGATTAACTCCACAAAACGTTGCCGATCCAAGAACAAATTCGCTAAGTATAATCCGCCGAATCTGCACATAAGGTTACGGTCAGTATTTCTGATTTGTCCATCTACCTATAGATACTGACTATCGGTTGCTGCTTGATGCGGGAAACTTGCATAGGTTTTTCGCCCATTTCTATAGATTACGGGTTGCAATCCATAAAAATGGGAATCAGCGCACACAGCCACGAGCGAGAAGCGTCGGAAAATCGCTATCGAGCAAAATCTGCCGGCGAACGGTTGGGCGCTTACACAAATAAGGAGCGGGCAAACGCCCGCTCCTTACTGCTAAACATATGTATGCCGCAAACCGTTAACCGTCGATTTCTGAAGCGTATTTCGCCATGATGAGCGGAGCGGCGATGTATACCATGATCTGATCGGTTCCCTCGGCGATCTGAAACCCTCGGCAATCCTGCCAAATCGAGCTGATGCGCTCATGGGTGGTGTACCCTCGCCCACCGAGGATCTGCATCGCATCGCTGGCAACCTCTGTGGCGGCGCGAGGAACATAGCGCTTCATAAGGGCAACGGTCAGGCGCTCGTGGCACCCGTGATCGAATTCCCATGCAGCCTTATATACCATATGGCGCATGTTGGCGAGCTTCACCTCCATATCGGTGAGCATCTCCTGCACCTGCTGGAACTCGGACACGCTCTTCCCGAAGGCCTTGCGCTCCCCTGCCCACTTGACCGCATCATCCATGGCAGCTTGGGCCAAACCCAACGCCGTCGCACAAGCGAAAACACGGCCATATTCGAAAAAGGCGAGCAACTGAGAGAAGCCCCGGGCAGGCCCGGACAGCCGCCAGCTTTCATCCAGCCGCACGTTGTCGAATTGAATGTGCGCGAACGGAAGCATCTCCTGCCCGATCTTGTCTTCCGGCACTGCCGTGATGCCGGGAGCGGAGCAAGGGATCATCCACATGGACAGTGCCGCATGCCCACCTGATTTCGGGGCATCTTCATCAATGGCGGCAACGAGCAACGCGGGTGCGTATTCGCCGTTGTTGACGAACAGCTTCTCACCGTTCATGGTCAGCTGGCCGTCGACAGTGCGCACGCGCGTGCTCATGCTCATGGTGTCCGAGCCGGCGGAAGGCTCGGATACCGCGAATGCAAACGCCAAACGCCCCGTATGCTGATACTCCATGCGGATAGGGTCGGTTTGCGCCGGGCTGGCGAACGCTTCGAGAATCTGCAGCTGCAGGAAATCGTTCTGAAACGGCAGCGTGGTGCCGGAGATGCGGGAGAGCTCCTCAAGTACGAGAACCTGAGCGAGCATGTCATAGCGCACATGATCGCGGCGGTGGATGACGCCGAATCCGTTGAAATCGAGGTTCACGAAATCACGCACCACCTCATCGGGCAAACCCATATCGGCGCGCCACTGCGCAACCGTATCTTTATTGAAATACTTAGCGCCGAATTCACGCACGTGCTCGATGAGCACGCGGTCGGCCTCGCTAAGACGGAAATCCATGTAAACCCCCTTACAAAAGTTCCGCCAACTGCATATTGCTAGGACAATGATACCGACCCAGGAACCGCAAACCCAGCCCAAAACCGTAACGCAACTCCACAGTATTTCGATTTTGCCCCATAATTGCGCCAAAATCACACTATGCCGAAACAGGGAATCGGTTGCCCTAGAAACGAAATCGACCAATGACAAGGCTTGTCAATGCTATTTGCCGAATCGTTCATAGAGCCTGTCTATCGGTTTGCATCACATGCAAGACGCTAGCTATGAACTGTTTACACAGGTCTAGTGATCTGGGTATTCAAATCGATTTGAAATAGTCAATTTTGACGAATTGAGCAAAACCAATCCCTTGAACGTACATATCATCTCCCCAGTTTGTTCAGTATGTATAGATAGAAGTTATGAATCAACCAGTTTTGGGGATACCGATTGCATTAGACGCAACCCGGGGCGCGGCGCAAAATGAGAGCACAAGCTGAGCTGCGGAGATGAAGCAAAAGCCGAAACGAAACAGTTCAACAAGGTAAGCGCTTAGGTAACCTTAAGGAGGGTTCACATGAGCAAATTGTCCAAGGAGCAGTTCGAGGCCTACCTCGAGCAGATCAAGAACCTGGCCGAGGGCCCGTTCGAGGAGATGCAGCCCGAGATCGAGGTCACGAACGTCTTCCCGGAGAAGTTCTACGAGCTGGCCAAGGAGAACGACCTGTACCGCTTCGCCCTGCCGGCCCAGTACGGCGGCTGGGACCTGTCCGAGCTCGACATCCTGCGCGTGCAGGAGCAGTTCTCCCGCGGCCCGGGCGGCATGCGCATGCACCTGCACTACGCTGCCGACCTGAACTGGCGCATCCTGGACGACTACGGCTCGGATGAGCTGAAGGCCCAGTACATGGACAAGTTCCAGGACAAGACCATCTTCACCTGCTTCGCCCTGACCGAGCAGTCCGGCGGCACCGGCGCCGACATCCACACCACCGCGGTCAAGGACGAGAACGGCGACTACGTCCTCAACGGCGAGAAGTGGCTGATCTCCCACACCGACTGCTGCGAGTTCGCCTACGTCATCGCCGTCACCGACGAGTCCAAGTCCGGCGACGAGCGCCTGTCCGCCTTCTTCGTGCCCGTCGACACCCCCGGCTACGAGGTCACCCCGATGCCCCACATGATGGGCGCACGCGGCGCCGCCCACACCGGCCTGAAGTTCACCGACATGAAGCTGGACAAGAAGTACCTGCTCGGCGAGGAGGGCCAGGGCATGGAGATCGCCATCCACTCCCTGTCCGTCTCCCGCGCCCACATCGCCGCCTCCAACCTGGGCATGTGCCAGCGCATGCTGGAGATCTCCCTGGCCCGCGCCAACGACCGCATCACCTTCGGCAAGCCGATCGCTTCCCGCCAGATGATCAAGCGCGAGATCGCCGAGATGCAGATGTACACCCACGCCCTGCGCTGCATGGTCTACGACTTCGGCCGCGAGTACGACGCCGATCCCAACGGCAAGTACATCGAGGAGAAGGCCGCCATGTGCAAGCTGTTCTCCATCTACTCCACCCGCATCGTCTCCGACGGCATGCTGGAGATCTTCGGCGGCGACGGCTACTTCGAGGACTCCCCCTACGGCCCGACCGAGCGCCTGTACCGCGACGCCCGCGCCATGTGGCTCGAGGAGGGCGCCCCGAACGTCCAGCGCATCACCATTGCCCGCAACTGCCAGAAGTTCGGCGGCAAGGTCGAGTACCAGCTGTAACCCTTCACAGGGATTTGATCGCAAGAACAAATTCACCTGTAAAAGAACCGCTCCATTTGGAGCGGTTCTTTTATTGTCGCCAAACCGAGCATCACTGAACGCGTTCGCTCAACTGCATGAAACGATGCGCCTCGCAGAGCTTTCCCGTTTCGATCAAGCAAGTTCCTAGAAGCTGCGCCACCTCTTCAGCATGGATCCAGTATCAAAAAAGGACGTCCAGCGAATGAACGTCCTTTTGCGTGGCTAGCTATACACCAAACAACGAGCTACAAGGTATCGGTACTGGGAATAGCGTCCTTGGGAGCCACCCAATCCTGCGAGAACTGGATAAACCGCTCGGCTGCGCAGCTGCGATACGCATCTCTTTTATATATCAGGTATATCGGATGGAAATCCTGGGGCACTTCTTCGATGCGAAGGAATCGCAGATGATCGAACGCCTTCAAACTGATGGTAAGCGTGGCCAAGGCGATGTCGTTGGGCATAGAGGAGATAATGCCCCCCAACGAGACCTCGTCCTCGCAATCATGCTTCGCCGAAAGATTGTATTCAGCCAAAAGATCGTTGACTTCTTCACCGATCGGGGTGCCCAGGCGATACGTATGAACGTTATAGCCGGAAAGCTCAGGGATGCCGATGGAGTCTCTCTGCGCGAGCGGGTTGTTTTTGTTGACGACCGCTACCAATTCATGGGAGAGCACATGCTCATAGCAAAGGTTCGGTTTGCGCTCCCCTGCTGCGGCGAACACCACATCGTACTTGTCGTTTTCCAGGCCCTCGACAAGTGGGATGCTAAAACCTTGGAACATGTTGAGTTTGACTTCCTGGCCATAGTTCTCGGAGAAATCATGGAACAACGGCGGCAGATAGTCGCCCTGCACCGTGAGCACCGCGCCCACATTGACCGTACCACCCAACTTGCCGTTGAACTCCTGCGCAAGCTCGACGCCCTTGTCGATCTCGCGAAGGCCCCGCTTGACATATATGGCAAACTCTTTCCCGAACGGCGTGAGACGCATACGACGCCCCTCACGCTCGAAGAGCTGCACGCCCAATTCGGTCTCAAGCGATTTGATCGCATGAGACAACGAGGGCTGGGTGATATAAAGCTCTTTTGCTGCTTTGGAAAAGTGCTCCAACTCCGAAAGCTTCGAAAAATAGTACAGCTGAGACAGGTTCATCGGTAAACTCCGTTCCCTTGCGAACAGCTTGTTCCCTATGAGGATCTGCGCCCCACTCCAAAGTGGCCTTAGCGGCCCGACGCCTATCGATTATACGAAAATGTATGGGTCATTTCATCACTTTCCAACCGATTTATATTCACGAAATAGATATATCAGAACAGCTCACATTCAGCTTAATCTTATGGACCTACTATGCTTGAAATGCCATTATGCCTGATAGATCAACTATTATGCTGTGTCACCGCAGATATGGGAACTGTAAGGGGGCAAGACCGGTGCCAATAGTCCCAGTTTTGCACAGTTTTGCGATATCAACCATCTTCTTGTGCTTCTTAGCGGGGTAAGCTTCCTAACGAAATACCCCGCAATCGAGGAGGACCCCATGACAGAACTCACCCCACAGCTGGTCGAAGGCCTTATGAACAACGTTCCGCCGCAACAGGATTTCCGCCAAGCGGTGACCATCGTAAGCTCCGATCCCGGAAGCGTCGTATATCAGATCGAGGTGCCGCAAAACCAAAGCAACTACCACGGCACCATCTTCGGCGGGTTCGTCAACTGCATGCTGGAAGCCGCCGCAGGCATGGCGACATATGCTTACGGCATGAACAACGTGGCCATCAGCTGCGCCACGAACTTCATCCGCGCCGTCAAACCGCAGCTTCTCACCGTAAGCGCGCACACCACGCACAAGGGCCGCACCACCACGGTATGCCATGTGGACATCAAAACGGCAGAAGGCAAGTTGGTCGCCGAAAGCACCTTCACGATGTTCCTTCTGGGGCCGCTAGAGTCCGCCTAAGCGCCCTTTCCCGCAGTTGCTGCTAAAGAACCCATCCAAGCTACCGGCAGCGAAATTCGGTCGCCGCTGAGCGCAAAAGAGGGAGGGCCCGAAGGCCCTCCCTCTTTTGCTATGCTCCCCTGTTGCCGAGGGGTATGTTGGACAAATGCTAGCCGCAGCGGTACTCGATGCCCATCGTCGGGCCGGGGTTGACCCACTTCTTGACGATGGTGTCCTCGCAGGCGATGCGGCAGGTGCCGCACTCCAGGCAGCCGGCGTAGTCGAAGGACTTGACGCCGTCCTCGTCGACCTTGTACAGGGCCGCGGGGCAGACGCGGACCAGCTTGAGGAACTCCTCGTTGTAGGCCTCGGAGCCGTCGTCCTCCGCCAGCTCGATGTGCGGGGTCTCCTCGTCGACCTCGTACTTGTTGACGGACAGCGCCTCGTCGACGTTGACCGTGATCTCGCAAACCTTGCTCACAGCGCCTTCACCGCCTTCATGACCTCGCGGCCGAGCTTGAACATGCCGCGCTTCTTGATGATGGGCTTCATACGCTTCATCAGCGGCTGCTGCGGGGCGCCGTCGACGCTGAACATCGCGTTGAAGACCTCCTTGACCATCACCGGGTAGTCGGTGAACATGCTGCCCCACTCCTCCATGACGTGCGGCCACTTGGAGAAGGTGCGCAGGTCCTGGATGACGAACGAGCCTTCCATGGCCGTCTTGTAGGATGCAAGACCGGCCTCGGAGGTGTCGCCGGCGTCGATGGCCTTGCAGGCGGCCTCAGCGGCCATCTGGCCGGAAGCCACGGCGAAGTCCATGCCGCGCACCTGGTAGCCCATGTTCATGCACAGACCGGCGGTCTCGCCGGCGATCAGGCAGCCGTCGAAGACGTACCTCGGGATCATGTTGTAGCCGCCCTCGGGCACCATGTGGCCGGAGTGCTCGACCATCTTGGCGCCGCGGATGATGGGGGCCACGGCCGGATGATTCTTGAAGTCCTCGAGCATCTGGTAGACCGGCACCTCGTTGCGGGAGCCGTCGGCGGCCAGGGAGATGGTGGCCACCAGGCCGAGCGAGATGGACTCCTTGTTGGTGTACAGGAAGCCGCCGCCGACGGAGCCCTTCGTGCAATCGCCCACGAACAGCATAGCGGCGCCCTCGCCCTCGGGGAGCAGGAAGCGGTCCTCTATGACGTTCTCAGGAAGCTCGAAAACTTCCTTGATGCCCACAGCCATCTGGTTGGGCTTGGGACGAGCGTTGCCCAGGCAGCGCTCGGAGAGCATGGAGTTCGTGCCCTCGGCAAGGATGACGACCTGAGCGGTGATCTCGTCCTCGCCCGCGCGCACGCCGATGACACGGCCGGACTCGTCCTTAATCAGCTCCTCCACGGCGATGCCGCAGATGTACTCGGCGCCCGCGTCCTCAGCCTTCTCAGCAAGCCACTGGTCGAAGGGGCCGCGCAGCACGGAGTAAGAATCCTTGCCCTCTTCTGCAAGCTCGGAAGAGGTGAAGTCGATGGTCATCTCGGACTTTGGATCAAGCATGGCGATGCGCTCATGCGTAATCTTGCGCTCCACGGGAGCCTCGGACTCGAAGTCGGGGAAAACCTTCTTCAGAGAGTGGGAGTAGATGCGGCCGCCGGTCATGTTCTTTGCGCCGGCGAAGTTGCCGCGCTCCACGACCAGGACGGACTTGCCGGCGGATGCGGCCACGTAAGCCGCCACGCCGCCCGCGCAGCCAGATCCCACGACGATGATGTCGAAATCAGCTTCAGCCACCATTCGTCCTTTCTAACGTGTTCTCGTCTTGGTTGACCCGCTTCAGCAGCGGATCGTTCGATGATCGGCGCGGGCGCCCGGCGCCTCAGGGCGCCTGATGATTGATCGCAAGGCCGAAGCCCCGCATCGATTCCTACAGCCTGATGGGACGCCCGGCGCCCGCGCAGCATCGAGAAGAAGCCCGCCCTTGAAGGACGGGCTTTCAGATCTGTTACAGAGCCGCGGTCAGCGCAGGCAGGATCTCGTTGAGATCGCCGACGATGCCGAAGTCGCACTGCTTGAAGACCGGGGCGTTCTTGTCCTTGTTCACCGCGATGACGGTAGCGGAGCGGTTAGCACCGACCATGTGCTGCATCTGGCCGGAGATGCCGGCGGCGATGTACAGCTTCGGGGTGACGGTGATGCCGGAGACGCCGACGTAGAGCTCGGTGGGCAGCCAGTTGACGCCCTCGGTCAGAGGACGGGAGCAGGCGATGGCGCCGCCCAGCTTGGCAGCCAGGTCGCGAGCCTTCTGCAGGTCCTCCTCAGCGGCGAAGCCACGGCCAGCGGCCACGACGACGTCGGCCTTGGTCGGGTCGGCAGCGGTCTTCTGACGCTCGACGTTGCCGGTGACCTTGGCAGCGCGCTCGGGCGCAACCCAGGCGACATCCTCGGCAGCGCCGGCACCGGCGGCCTTGGAAGCATCGCACACGCCGGCGGCGACGATGTAGACCTGCTTGTCGCCAGCGGACTTCTGCACGCGCTCGGCGACGCCGCCGAAGTACGTGCCGCGGCCGCCCTCGGCGGTCAGCTCGACGGTTGCGCCAGCAGCGGCGGTGCCCAGCTTGGCAGCCAGGCGGCCGGCGATGACCTTGCCGCGGCGGGTAGCCTCGACCAGGACCACGTCAGCGGCGTTAGCAGCGTCGACCAGCGCGTAAGCAGCATCGTCGACCAGCGCGCCAGCCGGCACGGCAACGTTCAGGACCTTGTCGGAAGCACCCTCGACGGCGCCGCCGAAGCAAACCAGGGACACCTCGACGGCGCCCAGCTCACGAGCACCGCCAGCCAGCTCACGGGCGACGTCTGCGTGCTCAGCGATAACCAATGCCTTCATATAAGACACCTCACCTTTCCGATTACAGAGCGGCCTTGACAGCGGCGGCCAGCTTCTCGATGGCGCCGTCGTCGGCAGCGTCGACGATCTCCTGCTTGCGGGCAACCTGCTCAGGGGCCAGGCACTCGACCGTGGTCAGAGCGGCGGCCGGGGCGTTGTCGGCGCCGGCGACGTCCATCGGCTTCTTGCCGGCGGCCAGGATGTCCTTCATGCCCGGGATGCGCGGCTCGGCGACGTCGGGCGTGACGGAGATGATGGCGGGCAGCTCGACCTCGACGACCTCGGTGCAATCCTCGAGGGCGCGGGTGACAACGGCGGTGGAGCCGTTGACCTCGACCTTGCAGGCGGCGGTCACGACAGGCCAGCCGAGCTTCTCGGCCAGCTGCACGTCGACCTGCTGCAGGTAGTTGTCGGCAGAACCGTCGCCGCAGATGACGGCATCCACGTCGCCGGCCTTGGCCAGCACGTCGGCCAGGGCGGCAGCCGTGGCGGCTGCGTCCAGGTCCGCCAGAGCGTCGTCGGCGGCCATATACAGATGGCCCATGCCTCGAGCCATGACGTCCTTCTTGAGCTTGGAGTTGTCGATGTCCTTGCCGCCGACGGTGATGGCGACGGCCTCATCGGCCAGCTGAGCGCCCAGCTCCAGGGCGTTCTTGTCGTACTCGGAGATGGTCAGCTTCGCCTTGGAGAAGTCCAGCGTGCGGTCGCCCGCAACCTGAACGTCCTGGGCGTCGGGAACGGCCTTGAAAGCCACTGCGATCCTCATGGAATCCGTCCTTTCGTAAGACTAAAACGATACATGCAGCCCGTATCGACGACGAGCGTTATGCCACGATGGGAAAACGGGGCGGCCGGCAACCGATGCGCGGGCGCCCCGATGAAACAAGCGATGCCTATTCAGCGTACTTCTTGGCAACCTGACGGCCGGCGATGTATGCCATGACCTCATGGGTGCCGCCGCCGAACATGTTGCCGCGCATGTCGGCCCACAGACGGCCGACGCGAACCTCGGTGGTGTAGCCCAGGCCGGCGTAGATCTGCAGGGCGGAATCGGCGACCTCCCAGCATGCCTTGCAGCCATAGCGCTTCAGCATGGCGGACTCGAGCTGGACGGGCTGATCGTTGTCCATCATCCACAGCGTCTTGTACAGCATGTTGCGGGTGTTCTGGACCTTGATCTCCATGTCAGCGAGCAGCTCCTGGATCATCTGCAGACGCGTGATCGGCTTGCCGAAGGCGATGCGCTGGTTAGCGTACTTGGCGGCGTCCTCGAGAGCTGCCTGAGCCAGGCCGACCTGCTCGGCGACGATGTAGGAACGCTCGACCTCGAAGTTCTTCATGAGCATCATGAAGCCCTTGCCCGGCTCGCCCATGCGCTGATCCTCGGTGAGGACGACGTCGTCCAGGTACACCTCGCAGAACGGGATGCACTGCTGGCCGATCTTGTGCAGCGGGGCGGTGGAAACGCCGGGGGTGTCCATCTTGACGAACCACAGGGACATGTTGCCGTTGTCGTGGCTGGGGTCCTCGTCCTTGGCGACGACGATGGTGTAAGGCAGCTTCTCGCCCATGGTCACCCACGTCTTCTGGCCGGACAGCTTGTAGGTGCCGTCAGCCTGCTTCTTGGCGACCGTGGTCATGGAGCGGTTGT
>CAJMPP010000028.1 GCA_905215325.1 uncultured bacterium | reverse complement strand
GCAGCGGCGGGCCTCGGACGCTTCGGGGACGTAGCCTTATCTGTCCGGGTTTCGCAGACGCTTCGGGGACGTAGACTTATCTGTCCGGGTTTCGCTTGGGAGGGAGGATGCCCCGGTGTGGGGCCCGGTCGGACGCTTCGGTCGGACGCTTCGGGGACGTAGCCTTATCTGTCCGGGTTTCGCTCGGGGTGAGGTTCTTCGGCCCGCGCGGCGTGCCCGGACGCTTTGGGGACGTGGCGCTAAATGCCCGACAGTCGGACGCATGGCGCTATGTCCCCGAAGCGTCCGCATGAAGCACCTGGATGGACTTGAAAGCGCCTCGAAGTGGCCGCTTTAGGGAATCCGGACACATAGTGCTACGTCCCCGAAGCGTCTGCCCAAAGCGTCTGGGGTAGTAAAGAGTCGCTTCTTCTGCAGGCGGTAACCCTGTTACCTTATTGTGCCTTTATGCTCCGAGGGAACGTCGCTTCTGATTGTAGAGTTCGCTAATAATCGCACGTTTTGTCCAGCTGTGGCCAAAACGTGCGATTGTTTGCAGGTTGCGGGGGCTGCGAAGCTGTTTTTGGCCCTGTTTCCCTGCTAAATGCCGAAGAATCGCGAGTTATGTCCGCTTTGCGGCCTGGTTGGTGCGAAGAATCGCCTGTTTTGTCCTCGGCTGGCCAAAACAGGCGATTCTTCGCGCTCGCGATGCGTCGCCCGATCTTCGCGCTCGCAATCTGCTGCTTGCTCCCTGCGCTCTCAATCGTACACCCCGGCTGTTGTGTGCAATCGTGCCGCTCCTATGTCGTTGCTGGCGCAATCGTCATGCGCGGCGTACCATGGACGTGTTCAAAACCCGGCTGTATTGTCGGCGTTACTGTCCTGAAGGAGGATGCTATGGATGCAAAGGTGTATGAGCTGATCAACGATCAGATTCGCAAGGAGCTGTACTCGGCGTACTTGTACCTGTCGTTCGCCGACTACTATGAGGAAGAGGGCCTGGAGGGTTTCGCCCATTGGTACGAGATCCAGACGCAGGAGGAACGCGACCATGCGCTCATCTTCCGCAAGTACCTGCATGAGAACGGCTGCAAAGTGAAGCTGCAGGCCATCGACCAGCCCGATAAGACCTTCAGCAACCACTTGGAGCCGCTCGAGGCTGCGCTGGAGCATGAGAAGTACATCACCAGCACCATCAACGACATCTACACCGCCGCCCTCGAGGCAAAGGACTATCGCACCATGAAGTTCCTGGATTGGTTCATCGAGGAGCAGCAGGAGGAAGAGGACAACGCCGAGAAGCAGGTGTCGCGCATGAGGCTGTTCGGCAGCGATGCCAAGGCGCTCTACGACCTTGACCGGGAGAACGCGGCTCGCGTGTACACCGTTCCCAGCCCGCTGGCGAACGCGTAGCCTCGCTACAAAGGCGGTCTCGCCTGGTTTACGGGTGCCCCGTTCGGCTTCGACAAACGCGAAATCATGTCGGCAAACCCGAAAGCATGCCGACAAGGCGTTCCGCTCCGGCGAATCCGAATGCAAAACCACGCTGAAAAGACGCTCCGATGCGAATCGGGGCGTCTTTTGCGTTAATGACTTCAGTCTGGCGCGTGCGTAACCGCGCCAAGTAAACCGCCCGCTATGCGGGCGGACGACAACCTGCTTTACAAAACCACCCTCCCGCCGGATATCGACGATTGTTCAGGCCGTCAAGAATCCGAGAAGGAAGGGTGGTGGTCGGCTATGGCCAACAAAGCCTACAGCCTTTCGCACACGAAGTGGATGTGCAAGTACCATATCGTGTTCACGCCGAAGTATAGGCGAAAGGCCATCTCATTCACAGTGTCTATCGGTAAGCGTCAAAACTACCGCGTAGGCCGGGAAACCTCTCAGAGTTTTCCCATTTCGTTTCGAGAATGCTCTGAGAGGTTTCCTATTCCTCTTCCTCGGAGAAGGCCGATGGGTCGATGTCGACGATGGAATCGTCGGCCATCTTTGCCGCAGCGGCCGCGACCAAATGCGCTGCATGGTTAAAAGTGTCTATAGACTAAGTGCGCCGCATCATTCACGGTGCCTATCGATTAAACGTCCTTTTGAGTGGTTTATGCATAAATCATGAAGCATTATTCATTTCTATAAAAAGTCACAATTGCCTGTATCTATAGCTATAGCACCAGTTCAGACGGCGAAAATTGACTGTTTCGACGAGGTAAACGAGTGATTCGAAAGGTTGCATGAAACAATATGACATGCAAGAATATTCAATGTCCGACAGCGGATAACATTGCAAAACTCAAACGACTATCTTCGCCAAATCGACTGTCTCGGGTTTGCAGGTTCCGTCGCCAAGCGGAACGCGGGTTGCCAAGACCCCGCACATTGCCTGTCGGGATTCCTTTCGAAAGCCGGGTCCTTCCTACCCGGCTTTATTTTTTCCTTATGCACCTGCAAGAAACCGCTTCGCCTTGCGCCAGCGTTCGCTTCCGCCGCTACTTGGACGCGTCTCTGCTCAAGGAGTAGCCGTATCGGCGGCTGGCTGCATAGCCGGTACGGAAACCTCCGCATTCTCGTACCAAAAGGAGGGGGCGATAGCGCGGTCATGCTCGGAATATCTCATCTTTCTTTCGGGCGGACGTTCTGGGAGGCCGTTGTGCGATCCTTTTCGGTCGGTTGTTCTGAAAGGCCGCTGCATGATTCGTACTCGTATGCCATGACATGTATCGCCACTCCGTCTTTATGCGTGGGAAGGCCGTTGCGCGATTCGTGCTCGCATGCCATGGTGTTGGGTGATTTGCGGCGTTGCAAAACCGTCTCTTATCGTATCGGGCATCGCGCAACTATCTATGGTGTCGGGGCGGTTGTGCGACGTTGCGCCATGGCGCTGGGCGATTTGCGGTGTTGCAAAACGCCTCTTATCGCATGAGTGCGGCAATCTTTACCCGATAGCGCCAGGCACTGGGTTCGCGCGTTATACTGAGCGCATCGTGCTGCTTGCGGGCGAAGGCGGGCGGCGCGGTGTCCCGAAACCAAGGAAGGCGGTTCCCATGGAAGACTTCGAGTTCGTTTCCCCTACGCATTTCGTGTTCGGCCATAACGCCGAAAGCAAGGTCGGCCCCATGTTGGCCGAGCGAGGCGCGCGTAAGGTGCTGCTGCACTATGGTGGGCAGAGCGCCATCAAGTCGGGCCTTATCGACCGCGTGTGCGCATCGCTCGAGCAGGTCGGCGTCGAGTACGTGAAGCTGGGCGGCGTGCGCCCTAATCCCGAGATCGGCCTGGTGCGCGAGGGCGTTGCGCTGTGCAAGGAAAACGGCGTGGACTGGGTGCTGGCCGTGGGCGGCGGCTCCGTGGTCGACTCTGCGAAGGCCATCGCCAACGGCGCCTGCATCGATTACGACGTGTGGGAGCTCATCACCAAGAAATACCCGAACACCGAGGTGCTGCCCATCGCCGTGGTGCTCACCATCCCGGCAGCCGGCAGCGAAGCTTCGAAGAACACCGTCATCAGCAATGACGCGCTGGGCATGAAGACCGGCTATGCCAGCAACTACCAGCGCCCGAAGCTGGCGTTCATGAACCCCGAGCTCACGTTCACGCTGCCGCCGTTCCAGACGGCCGCCGGCATCACCGACATGTTCTGCCACCTGCTCGAGCGCTTCTTCGACGACGTGGGCGCCGTGCCCGTCACCGACGGCATGAACCTGTCCGTCATGCGCACCATCCGCGCCGAGGCCCCGCGCGTGCTGGCCGAGCCCGAGAACTACGATGCCCGCGCGAACATCATGTGGGCCGGCATGCTGTGCCATCAGGGGCTTTTGGGCATGGGTCGTCACGAGGACTGGGCGACGCACGGCCTTGAGCACGAGCTGTCCGCCTATGACACCACCGTCACGCACGGCGCCGGCCTGGCTTGCCTGTTCCCGGCATGGATGGAATACGTCTACGACGCCAACCCGGCGCGCTTCGCGCAGTACGGCTACGAGGTGTTCGGCTTGGCGCCCACGGGCGACGTGGAATCCGACGCGCTGTCCGCCATCGACGAGACGCGCATGTTCTTCGCCAGCCTGGGCATGCCCATCAGCTTGGGCGAGCTCGGCCTGGACGAGGACAACATCGAGGACGCCATCGCCGAGATGATCCCCACCCTGCGCGAGAACAAGGGCGAGCCGTTCGGCAGCTTCAAGAAGCTGACCATGGAGGACGCTGCCGAGATCTACCGCTTGGCGCTGTAAGGGAAAACGTCCGCCTGCCGAATGCCGGCAGGCGGACGTTTGCGAATAGGGAAGGGCTCTGCGCGCTACGTGAAGCAGCCGGCTATGATCACGATGGCGGTGGTGAGCAGGCCCGATACGGCGATGCTCACGCCGGACATGGCGCCTTCCAGCTCGCCCATCTCAAGGGCTTTCGTGGTGCCCACCGCATGGCTGCAGGTGCCGATGGCAACGCCTTTGGCGATGCGGTTGTTCACGCGGAAGATCTTCGACATGAGCGGCGCGAAGATGGCGCCGAGGATGCCGGTGATGATGACGGCCGCCACGGTGATGGACGTGATGCCCCCCAGCTGCTCCGACACGGCGATGGCGATGGGGGTGGTCACGGATTTGGGGATGAACGACGTAGCCATCTCGTCGCCCAGGCCGAGCAGCTCGCAGAGCGTGTATGCGCTGATCATCGACACGACCGAGCCTACCAGGCAGCCGCAGAAGATGGGGACGAAGTGCTGCTTGAGGATCTGGCGTTGGCGGTAGACCGAATACGCCAGGGCGACCGTCGCCGGCCCCAGCAGAAACGAGATGAGCTGCACGCTGGACTCGTAGGAATCAAGCGGGATGTGGAAGACGCACAGCAGCGCGATGATGACGGCCACCGTCACCAGCAGCGGGTTGAGCAGCGGGGAGCGCACCTTCTTGTACAGCGCCACTGCCAGCTTGAACACGATGAAGGAGATGACGGTGCCTATGGCCAGGGTTGCGATGAGGTTCAGCATGGGTTAAGCCTCCTTGCCGGCAACGGTGGCGATGACGCCGCCGGGCGTATGCGGATGATGCTTGCCGGCGCCCTCGCCATGCATATTGCCGGAATCGGCGTTTTTGATGTTCGCCTTCGCCGCGTTCTCCGCTTCGACGGCGGGGGCGAGCGCGGTGTCCTTGCCCAGCTTCGCCATGATCCAGGACACGAACAACACCGTGTAGGACGTGGCTAAGAAGACGATGACGGTGGTGGCGATGCAGACGAACGCGAACTTCGCCGCCGCGGCCTGCAGCATGGAGAAGCAGCCCATGATGGCCACGCCGGCGGGGATGAAGAACACGGACATGTTGTCGATGAGGTAGTCGCAGGCCTCGCTGATGTACTTTGTCTTCAGGATGTGCGTGCCCAGCAGCACGAGCAGCAGCACCATGCCCAAGATGTTGCCGGGAAGCGTGATGGGCAGCACGGATGCAAGTGCGCAACCGGCTGCGTATACGCCCATGATCAGGCATAACTGGGCCAGCAGCAGCAAGCCGTGCTTGACGGAGCGCTGCAGGCGCTGCTTGGGGGTATCGGCTCCCTGGAGCATCTCGTCGTGCGTTTCCTTCAGGTCGCCTTTGACGGAGGCGACGAATTCCTTGAAGTGGGCCCAGATTTTGCGCGCACAACACTTGACGCTTGCGGCGTCGTTATTCGATTTCATGATTCGTGGAACAACCCCTTGGTGGTTTTCGGGAATAGATACCGTTTGTGTAGGGTCTCATACTAAGACGCTTGCCCGGCATTTCAAAAGTCTGCCGGGGAATCCACGCGACCGGCACAAGCCGTGCAACGGAACCTCACAAAACCCGGGCATGCGAAAGGGGGCGACGGGAGTTGCTTCCCATCGCCCCCCTGCGAGAAGTTGGCGGATCGGTTGTCGGGCGATCAGCTGGCCGATCGCCTATGCGTTCTCGGCCACCGAGCTGGTTATCGGGTGCCTGGCCCGCGGCTTGGTTGGCCGGTTTCCAGGTGCTCGGCCAACAGGCTGGCGGCGTTAGCGCTCCCGAGCCTTCCACCTCAGCGCGGCCGCGGCTATGACGAGCGCTGCCACCGTTGCCACCAGGCCTATGGTGGGCGCCTTGTAGCCTACCAGCATGACCGCCGTGCCGAATAGCGCCATGACCAGGCACAGGATGCTCAGCCATTTCATGTAGCCCCGCGCGTCCATCTAGTAGTTCACATCCTTGTCGTCCAGACGCCCGCGGAAGACGCGGTATGCGATCACGTGGTAGGTCAGCACCAGCGGCACGCCCACGCAGGCGATGCCGGTCATCCATGCCAGCGACGTGTCGGAGGAGGCCGCGCTCATCAGCGTGATGGATGCGCCCACGCTGCCGGGGGCTGCCACCACCAGGTTGGGGAACAGCGTGACCGCGGCAAGTGCCACCAGGCATACGGCCGCCACCGACTGCAGAAGGAACGCCGCCAGGTCGTTGCCTTTACGGCCGAGTACGATCGACGCGACGACGCACGCAAGGAACACCAAGACGATGACGGCGCCGGCGGCGAGCATGCCTGGCGCGAACGCGGGCTTCACCACGGCGAACGCCAGGACCGTCGCAACGGCGAACAGCACCAGGGCCGCGGTCTGGCAGGGCACGCGCAACTTCGCGGCGCGCTTATGCACGGCGGAGCCGGCGGGCGCTTTCAGCGCTACCCATGCAGCGCCCGCCGAAAGGCACATGGCCAAGCCGAGCAGGCCGGCGACCAGGGTGAACGGCGACAGCAGGCCTAGAAGCGGCACGCCCGCGTAATCGCCGTTGGCGGCCATGGGGATGCCGGCGATCACGTTGCCCAGCGCCACGCCCAGCAGCAATGCCGGCAGGAACGAGCCCACGGTGAAGCAGGCGTCCCACGCGCGCGCCCATTGCGGGTCGTGGGCGCGGAACTCAAGCGACACCGCGCGGACGATCAGGCCGAACAGCACCAGCATGACGGCCAGATAGAAGCCCGAGAACGTGGTGGCGTACGCTGCGGGGAACGCCGCGAACAGCGCGCCGCCGGCGGTGAGCAGCCACACCTCGTTGCCGTCCCACACCGGGCCGATGCTGCGGCGCACGAGCGCCCGTTCGCGCTCGTCTTTCGCCAGCGCGCGGTACAGGACGCCCGCGCCCAGGTCGAACCCGTCGAGCACGAAGTACCCGGCGATCAGCACGAAGATCAGAAAGAACCAAAGGACTGCAAGCGCGCTCATGGCTATTCCCCTTCCTTGACGGCGGCGGTTGCATCGTCGGCGGCGTCGGCCGCGGGGGCGGCGTCGCCGACGGGCCCGCGCTCGATGAAGCGCGAGATCACGCGCGCCCATCCGATGAACAGGAACACGTACACGGCTGCGAACAGGGCCAGGGTCAGCAGCAGCTCAGGGGCGGAAACCGACTGCGAGATGGCGTTGTTCGTCAGCAGGCTCACGCCGTCGGGGCCGGACGTGGAAGGGTAGACGACCCAGGGCTGGCGGCCGACTTCGGCGGTGATCCAGCCGACCTGGATGGCGATGAACGGGAACAGCGGGCTTACCAGCAGCAGCTTCTGCAACCAGCGCATGGAGCGGATGCGGCCGCCGCGCAGGCTGAACACCACGGCCAGGATCGCCGTGATCATGATCAGGCCGTACATGGCAACCATAAGGTGGTAGGACTGGAACACCAGGTTCACGGGCAGGTCGGCAACGTCCATGTCGCCGTACTTCTCGGTCTGCGCGAGCGAGTTCAGGCCCTGGTACTGGGCGTCCCACGTGCCCGTTGCCAGGAAGCTGGTGCCACCGGGGATGGAGAACGGGGTGATGACCTGCTGGTTCTCCTCATCGACCCAGCCGAACGCGTACAGCGGGGGCACCTCGTCGTCGTACATGCCCTCCATCATGGCAAGTTTGGTGGGCTGCTCCTGCGACACCTCCACAGCGGAGGAGTGCGCGGTGACGATCAGGGCGCACGAGGCCACGATGCCCACGACGGCGCCCACGCGGATGGTCTTCATGGCGAAGTCGGCGTGCTTGTCGCGCAGCAGGTACCAGGCGCCGATGGCGAGGGAGGCGAACGCGCCCATGATCAGCAGCGCCACCACCACGTGGGTGTAGCGCGGCAGCGTGGACGGGTTGAACGCTGCGGCCAAGAAGTCGGTGATGACGGCCTTCGAGCCGTCGGCGGCCAACTCGGCACCGGCGGGCGTCTGCATCCACGAGTTCGCGATGAGGATCCACAGCGCGCTCAGGCACGAACCGGCCCACACCAGCCACGCGGACACAGTGTAGAACAGGCTGGACACCTTGTTGCGCCCGAACAGCAGCACGCCCAGGAACACCGATTCCAGGAAGAATGCGAACAGGGCCTCGGCGGCAAGCGGCGCGCCGAAGATGTCGCCCACGAAGCGCGAGTAGTCGGCCCAGTTCGTGCCGAACGAGAACTCCATGGTGATGCCGGTGGCCACGCCGATGGCGAAGGTGGCGGTGAAGATGCGCACCCAGAAACGCATGGCGTTGCCGTCGGCCTCGCTGCGGCTTCGATGGTACTTGGTGGCGAAGATGGCCAAGATCAGGCCCAGGCCGATGGATAACGGGACGAAGATGAAATGGTACGCCACGGTCAGCGCGAACTGGATTCGCGAGAGCAGCGCGACGTCGGATAGCATATCCATGAGAACCCCCTCCTATGTTCATATGCTACTAAACAAGTAACATAGTACGCCGCGAAGCGAGAAAATGGAAGTATTAACAAGATTTTGTATCGATTGTTTTTGCAAGAACGCTCTGTCGGCCGTGCGTTTGGGCGCAGCGAAGCGTGCGCGCGGCGTTTCGGCGCATGCGGCTTTCTGTGGGGGAGCGCAGCGGGTTTTTCTTGCTTGAGCGACGATCGGGGCAGCAGGACGATTGCCGGAGCCGCGTTCGGGCGCATCGCAACGCGTCCGAACGCGTTCGTCTAGTTGTCCGCGACGATGGAGTTCATGATGGCGGATACGATGCTGATGACGATGGACGCTAAAAATGCGCTGCCGAAGCTGGAGATGTAGAAGCCCACGTTGAACATGCCGTTGCTGAGCCACGCGGCCAGGTACAGCATGGCGGTGTTCACCACTAGGTAGAAGATGCCGAACGTCAGGCACGTGATGGGCAGGCTGAGCAGCTGCAGCAGCGGCTTGACGCTCATGTCGATAAGCGACAGCGCCAGGCCGGTGATGGCCACGGCGATCCAGCTTTCGGTGGTGCCCAGCACGGCGATGCCGGGGACCAACCATACGGCGGCCCCTACGGCGACGGCGGTTGCCAGCCAACGGATGATGAATTGCATGGCGTTTCCTTTCGGTGCGGTGGGGCATAGGGTCAAGGCGGTTCGCTTCTGATTATAGCTTCGCGTTACGCCCAGGGGCGTGGGGGCGCCGCAGCTCTGCCGCGCAGCGCTGCGGCTCTGCCGTGGGGTGACGCGGTCCCGCTGCAGGGGTGCCGTGGCAGGGCGCGTGGGGTGCCGCCGCTCTGCCGTGGGGCCCGCGGCACCCCTGCGCCGCTAGCGATCGTCGTCGCGCTGCAGCTCGTCCAGGGCCTTCGCCAGGTCGGCGATCTTGAACGGCTTGCCCACGTGGGCGTTCATGCCCGAGTCCAGGGCCTTCTTCACATCGTCGGCGTAGGCGTTGGCGGTCAGCGCCACGATGGGCGTGGTCTGCGCGTCGGGGCGCGGCAGCTTGCGGATGGCGCGCGTGGCCTCGTAGCCGTCCATCACGGGCATCATGGCGTCCATGAGCACGGCATCGAAGCGCTGCGGCTCGCTTTCGGCGAACAGCTCCACGGCCTCCTTGCCGTTTTGCGCCTGCTCGAGGGTTGCCCCGCGCTCGGTGAGCATCTCGGCCAGTATGATGCGGTTGATCTGGTTGTCCTCCGCCACCAGGTAGCGCCGGCCCTTGAACACCTCGGTGTAGGAGGGGCGCTTCTCGCCCGCATCGCCCTTCGCGCGTCCGTGCTCGGAGTCCTTGCCCGTTCGCTTGCCCTTGCCGGGGTCGTTCTCGGCGGTCTTGCACGGGCACGGCTTCGCGCCTTCGCCTTCGCCCAGCTTGAACTTCAGCTTCACGGTGAACGTGGTGCCATGGCCTTCCTTGCTTTCCACGTCGATGGTGCCGCCCATGGCGTCTACCAAGGCCTTCGTGATGGTCATGCCCAGGCCGGTGCCCTGGATACCCTGCATCTGCTTGCCTTCGGCCCGCTCGAACGGGGCGAAGACGTGGTCGACGAACTCGGGCGGCATGCCCATGCCGTTATCGCGCACGATGAAGCTCAGGCGTACGAAATGCGGGCTGGTCTGCTCGTGCTCCTCCACGTGCAGGGCCACCATGCCGCCGTCGGGCGTGTACTTCACCGCGTTCGACAGCAGGTTCAGCAGGATTTGGCGCACACGCAGCTGGTCGGCGGCGAAGCTGCGATGCTGCACGTTCACCGCGTCGAGCGTGAGCAGCTGCCCCTTTGCGGTGGTTTGCGGCCGCATGATGGCGTCGACGTCGCGCAGCAGCGTGTCCAGGTCGCAGCATTCCTCCTGCAGCTCGATGGCGCCGCTTTCGATCTTGGACATATCGAGCACGTCGTTGATCAGGCTGAGCAGGTGTTGCGACGAGGCCTGGATGGTGGCCAGGCATTCGTCGGTCTTGTCCCAGTCGCCGGCGTTGTCGCGCGCTATCTGCGTCATGCCCATGATGGCGTTGATGGGGGTGCGGATGTCGTGGGACATCTTCGCCAGGAACGTGCTCTTCGATTGGTTGGACTGTTTGGCTATGGCCAGCGCTTGCTGCAGGCGTTCGCGGCTTTCCGTCTCCTTCGTGCGGTCGAACAGCACGTACACCAGCTTCTCCGTGTCGCCCACCTTCGCACGGAACAGCGTTTCGTGGTACCAGCGCAGCTCGCCGGTCTCCTGGTGCCGGCGCGTGCTGTCGCCGTCGCGGTGGTCGTTGCTCGGGAGCGTGTGCATGTTGGTTTCGAGCAGGCTTACCGACCCCGGCTCCAGCGAACGGTCGATGTTGCGCACGTCCTTGGCGATGTCGGCGGCAGGGATGCCCAGGATGCGCTTCGTGTTCGGGCTGACGTAGTCGACCGAGCCGTCGTCGGGGCTGAACATGATGAAGATGTTGTCGGTGCTGCCCGACAGCGCGCTGAACAGCTGCTCGCGGTACTTCACCTCCCGAACCTGCTGGTCGAGCACGCGCCGCCCGTGCTGCACCAGGATGACCACCACCAGCGCGGCAAGCGCGAACAGCACCACCGACACGGTGGCGATGGTGAGCAGCTGCACCTCCGACATGCTGGCGTTGACCACATTGCTTGGGACCACGCCCACCATCACCCAGTCCTGGAACCCGACGGGCATGTAGGTGAGGTAGTACTGGTTGTTGGCGGTGGAGAACTGCGTGGTGCCGCTTTGACCTGCATCGATGTCGGATCGAATGGAATCTATGCCGCCGTCTGCGCCGAACGAGGCTATCTGGCCGAGCCAGTCGAGCAGGTTCGACGACTGCGAATACTGGTCGGTGGCGGAGAACAGCAGGTTGCCGGCCGGCGTGATGACGAAGCAGCTGGACTGCCCGTCGAAGGCGTTCACGTCAAGGGCCGCCTCCATGTCGTGGTTGTTGTAGCTTATGGCGATGGCCGAGTATTCGAACCCGTCGAACGAGGCGGGCGCCACGGGCGTGGCGAACACCGTGAGCCCCGTGCCGCTGGTGGGGACGGTATCCGCCACGATGCTGCTCCCGCCGTTCAGCTGATCGAGCTGCTGACCCAGATTCAGGGTGCCGCGTTCGCCGTCAGGCGTGGCGTAGGCGCCCTGCGAGTTGATGAAGTAGAAGTCGGTGAAGCCCCATTTTGCCTGTTCGCCGTCGATGAACTCGCGCGCCTGCTCGGTGTCGTCGCCGGAAACGGAGCCGTCGGGCGAGTGGGCGGCGGAGTCCTCGAACATGGTGTTCCATGTGCTCAGATGGTTCCAGTTGTCGGATACCAGCATGGAGAACGTGTTGTTGACCTGGGAATAGATTTCCTTCAGATGGTCGGCGCTCTCGTCGTGCACCTTTTCTTGGATGAAGTGGACGTACAGGCCGCACACGCAGGCAAGCGTCACGATGACGATGCCGATGGCGGCGGCGAGGGATCGTCGTTGCATGGGACCTCGTTTCGGGCAAGCGCGGGCGATGCCCGCGCGGGGGCGTATGGAAGGTTTCGGCGGCCGGCGCCGGCGTATGCGCGCCGGGCCCGTCGCGCATACGAGCCTGGCGCGCATGCGTTGGGCGAGCCGCCGTCCGCACCATCATATGCGCTCCGGACGCGGCGTGCGGCGGCGCGGGAGAACGTGTGCCGAATCGTGCCGCGTCCGTTGCCGGCCCGTTACGGGGAGGCGTGGATTCTGCCTTGAGGTTGCCGGCGGCGCAACCCAGTCGGCCGCGCATGTGCGTATACTGGATAGTTACGGTTTTATGCAAGCGGACAAGGGGAGCTCATGAAGGAAAACGGCCAGAAGCGCGCAGGCGGGCAGGGCGGGAAGCGCCCGCGGCAGGCGGCACGGCCCCAGGCCGGTCCTCGGCGTCAGCAGGAGCGCAGGCAGAAGGGCGATGTGGCGGCAAGCGGTCTGCCACAGTGCCCGGTTGCGCGCCAGTGCGGCGCCTGTCAGCACGTCAACCAGCCCTACGACCAGCAGCTTGCGGCGAAGGACGAGCGCGTGGCGCAGCTGTTTTCCCAGGTAGCGGCCCCCGAGGCGCTGCGTCCCATCCTGGGCATGCAGGACCCGTACGCCTATCGCAACAAGGTGATGTCCCCGTTCGCCCCCGGCGCGCCGCGCAAGGCCGCGCCCAGCAAGCGCGGCGGCGGCAAGCATCCCAGCCGCCCAGCCTCCCCGCAGCGCGACATCCTGTGCGGCATGTACGCCGCCGGCACGCACCGCATCATCGACACAGGGGAGTGCCTGATCGAGAACGCCCAGGCCAAGCAGGTTATCCGTGCGGTCCGCAGCCTTATGCTCAAGTTCGGCATCCCGCCCTACGACGAGGACCGCGGCACCGGCTTCATGCGCCACGCCGTGGTTCGCGTGGGCCACACCACCGGCGAGGTGCTGGTCACGCTGGTCACCAACGGCCAGCAATTCCCCGGCGCGAAGAGCTTCTGCCGCGAGCTGGTGCGCCGCTGCCCGTTCATCACCACGGTGGTGCAGAACATCAACGAGCGTCAGACCAACGTGGTGCTCGGCCAGCGCGAGCAGGTGCTCTACGGCCCCGGCTTCATCCTAGACAAGCTGTGCGGGCTGAGCTTCCGCATCTCGTCGCAGTCGTTCTACCAGGTGAACAGCGTGCAGACCGAGGTGCTGTACCGCCAGGCTATCGAGCTGGCGGGCTTCACCGGCGCCGAGCACGCCATCGACGCGTACTGCGGCACGGGCACCATCGGCCTGGTGGCGGCCTCCATGGGCGCGGCGCAGGTCACGGGCGTGGATTGCGTGGAATCCTCCATCCGCGACGCGCGGCAGAACGCGCGCCACAACGGCGTGGACAACGCGCGCTTCGCAGTGGCCGACGCCGGCGCGTTCATGCGCGATATGGCGGCGCAAGCCGCGGCGGCCGGCCGCGCGGGCGCCGACGAAGAGGGTCGCCCGCTCGTGCTTCTCATGGACCCGCCGCGCGCCGGCTCCACCGAGGAGTTCTTGCGCGCCGCGGTGCAGCTGGCGCCTGAGCGCATCGTATACATCTCATGCAACCCGGAAACGCAGGTCCGCGACCTGGGCTTTCTCAAGCAGTTCGGTTACGGCGTGCAAACGGTGCAGCCCGTGGACATGTTCCCGCACACCGACCACATCGAGACCATCGCGCTCATCGAGCGCATGTAGCGGCAACCATATATAGGTAGGGAAGGAAATGGCAGAGCAACAGCGAATGGGGAACGGGGCCACCGCGGCGGGCGATGCCGGGCTCGGCGTCGGTGCGGTCGTGCGTCCCAAGGACGTGCTCGCCGCGGCGCGGCGCTGCATCGGGCAGCGCGGGTTGGCGAACGCCGAGACGCCTGTGCTGCTCATGGTGTCGGGCGGCTCGGACTCCACGGCGCTGGCGTACGTCGCGCGGCAACTGGCCGATGAGGGGGCCATCGGACCCATCGCCATGCTGCACGTGAACCATCGGCTTCGTCCCGGCGCCGCCGATCAGGACGAGACGTTCACGGCACAGCTGGCGGAGCTTTTGGGGATCCCCCTGTTCAGCTGCCAGATCGACGTCGCCGGCCAGGCGCAGCGCGAGGGCGGCAACGTGGAGGCGGTCGCGCGCCGCGAGCGCTACCTTGTCGCCAACGAGGCGCTTGCAAGCCTGTGCCGCCATTGCGCCGCGCCGCTTTCCGAGGGCCGCATCTTCACCGCCCACACCGCCGACGACCGCGTGGAGAACTTCTACATGCGCTCCATGGTGGGCACCGGGCCGGGCGGCTTCCGGGCCATGAAGTACGCCAACGGCCCCGTCGCCCGTCCGCTGCTCGACGTCGGCCGCCAGGACCTGCGCGACTACGTGCGGCAGCGCGAGCGCGAGGGCCTGCCGTGCGCATGCGACGCCGAGGGCTGCCTGTGGCGAGAGGACGCCACCAACGCGCACACCGACCGCTTCCGCGCCTACGTGCGCCACGAGGTCGTCCCGCACGTGAAGGAGCGCAGCCCGCAGCTGCTCGAGGTGCTCGGGCGTACCATGAACCTGATCGCCGATGAGGATGACATGCTGGAGGAAATGGCATCCGACCTGGTGAAGCGCCATATGACATGGACCGAGGAGCTGCCCGATCGACCGCCGGCGTACGAGGAGGGCGGCGTGCTCGCCCCCGAGCTGGGCGCTCGGCCCGTGCCGCTGCAGCGCCGCGCGGCCGTGCAGGTGCTGCAGGCCATGCTGGGCCCCGACGCGCGCGTCGAGACCGCGTCGGTCGATGCGGTGCTGGCGGCGTGGGACGAGCCCGGCACCCCGCAGGCCGCCCCGCACGGCGGATACGTTGCGAACATCCAGGGAAACCTGGCGATCAGCGCGAACAAGCGCGGCGTGAGGCTCGAGCCCATGGCCGCATTCAGAGCAAGGAGAAGGAAATGAGCGAACAGCCCATGCCGCAAGACGCGGCGCAGGAGAACGAGCAGGCCGCAGCCGAGCAGGCGCAGGCTGCAGAGCAGCCTATGACCGTCGACGTGATCCTTGCCAGCGGCAGCCCGCGTCGCAAGGAGCTTCTGGAGCGCGAGGGCGTGAGCTTCACCATCCGCGTATCCGAGGTGGACGAGTCGCTGGAGCCCGATCTTGAGGCCAACCCGCCCGAGGCGGTGAAGAAGCTGGCTGAGCGCAAGGCCGGCGCCGTGGTGCAGGAGGTGCTGGGCGAGGGCTACACGGGCATGGCGGCCATCATCGGCGCCGACACCATGGTGGTGTGCGACGGCGAGATCTTCGGCAAGCCGGCCAGCATCTCCGACGCCAAGCGCATGCTGCGCCGTCTGCAGGGCAACACGCACGAGGTGCTCACCGGCGTGTCGGTGTGGTTGGTGTCCGCGCCCAACGCCGAGGACGTGTCGCTGGGCTTCCGCACGTTCGTGGACCGCGCGGCGGTCACGTTCCATCCGCAGACCGATGAGCAGCTGGCCGAATACCTGAAGTGCGGCGAATCGTTCGACAAGGCGGGCGCATATGCCGCCCAGGGCAACGGCGCCAAGCTCATCAAGCACATCGAGGGCGACCTGGACACCGTCATCGGCCTTCCGGTGACGCGCCTGCTCAAAGAGTTTCCCGATCTGAAGTAACCGGCCCCGCCGTTTTCGTAAGCGGCGGGCTGTTGGCATCCCGGGGCGCTGCGGCGCCCCGGTTCGCGTTTCGGGCAGCTTGCGCCTTGCATGGTATCATCAGCCGCCCCGTGCGTCGGGTTTGCGTCGCATGCCCGCTTCCGGCGGTTTCGGCAGGTCCGCAGGGGCTCGTATTTATGTGGCGTTACGGTATTGTCATGTGCCCGGTCGGGGCGAATGGTACACTTGTGCTCGTTCATATAAGGGCGCCCAGGGCGCTCTTCAGGCAAAATGCATCGAAGAGGTAATCATCGTGCACGAAAACATCGATCGCATCCTGTTCACCGAGGATGAAATCAAGCAGCGCGTCGCCGAGATCGGCGCGGGCATCACGCAGGACTACAAGGATGACCCCGACGGCGTCATCCTCATCTCCGTCCTGCGCGGTGCGGCCATCTTCATGGCCGACCTGGCGCGTCAGATCCAGCTGCCGTGCGAGATGGACTATATGGCCGTCTCATCCTACGGCAACGGCGTGAAAAGCTCCGGCGTGGTCCGTATCCTGAAGGACCTATCCTCCCAGATCGAGGGCCGCAACGTGGTCATCGCTGAGGACGTCCTGGATTCCGGCCTCACGCTTACCTACCTGCTGAAAACGCTGAAGGCGCGCAACCCGAAGTCCATCGAGGTCGCCACGCTGCTGCGCAAGAAAACCCGCGCGCAGGCCAAGATCGACTGCGCATACGTGGGCTTCGAGTGCCCCGACGAGTTCATCGTGGGCTACGGCCTGGACTACGCCGAGCGCTACCGCAACCTGCCGTACATCGGCGTCCTGAAGCCCGAGCTCTACAACTAGGAAAGCAAGGCCTATGCCGCAAAACAACAAACCCCAGATCCAACAGCCCAACCCCCGGACAACCATCATCTCGGTTGTCCTTTTCCTGCTGGTGGCCTTCTTTGTGGGCCAGCAGTTCATGAGCATGTCGGCGTCTTCGCAGGGCGCCACCGATAAGCTGGTGGCATCCGAGTTCCTGCAGGCCGTCGACCAGAACCGCGTCACGGAGGTCACGTACAGCGCCGGCGACTACACCGTGTCCGGCACGTATTACCCTGCCGTCACGGCCGGCGATTCCGCCGCCGATGCGTTCAACAGCGCCATCGACGCCATGAACGCCGGCATGGCAACGTTGAGGGACCCGAACACGGGCAAGCCGCTCTCGGGCGTGGGCACGCAAGACATCGAGTCCCAAACGCTCGGCCAGGAGCACAAGTTCACGTGCACCTGGGCCGGCAGCTCGCTGTCCGACCTGATGGCCCAGCATCCCGAGATCAAGTACGAGGTGAAGACCCCCAGCCCGTGGGGCGACATCCTCACCACGCTGCTTCCCATCGTCCTCATCGGCGCCATGCTGTTCTTCCTGTTCAACCAAATGGCGAAGGCGAATAACTCGCAGATGAACTTCGGCAAGGCCAAGGCCAAGCAAAGCATCGAGGAGCGCCCCGATGTGCGCTTCTCCGACGTCGCCGGCGTGGACGAGGCCGTCGAGGAGATGCAGGAGATCAAAGACTTCCTGGCCAACCCCGCCAAGTACCAGTCCATGGGCGCGAAGATCCCGCGCGGCTGCCTGCTGGTGGGCCCTCCGGGCACCGGCAAGACGCTGCTGGCCCGCGCCGTGGCCGGTGAGGCCGGCGTGCCGTTCTTCAGCATCTCCGGCTCCGACTTCGTCGAGATGTTCGTGGGCGTGGGCGCTTCCCGCGTGCGCGACCTGTTCAAGCAGGCTAAGGAAGCAAGCCCCTCCATCATCTTCATCGACGAGATCGACGCCGTCGGCCGCCAGCGCGGCACCGGTCTGGGCGGCGGCCACGACGAGCGCGAGCAGACGCTCAACCAGCTGCTCGTCGAGATGGACGGTTTCGAGGCCAACGACTCCGTGGTGCTCATCGCCGCTACGAACCGCGCCGACGTGCTCGATCCCGCGCTGCTGCGCCCCGGCCGCTTCGACCGCCAGATCGTGGTGGACGTGCCTGACGTGAAGGGTCGCGAGCGCATCCTGAACGTGCATGCGAAGAACAAGCCGCTCGGCAGCGACGTGGACCTGTCCTCCGTGGCCAAGCTCACCCCCGGCTTCTCCGGCGCCGATCTGGCCAACCTGCTTAACGAGGCCGCGCTTCTGACTGCGCGCCGCAACAAGAAGATCATCACGCAGCAAGAGGTCAGCGAGTCCATGGAGCGCGTCATCGCCGGTCCCGAGCGCAAGGGCCGCGTGATGGACGACCAGACCAAGCACACCATCGCATACCACGAAAGCGGTCACGCCCTGGTGGGTCACCTGCTGCCGAAGGCCGATCCGGTGCACAAGATCAGCATCATCAGCCGCGGCCGCGCGTTGGGCTACACCCTGTCCATCCCCAAGGAGGACAAGGTCCTCAACACGGTGGGCGAGATGCGCGACGAGCTGGCGGTGTTCATGGGCGGCCGCGTTGCCGAGGAGATCTTCTGCGACGACGTGACCACCGGCGCCAGCAACGACCTGGAGCGCGCAACCAAGATGGCCCGCGCCATGGTCACGCAGTACGGCATGTCCGCCGAGCTGGGCACGCAGGTGTTCGGCCAGCCTAACCACGAGGTGTTCCTGGGCCGTGACATGGGCAACACGCAGGACTACTCCGAGGAAACCGCTCGCCGCATCGACGACGAGGTCGCACGCATCATGAAGGAAGCGCACGACCGCGCTTACCATATCCTCAGCACGCATCGCGAGCAGATGGACCTTATGGCAAGCGTGCTGCTCGAGCGCGAAACCGTCGAGGGCGAGGCCTGCAAGGCGCTGCTGGACAACAACTGGAACGATTACCTGCAGCGCGAGGGCGATATCATCGCCGCGAAGGAGGCCGAGGAGGCGGCGGCGCGTGCTCGCGACGAGCAGCTTGCCGATCCGAACTGGAACGGCCAGCAGGGCGGTCAGGTGCCGCCGGCGCAGCCGGGCTCGCCCGTGCAGCCGCAGGTTCCTGCGAACGGCGGTCAGCCGCCGGTTCCCCCTACGGGTGGCCAGCAGCCCCCGTACCCGCCGGCAGAGTAGGCCGGCGTGGTGCCGCGCCGCACCTTCGCGGTGGGCGGCAGCGGGATCGTTCGCGCGCAATGCGCTGGGTTTTTCGTCCCGGCGCGGCGGGCGCGATGTGAAAACGTCAAGGTATAGCAAGAAGGCGGGCCGTCAGGCTCGCCTTCTTTTGAAAGAAAGGCATTCAGCATGATGTGGAAATGCGGTTCGTTCGAATTCGATACGCGTAAACCGGTGATCATGGGCATCCTCAACGTCACGCCCGACAGCTTCAGCGACGGCGGCACGCACAGCACGCCCGAGGCGGCGCTGGCCTGGGCGCGGCAGATGCTCGATGAAGGCGCGCATATGATCGACGTGGGCGGCGAGTCCACGCGCCCCGGGTCTGCCGAGGTGAGCGTCGAGGAGGAGACGGCCCGCGTGCTTCCCGTGGTGCGCGCCCTTGTCGAGCAGGGCGTTTGCGTGAGCATCGACACCCGTCACGCTGTCGTGGCCAAGGCGTGCGTCGAGGCCGGCGCCGCCATCATCAACGACGTGTCGGGCTTCCGCGATCCGGCCATGGTGCAGGTTGCCGCGGAAAGCGATTGCGGCGTGGTGGTCATGCACATGAAGGGCGAGCCGGGCACCATGCAGCAGAATCCGCAGTACGACGACGTGGTCGCCGAGGTGCGCGATTACCTGCGCGACCAGGCGGGCATGCTCGAGGCCGCTGGTGTGGCGCCCGGGCGCATCTGCATCGACCCGGGCCCGGGCTTCGGCAAGACGGCGTCGCAGACCCTCGAGCTCGTGCGCAACTTCCAGGAGCTTGCGCGTCTGAGTTACCCGGTCATGGTCGCCGTTTCCCGCAAAAGCTATCTGGGTTTCGCTTACGGCATCGACGACCCAGTCGAGCGCGACCATGTGAGCGCCACCGAGGCGCTCATGGCGTGCGAACTGGGCGCCGGCGTTGTGCGTGCGCACAACGTGGCGGAAACCGTGAAGGCGCTGTCCGACATGCGTCCGTACGCGTTCTTGGGCCTGGGCTGCAACGTGCCGTTGGTGGCAGAGCCCGGCGAGGAGCTTGAAGGCAAGATCGCCATGCTCAACCAGGCCATCACCGAGCTGTGCAGCCTTCCCGATTCGCAGATCATCGACATCTCCAGCTTCTACGAAAGCGAGCCTGCGTACTACGAGGACCAGGACACGTTCGTCAACGCCGTGGTGCTGCTGCGAACGGGCATCGCGCCGAAGGAGCTGCTGGGATATCTGCACGCTATCGAGAACAGTCTGGGACGCGTGCGCGAGATCGAGAACGGGCCGCGCACGTGCGATCTGGATATCCTGGACTACCAGCTCTACGTCACGGACAACGATGTGCTCACGCTGCCTCACCCGCGCATCTTCGAGCGCGACTTCGTGCTGAAGCCGCTGCTGGAGCTGCGCCCGAACCATGTGTTGGCCGACGGCGTGTGCGTCGCGCAGGCGGCCAAGCCGGAATCTGAGCGCTACGGGAAGGCCGAGCGCATCGGCCGTTAAGCTGCGCAGATCGGCAGGGCCCGCTGATGGCCGATGGGTGCCGGTGAGCAGGTTCTGATATCGGGTTTGCGGAGTCCGATGCTGGGTTGTCGGCTTGGGTGCTGGGCGGTGTCTTGCGATGCCGGCGCATTGGCCCATTACGGCTTCTCGTTGCTTCGCGACGGCCCCATCCGCGTCGTCATACGAGAGGGAAAGGTGCTGGATATGCAGTTTCGCGTGCAATCGTTCGAGACCGTCACGTCCACGAACAACCTGATCAAACAGGCTATCGAGGAAGGACAGCCCGAGGGTCTGGCCGTGCGCGGCCTTCGGCAGACCGCCGGCTACGGAAGGCAAGGCCGCGCATGGGAAAGCCCGATCGGCGGCATGTACCAGTCGTTTCTGCTGCGCCCCGAAGTTTCGCCGGCGCAGCTTCCCACGCTCAGCCTGTTGGTGGGCCTGGCCGTTCGCCGTGCAATTGCGAGCCTCGTTCCCGAGCTTGAGGGCCGCGTGCAGGTGAAGTGGCCGAACGATATCGTGGTGGCTGAAGCGCCCGCTTCCCTGGACGAAACCGCGCCTGCGGCGGGCGAAGGTTCTGCTTGTGAGGAGGGGTTTTCGCCCCTTTGCGACGCGGCTCCCGGTGACGATTCCCGGCTCAGGCGCCCCTTCCATAAGCTGTGCGGCATCTCGACGGAGATGCATGCGCGGGCGCTGTGCGTGGGTGTGGGCGTCAACGTGGCCCGTCCGGCCGATGCTGCATCCGTGCCGAAGGGGAAGAACATCCCGATATATCTGGATGAGCTGGGATTTCGCGAAGGCGCTGTTGAAGAGCGTATCGGCGCTGTCGCAGATGCGCTATGCGATCAGCTTGCCATCGCGTATCCGCTGTGGTGCGAACAGGGCTTCGGGCCCTTCCAAGCCGAGTTCGACGGCTGCTCCGCGCTGTCCGGGCGCTTCGTGCGCATGGAGGATCTTTCGGGCAACGTGTTGGCGGCGGGCACGGTGACGCGCGTGGCCCCGGACGGCAGGCTGGTGCTGCGCACGCCGGAAGGCGTGGAGGTGTTCGCCAGCTCAGGCGAGGCTCATATCCGCTAGGGGTCCTTACGGGTCGGTGCGTCCGCATGAGTCGGCGCGTCCCTGCGGGTCGGTGCGGCGCAAGCGTGCCGACTGCGGCGCCCGCGCGCTGGATGCACGCGTTGCTTCGACGTTTGCGCGTGTGTGGCTTGGACGCAAGCCTTTGACATGTGCGCGGCGGCGAAGCCGGCAGCGTTTCGGAGGAGTCCAGCTTCGCCTTCTTCCCCTTCTTGTCTGATATGCATGAACGATGGAATCCCGGCATGGGGTTCTCCTGCGTGTGCTCTCTGCGGGTCGCCGGTCATACAATAGAGTGCTGACAAAATTTTAGGTGATAAAAGGTTTCGAAAGGCAGCACGCAAGCATGACGCATGAGCAGGAAACGAAGGATATGTCCGCGGCACCGTCCCGTCCGGTGGATGCCCAGGGCAAGCCTGCGGCCCCCGGCCGCCAAGGCAAGCCCAGGCAGCACGACAAGGTAACGCGCATGGGCACGGAGTCCATCCCGCGTCTTATCACCGAGTTCGCCGTTCCTTCCATCTTGGGCATGCTTGTCAACGGTGCGTACAACGTCATCGACTCCATCTTCCTGGGGCAGGCCATGGGCGAGATCGGCTTGTCCACTGCCACGGTGGCCATGCCCATCATGACGGTGTTCATGGCTATCGCCATGCTGGTGGGCAACGGCGGCAACACCTTGGCCGCGCTGCGCATGGGCGAGGGCAAGCCCGAGGAGGCCGAGCGCAGCCTGGGCAACACGGTCATGCTGTCCCTTATCGCCTCGGTGGCGGTGGCCATCGTCATGTTCATCCCAGCTTGCATCAATGGGTTGCTCAGCGTGTCGGGCGCCACTTCCGAGGACTGGGACTACGCCATGCAGTTCATCCGCATCATCAGCTTGGGCTTCATCTTCCAGTGCATCGGCATGGGCGTGAACAACTTCATCCGTACCGCAGGCGCCCCGAACCGCGCGCTGGGCACCATGATCATCGGCGCCGTTGCATGCACCGTGTTCAATGCGCTGTTCGTGCTGGTCATGGGCATGGGCGTCGTGGGCAGCGCGCTGGCCACCGTGTGCGGTCAGGCCATCTCGTGCGCCACGGTGCTGTGGTACTTCTGCCTGACGAAGGGCGTCCCCATACGTCTGCGCCTGCGTATGATGCCGCTGTACGGCGAGACCGTGCGCCTGATCCTGTCGCTGGGCCTTGCGAGCTTCGCCGTCCAGGCGGGCATGGCGGCGGTCAATTTCGTGCTGAACAACCTGCTGAACATGTACGGCGCGCAAAGCCCCATCGGCGCGGAGGGCGCGCTGGCGTCCATCGGCGTGGTGCAGCGCGTGGCCTCGTTTGTGGTGCTGCCGCTTATCGGCATGTCGATCGCCATCCAGCCGCTGCTCGGCTTCAACTACGGCGCGCACCTGTTCAAGCGCGTGAAGATGACGCTGGCATGGGGCATCGCGGGCAACACGGTCATAGCCGTAGTGCTGTGGGCGCTCGTGCACCTGTTTCCCGCCCAGATCGTCGGCTTCTTCGGCATCACCGACCCGAACCTGCTGTCGTTCACGGTGTTCGCGCTGCAGGTGCAGCTGTTCCTCATCCCGTTCGTGGGCTTTCAGATCGTGGGCTCGAACTACTTTCAGGCAACGGGCCAGCCGGCGAAGTCGGTGTTTTTGTCCCTTACGCGCCAGATCCTGTTCCTGATCCCGCTCTATATCGGCCTGCCCATGGTCATGCCCGTATGGTTCCCGGGCTATACGGGCTTGGACGCGTTGTACTTCGCGTGCCCTGTGGCGGACTTCCTGGCCATCTTCACCACCGGCGTGTTCGTCCTGCTGGAGCTCAAGCGTCTGCGCAAGCTGGAGAACGGCCAGCTGCAGGCCAAGTTCTAGCGGCGCGAAGGGCGGCTGTTCGATAGCGCCTTTAGCTTGCGGCTGCTGGCGCCTGCTTCGATATCTGGATTTGTTTCAGCCTTGCAACGTTTTTTGCGCTGCAAGGCTTTTTTACGGCCAAAAACGACGAGGGAAATTGTGCGCATGCTACAATTCCGCTGTGATTTGCAGGAAATAGGATCGATGCGTTCGGCGCAGCGATCGCCGCGACAATATCGCGGATGGGCCTTCTGGGTGAACCGGGGGGACAAGGAAGGGGAAGCTGTGGAGCAGGTTCAGAAGAAGACGGCCGCTGGGTCGCGCACGCGTTCGATCGCGTTCGTCGCATTGACGGTCGCCATCACGGCGGTGTCGGCGTGGGTGACGGTACCCTTGGGCCCCGTGCCGTTCACGCTGCAGATCTTCGCCGTGGCGTTCATGGTGCTGGTGCTGCAGCCGAAAGAGGCGATCGCGGCCATCACCGCGTACCTGGTTCTGGGCGCCGTGGGCGTGCCCGTGTTCAGCGGCATGCGCGGCGGCATCGGCGTCCTGGCCGGTGCGACCGGCGGCTTTCTGTGGGGCTATCTGCTGGGCGTGGGCCTGGCCGTGGCCGTGCGCTTCGGCCTGAAGGCCGTGCTGGCTCGCGATGGCCAGGCGAAGGGCACCCGCGCGTTCGCTATCGACTTCCTGACCGGCCTGGTGTTCCTTGCCGTCGCCTACGTGTGCGGCTGGGCGCAGCTCATGGCCGTCGCCTCCATGACGCCCGCCGCCGCCTTCGCGGCCGGCGTTGCGCCGTTCATCCTGGTCGACCTGGCGAAGCTAGTCGCGGCCGTCATCTGCGCGCGCGCCGTCAACGCCGCCGTGGGACATCGCGCATAAGCGATTCCGTATATCCTAAGTGCAACGAAAAGGCCCGCTTATGCGGGCCTTTTCGCGCTCTGATGGAAGATGCGGGTGATTATGCCTCGTACAGCACCGCGCCGCTGGTGAAGCCGCCGCCGAAGCCCACGAGCACCACCTTGTCGCCGGGGTGGATGTTGCCGCTTTCGTACGCGTCGCACAGCGTCATGGGGATGCACGCCGACGACGAGTTGCCGCGATGTGCGATGGATACCTGGAAGCGTTCGAGCGGCAGGCCCATGCGCTTCGCGGCGTACTTGATGATGCGCAGGTTCGCTTGATGCGGGACGATGAACTGCACGTCGTCGATGGTCAGGTTCGCGCGGCGCAGCACCTCCTCGATGGCGGCGGGCATGACGCTGGTGGCGAACTTGAACACCTTCTGCCCGTTCATGTACAGGGCCTGGCGCGGCGCTCCTGCGGCAACGCGTTCCGTGACATCGAGCTCGGCGTCGATGGGGGCGGTGCCGGGGTCGGCCTGCCGCAGAGCGTCCGCATCGATGCCCTCGGGCGTGAAGGGCTGGGGCGCGTCGTAGGCGGAAGGGCAGGTGAGGGCGTTGGAGTCGTCGTCATCGTTTTTGATGTACCAGGACAGGATGCCGGGCTTGCGCTCGTCCCATTCCACCACGGCGGCGCCGGCGCCGTCGCCGAACAGCACGCACGTGTTGCGGTCGTTCCAGTCGACGATGCGGGTCAGGCGCTCTCCGCCTACCACGAGCGCGCGGCGGATGCGGTTGCGGCCCGCGGCGCCTGCAGCGCCCGAGGCGCTGGCGGCCATCATGGTCTCGGCGATGGTCAGGCCGTAGATGAAGCCCGAGCACGCGGCGTTCATGTCGAATGCCGCGGCGTTGACCAGGCCCAAACGTCGACGCAGCACGGCGGCGCAGGTGGGGACCACCTCGTCGGGCGTGATGGTGGAGTAGATGATAAGGTCGATGTCCTCGGGAGCGATCTTGCGCTCGGAATAGCCGCCGTCCTCCCAGCCGAGCGCCTGGCGCGCGGCGCCTTCGGCCAGGTCGACGTTGCCCTCGCTGACGCACACGCGGCGCGAGAGGATGCCCGTGCGCGTGGAAATCCATTCATCGCCGGTGTCCACCAGCTTGGTCAGCTCTTCATTGGGCACGTCAAGTGCCGGCAGCTGCTTGCCGCAGCCGATGATGGTGCAACCCATGATGCTCCTTCGATGTGCGAGGCGATGCGCCTCGGAGATGATGCGTGTCGATCGCGTTCGAGTATAGCATCGCACGTTGCGGCCCCCGCGAATCCCCGCGTCCTGGCCCCTGCCCGCATCGGAATCGATGCGCGGGTGAAGTAAACGCTTGATGTCCCGGGGGCGTTCCGGTCGGCGGAAGGGCCGGGCGCATACGCGGGTGGGCGGCGATGGTCGGTTACGGGGCGCGCATGGCGAAAGGGCCGATGTCGCCTGGGGAGCGGCTCGAGCAGCAGTTGTCAGCCCGGTTGCTCAGGCTTCCCTTCAGGCGTTCTTCGTTTTCCCGTGGGGTTTCTTCACCGAGATGTCGGCGGGGATGGAGGGGATGGCGATCATGAAGCACGCTCCGCCCTCGGGGAGGTTGACGGCTTCGACGGTGCCGTCGTGCGCCTCGGCGATGGACTTCACGATGGCAAGGCCCAGGCCCGTGCCGCCCGTGCCGCGCGTGCGGCTGGCATCGGTGCGGTAGAAACGGTCGAAGAGCAGCTTGGGGTCCACGTCGCCGAAGCCGCAACCGTCGTCTTTCACGGCGATGATGGAGTTGCCGTTCATGCCGAACAGCTCAACGTTGATGTGCCCGCCGGGCTTGATGAAGCGGCTGGCGTTCTCGACCAGGTTGGTGACGGCCTGGCGCAAGCTGTCGGGGTTGCCCAGCACGTCGGGCGCCTCGCCCGAGACGCCCGTGTTCGCCTGGCGATCGTGCAGGATGGGGGACAGCGCGTCGACCACGCTGTTCGCCAGATCGTGCAGGTTCACGCGCTGCATGGTCTCGGGGATGGGGGAGCTTTCTATGCGCTGCAGGGTCAGCAGGTCGTGCGTCAGGCGGCTAAGGCGCTCGCTTTCGTTCACGATGATGCCGCAGAACTTCTCATGCAGCGAGGGCGGCAGGTCGGGGTCGGCGAGCATCTCGGCGTTGCCGCGGATGGCCGTCAGCGGCGTGCGCAGCTCATGCGCGACGTCGCTGATGAACTCGTTTTGGCGGCGCTCTTTGATGGCAAGGTCGTGCTGCTGTTGGGTGGTGGTTTGCACGAGGCGCTTGAAGTCGCTGGTCAGCAGGTCGGCCTCGTACATGCGGCCGTCGGGCTCGAACGTGACGGGCGCGCCGCTGCGGAAGGCCGCCATCTTCTTCGCCAGGTCGCTAAGCGGTTCGGACAGGAAATGGCCGATAAGCAGGCTGATGCAGAAGATGACCACGCTGATGGGGATGAGGACCAGCAGGACCGCTATGGAGGCGTCGTACACGAGCATGCACACGACGGCCGTGACCACCGCAGCGAGCAGGCTGAGCAGCGTGGCCAAGAGTGCGAAATATGTCTGCAGCCGTTTTATAGCTTGAACCTATATCCGTAACCGCGAACCGTTTCCACAAGGCCGGGATCGTAACCGGCTTGCTCGATCTTATCACGCAGACGCTTGATGTGGGTGTCCACGGTCTTGGTTTCCGTGAGGTATTCCCAGCCCCAGGCGTCACGCAGCAGCTCCTCGCGCGAGACCACCTTGCCGGCGTTCTTCATGAGGCATGCCATCAGCTCGAACTCGCGGGGCGTCAGGTCGATGTCGCCGGCGGGGCCGGTGGCGGTGTGCGCGTCCTCGTCGAGCGTGATGCCGCTGGCGGTGATGGCATGGCTGTTCGGCGTGAGCTCGTTGCCCTGGCTGCGGCGCAGCAGCGCGCGGACGCGGGCGATGAGCTCGCGCACGCCGAAGGGCTTGGCCAGGTAGTCGTCGCCGCCGATTTCGAGCCCGACGACCTTGTCCAGCTCGGTGTCGCGCGCCGAGAGGAACAGCACGGGTGCGGACGTCTTGGTGCGCAGGCGGCGGCACAGCTCGTAGCCGTCCATGCCGGGCAGCATGATGTCCAGGACGAACAGGTCGTAGTCGTTTTCCTGGGCCATTGCCAGCGCGTCCTCGCCGTTGTCCACGACATCGGGCTGGAAGCCCTCTTTCTTCAGGGCGTATCCGACGAACTCCGTGATGGAGGGCTCGTCGTCCACGACCAGGATGCGCGAAGGCGTTTCATTCATGATGGGCCTCTTCTTTCCATTGCGAAGGCTGCTTGCGCGGCGCGCCGAGCAGCGCCGTTGCCGAGCGCCGGGCGCCGTAAGAGGGCAGCCGTTCCATGTTCTTACGACAACTATACTCGCATCGGCCCGGCAGGTGGCCTTCCCGTCAAAAACACGTTACCTCCCCGGCGCAAAACCGCCCAAGCTTCCCCCCCCCGATCCGCCCGCCCGGACACTTGGGCGGACACTTAGGGGACGGAGGCTTATCTGTCCGGTCGCTGAGTCGGAGTCCGGCCCCGCGCCAGGGCCCGCTCCACGCCGGGCCGCGCGTCCTGCCCCGCCGGACACTCGGGGACGTAGCGTTATCTGTCAGGCTCTGCGCCGGGGCTTGGTCCGATCTGCGCCAGGGCCCGCTCCGCGCCAAAGTCCACCCGGCCCCGCGCCGGTGCGTCTCCGCCCGAACCCCGCCCGAATCGCCGACGCATGCGCTTGGCGGGCAGATTCGGACGCTTCCCGCGTGGTTGCCGGCCGTCTTGCAGCCTGCTGCTATACTGATGCGCGGAAAAATCGGCCCCATCGCGATCGACTGCGACGGGGGACATGAGAACGAGGGGAGCGGCGCCATGCTGCTGGCAATAGACGTGGGAAACACCCAGACCGTTTTGGGCGTGTACGAGAACAAGAAGCTGCGCTTCTGTTGGCGCGTGGCCACCAACAAGCTGCACACGTGCGACGAGCTGCGCGTGAAGCTCATCCCGCTGCTCAGCTCCGAGGGCGTCTCGTTCGACGATATCAGCGGCGTGGCGCTGGCGTCGGTGGTCCCGGCGCTCACCGAGGCGTGGTGCCAGGCGACCAAGCAGATGATCGGCGTGCGCGCGGTGGTGTGCACCGCCGAGAACGCCGCCGGGCTGTTCGACGCCGGCGACTACCCCAACCCGCGCGAGATCGGCGCCGACCGCATCGCCGACTGCGTGGCGGCGCGTATGTTGTACGGGTCGCCCGTGGTGGTGGTCGATTTCGGCACCGCCACTAATATGGAAGTGATCGACGACGGCGGCACGTTCGCCGGCGGCGTCATCGCGCCCGGCGTGGACACCAGCGCCCGCGCGTTGTTCAGCCATGCCACCAAGCTGGGCGCCATCGAGCTGGTCAACCCGCACACCTCCATCGGCCGCAACACCGCCCAGGCCATGCAGGTGGGCATCGTCTACGGCGAGGCGGATCGCGTGGACGGCCTGGTCAACCGCATCTTCGAGCAGCTCGGCCACAAGGCGGCGGTCGTGGCCACCGGCGGCCTGGCGCGCCGCGTGGCGCCGCTGTCGCGCACCATCACGCACGTGAACCAGGACCTGACGCTCGAGGGCCTTCGCCTGGTGTACGACAACTTCATGGACAACGACGTCACCGGCCTGTACGGTCGTCCTGACGAGGTGCTGGAGTAGGGCACGCGTCGCCCGCCCTCCGCGCCCGCAGACGCGTTTGCGCAGGGCGACCGCGCTACCTTTCCAGGCCGGCCTTCTCCATAATTGCAACAAATTCGACCGCATTTTCGCCGTTGCCTTGAAATCTTGGTTTCTTGACAGGCGCCTTTCCCATGGCGAACGGCGGGCGCGGCTACAATAGCACCGACGTTCATGCGCCTCGCCAAGGGACGGGGCGTGTCCGCACTCAGACGAGAGAGAGGCCCCGACGTGTTGACCGACATCGAAATCGCCCAGGCAGCGACTCCGCAACCCATCAGCGCCATCGCGCAGAAGGCGGGTGTGCCCGAGCAGTACCTGGAGCAGTACGGAACCACGAAGGCTAAGGTGGACTACAACCTGCTGCGCGACGAGCAGCACACGCCGGGCAAACTGGTGCTTGTGACGGCCATCAACCCCACGCCGGCCGGCGAGGGCAAGACCACCACCACGGTGGGCCTGGCCGACGCGCTGCAGAAGCGCGGCAAGAACCCCGTCGTGGCGCTGCGCGAGCCTAGCCTGGGTCCCGTGTTCGGCATCAAGGGCGGTGCCGCAGGCGGCGGATACGCCCAGGTCATCCCCATGGAGGACATCAACCTGCACTTCACCGGCGACTTCCACGCCATCGGCGCGGCCAACAACCTGCTCGCCGCTCTGCTCGACGCCCACATCCACAACGGCAACGAGCTGGGCATCGATGTCCGCAAGATCACGTGGAAGCGCGTGGTGGACATGAACGACCGCCAGCTGCGCAACATCGTGT
>CAJMPP010000027.1 GCA_905215325.1 uncultured bacterium | reverse complement strand
GCACTCCGAAACGAGTAACGCCTTATCAGGCCGAGGGGGCTGTAAGCAAACGTCTAGATTATTTGCCAACATCCAAAGTCGGTATTGGCAAGCGATGCGATTCTTGCTATGAGCGCATCGATTTGTGTGAGATTGTGACGTCCGCGGGCTGCTGCTTTACCCACTTCAAGAACGTCGTATGCGAAACTCCCAGCGATTCCGCCGCTTGTCGGCTGTTCAAGCAGCCGTCTTCCCACTTGCGGTACACCACATCGAACTCTTCGGGCACGGCCAGCGCCGGTCGCCCCAGCTTGACGCCGCGCGCACGCGCCGCCGCGATCCCCTCCGCCTGGCGCTGGCGGATGTTGTCGCGCTCGACGTGCGCCACGTAGCTGAGCAATTCCAGCACGATGTCCGCGATCAGCTTTCCCGTCACCCCGTGGCCGGACGTCGAACGCGTGTCGAGCAGCGGCATATCCAACACCACGATGTCGATGCCCCTTTGCTTGGTGAGCAATCGCCACTGGCCGAGTATCTCATCGTAGTTGCGGCCAAGGCGGTCGATGCTCTTCACCACGAGCACGTCGCCAGGCTGCAGACGTTCGACCAGAGATTGATATCCGGGACGATCGAAGTTGCGCCCGCTCAGGTAATCGACGAACACGGATTCCTCCGAAACGCCAATGGCGGATAGGGCATCGAGCTGCCTGTTCAGGTTTTGGTCCTTGCTTGACACTCTTGCGTATCCATACATGGTCATGACTCGCTCCTTTCTGCGCCCGAAAGCGCACCAAGAACGGTCGGCATCGGCCAGTCTACTTATACAACGTTCGAGCGCAAGCGAATCTCGCGTACGTTGCGGAACGGTTTACGATTCGAACCTCGATCGTGACGCCAGGACCAACCTAGCCACCGCAGCTGCACATATCGCTTCGAGTGTACCTGGTCCCTAACTATGCGAAGAAGCGTCCCGACTCCGCCCATGCCGCCTACGCACCCATGGGGCGGCAAAAGGAGTCGAGCATCACGAAATCCGTGAGAGAACATTCAAGGATTACCTGGTAAAACGGCGGGTTACCTGCTATCAATCATCCTGCCCTGACCGAATCGGGCAAAACAAAAGCCTCCCGCCGGCAAAATAGCCAGCAGATGACGCAAAAACGCCCTGCCGGCAAAAGCCGACAGGGCACTATCGACCCTCAAACGCTGCGCCGGCCGAACGGCCGGCGCATTCGCATTCTAGTCCGTGAAGTACTTCACGCCGCTTTCGAACAGGGGCATGAACTTGTCGCCCGGGACGTTCTTGTACAGACCGTTGCCGCGGCGCTCCACGTGGCCCATCTTGCCTAGCACGCGGCCGTCGGGGCTGGTGATGCCCTCGATGGCCATGACCGAGCCGTTGGGGTTCACATCCCAATCCATGCTGGGCTGGCCGGCCTCGTCAACGTACTGCGTGGCGATACGGCCCGTGACCTCGAGCTCATGCTGCAGCTCGGGGCTGCACACGAAGCGGCCCTCGCCATGGCTGATAGCCACGGTGTGGATGTCGCCGGGCTCGCACTGGGACAGCCAGGGGCTCAGGTTGCTGGCAACGCGCGTGCGCACCAAGCGGCTCTGATGGCGGCCGATGGTGTTGAACGTGAGCGTGGGGCACTCGTCGTCCATGGGGCGGATGTCGCCGTACGGCACCAGGCCCAGCTTCACGAGCGCCTGGAATCCGTTGCAGATGCCCAGCATCAGGCCGTCGCGGTTGAACAGCAAATCGCGCACAGCCTCGGTGACCTCGGGGGCGCGGAAGAAGGCCGTGATGAACTTCGCCGAACCGTCGGGCTCGTCGCCGCCGGAGAAGCCGCCGGGCAGCATGATGATCTGGCTGTTCTTGATGGCCTCCACCAGCGCCTTCGTGCTCTCGGCGACGGCCGAGGGCGTGAGGTTGTTGATGACCAGCGTATCGGCCACGGCGCCCGCCTGCTCGAATGCGCGAGCGGAATCGTACTCGCAGTTCGTGCCCGGGAACACGGGGATGATCACGCGCGGGCGCGCGATGGTGCCGTTGTACGTGAGCGGCAGACGGTTGTCCACCGTCACCTGCTTCACGGCCTCGCCCTCCTGGCGGTACGGGTACACGCTCTCGATGGCGCCCTCCCATGCCTCCTGCAGCGCAGCCATGTCGAGCTCCTCGCCCGCAGCGATGAAGCGATAGTCCTCGGTGGTGGTGCCCAGCACGACCACGTCCAGGTTGTCGGTTGCGGCGGGCAGCTGCGCGTTGTCGGCCAGCTCCACCAGGAAGCTGCCGTACGCAGGCGCGAACAGCGCGTCGGCGTCGACGTCGTCGAGCTTCACGCCCAAGCCGTTGCCCACGCACATCTTGAACAGCGACTCGGCCATGCAGCCGTAACCCGGCGTGCAGACCGCCAGCGCGGCACCGTTGCCGATGAGCTCCTGCACGGCGTCCATAGCCGCCAGCGCATCCTCGGACGCGGGCGCGATGCCCTCGGCGTCGTAACAGCGCGGGGCGACCAACGCCACGCGATGACCGGCGCCCTTGAACTCGGGGGACGTCACGCGGCCGACCTTGCCCACCGCCGTGGCGAACGACACGAGCGTGGGCGGCACGTCGAGCTGCTCGAAGCTGCCGGACATGGAGTCCTTGCCACCGATGGAGCCGATACCCAGGTCGACCTGTGCCATGAGCGCGCCCAAGACGGCAGCTGTGGGCTTGCCCCAGCGCTTCGCATCGCCGCGCAGGCTTTCGAAGTACTCCTGGAACGTCAGGTACATATCCTGGCGCTTGAAGCCGGCCGCCACCAGGCGAGCGACCGATTCGACCACGGCCACGTAGGAGCCGGTGAACTGGTCGGCCTCGGTGAGGTAGGGATTGAAGCCCCAGGCCATGCCGCTGCACGTGGTGGTCTCGCCGCCAACGGGCAGCTTGGCGACCATGGCCTGCGCCGGCGTCAGCTGGTTCTTGCCGCCGAAGGGCATGAGCACCGTGGCCGCGCCGATGGTGGAGTCGAAGCGCTCGGACAGGCCCTTGTTCGAGCACACGTTCAGGTCGGTGACCAGGGAGTTCATGCGCTGCGCAAGGGTTTCGCCTTCCCACGTGCGCTTGTAGGCGCCCGCCTGGCCCACATGCACGGCCTGCTGCTTCGGCGCGCCGTTGCTTGCCAAAAATTCGCGGCTGAGGTCGATGATGGCGTTGTCGTTCCACATGACGCGCACGCGCGCATCGTCGGTGACCTCGGCGACCACAGTGGCCTCGAGGTTCTCCTCACGCGCATAGCGCAGGAACTCGTCCACATCGGAAGCGGCGATGGCGCAGGCCATGCGCTCCTGCGACTCGGAGATGGCCAGCTCGGTGCCGTCCAGGCCCTCGTACTTCTTCGGCACCTTGTTCAGGTTGATGCGCAGGCCGTCGGCCAGCTCGCCGATGGCGACGGACACGCCGCCCGCACCGAAGTCGTTGCAGCGCTTGATGAGGCGCGTGGCCTCGCCGCGGCGGAACAGGCGCTGGATCTTGCGCTCCTCGGGCGGGTTGCCCTTCTGCACCTCGGCGCCGCAATGCTCCAGCGACTCCAGGTTGTGCTCCTTGGAGCTGCCCGTGGCGCCGCCGATGCCGTCACGGCCGGTGCGGCCGCCCAGCAGCACAACCACGTCGCCCGCCTCGGGCGTTTCGCGGCGCACGTGGTCAGCCGGCGTTGCGGCCACAACGGCGCCGATCTCCATGCGCTTGGCCACGTAACCGGGGTGATACAGCTCGTTGACCTGGCCGGTTGCCAGGCCGATCTGGTTGCCGTAGCTGGAATAGCCGGCAGCGGCCGTGGTGACCAGCTTGCGCTGCGGCAGCTTGCCGGGCAGCGTCTCGGAAACGGGCGCCAGCGGGTTGGCGGCGCCGGTGACGCGCATGGCCTGGTACACGTAGCTGCGGCCCGACAAGGGGTCGCGGATGGCGCCGCCCAGGCACGTTGCCGCGCCGCCGAACGGCTCGATCTCCGTGGGATGGTTATGCGTCTCGTTCTTGAACAGGTACAGCCAGTCCTGCTCCTCGCCGTCGACGTCCGCCTTGCACTTCACCGTGCAGGCGTTGATCTCCTCGGACTCGTCCAGACCCGTGAGCACGCCCTTGGACTTGAGCCACTTCGCGCCGATGGTGCCCATGTCCATAAGGCAGACGGGCTTGGCCTGACGACCCAGCTCGTTGCGCATATCCAAATACTGGTCGAAGGCGGCCTGCACGCGCGGGTCATCGATGGCGACGTCGGTCATCTCGGTGCCGAACGTGGTGTGGCGGCAGTGATCGGACCAGTAGGTGTCGATCATCTTGATTTCGGTGATGGTCGGGCAACGGCCTTCGCCCTGGAAGTATTGCTGGCAAAACGCCAGGTCGGCCTCGTCCATAGCCAGCTCGCGGTCGGCGATGAACTGCGCCAGGCCCGCGGCGTCAAGGTCGAGGAAGCCCTCGAGCACCTCGACCGGCTCCGGCTGAGGCTGCGCCATGGCAAGCGTGTCGCGCTGCTCGAGCGAAGCCTCGCGCGCCTCGATGGGGTTGATGACGTAATGCTTGATGGCCTGGACGTCCTGATCGGACAGCGGGCCGGACAGCAGGTACACCTTCGCGCTGCGGACCTCGGGGCGTTCGCCCTGGCTGATCAGCTGGATGCACTCGCTTGCCGAGGCCGCGCGCTGGTCGAACTGGCCGGGCAGGAACTCCACGGCGAACACCTGCGCGCCGTCGGCCTGGGGCAGCTCGGCCGAAGCGACATCGACCTGGGGCTCGCTGAACACGGTGGGCACGCACTGATCGAACAGCTCCTGCGAGATGCCCTCCACGTCGTAGCGGTTCACCAGGCGCAAACCCTCGAGCGAGGTGATGCCCAGGATGCTGCGCAGCTCGTGCGCCAGCTGCTGGGCCTCAACGTCGAAGCCGGGCTTCTTCTCCACATAGATGCGGGAAACCATGGACGTCCTTCCTAGTCGTATGCGCGGATGGCGCGCCATCCGCGATCGGGCGGGGCAAGGGCGACGGCCCTGCCCCGCTTCCTTCCTAAAATGCAAGCGGGCACCGCGCGGGCACCCGTTTGTTTTCCGTCTTGCTGGGCCGAGACGGGCTGGCGGCCTGCTTGGCCGCGCCTACTCGTCCTTCTTCTTTTTGCCGAAGCCGAACAGGCCCTTCTTCTTGGGCTCGGGCTCGGTGGGCTGCTCGGCCACCTGTTTTTCGGCGGCACGTTGCTGCGCCTTGGCCTTCTTCTCGGCCGCGCGCATCTCCTTGGTGGGGTGGTTGAGCACCTCGTCGGCGTACTTCTGGCGCGCCTTGCGGCATTTGCCCATGTCGATGTACAGGGCGGCGATGATGAACACGTAGGCCAGCGCCAAAGTGACGTACATGATGGGCGCAGGCATGCCGAGGTTGTTGCCGGCGAAGCTGACCACGGTCAGGATGATGGCCAGGATCAGGCACACCCACCAGATCTTGCGCAGACGCTTGTACTCCGCGGTGGGCGGGTTGTAGAACTGGCGATCGCGCTCGGCATCCTTGGCGCGCTGCTGCTTGCGCTCGGCCTTCTTCTGCTTGGGCGTCTTCTTGGTGGACTCGATGCGCACCGAGGATGCGGCCTTCGAGACCGGCTTCGCGGAAGCTGCCGATTTACGCGTGGCGCCCTTGCGGTCCTCGGATTGATAGCGCTCGTTCATGGGGTTGCGTTGTGTCATTCTCACTCCTTCGCCCGCCTGCCGGCAGGCGAACCTTCTTCTGCTGCGGTCGCGTGCGGCGCCCCGCATCTCCTTCGGCGCGCCAGCCGGCTTGACGCCGGCGCTTGCCTGGGGCCGATCCGGGACGCCGCATGCGCCCTTGCGAACCTGTACTGCTTATGCGGCCCTGCCGGGCCTGGGGCTAGAACTCGAACTTCTTGCCGGAGATCTTCTCGTACGCCGCGATGTACTTCTGGCTGGTGCGCTCGATGACCTCCTGGGGCAGATGCGGCGGGTTGCCCTGACGGTCCCAGTTGGCGTTGAGCCAGTCGCGCACGTACTGCTTGTCGAAGCTGGCCTGGTCGCGGCCCGGCTCGTAGGCGTCGCCCGGCCAGAAGCGGCTGGAGTCGGGCGTGAGCACCTCGTCGGCCAGGATGATCTGACCGTCGATGACGCCGAACTCGAACTTCGTGTCGGCGATGATGATGCCGTTCTCGGCCGCGTGGTCGCGGGCGACGGAATACACCTTGATGGCCAGGTCGCGCAGCTGCGTGGCGGCGTCCTCGCCAAGGATCTCCGCGCAGCGCTCGAAGCTGATGTTCTCATCGTGGTCGCCGATCTCGGCCTTCGTGGAAGGCGTGAAGACGGGCTCGGGGAGCTTGGAGGAGTTCACGAGGCCCTCGGGCAGCTGGATGCCGCACACGGTGCCCTGCTTCTGGTACTCCTTCAGGCCGCTGCCGGCAAGATAGCCGCGCACGATGCACTCGACGGGGAACATCTCGGCCTTCTTCACCAGCATGAAGCGGCCGCGCAGGTAGTCGGCGTACGGTTTGAACTGCTCGGACAGATCGGCCACATCGGCGCTAATCAGATGGTTGCCGATGACGTCCTTGAGCTGCTCGAGCCAGAACAGCGAGATCTGCGTGAGCACCGCGCCCTTGTGCGGGATCTCGTCCTCCAGGATGTAATCGAACGCCGAGATGCGGTCGGTGGCCACCATCAGCAGCTTGTCGCCCAGGTCGTAGATGTCGCGCACCTTGCCCTGTGCGTCCGGCTTGATATCGATTCCGCTCATGCCTGCTTATCCTTTCCCCATGAGAGTTGCGCCGGGCGCGGGCGGCGCCCAGCCGGCATTTGCGCGCCGTTTGCGGCGTGACTGTATTGTTGCCATTATCGTCTATTTTCCGTCGTCGTGCGACCGCCCGAACGGTATCCCCGTTTTCTGCGCATGTTGCTGCGCGCGCTGCTGCTCCTTCTGCTGGCGCTGCGCCTCGCGCTGCTGTTGGCGCTGCTGTTGCTGCTGCTCGCGCTGCTGCTGTTGCTGCTGGCGCTGCTGTTGGCGCTGCTCGCGCTGCTCGTCGCCCTCGTAGTACAGCGGCAGGTTGATGGTGAAGCAGGCGCCCACGCCCTTCTCGCCCTCGACGTCCACGTGGCCGTTGTGGCGGTCGACGATCTCCTTCACCACGGAAAGGCCGATGCCCAGGCCGCCGCTCTCGCGCGTGCGGCCGGCATCCGCGCGCCAGAAGCGGGAGAACACCATCTTCGCCTCGTCGGGCGAAAGGCCGATGCCCGTGTCGCGCACGGCGATGGCGCACATGCCCTCATGGCTGGAAACGCTGACGGTGATGGTGCCGCCCTCGGGCGTGTAGCGCACCGCGTTGGAGATGAGGTTCGCCGTTGCCTGACGGATCATGTCAGCATCGCCGCGCACGCGCACGCCGCGCTCCACCTCGTAGATGAGCTTGAGGCCCGAATCGGACACGTAGGCCTCGTGCGTGGAGATGATGCCGCTGATCAGGTCGCCCACCTCGAGCACTTCCTTCTTCATGGGCGTGCTGCGATTTTCCAGGCGAGAAAGCTTCAGGATGGCGTCAACCAGGCGGCTCAAGCGCTTGACCTCGCCGTTCACCGTTTCGAGGCGCTCCTCGTCTGCTTCGAACACGCCGTCGACCATGGCTTCGACCGTTGCCTGGATGGCCATGAGCGGCGTGCGCAGCTCGTGCGCGACGTCGGTGGTCAGACGGCGTTCGAGCTTGCGGTCGCGCTCGATGGAATCGGCCATCTCGTCGAAGGTCATGCCCAGGCGGGCGATCTCGTCCTCGCCGCGGATGCCCGTGCGCGCCGACAGGTCGCCCTCCTTGATGGCGCGGGCCGTCTGCGCCATGGTGTTGACGGGGCGCACCAAGGTGCGCGCGAACAGGAAGCCTATGCATGACGCCAGCACGATGGCCAACACCGTTGCGAACACCATGGCTTGGTAGGAGTTGTTGGAGAACTGCTCATCCGCCTGCGTGAGCAGGGTTTCGCTTCCGTACACCCAGATGCGCACGGACCCCACGGCGGCACCTCCGTACTCGATGGGAGCGCTGGCGAACTGCTGGCTGGCGCTGACCGGCGGCGCCAGGGTGCGCCCGCCGTCCGAGCTCGGCGACATGCCCGCGCCCGACTCGCTTCGAGAGGAGCCCGCGCCGTCATCGATGGTGACCGCCGAGGAGTCGTACACCGCCTTGCCCGTGGTGTTGTCGATGACCGCCACGCCCACGCCGCTGTTCAGGCTTTCGGCGTACTTCGCCACGGCCTCGACCTGCGGGTCGTGCAGGGTATGGGAGGTGCTGTACACCTCCTCGATGCGCGTTGCCGCGCTTTCGGCGAGCGACTCCATGTTCTCCTGCGTGTAGGTGTGGAAGTGCTGCTGCCAGACGAACGACAGCACGCCGATGGCCACCATGGCGGTCATGGCGGCGATCAGGGCGAACGCCATGGTCATACGCGTGGTGTACGTCAGGCTGTTCCACCAGTTCACCACGCCCTGGTACGGCTTGTGCCTTTTCTTTTCCTCGGAGGGGCGCTCAACCACGACCGGCCCCGTGGTGGCGGAGCCGGTCGAAGGAGCGTCTTGCATTGTGTTGGTATCGGTATCCACGTGGGCTCGCGGCCTTTCTTCTGGGAAGGGGAGCGCGGCCGAGCGCTGGCGGCCGCGCGGCGGCTAGCTTACTGACCCTGTTTGGTGGGGTCCTCGAAGCGGTAGCCCACGCCGTGCACCGTGTGCAGCCACTTGGGGTTGCGCGGGTTGTCGCCGATCTTGGCGCGCAGGTTCTTCACGTGGGAGTCGATGGTGCGCTCGTAGCCCTCGAAGTCGTAGCCGAGCACCTTCTCGACCAGCTCCATACGGGAGTACACGCGACCCGGGTAGCGGGACAGCGTGGTGAGCAGCTTGAACTCGCTGGCCGTGAGGTCGATCTCCTTGCCGGAGACCATGACCTTGTGGCCGGACACGTCGATGGTGAGCTCGCCGAACTCGAGCACCTCGCGCTGAGGCTCGGAATCGGCATGCACGCGGCGCAGCAGCGCGCGGGCGCGGGCGACCAGCTCGCGCGGGCTGAACGGCTTGACCAGGTAGTCGTCGGCGCCCAGCTCAAGGCCGATGATGCGGTCCTCGACCTCGCCCTTGGCGGTGAGCATGATGATGGGCACGTCGGAGTTGTCGCGGATGGCGCGACAAACGCGCTCGCCGGGGACGCGCGGGAGCATGAGGTCGAGGATGACCAGGTCGAAGTGGTGCTTGGAGAATTCCTCCAGCGCCTCCTGGCCGTCGCCGACGGCGGTTACCCAATAGTTCTCGCGCTCAAGATATGCGGTTACGGCATCGCGGATGGCCTTCTCGTCCTCCACCAGCAGGATGCGCCTGGTTTCGTTGCTCATGGTTCACTCCTTAGGAAGCTGCTTTCCATGCTTTGTCACCTCGCACGCACGTCCCCTTTGCGCGGCCGTGCGGGTGAAGGGTGTTTGGGTTTATTGTAACAAGTCAAGTCAAACCCCCTCGCGCCTGTAGGCGAAATGACATAATTACCGCCATGGCAACCCAAAGGACACCACAGGGCGGCGCAGGCCGCCAACCCTCCCGAGCAACCCGCACGAGCAGACGAGCCGCGCAGCCGGCCCGCCCCTTGCGCGGCGCATCCGCACGCCCGCGTTCCGCCGGTCGCGGCGTTTCCGCACATGGGACGGCGAAAAACACGAACCTGCGCACAGCTTCCGCACCCCGGGCGGCCGGCAAGGCGGGCGCCCCGGCGGCACGCACCGCGCAACGCACGCAGGTGCGCGCCCAGCGCGCCGCGGCCGGTCGCGCGCGCCGCGATACCGGCACCTACGTGGGCGCCGCCACCCCCACCCCGCTCTCCGGCACGCCGGGCCTGGGCGGCATCGGGATCTCCGGCGGCTCCCCCACCGGCCGCGGCACCCCACGACCTGCCGTCGGCGACGGCGGGCAGACGCTGATCACGCGCCGCGGCCTGCTGTTGGGCGCGCTCGGCGTGGGCGTGCTGGCCGCTGCGGGCGCCGGCGTCGCCGCGGTCGCGGGCGGCAAGGATTCTTCCACACCCGACATCCAAACGCTGAAGGTGCCCACCGACGCCGTCTTCTCCATCTCCGACCTGTCGCAGGTGGAGAACGCCGATGATTGCGCCGAGCAGCAGGGCTCCTACGACCTGCCTTACGGCTCCCTGGTCTGGTGCAACGATTCGAAGTTCGCCTGCTGCCTGATCCCCACGGAGAAGGCCAAGCCGCTGGCCCAGGTGGCCACGCTGGCCCTGTCGTCGGGCACGTCGGCCGTGGTGCTGGACAAGGCGCGCGGGCAGGACGAGGGCTTCGAGATCTACGACGCGCGCTGCACCTCGCAGGGCGTGGTGTGGACCGAGGCGAACATCATGGACGGCACCTGGCGGATCTTCGCCGGAAAGCTGAATTCCAACGGCGACGCCCTCTCCAACATCCAGCAGCTCGACGAGGGCTCCACCGATCGGTTCGAGACTCCCACCATCGCCGCCGTGGGCGGGCACGCGTTCTGGCAGGTCATGCCGCAGCCCGACAGCACCGTCGTCGCGGCGTCGCTGATCGCGCAGCTCAAAAGCGCCTCCATGGGCAGCCCGGATGCCAACGTGGTGTACGAGTCGGCCGGCCGCATGGCAACGGCTCCGTACGCGGCGGGCGACGGCGTGGTCATCACGCCCCGCGTCACCGGCGCATCGTCGTATTACCAGCTCACGCGCGTGAGCGAGAACGGCGACGTCACCGACGCGCTGACGCTTCCCGCGTCCATGAAGCCGCTCGAGGCAGGTTACGGCAAGACCGGCTTCACGTTCGCGTTCGACGCCACGTACAGCTATGGCGACGGCATCGCCAACCTAGGCACGTACGCCCCTGCGGAGTCGCCGGGAAGCGGCGGCTACAGCGCGCAGAAGTGGCTGCGCTTCGACCGCACGCCCACCACCGCGCCGGCATGGTGTGGCAACTGGCTGATGGTGAAGTCCACGAGCGCCGTATGCGGCGTCGACCTGCAAGGCAAGCGCTACTTCGCGCTGTCTGCGGAGAACGGAGCCGACGACTACGGCGAGTGGCTGGCGTCCGAGGGCGCGGGCGACACGGTGGTCACGTACTCCAACATCGACTACACGCCCATCGGCGGCGAAGCTGTGAACTGCTGCCGCGTGAAGGTATGGAAAACGAAATAGATGCACGCGAAAGGCCCCACGAATGCGGGGCCTTTCGCATAGGGGGGGGGTCGCCCGCATGCGCACCTTCTCGGACGGACGACGATGTCGACAAGCCGCGAAGCCCCCACCCTGTTTGATCGACCATGGGCCAGGGGTCTCTTCGGTAGCTTTTGCGTGCATCATCCGACAACCTGCAGCATTATCCGCCAACCTGCAACGATGTCCGAAAGCTGCCGTCAAGACCGCGCTCGGCCGGCTGCAGGCACGCTGCCGCCTCTATGCCTGCTTATCGGTCTTCACTATGAAACCGAAATAGACGATATGGCCGATCCACACCGCCGCCAGGACAACCCGCCCGACAGGCACGCGGCCCATCAAGGCGAAGCCGATGGCCAGCAGCACCGTCACCGGAACGAGGATGGTCAGCTTCGCGCGCAGCGTCATGGAGCGCTTGGTCATGTAGCCCTCCAGCACGTGCTTGTACACCTTCGTGTCTTTGAACCAGTCGTTCAAACGAGTGGAGCTGCGGGCGAAGCAGAACGCCGCCACCAGGATGAACGGCGTGGTGGGCAGAATCGGCAGCACCACGCCGACCATTCCCAGCGCGAAGCACAGGAAGCCGCCTGCGGCCCATAGGGTCTGGCGCAGCTTTGAGTTGCTGCGTTTTTGCTGTTCAGAGGCTAGAATCTGCCCGACCTCCATCGTCTGTCCATTCACGTTGCGCACCTGCTCACTGTTTCGGTTAGATAACAATTGCACGAAGTTTACCAAGGTTTTCAGGAAAAGGCAACTTGGGGAAACTTCGACTTTTTGCATTGAAGCTGTCGGGGGCGGGCCGGTATTTATGTCAAGCAGGCAATGCAAAAGCCGCCCCTTCGGACGGCTCAGGCTGCAATGGGCCGATCGGGTTCTTGGCTTGCTGCACCCTACACCGCTAGGACGAAGGGCTTGCCTTCAATGGCGGTTACGGGCAGACGCACGCCGTAGACCTGCTCGAGAAGATCGGGCGTGATGATGCCGTCCGGAGCACCTTGCGCGACAACCTTGCCGCCGGCGAGCGCTACCAGGTTGTCGCTGTAGCGCAGCGCCTGGTTCACATCGTGCAGCACCATGATCACCGTCATTCCGAATTCGCTGTTCAAGCGTTTAATCAAGTGCAAGATATCCAGCTGATAACGAATGTCCAGGTACGTGGTGGGCTCGTCGAGCAGCAGCACGTCGGAGCCTTGCGCCAGCGCCATGGCGATCCACACGCGCTGCGCCTGCCCGCCGGACAGCGCCGATACCGGCCGCTTCGCATACTCGGCCAGGCCCGTCACTTCGAGCGCCCAGGCAACCATGCGATCGTCCTCATCGGTTTTCGCCGCGCTGCCCATGCCGTGATACGGGAAGCGCCCGTAGCCGACCAGTTTCTCCACTGCCAGATCGCCCGGCGCGCTGTTACGCTGGTGCACGATGGCCACCAGCTTTGCGAAGTCGCGCAGGCGCAGCGCGCTTACGTCGCCGCCGCGCAGGTGCACGGTGCCCGCCTGCGGCTTGAGATTTTTCGTCAGCAAATTGAACAGCGTGGACTTGCCGCAACCGTTAGCGCCGATAAGCGTGGTGATTTGCCCCTCGGGAATCGTCAGGTCCAGCCCATCGAAGATGGGCATGCGCCCGTGGTCGTAAGCGAACTGCAACCCGCTTACGGTGAAGACGGGGGCGGCAGGTGCCGAATCCGCCGCGCCGGCGCCATCCTTCCCCACCGCTTCGTCAGCCGCACCGGCTGAGAGCACGGCGGTTAGCTGGTCGTTTTCATTATTCGCCATAGGTACCACGTGCCTTTCGAAGCAGCAGGATGAACGCCGGACCGCCCACCACCGACATGATGACCGCGGCGCTGATCTCGTAGGGCGCCACGATGGTGCGGCCGATGGTATCGGCCAGCAGCAGGCAGAACGCACCAAGCAGCATGGTGTAAGGCACCAGCCACTTGTGCGACGTGCCCACCAGCAAGCGCGCGATGTGCGGGACGATCAGGCCGAGGAAGCTGATCGGGCCGATGACGGCCGTGGAGATGGACGCCAGCAGCACGGCGACGGCGCTGATGAACAAGCGATTCTTGTTCACGTCGAGTCCCAGGCTGCGCGCCGTCTTGTCCTCAAGCGACAGCAGGTCGCAACGCTTCGTCACCAGCAGCGCGATGGCGAGCCCGGCCACCGCGTAGCCCGCAAGCGTTTGCAGGTCGCTCCACGTTTTCATGGTGATGTCGGCGTCCACGATGCTGGCCACGCCCGACAGCGTGCCGCCCGTGCCTGAGCTGAACGCGCTGGAGATGCCGGAGAACATGGCGCTCACAGCCACGCCCACCAAAATCACGCGCAGTGGCGAGAGACCGCCGCGCCACGACAGGCTGTACACCAGGCCGAATGCGATAAGGCCGCCCGCGAACGCGAACAGCGGCGTGAAGTAGTACAGCGCCGGGGCGAATGCCGTGACCAGCACGGCGGCCAGGCTTGCGCCGCTAGACACGCCGATGATACCCGGGTCGGCAAGCGGATTGCGGATGACCGCCTGCAGCAGCGCACCCGAGACCGCCAGCGCCGCACCGCCGACCATGGCGATGAAGATGCGCGGGAAACGCAGGTCGTAGATGGTCGCGACCGTGTCGTCGTATTCGACGAACAGGCCGCTGACCAGCTGCTCGGGCGTCACCTGCAAGCTACCCGTGTTCACGGCGACGAAGAACAGCGCCAAAAGCGCCGCCGCCGTCACCACGAACGCGGCTATTTTCCTTCCAGTACTTACCATGGCTTAGCCTTCCTCGCCGTACAGCATGGGCTGCAGCGTTTGCAGCGCCTCGGGATAATTGAACGTGGCGCTCATGCCGAACTGGTCGTACGGCAGGTCGTACACGCGCCCTTCCTTCACCGCGCGGAAATGCTTCCACACGTCGTTCGTGGCGAATTCGTCGGCGAACATGGCCATGACCTGGTCAGGCAGCGCATGCGCCGTTCGTAGGATGATGTCGGGGTCGCGCGCCTGCATGTCCTCGGTGTTCACGTTCAGGAACTCCTGGTCGGAACCGGCGTACACGTTTTGCCCGCCCGCCAGCGCCACCAGGCTGCCGGCATAGCTGTTCTCCGTGGCCACGATGTAGCTGCCGGGCAGACCCATGAGCACCAGCACGCTCGGTTGCGGCTTGCCCTCGATGCTGGCGCGGTAATCGGCCATGAACGCATCGTATTCAGCCACAAGCGCAGCCGCCTGTTCACGGCGGTCGAACTTCGCGCCCATGGCCGAGATGCTGGCGTACATGCCCTCGACGCTACGCAGGTCCAAAAACATGCACGCCACCGCAATGCCGGCGTACTTCGGGCGCAGGTCGTCGATGAGCGAATTCGGGCCGATGACGCAGCTGGGATGCAGCGATTTCACCACTTCCAGATCGGGCGACATGGGGCTTCCCACCTGGGAAAGCTGCGCGTAGCGCTCGGGCATGTCGCGCGAGGAGCTGCACACGCCCACCAGGTCGAGGTCCAGCTTGTCGCAGATGGTGGCCACGGCGGGCGATGTGGCGATGAGCCGCTGCTGCTCGGTGCCGTCGGCATTGCGATACGGATGCTGGTCGACGCAGCCGACAAGCGGCAACGTTGCCGCCGACAGCGCGGCCACCGCCAGACCGCCAACAAAGCGACGGCGCGTCATCGCGCGGCAAGCGCGCGGCTGCCCAGCATTGGCGGAAGCCTGTGCGAGTGCTGCAGAAAGCTGCCGTTGAACAGGTTTTTTGCCAGTTGAGATCGCCGAACCTTCAGGCGATGGCGGCAAAGGGGCGCCTGCCGAGGAAACGCAAGCGCCCTGCCGCTCCCGCCCTTGCCGTTCGCTGCGCACGCTACTTGCCCTTCGGCTTCGCGGCGGCGGCTGCTGCGGCGGCCGCGGCGGCCTGCTTGGCGCGCTTAGGCTTGAGGTACGCGAAGTATGCGATCACGCCGGCGATAACGACTACCACCACGATGCCCGCCACAACAGCGCCGGTGGTGGCGCCATCAAGCGGGGCGGACTGGCTGCCTTCGGTGGTTTCCTGGCCATCGGCGTTGTACTCCTTAACACCGGAATTCGCTGCAGAATCGGCGCTTGGAGCAGCTTCGCTTGTTGCGGTTGCGGCGGCGTCAGCGGCAGGCGCGGTTTCGCTCTGGGCCGCCGGCGCCGGCTCAGCGGCTTCCTCACCAGGAACGATGCTCTCGACGAACGGCAGCGCGTCCGTGTTGCCCTCTGCCAGGTTCGCCAGCTGCACGAAGTAGACAACGGCACGGCTCATGGGATTCACGTACATGCTGACGCGGATGTTCGACGTCTCGCTGGACACCTGGAAACGCCAGTCGGCCACCGCGGTGTCGCCCACGGTGGACGTCTGCATCTGCGTTGCCTCCACCTCGGCAAACGCGCCGTCGCCGGCGTTGTCGGCCCAGAACGTCATGGCGCCCATCTGGTCCGCCAGCTTGAAGCGCAACGTGACGAACGTGTTGCCCGCCGTGTCCTTCTCCACCAGAGCCGCAGGATACGTGCAACCCGTCACCATGGATTCGGCCAACGCCACGTTGCTTTGGCCGGCGGAATCCTCGATCGCGCCCGTCACGGGGTTAGCGTACGAGGGGGCCGTCGAGGCGGTGTACACGGCCGAAGCGGCCGCATGCGCCGCGCCAACAAGCACGCTCGACGAGACGGCGAACGCCGCGAGCAGGGCGAACGCGGCCGCGCACGCGCCGCGCAAAAGTCGCTTAGTCATGGGAAACAACCTTTCGAACAGGGAAAACAACTTTCTTCATACGGCGAACGGGCCGGCCCCGAAGGGAACCGGCCCATATTCGCGCCCGGCGCTCCAACACCGGGGGGTAGCGAACGGCGGCCGCGCGCTTTCGGCCGCCTGCCCATCTGTCCGCGTAGTCGCCCTGGGCGCACGACCTTCGGCCAGCCCGGATTCCCACGCTTCGATCGGACGTCAGGATGGCGGCAGACGGTGGGCGGGCGCTTTCAATCGCCCGCCCAACGGCAAGCGCCTGCGCCCTGGCCCCAACCCTCAGCCTGCGCAACCTAAGGCGAAACGCCCGCGGAAGGAGTTTGCGGCTCCCGCGGGCAATCTTCGCGCTATCGACGCTGCATGCGACGGCGGGCAACCACGGCTGCACCCGCCGCCACCGCGGCGACGGCCGCGACACCTGCCACGCCGGCCACGTTATCGCCGGTCTTGCTGAGGATCTTGCTGCTGGAAGCGACCGCGTTGTCCTGGCCCGTGCCCAGGTCCTTGGCCTGCGACAGCTTCAGGTGCATGTCCGCGATCTGCGCGCCGCCGCCCAGCTGCTCCATCTCCTTGATGGTCATGCTGATGGGAACCACGGTATCGGAGTCGGCCTTCGGAATGGAAACGGTGTACTGGTTTCCGCTTTTCGCCAGGTCAGAGCCGTTATATGCCAGCGAAATGATATGGTTCGCACCTTCGCTCGTAGCCGAGAAGCTCACCTTGAACGTGCCGTCGGACTGCGGGCGGACCAGTGCGGTGTCGCCGAAGTACTTGGCGGCCATGGACTCTTCCGTGCTGTTGTGCTTCAGCCACGAAGCGGGCACCTGGTAGGTGTGGCCGACCTGGAAGCCCTGCTCAGCCCGCTGACCGTTGGTGTCGGCAGCGGCGCCGCCATTGCCGTCGTTGCCGTTGCTGCCATTGTTGTTGTTCGCAGGCGGCTGCGGCGTCACCGGCTCACCGGAAGCAGTCGGCAGGCTGGTGGTGTCCAGGCGCACGCCCATGTCGACAGTGCCGCCGGGCATGGTCACGCTCACCGTGATGTCCTTGTTAATAGCGGGCACACCGGAAATGGTGAAGGACCCGTCAGCGTTCTGAACTGCGGATTTACCCCCGTACGTCATAGCCGTCAGGAACTGCTTGCCCTGCGCGTTCGGCGTAACCGTCACGGAATACGAGCCATCGGCATACGAGACCGTGGCCGTAGCCTTCATGAAGTTGGCCGCGGTGGACTGCTCGCCCGTGGTCGCGTTGATGAACGAAACCGGCAGCGCGTACTCCTTGCCGGCGACCAGCTTGAAACCGTCAGCCGTGGTCACGGTCTCCTCCTCGGAAGGAGTCGGCGCGGGGGCTTCAGCGTCCTTGCTGGTATTGAACGTATCGATGGCCGCCTTCAGCTGCTCGGTCACAGCATCGACGCCCGCCTGGGGGATCTTGTCGTTGGCGGCCGCCTTCTCAGCGGTTGCGATGGCCTCCTGCAGAGTGCTGAACGCCTCATCGGTCTTCTTGCCCTGCTCGATCGCCTTCGCGGCGGCGATCGTCTTGTTCAGCGCGGTTTTGTCGACTTTCTGCTCATCCTGGCCGGGGTCGGTCGTGCCACCAGAATAGGTGCCGCCATCAAGCACCAGTTGGAAAGGCCAACTGTGCTCCATGTTCATGGACGGAACTTTGTAGGCAAAAATAAAGTCATACGTCTCATTCACGGAGTCCAAGACAAGCGTATAGGTTGCAGACCCGTCTTCATGGGTGACCTTCTCTGCGGTCTTTCCACCGTATGTTATGTCGCCAAGCTCGGCGTCCTGCGCCACGGATCGAAGGGAATTCGCCGTCAGCTCCACTCGGTACCGTCCGTCCTTGGGAGTGACCTTCACCTTGTCCTGGAAATTGCCCTTCAGCTTATCGTTGGCCTGGCCTTTGTAGTAAATGGTAAATCCAGACTCATAAGAATCAGCAGCCACCTCCTTCGTCGGCAACGTGGAGGTGTCGAAATCAAGGGTGAACTTAACCTCTCTGCCCATCATGGTCACTAACGTTTTGCAGTTCTTCTGCCCAAAATCGCTCACCGTGACGCGAAAGACCTGCTTGCCCTCATCGTTCGTTACCAGATCGGCGCGCTTGCCGTCAACCTCCATGTATCCGAAGAAGCTCATGTTGCTCGATGAAATGTCAATGGTGTAATTCGTGCCATCCCAGACGAGCTGAACCGTTTTATCGAGGAATGTCCCAGCCATGGAACTCCAGAACACGTTAACCGTATAGGCCTTGCCTATCTCAAGATCGAACTCTTTTTGGCCCTCGGCCTGCTCCGCTACCGGCGCATTGCCGTTGCTACCGGCGTCTTGCGCCAGGGCGATTGCCGGCACCATGCCCGTGGCCAGCGTGGCCGCCAGCACCAGCGAGGTGCCCTTGCGCACCACCGTATACCTTACCTTGCCCATACCGTTCCTTCCTATCCCGAAATCCGCCTCTTGCCACGCGCCGCAAACCGGGCCGAGCAACGAAGCCAAGGGGTAGCGCCTGGACATCGCCAGTTGTTACCCAACACTTACAAAATGTGAAAAGTATATTGCATATAACTTCTTTGGAAAATAACCTTGGAAAACTTTTACCACATTATCTCCAGAAGGTGGGGCGCACGTGCGCCCCACCCGAAGCTGCGCCCTACCGTTGGCGCTTGCGACGCGCGAAGAAGGCCGCTACCGCCGCAAGCGCGGCGCCGAACACGCCGGTTGCGGCAAGCGGGGCAACCGGCACGCTGTCGCCGGTTTGGCTCAGCGCTGCGCCATTGCCGCCGGACGCGGTTCCGCTGTTGCCACCCGCAGCCACGTTACCGCCAGTGCTGCCGGCGTTCCCGCCGTTGCCGTTGCCACCGGCACCGCTGCCGCTGCCGTTGCCGTTATCGGTGCCCGGACCCGGGTTCGGACCCAGGTCCGGATTCGGATTCGGGTTCGGGTTCGGCTCGGGGTTCGGCGCAGGGTCCGGCTCAGGCGCGGCGTCGGCCTTCACCAGCGCCGACTGCGCCCTCGTCAGCCTCTCAAGCGCGGAGGCCACGTCATCCCCGCTGGCATCGGGGTTCGCCAGCACGTCCTCCGCGGCCTTCAGCGCCTGCTCGAAGGGCTTCCAGCTATCGGCGGTGTAGTCGGATTCCTTCAGCTGCTTGGCCGCATCGACGGCGCCCTGCAAAGCCGAGGTGTCCGGCTTATCCGGGCTGGGCTCGGGCGCGGGCTCGACCTTGACCAAGGCGTTTTGCGCCTCGGTCAACGCCTTAAGCGCGTCATCGACGGCCTGCTGGTTCGTCGGGTTCGCCAGCACGTTCTTGGCGGCGGCGAGCGCCTGCTCGAAGGGCTTCCAGCTATCGGCGGTGTAGTCGGACTGCTGCAGCTTGTCGGCCGCCGTGATGGCACCGGTCAGCGCATCGACGTCCACGCCCGACTCCACCAACGCGCCCTGCGCCTTCGTCAGCGCATCCAGCGCGCTGGCGACCGCCTCCGCGCTCTCCGGGCTCACCAGCTGCTGACGCGCAGCGGCCAGCGCCTTCTGGAACGCCTGCCACGACTCGGCGGTGTAATCGCCGCGGTTCAGCGCCTCGGCGGCATCCACCGCGGCCTTCAGCGCCGACGTGTCGACTTCGGACGCCTCCGCCGCCATGCGCACGGTAACCTCGCCGCTCACCGCGTTCACGGCGACGCCGTCGGCCGTGACCACATGGGCGACCACGCTGTACACGCGATCGGCGGACGCATCGGCATCGCCCTCGGCGCCCGTAGGCGTGTAGGTCGCGCCCGTGGCGCCCGCGATGGGGGCGCCGTTGCACAGCCACTGGTACGTCACCGTGGCCCCCTCGGGAGCCGTGACGCTGGCGGCCAGCTCGGGCATGGGCTGCCCCGCCGCCACGATCACCACGCCGGACTTATTAAGCGAGACCGACGGCTGCACACCTGCAAGCGTAGCCTTCTCGGTCAGCAACGTGGCATCGCGGACCTCGACGAGAGCCGAGGAACCATCGGCGGGGACGCTCCAGTTCAGCGTGTCGGCGGTCGACCAATCCTGCAGCACCTTCCGCTGGCCGTTCGCAGACACCTCCGTGAAGCGGAACAGCTTGTCACCGCGTACGCCGCCCTGCGCCGTCGCCTTGAGCGGCACCACCGTGCCGGGCTCGACCGCGCCGGCAGCGGAGAGCGTCGCCGAAAGCGGGGTGTACTCGAGCAGCTGGTCCTCCGACAGCGTGCCATACGTCCCCGCGATGGCCGCCTTCGCCGTCTCCCAGCCCTTCGAACCGGCAGGCGCGTAAATGCGCACTTCAGAGGCATAGCTTCCGAAGCTCCACGGCATCTCGAGCCTCTCGCAGTCCGCCGGGATCACGATGGTCTTCGGGAACGTGCCGGATGCGCTGAAACGCAGGTCGGTCATGCCCGGGCCGAAGTAAGCCGTCTGCATGATCGAATCATCCTGCAGCGAGCTCGACACATACGAGCCGTTCTGCCCGCCGCGCACGATCAGGTGCGCAGGCACATGGCCCGAGAACGGCGATGCGCCGATATAGTTGCTCGGGTTGCCAAGCTGCTTGACGTTCGTCCCGAACTCGACGAAGTCAAGGTTCAGGTCCCAGTTGAACGCCGTGTCCGCCACGGTCTCCAGACTATCGGGCAGCACCACCTCGCTCAAGGAGTCGCATGTATTGAACGCGCCCCACCCGATGCTCTTCACGCCCTCGGGGATGACCACGCGCTTGATCACGCGATTGGAACGGAACGCCTCGCGATCGATGGAAACGGTGCCGTTTTGCACGATCACGTCGGCGGTCTTGCTGGCAGCGGCGGATTTCACCAGGTGCAGACCGTCTTCCATCTGCGCGTACAGCACGTTGTCTACCGCGGAGTACACCGGGTTCGCGCCGGCGACCGTCAGCACCTCGAGCGCGTTTGCGCCCGGGAACAGGTCGGCGCCGCCCGAAGTCAGTCCCGCGCCGACATGCGCGCGCGTCATGCCCGTCAGGTTCTTGAACGCGTTCGACCCCACCTCGGCGACGGAATCGGGAAGGACGATCGCCGTGATCGCACCGTCGTACGTCGCCGTATCCTTATCGCCGTCGCCCGAGGAAGAGCCGCTCTCCTCATCCGAGAAGGCAAGCGAGCCGATCTTCGTCAGCTTGTTCAGGTCGCAACGCAGGTTAACGGTGGAAAGCGACACGCACTTCGAGAACGCGCGTTGCGGCACCTCGACCGCGCCGCCGATGTTGACGTACGTCAGCGACGAGCAGCCCATGAACGCCTGCTCGCCCATGGCCTCGAAACCGTCGGGGAGCACGACGGAGGTCAACGCCGCGCCGGCGAAACCGTTCTTGCCGATAGACGCAAGCCCCTTCGGCATGTTCACCTTCGACGCCTGCGCACCGCTGAAGGCGCTGGCCGCGATGTCCTTGACGGTTTCGGGGACGGTATACACCCCGCCCGCCGTCTTTTTCGCCGCAGGGAACGCCACCAGCTGCGTTTTATCCTTGTTAAACAGCACACCGTCCGCTACCGAGTAGTTCGCGACGGAATCGTCGGCCTTGAACTCGAGCAGCGAGCCGTCGCCCACGAACGCCTCCGTCAGCGCGCCGGCGGGCACCTGCCTGCCCACCGTCACGGTGTTGAGCTGCTTCATGTTCGCGAAAACGCCGGTGCCCAGGTTAATCAGCGAATCGGGAAGCACGACCTCGGCCACGTTGGTCCCCGAGAACGCCCCGTCGCCGATGGACGCCAGACCCTCGTTGAGCTCGAGCGTCTTCAGGCTCGAGTCGTTGGCGAACGCCTCCGATTCGACCGTCTTCACGCTTGCGGGCAGCTTCACGCTCTGCAGGCGGGCGCCGCTGAACGCCGCCTTGCCGATGGTCGTCAAGCTCGAGGGCAGGCCCTCGGCCACGGAGCCGGAAGCGCTGCGGACCTTGATCTTGTTGAGCGCCGAGCATGCATCGAACGCGTTCGCGCCGATGGTCTCCACCTTGTCGGACAGCGTCACGTTGGAAAGCTGGATGCAGTTCTCGAACGCGCTGGCCGGGATGGAGGTTACGCCGTCGGGAAGCACCACGCGCTGCACCGAGGAGGTGGAGAACGCCTCGGAGCCGATGGCCATCACGCCCTCGGGGAGCTCGATCTCGGCAAGCCCTTGGGTGCCGAAGAACGCGCGGTCGCCGATGCCGGTGAGCTTGCTGCCGGATTCGAAGCGCACCTGACCCAGGTTGTGCGTGCTCTTGAACGCCTCCTTGCCGATGGAGGTCACGCTGTACGGGATGGAAACGCTCTGAATGTCCGACCCGGAGAACGCGCCGTCGGCGATGACGGAAACGTCGTTGGGGATGGAGATGTTCGTGGATTCGCCCGTGTATCCGGTAAGCGCGCCGCTCTCATCGATCGCGAAGTCGCCGTAGTCGGCCTGCTGCGCCCGCACGTGGATGGTGGCGGACTTCCTCTCGCCCTTGGAGTTCGTCACCGTGGCGGTCACGTCCGCGTCGCCCGTTTGTCCTTGGGCAGCAAGCGTCACGCGGTTGGCGACCTGCTTGAGCTTCGGGTCGGCCTGCTGCACCTTCACGACGGACTCGTCGCTGCTGGTCCAGGTCACTCCACCGGCCGCGCAGTCGTCGGACACGAGGGCTGCGACGTCGAGGGTGCCGTCGAGCAGCAGCTGCGCGCTATCCTGCGACAGGGCCACGCCGGTATCGGCGGAAACCTGCTCTACCTTCACCTGGGCCTTTGCGCTGACGGCGGGGTTGTCGGCCACGGACACGGTGATCTGCGCCTCGCCCTCCGCAACGCCCGTGAGCTGGCCGTTCTCATCGACGGCGACCACATCGGGATTGCTGGACGCCCAGGTCAGCTTCGTCTGCGTGGAGTCGGCCGGCACAACGGTCGCCTGCAGGCCGCTCACCTGGCCGGGGGCGAGCTTCACGGAATCGGCCGACAGCGTCACACCCGTCGCGGGAACCGGGTTCACCACGATTTCGACGTCGCTGCTGATGTTGCTGCCGTAATCCCACGCGCGCATATGCACGACGTTGGGGAACGCCGCGCCGTTGCTGCCCGGTCCCTTCCAGCCGTTCCAAGCGCTCTCGAGCGCGGAAACGGGCACGGAGACGTGCCACGTACGCGTGCCGTCGGCATTCTCCACCGGATCGGAGATGGTGCTGTCGGCCCCGGAGCTGGTCGGGCAGACCACCTGGTAGTAGCAGCCGTCGGCCTTCTTCGCATCGTCATCGGGGCCGATGAAGTTCACGCCGGCAAACCACGAGGAATCCGTCACGTCGAACGTCACCGTGCGTGCGCCGTCTTCGCCGGACAGCTGCACGTTCGACACCTCGGGCTTCTTCGTGTCGTAGTAGAAGTCCTGGTCAAGCGTCTGCTGAGCAGCATCGTCGGTGGCCAAGGTAGCTGTACGGCGCAGCGTGTACCTGCCGTCGGGCAGCTGGTTGCCGTCCTCGCCCAGGCCATCGAACACCGGCTTGGAGGAATTGTCGCCCAGATAGTAGTCCTCAACGTACAGGTAGTTGCCCACGCTGTCGTTGTACGTCGTCTTCGAAACCCAGTTATAGCTGAACGAGCGCACGCTCTCGCCGTCGGCGTTCAGGTAGTCGTACGCCAACGTGCTCGCGTTGCGCTGCATGGTGGTGAACGGCACCAGGCGCGTCGGGGCATCGGTCGCCGGCGACGAGGAGACGACCGCCTTCGACAGGTCGGCGCTTCCGTATTTGTCCAGGGGGTTCTTGCCAAGGGATTTCGACGTGCCCTGGTTCATGAGCGAGCTGCCGACGATGTGCTCGTCGCCGCTTCCGGCCGCCGCATCGATGGCAGGCTGCTTATCCCAGTCGCCGTAGAAGCCCAGGAAGGGTGCGGACAGGTCGACGCCGCCGTTTTGCGCCGCCAGCTTCACGAAGCCCTCGACATAGGCGCCGTTCGAAGCGTTTTCCGCGACGAACGACTTGAACGCGCTATCCGCCGTCACGTTGACGACGAGCGTCGCGCTTCCGCCCAGATTGTTGTCCGGGTCGTTGGCGGGGACGGTGATGGTTTCGCCCTGCGCATCGCCGCCGAAGCTCACCTTGATGCCACGGCCCGTCCAGTTGTAGTCGCTGCCCGTGAACACGCCGTTCGCGATCTGCTCGGACATCGCCGCCGCATCGAGCGTGTAGGTTTGCTCCTGCTTGGTCAGGTTGTTCAGCTTCAGCGTGAAGCTCCACGAGCCGTCGGCCGACTCGCCCATTTCGCCCTTCGGACGGTCGTTGTCCGAGTCCTCGCACGTCAGATACACGGGCGTGGTGGTCGCCGCCTTCGCGTTCACCAGGCCGGCGCCCTGGAAGCGGGGGCTGTAGTACGTTTCAGGGCCTTCGTCGACCATCGGGTCGGCGATGGGGGAGGCGGTGGACATGAGCAGCTGCGAGATGAGCGTGCTCTTCGCGGAATCCGAGTACCAGGCGAACTTGCTGTCGGACTCCACGTATTCGCGCACCAGCGCCGAGATGCCGGCGACCTGCGGCGTTGCCATGGACGTGCCCGACTTGTAATTGTAGTCGTTGTTCGGCACCGTGGAATAGATGTTGCCGCCGGGCGCCGTCACCTCGGGCTTGATCTTCAGGTCCGTCGTGGGTCCCCAGCTGCTGAAATCGCTCATGGTGAACGCGGTGGCGGAGGCGGTCGTCAGGCCGGATTCCTTCACGATGCGCTTGTCGGCGGCCGCCAGCAAGGCCTCGCCGGAAGCCTTCGTCACCATGATGGCGGTGGTATCATCGCTGTTAATGGAGAACGAGCTGAGCTTCTCGTCGCGATCGTCGTAGATGACCACGGCGAACGGCGACAGGGCGCCGATGTTGTTCACCTTGTCGGCAAACGTCAGGTCCGAACCGTCGGAAGCCGCACCGCGCTTGACCAGCACAATCGTCTTACGGTCCATGCCGTCGGGATACGCTTCCTTCAGCCTCTCCACGTCCGCCGCGTCGCCGACGCCGCCGTCGACGTACTCGTACGAGCCGTCTTTAAGCGCCGAGAACTTCGGGGAGCCCCAGTAGCTTTGGTTGTTCGCCTCGATATAGGGAATGACCGTGCCATCGGCCGCTTTGAACGCAGGCGACGCCTCGGCGTTGTTCACGCTGGCCACGGCCACGGTGCCCGGCATGGCGGACGGGTACGACAGCACGGAGCTGTCGGGGTCGGAGGCGTAGGGCTTGTTCTGCCCGGACTTGTTCTTGTAACCCGACGTGTACGAGTTGCCGGCGGCCATGTTCACCGACGCGCCCGTCGCCGTCAGGCTATTGATGGCGTCGCCGTACGTTGCGGCCGCGGCATCGGAGAAGCCGGCGTCGCTGCCAAGCGAAACGTTCACGGAATCGGGAGCCAGCACCACCGCGTCGTCGAACGCGGCAAGCAGCGAGCTGTCGTAGATGGTACCGTCGGAGTTGCAGCTGACCTTCAGCATGGCGATCTGGGAATCGGGCGCCGTGCCCCGGACCTCGCCGGCGTTCGCGCCGATGATGCCGGCGACGTGCGTGCCATGGTCCATGCCGGACAGCGAGCCCGGGTCGACGTCGCTGTCATGGTCGGCGTAGTCGTACACGAAGGGGATCTTCTCGCTTACGTAGCGGCCGTTCTTACCCTCGCCCATCTTCGTCATCTTGCCGTTGACGCCGGATTCCGTTTCGGCAAGATTGGAATCGTCCAGGTCGCCCTTGAAGGCGGAGTGGTTCACGTCGAGCCCGGAGTCGATGATGGCGATGAGCTGGCCGTCGCCTTTCTGCTCGATCTGGTCGGCGGCGGTCATGTCGAGCGAGGTTTGGTTGGCGGGCGCATCCTGCATCCCCTGGTCGGCAGGGACCTCGTAGCCCTTCTCGATGAAGGCGTTCTTCACACCGTCCAGGTCCTGGATGGTTTTAAGCAGGTTGGCGGGCGCCTTGATGGCGAAGCCGTCGATGGCGTGGTAGTAGTCGTAGAGCTCCTGGAACTCGGGCTGCTCCGCATCGCCGGCGTCGCGTGCGGCATCCTCCGACGAGGAATCGCCATCGCCCAGCAGGCCGAACAGGCTGAAGCCCTGCTCCTGTCCCTGTTCCTGCTCCACCATATCGCGGATCTGATTCTTGAAGTAGTTATGACGGTCCTGGTTCACCGTCCCCATCACGCGGCTGAACAAGCTGACGCCGCGTGCGCCCGCGCCGTCCTCCAGCTGCACGATGATGGTGACGTTGCCTTGCCCGTCCGCATCCGCGGCGGCCTGCTGCATCGCCTGCTCGACGACGTTTGCCGTCGAAGGCTGGGCGCTATCGTCGGAGTCCGCCGCAAACGCCGCGGTCGTGGGAACCATCAACGTTCCCACCAGCGTCAACGCAAGACCCGAGCGCACGACGCGTCTTCCCTTGAGTTCTTCTCCCATGAGCATCCTTCCCGATTCGCCTCTATGATCGATCCCGTTTCCGATAAACGGCGGAGCAGCGCGGACCCGCCGCGTGCCAAGACCGCATACCCGGACGAGACCGTGGGCAACGACTTCTGGCTCCCGAAGTTACCCGTGATATACAAAACGAAGGAAGTATACCGTACACAACAATTTGGCAACCATGCAGGCAACTGGGGTTAACTTTCACTACAAGTTCTCCATAAAGTTACCCGCGGCTATCCGTGTGGCGGTTGTGCGGAGCCGAGCTGTTGCGGCCGATTGGCGCTTGCGCTCGGGCGGAGGGCCGGGTATTCTATAGCTATTGAGATTGATTCTCATTAACGACTCCAATAGGAACCGCTACTTCAGACGAGAGGGAGTATCACCATGAATAAGCGCACCGAGCTGCCCACCGCAGAGAACTCTTCCAACTTCAACCGCGTCGCCGGCGCAACCTGCCAGGTCGGCACCACGCTGGAGAACCTGAAGGCCGCCGTGTGCGGCGAGACGGGCGCTTCCGCCAAGTACGCCGCCTGCGCCAAGCTCGCCAAGGAGAAGGGCTACGAGCAGCTGGGCCGCCTGTGGGAGGCCACCAGCGCCGCCGAGCAGGTGCACATCCGCCTGGAGGCCGGCCTGGTCGAGGAGCTGGAGCCGGGCTACGAGCGCCCCACGGCCGACGCCCCCGAGCTGGAGGAGATCGACCTGAACCTGATCGCCTCCGCCAACGGCGAGATCTTCGAGACCTCCGACATGTACCCGGGCTTCATCGCGAAGGCCCAGGAGGAGGGCAACGACAAGGCCGTCCAGGTGTTCACCAAGGCCAAGCTGGCCGAGGCCGTGCACGCCGAGCTGTACCTGCAGGCGTACAACAACATCGACGCCGCCGATGACGACTCCTACTTCCTGTGCCCGGGCTGCGGCTACATCGAGAAGGGTTCCGCCGCCCCCGAGAATTGCCCCATCTGCGGCGCTCCCGCCAAGGTGTTCAAGCAGTTCTAAGCCGCAGGCAAGCGAATCGCAAAGGCCGCCCATCGGGCGGCCTTTTTGCTGGCTGCAGCTGGAAATCGTGCTCCGAGGGCAGCAGACGGTCGCCCAAGCCTAGCCAGCACCGGCGACGCGCAAACGGCCGCCCGGTCGGGCAAGATGTCGGCAATACGCAAACGGCCGCCCGGTTGGGAGGCCGCATCGCTTCCCTATTTCCCCATCTCCAGCAGCACTTCGCCGTCGAGCGATTCCACGCGGGCGGTGCGAACGCGGCCCTCTTCCAGCTCGATGAAGCCGACCGACGCCGGGAACCCGCCGCGCGGGCGGCTGCAGCTTCCCGGGCAGATGAACAGGCTGGCCGGGTACGCGTCGCGGCCAGCAAGGATCTCGGGGATATGGGTATGCCCGTGCACGCACACCTGCGGCAGCGGGTCCCCCGGCGCGATGGCCCGCGAGCCGTTGAAACCGATGCGGGCATCGTTGGGATAGTGCGCCACCAAAAAGCGCACGCCGTCGACGACCGGATAGGCGAACCGGGTCACGTTCTTGCCGTACTCGTCGTAGTCGTTGTTGCCCAACACCGCCGTGGTGGGCGCCATGATCTGCAGCTCGCGCAAAATGCCGGGGTCGCAGATGTCGCCCGCATGGATGATATGGTTGCAATACGCCAAGGCGCCCAGCGCCGCATCGGGCAGGCGCCCATGCGTATCCGAGATCAGTCCAACCAGCTTCATGCGAGCATCACCTTCTCCTTTAAGCGCGGCAAGCGCGGGCGCTCAGTTGCAAATCTGCGCCCTACCCCTTTTCCACCAGGTCGATCAGGTCTTGGTGCGAGTGGATGTCCAGCTTTGCGTATATATGCTTGACATGCGCCTTCACCGTGTTGCGCGATACCACCAGCTGCTCCTGGATGTAGGCGCGGTCGCGGCCGCGCGCGAGCATCTGGAACACCTCGAGCTCGCGCGGGGTCAGGCCGTACCGGCCTGCCAGCGCCTGGCAGCGCTCGTCGAACGTGGCCTTCGGCGCCTCGACCACCGCGGTCTCGACCGGCGTCACGCCATCGATGACCTCGCGGAAGCTGAATCGCCTCAACCCGATGAGCGCGTAGCCCACGAACAGCAAGATCAACGCCGCGGCGAACAGCTCGAACAGCGGCGTGCCCATGCCGGCCAGCGCATTCGCGCGCACGCCCAGCGCCGCACCCAGCGTGGTGCCCAGGCTCGAGATACCGCGACCCCACGCGAACGCCGCAACCGCTCCGCGGCTGTTGCGCGCCGCCACGGCAACGAGCACGACCCACGCAACCATGTCGAACAACGTGTTGCCCGTGGAAAGTAGCAGCACCGTGACGATGTTCGAGCGCGGCAAATCCATGGTCATGGCCAAGAAGCCCGCCACGACGAACAGCACCGACGCCTGCACGAGCAAATCGGCGGGGAAACGCTTCCCGGACAGCAGCGCCCAAACGGCCACTATCGCCACGGGCAGGATCACGAAAAACGAGGACAACGGCGCGCCACCCACCTCGCCGAAGCGCAACGAGCAACCGAACGCGGCACGGAACAGGAACAGGCATACGAACAGCTGGCTTGCCAGCGGCAAGAACGACGACGGCCGCGTAACCGAGAAATCGTGCGGAGCCTCGCCGGCCTGCGTCTGCTCGAGCACCGGGCGCGCATCGCGCCACGACAGGGCCCATGCGGCGAAGGGAGCCGCCAAGAAGAACGCCATGCCCGCCCACACGGGCAGCAGCCAGGCGAACGCCGACGTCGCGCCCTGCACCACGAACGCCAGCGGGACCAGCACGCCCCCCTGGGCAGAGGACAGCCGCGACGCCGCAATGCCCGCGGTCAGCACGCACCAGGCGCGGCCAACCGCCAACGCGCACGATGTCAGCACCAGCAACGGCGCGCTTCCCAACCCCAGCGCCAACGGAAGGGCGCAGCCTGCCGCCATAAGGGCAAGGGCGCCCGCGTTCATCGCCCGCACATGCAAAAGCGCAGGCCGGAACGTTGCGAGCAAACCGATTGCTATAAGGACGGCCGCGTTGGCCGTGATAGATATGTCGCGTGCGTAGGTGAACACCCCGTCGAAGAACGGGAACACCGACACGTTCATGAACGACGAGACCGAAAGCACCAGCGACAACGCGGCGAACGAGCGCCAAAACGCCGGCGTGAACAGGTCGCGCGCGTTGGCGCGGTCGGCTTCGGTATGCAGCTTCTTATCGGTCATGCCCGCATTCTATCATGGCGATATAGCGAAAGCGCCGTGCACCCAAAGGTGCGCGGCGCTTCATACGCTAACTTTCCAGCAGGTGCTACGCCTGGCCGGTTGCCGCCAGCATGCCGGCGCGACGGCCTTCGACCATCGTGCGGCCGCAGGCCAGGCCCGTGAACAGGTTCGGGTAACTGGTGCTGAAGAAGCCGCCCGAGCAGTCGCCGGCCATGTACAGGCCCTCGACCTCCGAACCGTCCTCGCGGAAGGGGTGCATGTTCGTATCGATACGCACGCCGTCGAGCGTGGCCAGGAACCATGCGCCTGTGCGGATGCCATAGTACGGCGGGGTCTTCAGCGGCATCAGACGGTAGGGCTCCTTGTTGTAGTCCTCGTCCTTGCCGTTTTCCGCCATCTGGTTGTAGCGGTTGAACGTCTCCACGAAGTTGTCCACCGGGATATTCAGCTTCTGCGCTAGCTCCTCGGGGGTGTCGGCCTTCTGCAGATACCCCTTCTCCAGCAGCGGATCGAAGAACATCTTCGGCATCAGGTTGACGCTCATGTTCGACGGGCTGCCGTTATCGAACGGGTACAGGCGACAGCAGCCCACCTCGTTCATCTGCTTGACCTGCTCGACATAGTCGCTGTCGAAGATATCGCAGTAGGTGTGGCCGGGCTGCATGACGGTGGAGTGCAGCATGTAGTCGTACGGGCCGGACTCGTTGCAGAAGCGCTTGCCGTTGAGGTTGACCTTCATGAACGGCTGCTCGCCGAACCACCACCACTCGCCCACGATGCCGTCGCCGGCCTTCTCGTCGGGCTTGACGGCCGCGCGGTTGAACATGCATGCGGCGCCGATGGGGTCCATCTGGCCACCGGCCCACAGCGCGGCCTTGATGCCGTCGCCCGTGGGGTTGCCGCCGGTGCCGTTACGGCCGATGGAGATGCGCATCTTCTGGTTCCAAGGCTGGCGCGCCTCCATCATCTCCAGGTTGTTGCCGTAGCCGCCCGTCGCCAAGATGACGCCCTTGGGGGCGTTGATGCGGATGTAGTGACGGTCGTTCACGTCGCGGGCGATGATGCCGATTACGCGGCCGTTCTCGTCCTGCTCCAGCTTGATGAGCTCGGTGGACCAGCGGAACTCGGCACCCTTCTCCTCGGCATACTCCTTGAGCGATACGCCGAAGTTGAAGTTCTTGTCCTCCTTGCCCTTGTCGGTCTTGTTCGGGCTGTGGCCGGTCGCCCACGCCTTGTCGCGCGCACCCTGGCCCTCCGTGCCGACGGAGCCTTCGAACTGCATGACCAGGCGACCATCGCGCTCGACGATCTCGGTGAGCCAATCGATCAGGGCGCCGGATTCGTTCGCCCACACCTTCACCAGGTCGTAGTTGATGAAGCCGTTGGCATAGCGGACGATGTCCTCCATGGCCTCCATCTTGTCGATCTTGAACTGCGGGTACTCGTCGAACGAGGCCAGCTGCAGCTTCGAGTCGATGGCGCCGATGTCCTCGCGCGGAGCAAGCACGGTCGGCGTGCGGTCGATGCCGAGCACCTTCGCGCCGTTCTCGGCGGCGGAGATGACGGCAGGCAGGCCGGCGGTGCGGCAGCCCACGACCAACACCTCGGTGTCGATGGTCTCGGTGATGTCGCGCTCGGCGACCTCGGGAGCCTGGCCCAGCCAGCTGGGCGTGCCGGGCACCTGGCCGGCGGTTTCGCGCACCGGCTCCTCGCCGGCGGGGACGGTGTAGCCGTTGCCGCAGCCGGTCAGCGCGCCCATGGCGGCAGCGCCGATGGCCGTGATGCCCGCGCCCTTGAGGAAGGTGCGGCGGTCGAGTCCGTTATGCTGCATTCGGGGCCTCCCATCCCTCGGGCATGTTCAGTTTGTGGCACTGGTTGCACATGAGCACGCTCTTCTCGTGCGCCTTGTGGCAGTCGCCGCACTCGAGCGCCAGGTCCTGGTGGCTGCTGTGCGGGTTGAACTTCTCGTCGTTGCCCTCAAAGCCCCAGGTGCTGGCGACCACGTCGTCCATGTCGTGGCAGCCGCTCTTGGCGCAAAACTCCTCGCTGGCCATGTCGGCACCATCCGCCAGCTTCGTGCCGTCGGCGGTCATGGGATAGTCGTCGGCAACCCATTTCATGGCCTCGCCCACCTGCTCGGTGATGACGGGCTCATGGCAGCTCAGGCAGTTGTTGCCCGCCTCGGCATGCGCGGTCACCAGCATGCCCCGATCGCCGCTGTAGTACGTGTCCACATAGCTGTCCATGGGGCTGTGGCAGATGGCGTTGCAGAAGCTGGGCGTCTCGTGCCACACCCAGAAACCTGCGCCCGCCACCACGATCACGGCAGCCACGACGCCGCCGATGATCCAGCCGCGCTTGGCCTTGCGCTTCGGGGAAGGAGCTTGCGCACCATCACCGGGCTGGGAGAACTTTTCGTCTTCAGCCATTCGTTCCTCTCCTTTTCCTTGGAGCCTTCGGCAAGCCCGGCGGGTGCGACGACGCTCGAGGAAGACGTCCGCGACCGGATAACGGCCGCATGCTGGCACCTGCTGCGGGATGGCGGCCGCATGCTGGCGAAAGCGCCGCGCTGCGCCGTGCCCCACCCGCCGGACTTGCCGCGGGGCCCTCCGCGGCCCCATCCAACG
>CAJMPP010000026.1 GCA_905215325.1 uncultured bacterium | reverse complement strand
TACCTAATAGATTAGTGCCTTCTTCCGCTTTGCCATGGGTTTCCTGAAAATGCATTATAGACGCCCGGTAAGGAGGCGTCGCGAATAAGAAGGAGACTGACATGAGCAATTTGAACGATGTCGTCGGCGCCCCCGCCTGCGGTTCCGCTGACCCGGCTCCGGCCTGCGGTACTGCCTGCGGCTCTGCCGACCCCGCGCCCGCTTGCGGCTCCGCCGACCCGGCTGCTGCTCCGGCTTGCGGCCCTGCCGACCCGGCTCCCGCCTGCGGCACGAAGGACCCCGAGTGGCCCGTCGCTGTTCGCGCGCCTCGTCGGACGCCAACCCTATGACGAGGCGCGCGTCGCGCAACTGGCGGCGAGCGCATCGGTCCAGCCCGACGCCTTCGCCACCTGTTGCGTAGGCTCAATCCGTTTCCCCCGTTGAAAGGCGAGGATCATCATGGACTTGCAAACCTGCCTCGACAAGCTGCGCCTGATCGGCACGCTCGACGTCGCCAACGTCGCCGCCGACGGAACGCCCCAGGTGCGCTGCATCAGCGCCTGGTATCACGGCTCGGACGCCGTGTACTTCCTCACATCGCGCGGCAAGCCGTTCGCCCTCGACCTGGCCCGCGATGGCCGCATCCAGGCAGTTGGACGCACGCGCTTCAACGAGATGCTGCGCCTGTCGGGCACGGCCGTCGAGGTGACTGGCAAAGAGGGCGTGCGCATCCGCGACCTCATCTACGTTGAGCAGCCGTACTTGGCCAACGTCTATCCCGGTGACACGCGTGACATCAACGTTATCTTCCAGGTAACGAACGCATCGATCGAGTACTTCAACCTGGGCGTGCACCCGATTTTCCGGGAAACATACCGGCTCGACGGCGCGGCATCCGTCGAACAGGCTCGCGGCTACCGCATCACGGATAGCTGCATCGGTTGCGGAATCTGCCAGGGCGTCTGCCCGCAAGGCGTCATCGAGGAGGGCGACCCGTTCTACATCCAGGCCGAACACTGCCTGCACTGCGGAGCATGCTACGAAGCCTGCCCCGTCCAGGCCATCGAGCGAATCGGCGCATAAATTCGTTTGCGATTCGGGAAGAAAGAGCGAGCAAGCGCTTTGTCGCCAATCAAACGAAGCCAACAGTTTTTACCAGGGAAACGAAGGAGGAGCCTCCATGTGCAACACCTGCGAAATAGCGAAAGAGAACATCTCCGTACCGGTTGAAAATGGTGACCGACCCATGCGGCCCACGTTCGCGTTCCAGTGGCACATCACCGACGAGTGCGATCAGCGCTGCAAGCACTGTTACCTGTTCAGCGAGGACGCGCGCATGGCCTGCAAGTCGATGACCTGGGACGACATGACGCTCGTGCTGGACAGCTGCTATGACTTCTGCGACCGCGTCGGCCGCGAGCCGTACTTCTACATCACCGGCGGCGACCCCATCTTGCATCGCGATTTCTGGCGGCTGGCCGAAGAGCTGTACGCCCGCGGCGCGAAGTGGTGCATCATGGGCAACCCCTTCCACCTGACCGACGAGGTGTGCCTCCGCATGCGCGAACTGGGCTGCCGCAAGTATCAGCTGAGCCTTGACGGCGCCAACGCCGCCACGCACGACCTGTTCCGCAAGCCCGGCAGCTTCGACGAAACGCTGCGCGCCGCCGAACGCATCAAGCGCAGCGGCATGTGGCTTGCGCTCATGTCGACCGTCAGCAGCATGAATGCCGCCGAGTTGCCCGACATGATCAACCTGGCCGCCCGCATCGACGCCGACGTGTTCGCATTCGGACGCTACTGCCCCACGAAGGGCCAGCGTCTCGAGGAATTCCACATGGAGCCGCTCGAGTACCGCGCGTTGCTGCTTGCCTGCCAGGAGCGTATCGACGCGCTTGCCGCCGCCGGTTGCGAAACCACGTTCCAGAAGAAGGACCACCTGTGGACGCTGCTCGAATGGGAGCAGGGGCGCTTCACTATCCCGGAAGGCGCGGCGTGCGGCAAGATCTACGATGGCTGCCACTGCGGCATCGCGCACATGACGGTGTTGCCGACCGGCGACGTGTATGCGTGCCGCCGCATGGAAAGCCGCATCGGCAACGTGCATGAGGAAAGCATGTTCGACCTGTTCATGGGCCAGAATATGGAAGCGCACCGCGAGTTTTCCAAGTTCGAGAAGTGCGACCGTTGCAAGCTGCGCGGGTGGTGCCGCGGCTGCCCGGCGGTGGCGGCGGGATACACGGGCAACATGTACGCACCCGACCCGCAGTGCTGGATGGAGGTAGACTAGCATGCTGATGGACCTGCTGGAGCGGTGTTTCGCCATCCGCAAGTACACCAAGCAGCCGGTTTCACACGAAGCGCTTGAGTCCGTCATCCGCGCGGCGTGTAGGTGATTTGGATACGGAACAGCGATAGGAAAAACGAAATGAACCGGGCAAACAACAAGGAAACGTACGAGCGCGACATCGCGCACGTTGCCACGGCGATCGATACCGCCGATGCGGTGTTCGTAGGCGCTGGCGCCGGGCTTTCCACCGCGGCGGGCTTCACCTATTCAGGCGAGCGCTTCGAGCACGCATTCGCCGACTTCCGCGAGAGCTACGGCTTCACCGACATGTATTCCGGCGGTTTCCACCCGTTCGTCACCGCCGAGGAACACTGGGCGTTTTGGAGCCGCTACATCATGGTGAACCGCTATGACCTTGGCGCGAACCCGCTGTATGTGCAGCTGCGCAAGCTGTTGGAGGGACGCGACTATTTCGTGCTGACCACAAACGTCGACCATCAGTTCCAGTTGGCCGACTTCGATCGTCGGCGCTTGTTCTACACGCAGGGCGACTATGGCCTGTTCCAGTGCTCGCACCCGTGCTGCGCTGAGACGTTCGACAACGAAGCCGCCGTGCGCGCCATGGTCGAACAGCAGCGCGACATGCGCATTCCGAGCGAGCTGATTCCGCGCTGCCCGCATTGCGGTCGCGAGATGTCCATGAACCTGCGCTCTGACAACACCTTTGTACAGGACGAGGGCTGGTACGCCGCGCAGGCGCGCTACGCTGAATTCTGTCGCCGTCACAAGGGCATGCGAACAGTGTTTTTGGAGCTGGGGGTCGGGTACAATACGCCGGTGATCATCAAGTATCCGTTTTGGCAGGAGACGCTCGCAAATCCGCAGGCTACTTACGTGTGCGCGAACCTCGGCGAAGCGGTTGCGCCACGCGAAATCGAGGGCCGATCCATCTGCATCAACGCCGACCTCGCGCGCGTGATCGAGGATCTTTTGCAGAGCCTGAAGTCCCAGTGATTCTCTAACGTATACGAAGTGCGCAGGGTGCGCGATGCCGCTTGCGCGAAAACGATTCCGTTTTCGCGGGTCAGCGGGCTATTCGGCCGCGGTTTCGCTTGGCGGGCTTTCCCGATGCGGGGCTTTCGCCGCCTGCAGACCCGTCGGTTGCGGGGTCGGCCGCGGCAGCTTCGCCGCCCTTGTCGCCGAGCTGGGTTGCCACGATGGCGGCGAAGATGAACGCAAAGCCCACCGCCATGCGGGCCGTGAGCACCTCGCCGAAGAACGCCACGCTGAACAGCGCGCAGAACACGCTTTCAAGCGAGCAGAGCAGGCCCGCCTCGGAGGGGGACAGGTGGGCTTGCGCCGTGTTCTGCGCCACGGCGCCGAAGGCCGCCGAGAGCATGGCCACGTAGGTCATGGCGCCGATGAACTCGGGCGTGGCGACCTGCGCCATAGTGGGCATAGGCTGCGTGAACAGGGCGAGCAGCAGGGCCAGGATCCCGGCGGTGAACTGCTGGACGACCGTGATGGTCAGGACGTCGTTGTCGCGCATGACCAGGCCGATGATCACGATCTCGCCGCCGTAGAGAAACGCCGAGGCGATGCTGACGCCGTCTCCCAAGCTGATAGAGAAGCCCTCGGTTAGCGACACCAGCCCGATGCCGACGGTGCAGATAGCTGCCGCGATAAGGGTTTTCGCAGGCGGACGGCGACGGGAGACCACCCACCAGATAAACGGCACGGTCAGGCAATAGCATGCGCTCAAAAAGGCGTTTTTCGATGGCGTTGTCAGGCCCAGGCCCAGAAACTGCGTCCAGAAGCCGACGAACGTGGCCATGCCGATGATCAGGCCCGCCTTCAACGTTTTGCGGCAGAAATTGCGTTTGAGGTGGGGAAACAAGAGGATGACCAGCACAACGCCCGCCCCAAGGAAGCGGATGGCGGTAAACCACGTGGCGCCCACGGTGGCGATGGCGCCTTTACCGATCACGAAGCCCAGGCCCCAAACCGCGGCCGCCGTCATAAGGATGAGGCGATATACGGTCATCGGGTACTGCTTGTCGGGGACGCCCATGATTGCTCACGCTCCTGGCAACTCGGAGAAACGATACGGTTAGTACAACGGGGCTAGGATGTCGGCCACCTCTTCAAGCGAATGCGCGAAATGGAAGCCCCGTTGCCTGCACGGCGATGTTCATCGCGGCTTTTACCTGGTGTGGTTCTATCTAGGAAAAATGGGTTCGCAAGCAGCCTTCCTGCGAACCCATGAGCAGCTTCCTAGAAATTGACATTTCCCACTTCGGACAGCTTCAGGTCGGGGTTGTGGTCGATGGCCCAGTTCACGTTCCAGGAGTTCGTGAACAGCAGCAGCCTGCCGCCGCGCATGTCCTCGACCAGCTTGGTGTCGCGCGTGATGTTCAGGCGCGAGGTGTCCAGCTCGTTGAGGTCGTTGGCGATCCAGCGGATGTCGGTGTAGGGCATGCCCTGGCGACGCACCTCCACGCCGTATTCGTTCTTCAGGCGCGTTTCGAGCACGTCGAGCTGCAGCACGCCGACAACGCCGCAGATGACGCTTTCCATGCCGAAACCGGGCTCGCGGAAAATCTGCACGGCGCCTTCCTGGGCCAGCTCATGCATGCCCTTCACGAACTGCTTGCGCTTGAGCGTGTTCACCTGCGTGATGCGCGCAAAATGCTCCGGCGAGAACGTGGGGATGGGCGGGAACTGCACGTGCTCTCCCTTGCACACCGTGTCGCCGATGCTGAAGATGCCGGGGTCGAACAGGCCCACGATGTCGCCGGCGTACGCCTCGTCCACCGTTGCGCGGTCGTCGGCCATGAGCGACGTGCCCGTTGCCAGCTTCAGCTTCTTGCCGCCCTGCACGTGGAACGCCTCCATGCCGCGCTCGAACTTGCCCGAGCAGATGCGCACGAACGCGATGCGATCGCGGTGGTTCTTGTCCATGTTCGCCTGGATCTTGAACACGAAGCCCGCGAACTCCTTGCGCTGCGGGTCGACCAGGTCGCCCGAGAGCGTGTCGGTGTAGGGCAGCGGCGCGGGGGCCAGGCGCAGGAATTCCTTCAGGAACGGTTCCACGCCGAAGTTGGTGAGCGCCGAGCCGAAGAACACCGGCGACAGCTTGCCTGCGCGGACCGCGTCCAGGTCGAACTCATCGGCGGCGCCGTCGAGAAGCTCGATGTCGTCCATGAGGTTCTGGTGGTTGTCGGAGCCGATGAGCTCGTCAAGGGCTGCGTCGCCCAGCTCGGCCTCGATCTCGGCGACCTTCTTGGTGGAGTTGCCGCGGCCTTCGCCGTCGAAGGCGATGACGTTGCGCGTTTGGCGGTCGAACACGCCGCGGAACGTGCGGCCGTTGCCGATGGGCCAGTTCATGGGGTACGTGCCGATGCCGAGCACCGTTTCGATCTCTTCCATGAGCTCGAACGGGTCGCGGCTTTCACGGTCCATCTTGTTCACGAACGTGAAGATGGGGATGTGGCGCAGCGTGCACACCTTGAACAGCTTCTTCGTCTGCGCCTCGACGCCCTTAGCGGCGTCGATGACCATGACAGCGGCGTCGGCAGCCATGAGCGTGCGGTATGTGTCCTCGGAAAAGTCCTGGTGGCCGGGGGTGTCAAGGATGTTGACGCAGCAGCCGTCGTGCTCGAACTGCAGCACGGAGGAGGTGACGGAGATGCCGCGTTCCTTCTCGATGTCCATCCAGTCGGAGACGGCGTGCTTCGAGCTTGCCTTTCCCTTGACCGAGCCGGCCGTCTGGATGCTGCCTGAATACAGCAGCAGCTTCTCCGTCAGCGTGGTTTTGCCCGCGTCGGGGTGCGAGATGATCGCGAACGTGCGACGCGACGCGATGTGTTCTGCCAGCGTTGGCATGGGGTTCCTTTCCGCAAAACGGCCGATGACGCGCCTTATGACGCGTGGCCAGCCGATGTGGTTTGAGCATAACTAAGCTAGTATAGCGGCGAAAAGGGAGGCGGAAAAGCGATTCCGCGGAATCCCCAGGTTGCGTTTATCGGGCCTCAGCCAGATAACGCAGGCGTTTGGCTTCGCGGTTGCGGGCCTCGGATGCGCAGGCGGCGGCGAAGGGGGCGTTTTCCGGGTCGAGGCATTGCTCGATCGGCACGCTGACCGGGTGGAACAGCACCTGGACGTTCTTGCCGCGGTCGGCAGCCAGGCTCTCAAACGCGTCCAAGAGCGGCCAATCGACCGTGTCCATGGCACCCGAGAGCACCACGCCGCAGAACAGCGGGACCTCGCATGCGGCGGGCATCTTGCTGCGGTTCTTGCGCCACAGCCACGTGATGAGCGCGTCCTTCGCCAGGTTGACAGGAGGCATGTTGCTGCCGGCAGCACGGTGCGGTGCCAGAGGCTCGATAGGGCAGCGCAGGTGCGTGACCGTGACCCCTAGCTCTGCCACGGCCTGGGAAAGCGCGTCGAACACGGCCGGCACCGCATGCGTATGCTGGTGGCTATCCACGCGCATCATACGTTTCATCTGGGGAAACGCGGTCAGATAACGCTGGATCTGCGCGACGCACTCGCGCTGGAGCTGCTGGCGGAACGCCCAGCGCTGCGCACCCATCGACAGTTTCAGAAGGCCGACGAAATCGTTGGCGAACGTGCCGCGCTGGTTGACCAGCAGGGGAACTTCCGCAACCGGCGCACACGGACGGCCCTCGACCAGATTGAGGTGCAGCGCCATGGCAAGTTTGCCGGATTCCACGTAAGGTCGTGCCATCTCGGCGGCCGCCTCGAAGGCGGGGCTGTTCGCGAAGATGCTGACCGACGACAACGCGCCCTGGCCGCCGCAAACCTGCGACAGCTTAAGGATGTCGGCGGCCTGCTGTTCGGTAATGCCGTAGTCGTCCGCATGGAACGTGACGCTCATAATGCCCCTCTTACCTTATCTACCTGCGGTTGTGAAAACCCTAGGGTAGCCCCCGGGTTTTTCTACGCAGGTTATTCCCGCTTGTGCATGCAATGTTAGACTAGCAGCGCATTATGACAGGTTTCTAGGCGAAGGCAAACAACATGAAGCTCTCACGCGGCGCGCACGTACGTTTATCATCAAGCGCGTTCCATATCCTCCTGCTTGTTGCAGGTGCCGCCTTCTTGCTCACCGACGCGTTCCACGGCAACGTGTGGTTCGACGAAAGCTACTCGGTGGGAATCGCAAACCACAGCTTCGCCGACATCTGGTACTACAGTTCCGGAGACGTGCACCCCGTGTTGATCTACTGGGCGCTGCACGTGCTGAACCTGGTGTTCGGGCAGAACATCACCATATATCGCCTGTTCACCGTGGCGGGCGCCATCGCTATGGCGGTGCTGGGCTACACCCACGTTCGCCGCGACCATGGCTGGGCGACCGGCGTGCTGTTCAGCTTCTTCGCCCTGTTCACGCCTTATATCTCGCTGATGGCCGTTGAGATCCGCATGTACTCGTGGGCCACGTTCGCCGTGATGCTGTGCTTTATCTACGCCATACGCATCATCGGCACGCAGTTGGCCACGCCGCCGGCGCGCATCGCGGAGGCAGCTCGGGGGCTTAAATGCTGGGCGGGCACGCCGCGGCGCTGGTGGATCACGTGCTTCGCGTCCAGCTTGGCGTGCGCGTACCTGCATTATTTCGGCGCCATGTCGGCGTTCATGATCAATGTCGTACTGCTATTCGCACTTGGGGCGCGTGCTTGGCGGCATCGCAAGCGCGGCCCCAATCCGCTGCCTGAACAGGCCGTTCGCGCGGGCGCACCGCTGCGCGTGCTGATCATCGGCTGCGTTGCTCAGGTAACGCTGTACCTGCCGTGGATCGTCACCGCCGTGACCAGCCAGATGGGCGTGGTAGGTGGCACCTACTGGGCGAAGATCGTGTTCCCGACCACCTATATCGAGCTGGCCACGTACGCGTTTTTGACGAGCCCCTTGTCGTTTGCGGCGCGCGGCAGCTACGGTGTGGTGCCGCAGGTTCTCGTGCAGGGCATCGGCTATGCCGCCGCGGTGGTGCTGGCGTTCTTGATCGCGTGGGCGGCGCGTTGGGCCGCATGGCGCATCGGGCTGCATCGCGCAGCGCGCAAGCAGCAGATCGCGGCGGCGAAGGCGCAGCGTGCGGGCGGAGCCGCGAGCGCGACCGCGGGAACGGCAGCTAAGCTCGACGAGGGTTCGATTTCGGCTGCGAGCGCCTGCAGAGCCGCGGGAGCCTCCGCAGGCCCTGCTATAGACACGGCTGTTCGCGCCGTGAAACATCTGCGCTTGAAGCGTTTCTACGCGTGGCTCGTCTCCGATCCTATTGCGCCGGTGGTTGCGGCGCTGGTGGTGTACTTCGGCGTGTTCGCAATTTCCTGGACCGCCTCCATGGTCATGAACTCCATGATCTTGTATTACCGCTACCTATTTGTGGCCATCGGCCCGCTGCTGTTCGCCATTGCGGCGGTGCTATCGCATGTGCGTACGAAACCGCTGGTGGCAGGCGTGGTTGCCGTCACGCTGGCAGCTTCCGTGGTGAACCAGGCGCTGCTTGTGCGTGACGACTACGACCCGGCCAACAACGTTCCCGTGCAGCAGTTCCGCGAGACGGTCGACCGCGTTGCCAACCAGAACGGCGGCCAGTCGCCCCTGGTGGTTTCCACCGACATCGGCTACATGGGCGTCACGTCGGTCATGTGCCCCGACATCCCGCAAACCTACATGGACTGGCAGAAGGGCAACTGGGACCGCGCGTACATGGCGTATTCGCCCACGCTTGTCAGCAAGATGAGCTGGGAGATCATCTTCAACAACTTCCATGGCACCTTCATCTGCCTGGGCCAGGCGCAAAACAACAGCCTGCCGCGCGACATTTCCGACCTCAGCCAAAAAGACGGCTTCAACCTGGTGGAATGTCACACTTACTACCGCCCCTACGAACGGACCTGGATGACCATCGCCGTGATGACCAAGTCGTAGGCGAGCAGCATTGCATGTCGCAACCGATGGTCGGCTGGGCATACCAAAACGGCCTTATTTTCGCCATTTTTGGCGAAAATAAGGCCTTAAAATGACCAGGCCTGGCGAAAATCAGGACATAACATCGATATTTAGGCTGATGGTTTAGCGCGGGGTCTACGAGCGTTCGCCCCATAGCTCAGCATTGCATGCTGCATAGAGCGGGATGTTTCGCATCCAGTCTTGCTCACGAAATCCTGACATGCTGAAGCGAAGCGCGGTGATATCGGGATGCTTGTCCTTAAAGGCTCGAAGGCTTCTTGCGCGAAGACTTTCCTCAGCTTTCACTTCGATGGCTGCAACTCGACTTCCGTCTTGCACTAGAAAATCGAGTTCACCCGTCGAATTCTCGGCGGACCAGTAATAAGGTGCGAGACCCCGTTCGGAAATGAGTTGCTGGCAGACATATTGCTCGGTGAGCGCCCCTTTGAACTCTTCGAAGATCGAACTGCCTCCGATGACGGTCCGTTTGTCCAGACCAGCCATGGCGGCAAGTAGACCGACGTCAAGCAAGAAGAGTTTGAATGCGCTGTCATCAGCGTAAGAACGCAGCGGTAGCCCAGGTTTCGTCACTCTTCGCACGCGTGTTACAAGCCCCGCTTGCTCCAGCCAGGTAATCCCCGATTGGTAGTTACGCGCCCTGGCGCCCTTGGCGATATGCCCAAAAACGAATTTTTTGTTCTCCCGACCTAGGTGCTGGGGTATGGATTCCCAGGCCGCGATAGCGTGCTCGGCTTCCGTTCGGGAAAGATGCTTGGAGATGTCGCGTTCGTAGCCGCGCAGGATGTCGTTCTGTACCTCGCGAGCGTCTTCTAGCATTCCGCGTTCGAGAAACGCCGCCACCGCTTCGGGCATCCCGCCCACGTAATAATACTGGCGAAGCAACGGGATCAGCTTGCTGGAGAACGAATCGATCATGACCGGATCGTCGATTGCGATAAGCTTTGCCAGATTGCCGTTTCCAGTTGCAAGCAGGAATTCGGTGAATCCCATGGGATGCAAGTCGAGCGTCTCCACTTTGCCAACGGGGTAGCCGGTGCCGTCGTGAATGGTGATTCCCAGCAGCGAGCCGGCTGCCGCGATGGCGTAACCTGGAGCTTCTTCGCAAAAGTATTTGAGCGAGGTGAGCGCTCGCGGGCACTCTTGGATTTCATCGAGGATAATGAGCGTTTCGCCTTCCGCTATGTGCTCGCTCGTTTCGAATTGGAATGCCGAGATGAGCCGGGGGATGTCATAGCCGAGTTCAAACTGTTCCCGCATGACTGCGTTGTGGTCGAGGTTGATATAGGCAACATTTGAGAATCGGGTTCTGCCGAACTCTTTCAATAGCCACGTCTTGCCGACCTGGCGTGCGCCATTGAGGATGAGCGGTTTTCGGCGCGGCTTATCCTTCCAAGCGATAAGCTTGGCCATTAAGGTCCTGTCCATGCTACCTCCCTATAACATTAAGGCCTTATTTTCGCACAGAATGGCGAAAATAAGGCCTTAATATAACCAAACTTGGCGAAAATAAGGACATAACATCGATATTGAGGTTGATGGTTTTGGATATGGGCGGGAATCGGGTTATATAACGGAGCTGGGCAAGAGATCGTCGCAATCGTTGGCTTGAAGACCGGGGGAAGCGTCCCAATCATCGTCAAAGGTTGTGCGAACGCGTGCTTTCGTGTTCGGGAGGGTGTGGCGAAGTTGGGGCGCTGCGTGCCGTAGGCGATGGTTGGCTGGCCATTTGCTATCATGGTGCGTTGGAATCGATGCAGATCCTTGGTCGCGTTCGCGCTTTCGGCGCGGTTGCGGCCAAGGCGCTTATATATGCAAGGAAGTTGGTACCTATGGCGTTTATGCTGGGCTGCGAGAAAGTGCGCGTGGATTTCCCCACGAAAACGGTGTTCAAAAGCGTGTCGCTGGGCGTTGACGAGGGCGATCGCATCGGCATCGTGGGCCGCAACGGCGACGGCAAGTCAACGCTGCTGTCGGTGATGGCGGGCATGCTCGAGCCCGACGAGGGCCGCGTGCTGCGCAACGGCGCCGTGCGCGTGGGCGTGCTGGGGCAGTTCGACAAGCTGAGCGACGACGACACCGTCGAGCGTGCCGTAGTGGGCGATATCCCCGAGTATGAATGGGCCGGCGACGCGCGCATCCGCGACATCATCGCGGGCCTTGCCAGCGATATCCCCTGGGACGCGAAGGTGGGCACGCTTTCCGGCGGCCAGCGCCGCCGCGTGGACCTGGTTCGCCTGCTTATCGGCGACTGGGATATCCTGGCCCTTGACGAGCCTACCAACCACCTGGACGTTCGCGCCATCACCTGGCTGGCGAACCATCTGAAGAACCGTTGGCGCGCCGGTCAGGGCGCATTGCTGGTGGTCACGCACGACCGCTGGTTTTTGGACGAGGTGTGCACGCGCATGTGGGAGGTGCATGATCGCGTGGTCGAGCCGTTCGAAGGCGGCTTCTCCGCGTACATCCTGCAGCGCGTCGAGCGCGACCGTTTGGCTGCTCTGGCAGAGGAGAAGCGGCAGAACGCCCTGCGCCGCGAGCTTGCCTGGCTGGCGCGCGGCCCGAAGGCGCGCGGCACGAAGCCGAAGTTCCGCGTGGACGCCGCGCACGAGCTGATCGCCGATGTGCCGCCACTGCGCAACGAGCTGGAGCTCAAGCGCATGGCCATGGCGCGCCTGGGCAAGCAGGTGGTGGAGTTGAAGAACGTCACGGTGCGCTTCGACGGCAAGCCCGCGCCCGTGCTCGACGGCGTGGACTGGATCATCGGGCCCGGCGATCGCTACGGCATCGTCGGCGCCAACGGCGTGGGCAAAACCACGCTTTTGAAGGTGATCCAGGGTGTGCAGGCGCCCACATCGGGCTTCGTGAAGATCGGCAAAACGGTGAAGTTCGCGGTGCTGTCGCAGCATCTGGACAACCTCACCCGCTTCGGCGATGATCGCGTTCGCCAGGTGATCAGCAACTACACGCGCCGCATGATGCTCGACGGCAAGGAGATGACGCCTGCCCAGCTGCTGGAGAAGCTGGGCTTTACGCGCGCCGACCTTAACGAGCCGGTTTGCGACCTGTCCGGCGGTCAGAAACGCCGCCTGGCGCTTATGCTCATCTTGCTTGACGAGCCCAATGTGCTCATCCTGGACGAGCCGGGCAACGACATGGACACCGACATGCTGGCCGCCATCGAGGAACTGCTGGACGCATGGCCGGGCACGCTGCTGCTGGTCACGCATGACCGCTTCCTGATGGAACGAGTTACCGATCACCAGTTCGCCCTGGTAGATGGACATATCCGCCACTTGCCGCGCGGCGTCGAGGAGTACTTGGAGATGTCGGCACGCGCGCCGAAGCCGGTTGCGCACGCAAAGGCCCCGCAGGGCGCGGCGGCGAACGAGGGCGTGAAGGACGCTGCTGCCGGCGATGGCCCGCAGCTGTCCGGCGGCGAGATCCGCGAGCTGAAGAAGCGCATGCGCAGCTGCGAGAACAAGACGAACACGCTGCGCGGCAAGATCGAGCAGGCGCAGGCCGACATGGCAGCCGCCGACCCGTCCGATTTCGAGGCGCTTGGCAAGTTCCAGCAGCAGATCGACGACTTCCAAGCCCAAATCGACGAGCTCGACGAACAATGGCTTGAGGCCGCCGAGGCGCTAGGGGAGTAGGGAACGGCGGGTTTGCGCCGCGGCTCCCCAGGAACGCCTGGGCGATAAGCGCCCTTTCGTTCCCTGTTCGTGGGCGGGGCTACGCTTGATGCGAAATGGGCGCGCCTTCGCTCCCGTTTCGCGCCACGTCGTAAACGCCACAGCACACAAAAGCGCCTCGGACCGCAGATGCCCGAGGCGCTTTCGATATTCCACCGGATGGATCCGGATAGAATCGCAGAGAAGTAGTTGGCCGGTACGGCCACATGAACGCCCTTCCTTTTCCAATTCAAAAGGCAGTTGGAGCCAGGGACGGAGGCGTGGTGAACACGCCTCCGTCCCTGTTCATGCGATAGGTTACGGGCGCAGGCCCATGCCGCCTTCCAGCGTGATGGTCTCGCCGCTCATGAACTTGAAGTCGGGACCGCACAGCTGCACGACGGCGCGACCAATCTCGGTCTCGACGTTGCCGTAGTGGCCCATCGGAGGCATGTGCACGTTGGCCTCGTAGGCCTCGGGGTACTGCTCCTTGAAGTTCTCGAGTGCAGCGGTCCAGGCCAGCGGGCAGACCACGTTGGCGTTGATGCCGTCGGGACCCCACTCAGTGGCGGCAACGCGCGTCAGGCCGCGGATGCCTTCCTTAGCTGCGGCGTAAGCGCACTGGCCGTAGTTGCCGAACAGACCGGCGCCGCTGGCGAAGTTCACCACAGAGCCCTTCGTCTCCTTCAGGTACGGATAGCACGCCTGCATGTAGTAGAAGGCGGCGTACAGACCGGAATACAGCGCCAGGTCGAACTGGGCGGTGGTGTGGTCGGCGATGGTGACGCCGGAAGCGGAGGCCTGGGCGTTGTTCACCAGCGCGTCGATGCGCCCGAACTCGGCCATAACCTGGTCGACGGCGGACTGAACGACAGCCTGGTTGTCGGCTTGGGCGTTCACGTCTGCCTGAATGGGCAGCACGCGGATGCCGAACTCGCCCTCAAGACGCTCCTTGGCGGCTTCGAGCTTCTTCACGTTGCGGCCGGTGATGGCAAGGTTTGCGCCCTCTTTGGCGAAGGCGGTGGCGATGCCGAACCCGATGGAGCCCGCGGAACCGTCCTTCAGCGCTGCAAAGCCCGCGCCGGTGATGATGATGGTTTTGCCGGTGAAGTAACCCATGTTCGTCTCCCGTCTTCGTGTGCCCTTGGCATACATGCATATGGCCGCAACAGCCAAGGAATCGTTGCGGCCGGATTCGATGAGCAACAAAAGTGTAATCGCTATTTGGTTTGGTCGAAAGAACCAAAACAGTGATAGTTTTACATACCAGATAGACCAGTTGAACCAGTTCGTTCAACCGCTCAAACCGGCCGTTCCCGCTGCAAGCTCACCGAAAGACGCGCTTTTGCGGCCGTACGCGAAAGGATCAGCCCATGTCGGCATCTCAGCAGGCAGGTATGCTTACGTACGATTTGCGCTCGCGCGGCACCAGTTCGCTGTACGAATTCCTATACCAGTCCATTCGCGAGGACATCGCGCGCGGCCGAATCCCCTGCGGAACGAAGCTGCCGTCCAAACGCAACCTTGCCCAGCATCTCGATATCGGCGTTGCAACGGTCACGGCAGCCTACGATCAGCTGATCACGGAAGGGTTCGTGCGCACCGAGCAGCGCCGCGGCTATTTCGTGGAGGACGTCTCAGAGTTCCGGTGTAAACCGGTTACACCCCAGGTCAAAGATTCGGGTGGCGAAGACCCGGAGTACTTCGTGGACCTGAAGGCCAACCGCACCAGCGTGTCGTTGTTCCCGGCCACGGTGTGGGGACGCTATATGCGCGAGGCGCTTTCGCTTCCCAGCGACAATCTGCTGCGCTCAATCCCGTTCAACGGCCTGCCCGAGCTGCGCCGCGCCATCGCGTCGTACCTGCGGCGCACGCGCGGCATGGACGTTTCGCCCGATTGCATCATCATCGGCGCGGGCAGCGAGTATCTGTACGGCCGCCTGCTGCAAATGCTCGGGCCCACCACCACCTTCGCCATGGAAAACCCCGGCTATCGCAAGTTCGCCGCCATCTCCAAGGCGTTCGGCAACCCCTGGCGGCCGGTTCCCATCGATGAATCGGGCCTGCTGGTGGACGAGCTTGAGGAATCGGGCGCCGACGTGGTGCATGTTTCGCCAGCAAACCATTTCCCCACGGGCATCGTCATGCCCATTAAGCGACGCTTGGAGCTGTTCGAGTGGGCCAACCGCGCGCGCAAACGCTACATCATCGAGGACGATTACGACAGCGAGTTCCGTTACAGCGGCCGCCTGATCATGCCGCTGTTCGCCGACGACGCGTCTGACAAGGTGATATACCTGAACGCCTTCTCGAAAACCATGGTGCCCAGCCTGCGCATCAGCTACATGGTGCTGCCGCCGAAGCTGCTGGCGCGCTACGTTGATACGATGAGCTTCTACTCGTGCACGGTTTCCAGCTTCGAGCAGTACGCGCTGGCGCGCTTCATCGACGAGGGTCACCTTGAGCGGCATATCAACCGCACGCGCAACTTCTACCGCCGCCAACGTGAGGCGGTTTTGCGCGAGATAGCGCAATCGCCGCTGGCGGAGATCTCGCACGTCGAGGAGCGCAACGCGGGCACGCACTTCTTGCTGTACGTGCGCACGAGCCTTACGCACGACCAGGTCAGACAGCGCGGCGCAGAGCAGGGGCTCAACATCTCGCTGTTCAACGACTACCTGCTGCGCGACGGCGACGGGTTGAGCGAGCGCACAACAAAGCGTTTTGAGCAGTACTCGAACGGCGAAACCGCGCTGGTGTTGAACTACGCCGGTATCGAACCGGAACGGCTGTCGGAAACGGTGCGTCGTCTCGCATGCGTGTTCCCGGAGTGCGAATAGGGCATCGGCGTCCTGGCTCCTCCGTCAACAGCCGCTCAACATCCTGTCAACAGCCGGTAAGCATCCTGCACAGGTTTCGTGGCCAGCGTTTTCGCTTGCGAAACGCGCCGTACAATGGCGGCGAAGCGAAGGATGCAGAAGAGACGCGCAGCGCATGGGGCGCTGCAGCGAAGGAGGCAGCATGATCAAGCTTATCGCATCGGATATGGACGGCACGCTTCTGGACGGCGAAGGCAATGTGCCGCCGGAGACGTTCGACCTGATCAAGCGGCTGAGAACCGCGGGCATCGGCTTTGTGGCGTCCTCTGGTAGGCGATTCGATACGCTGCAGGAGCTGTTCGCACCCGTGAGCGACCAGATGGATTTCGTGGCCTCCAACGGCGCGCAGGTGGTGGTTGCGGGCCGGCTTGTCGACCGCGAGGTGTTCAGCCATGCCGCGCTGCGCAGGCTCAAGGACGTGATCGACATGTTCGACGGCCTGCACCTGGTGGTGTTCGACCGTAAGATCTCCTACCTGCTGGACGACGAGGAGCGCTTCGAACGCGAGCTGGACAAGAACCTGCCGAACCCGCTGCGCGTGCGCGACCTGCCGCACCCCGACACCAGCATCATCAAGGCCTCCATCTATGTGGACGACGCCGTTATGGACATGGCGTACATCCTGGAGCGCGAGATGGGCGATGACTTCGTGTTCGCGCCGTCCGGTCGCAAATGGATCGACGTCATGCAGCACGGCGTGAGCAAGGCCACAGGCATCAAGCAGGTGATGGAAGCGCGGCATGCCCGCGCCGAGGAAGTGATGGCGTTCGGCGACTCCATGAACGACTACGAGATCTTGCGCATGGTGGGCACGAGCATCGCCATGGGCAACGGCCGCTCCGCCATCAAGGAGATCTCCACCAAGGTGATCGGGCCCAACACCGAGCACGCCGTGCAGCGCGAGCTGGAAGCCCTGCTCAGCATGATGGGGAAGTAGCCTCGAGAAAGCGCCCACCCTTCCAAAACCACCCTGGTCAACAGCTCAAACCACCCTTTTCGGACGTGCAACTTCCCCTGCATGCTTTCTATCATGTTCCCCATCAAACGTCGCGCACAACGCGCGGCAAAACGGATAGGGAACGATAAGGAGAAGCCTATGAACGAGAAGGCGGGCGCGTCAGATAAGCGCCGTAAAACCATCGTCACCGTATGCGTGGTGGCGACAGCGGTCGTTGCCGCAGTGGGAGGATTCGCCGTTTGGCACAACCAGCCCAGCTTCTGCAACAGCATATGCCACACGCCGATGAACGCATACGTGGAAAGCTATTACAACGCCGATGGGACCATGCTAGCCAATGCGCACATGAAAGCCGGCAAGGATTGCTTGACGTGCCACGAGCCAAAGATCGAAGAGCAGATCGTCGAAGGCATGCACTGGGTAACCGGCGACTACACCTTCGATGAGGACACGCAGCACCTGGTAAGCCGCAGCGGCGAATTCGCCACACAGGAGTTCTGCCTCAACGAGTCGTGCCACAACATGGACCTTGACAAGCTCGAAAAGAAAACCGAGTGGATGGCGTGGAACCCTCACGACTTCAGCGAGCACGGCGTCACCGAATGCGGCGACTGCCACAAGATGCACAGCCAGTCGGAGATCACGTGCTCCGAATGTCACTATCAGGCAGCCGAAGACGTGCCCGAGGGCTGGACGAGCATTCCGTATCGCGAGCAGAAGTAGGGAAGGGGAGCGACTATGACGAGCAAGAACAACACGGGCGTATCGCGCCGCGGCTTTCTAACCAGCGCCCTGACCTTCGGCATGGGCGCGGCGGCGCTCGGCCTTTCCGGATGCGGTTCTCCGCGCAGCTTTGAGGCCGAAGCGGCCGAGAACGTCATTGACGGCGGCGAGTACGACATCATCGTCGTAGGTGCCGGTGGCGCGGGCATGGCGGCCACGGTCGGCGCGGTCGATCAGGGCGCCAAGGTGCTGTTGCTGGAGAAAATGCCGGTTGCGGGCGGCAACACCTGCTTCGCCGAGGGCGGCATGAACGCCTGTTGCACGAAGTTCCAGAAGGCCGCGGGCATCAAGGACAGCGTTGACCTTATGTCTGCCGACACGTATGCAGGCGGACACGAGAAGGGCAACTTGGAATTGATTCGCCACATGTGCGCCGGTTCTTCTGATGCCATCGACTGGCTTGACTCCATGGGCATCACGCTGTCGAAGCTTGGCGCCTCTGGTGGCGCCAGCGTCAAGCGCATCCATCGTCCGGAATCGGGCGAAGCCGTAGGCAAATACATCGTGAAAGGCATGACCGAGCAGTGCCGCCAGCGCGGTGTAGCGGCCGTGTGCAACACCAAGGTCGAGGAAATCCTCATGCAGGATGGCAAGGTTGCCGGCGTGCGCGCCACCAACCGCTTGATTGCTTCTCGATAACAGCCATGACGCTGGCTCCTGTTCTTTTGTTGGTTCAAACTGAATATCCCTCATTGCCGCTTGCCCTTCCTGCTTCTGCATTGGCGGGGCTTGGAATCGTGTGGGGCGGCGGCATGTGGATAACGTTTTTCGACCGCCTGGATGAAGGCGAGTCGCTGATTTATTCCTTTGCATGTCTTGGCGCAAGCGCCGTGGCGGGATATGGCTTGGGCATGTTGCCCATAGTTGCGGTATTTGGCATTGGGCTGTTTATGCCAACGCTATCATTCGTCTTATTCAAACAGGCAATGGATGCGCTTGATTCCCGTTGCGACGTTGTACCCGAGCCCAAGCGCGATCATATTTACGACAGCGAGAGCAAATGGCTGATTCCGCGTATCCTTCTAGGTATCGCGCTCCTTGACTTCGCGCTTGGCATTGCTCGCGGCTTTCCTTCCGGAATGTCGATCATGCTATCACCTCTGTTCCAATTAGCTCATCAAACTGCGGTTGCTCTGCTATGCGTTGGCGTTATCTGGTGGGTACTTGTTCGAGGGCGCGGCTTATCTTTCGGCTCATTGTGGTGGCTTGAGGTTGCCCTGATGGTTGCGGGAGTGCTTCTCATCGTTGCGCTGGACCAGCCGCAATCTGGCGCAACGCTTATCACCATCTCGAACACGTTTATGCTTGGTGTGCTGTGGTATGGCGTCTATGACTTCTGCCGCCATAGTTCTATTCCGCCATATATGGCGCTTGGTGCTGTATGGATAGCCCATTTACTGCTGCGTGAAGCGGGCAGGTGGCTTATCTTCCATTTTGGCCCAAGCCTGGGCCAATCCGTTCTGGTAATTGCTGCGCTTGTGTGCTTGCTGGCTCTGAGCGTGGCAATCATGCTGCGCGCCAGTCAGCCAAAAGCGCGACGGTTCTTCGCCGCATTCGGCTCGCTCGACGATCGCAAGGATGCCCTCAAGAACACGGTTTTACCCTATGAAATTGAACGGAAATCGGCTTCCGCAACACAGGCATATGACATCGAAGAAACCCCCGCGAATTCCGACAGCACAACTGCGGACAAACAGCTCATGCACGTACTGTACGAAGACGACTTGCGCGAACGGTGCCGCAAGGTTCAGGCGCAATTTGATTTGACGGATTGTGAAACCGATATGGCCTTTTACCTGGCCCAAGGTCGCAGCAAAAGCTACATTAGCCAAGAGCTGCATCTATCCGAAAACACCGTGAAAAGCTATACACGCAACGTTTACTCGAAACTGTGCATTCACTCCAAACAGGAACTCATTGACATTCTCGATGGCTTTCGGCAATAGAAATTCCTGCCTTTGGCATACTTGCGCACCCCAGTATCCGAATACGGGGAAACGGCAACCCACGCCAAACCTCATTTGCGGAAAACTCATCGCTGCACTCCTTTCTGTTCGCAATTACTTAGTTTGTACTTGAAATATCGAACTTTTGTTTGTATTATACCTATCATACATTTGTTCGCAAGAGGTTTTTCGAAAATGAATTGAGGTCGTATGGATGGACAAGAGGCGGTAACGCAAGCAACTGGTTCATCGGTTATCGATGCATCGCGTAGTCCAACTGCGGCTTGCTTCGAGTACGGGGAAACGGAAACAACCTATCTCGCTCAAAAAGACGCACGCTTCGCCGAGGTCATCCAAACAATAGGACACGTCAGTCGTGCGTTAGACCCTGATTTGTTCTCAGCAACGGCTCATCACATTATTGGGCAGCAAGTTTCGCTTGAAGCGCAGCGGACGGTCTGGAACCGTATGCAACAGCTGCTTGGACAAGTAAGCCCTGAAACGGTAGCAGCGGCTTCTGTTGATGACTTGCAAGCATGCGGAACAACATTCCGAAAAGCCGAGTACATTCATGAGTTCGCGCAAAAGGTTGTATCAGGGAAATTTGACCTGAATGGAGTTCGCGAAATGGACGATGAAGCTGCCATTGCGTCTCTGTCCAGCTTGCGCGGTATTGGAACTTGGACGGCAGAGATGATTTTGCTGTTCTGCCTTGGACGCAAGAACATTTTCGCGTACGACGATTTGGCGATTCGGAGGGGTTTGCGTATGGTGTATCACCATAGAACTATCACCAGGCCGCTCTTCGAAAAGTATCGCCGTAGGTTCAGCCCTTACTGCAGCGTAGCAAGTCTTTATCTGTGGGAAGTTTCGAAAGGCGCAATCCTCGGAATGCGCGACTACGCGCCGAAGAAACGCTAATGGCTGAAGGAGTGTTTATGTATGTTACCGAATACGATACCGGCATTGCAGGAAAGCTAACACTCGGAGCAGACGAAAAGGGCCTTTGCGGAAGCTGGTTCAATAACGATAGATATTACCTTGCGGGAATAGACGAGCCATTAAAAAGAAATGACCAACTGCCCATATTCCAAGAGACCTTTAAGTGGCTCGATCGTTACCTGGCGGGCAAAAGACCCGACCCGCATGAGTTAGTGTTGCGGCCACGGGGTACTGAGTTTCAGAAGCGCGTTTGGAGTGAGTTGTCGAACATCCCGTATGGAGCCGTGGTGACCTATGGGGACATAGCGCGAAGCATTGAGCGAACAACGGGCAAACGAACTTCAGCGAGGGCTGTTGGTGGTGCCGTGGGCAGAAACCCCCTCTGTCTCATAGTTCCATGTCATCGCGTAATCGGAACATCAGGCAGTCTCACGGGTTTCGGTGGAGGTATACCCCTGAAAATCGCGTTACTGAAGCACGAAGGCGTCGACGTGCAGCAATTCAAGATTCCCACGAAAGGAACGGCGCTCGAGGGGAAAAGAAATGCGCTCCCTTGGGAATGACGAAAATGACCAGAAGTGAATTATTTGCTCTCTGCGTCACGCTATTCGAGCACATACAGCAAGCCGCCCCACACAATCGCGGGACGGCTTGAAGAGCGTCGATTGAGATATGCCTGATTTAACAGATCAATGAAACTGCAAATCGGGTAGCTCACGCAATGTGCGGAATGCGATACCTTGCGTTGCGTTAATCTCTTTGGGCTATGCAGCCTTCGCAGCCTTGCGTGCTTCCTTGCGCTTTTCGAGGTGATCAACGCACACAGCGCACGACTGGTCGCCCGTGATGTTGACGACGGTGCGCATCATGTCGAGCACGCGGTCAACGCCGGCAACCAAAGCGATGCCCTCAACCGGCAGGCCGACCGACTGCAGCACCATGGCCAGCATGATCATGCCCGAACCCGGCACGCCAGCAGTACCGATGGAGGACAGCACGGCGGTCATCACGATGACGCACTGCTGGCCGATAGTCAGGTCGATGCCGAACACCTGAGCGATGAAGATTGCGCAAACGCCCTGGTAGATTGCGGTACCGTCCATGTTGATGGTGGCGCCCAACGGCAGCACGAAGCTGGAGACCTCACGGCGCACGCCAAGCTTCCCGGAGCACTCCATGTTGATAGGCAGCGTGCCCACTGAGGATGCGGATGCGAAGGCGAACGTCATAGCGCGGACCTGGCCTTTGAAGAACGTCAACGGGCCCATCTTCGCGATGGTCTTCACCATGCCGGAGTACACCAGCACCATGTGCAGGATCATAGCCAGGTAGGCAACCAGGATAAGCTTGAGCAGCGGCAGCAAGATGTCGGGGCCGTTGGTGGCAACCACGGGAGCGATCAGGCCGAACACGCCGAACGGCGCAATGGAGATGATCATGTGCATGATCTTGATGCACACCTCGGACATGCCGTTGACGAAGTCGGCGACAGGCTGCGCCTTCTTGCCGGCGGCCAGGATGCCAAAGCCGAAGAACAGCGCGATCACGATGATCTGCAGCATGCTAGCGTCGGACATGGGCTGCACGAAATTGCTGGGAAAGATGTTGACGATGGTCTCGATGAAGGAAGGCGCGGCCTTGGCCTCGTACGAAAGCTCGTCGGTGGTAAGGGTGTAGCCGCCGCCGACGTTGAACACGTTCGCGATGACCAGGCCGATGACGATGGCGCATGCGGTGGTGCACAGGTAGTACGCGATGGTCTTGCCGCCGATGGCGCCGACCTTCTTGATATCGGACAGGCTGATGACACCGGCGATCATCGAGAAGATGACCAGCGGCACCACGATCATCTTGATGAGGTTCAGGAAGATGGTGCCCAAGGGCTTGATATAGGTGGTGGCGATATCAGGGGTGCCCTGCAGGGCAAGGCCGGCCACGACGCCCAAGGCCAACGCAATGAAAATCCACGTGGTAAGGGAAAGACGCTTGAACCACGGCTTGTCGGCGTTTTTGGCGGAAACCGCTTCCGTAGCCTCCCTAACGTCTGCTTTGACCTCTTGCTCAAGTTCGTTGATCTTGGACATGCGAACCCTCTCTAACTCAAAAACCCTTCCTATGCAGCCGCCGCTTGCGCGCGCTGCTGCAATTGAAGCGCCATAAGGCACAAGCGCGCATTGTACCCGAAACTCTACGAAAACATCCCAAAACAGCCATCGTTTTCGATTAGCGAAGGAAACTAGCGGCGACAAGCCTCGCGCTGCTGCCGCCGTCCAGCTATCGCCGGAGTTGTCGCGTGCGTCCAACGTTCGCTGGAATCGTCGCTTGGGCGTCGGATGTTGCGTTGGTTGGACAGGTTCCCGCCCGGCCGCCCCGGCGCACGGCGCCTATTGCGGGACGGGGCGGCGCGCGGGCGGCGTTTGCCCAGGTCACGAGGAGCGATCGCATGCTGGCCTGGCGACCGCGAGGTAGCGAGCTCCTGGCCGGGTCCAACTAGCGCCGCTTTCGGCACGTCGCGGTCCAACTATCGGAAAAACCTCCCGCGAAGCGGCGTTTTCGCCGCTAGTTGGACGTCAGCCCGACTCCTAGAGGTCGAAACCCCACGCGGCAGGATTTCGGATGCGACAATTAGGATGTGCTTGCTTAGGCGTGCTTGCTGGGGGCGATTACTTGGGTTGATGGTGCTTGCGCTGGATGTGGTCGCGTTTGGCGTTGCGGTTTGGCTGCGGTTGCGTTGGTTGCGACTGCGTTTGCAACGGTTCTGGATGTGGTTTAGTTCTACTGATAATATATCTTATGTTATCTTGGCTTCCCGCCCAACGTCACCAGCGCCAGCATGATCAGCATGAGCACCAATCCCGCCCAATCGAAGCCGGAAAACGCCGTGCCCAGGAACACGCAAGCACACACGCTGGCGCTGATCGGCTCGACGGCGCCCAACAAGCTGCCGGTGACCGAGCCCACGAACGCCACGCCGCGCAGATACATACCGAACGACACGAACGTCCCCAAAAACGCCAGACCTCCGATAAGCACCAGCCAGCCGAACGCGTCCATGCTCGCAACCGCCTCGGGAGCGCCCGTGCCCATGGCAAGCTGAATGGCGTACGCGATGCCCGAGCAGACGCACGTCACCAGCATGCCGACGCTCGTGGCCGCAAAGCTGCCGAAACGGTCGAACAAGCCTGCGGCGCGCGGGGTCAGAACGTAGACCGCAACGCATACGGCGTTCAAAAGGCCCCAGAACAGACCGGCTGCCGGCAGCACCAGCGTGCCCAGGTCGCCCTGCGTGGCAATAAGCACCGTCGCTACGAAGGCGCAGATCAGGCCCGCAAATTCGTTCCCTTTCGGCAAATGACGCCCCATCACGCACGTGAACAGCATGACGAACACCGTGCTGAGCATCTGCAGCACGGTAGCGGTGCCGGCGTTGGTGAACGCGATGGTCATGGCGTACGCGAACTGGTCGACGAACAGCGCGGCGCCGAACACCAGGAAGAACAGCTTCACGCGCGGCTCGCTCTTCCAAATCAGCTCGAGCATATAGCGGCGCCGCAGCACCAGCACGCCAAAGAAGAACAGCGTGGCCACCAGCGAGCGCACGGCCGTGGCGAACATGGGCGTGATGCCGTAATGCGAGAACAAATGCTGGGCGCACGCGCCCGACACGCCCCACAGCCCGGCGCCAGCAAGCGCGCAGGCGATGCCGATCCAGAAGACGCGGCGCCGTGCGCCTACTGGCTGCTCAGCAAGCGGCTGCCTACCCGTTGGCTGGCTGGCATCTGCTGTTTGCTTGTTGGGCTGCTTCGCCTTCGTTTTCGCCATGTAAATTAAACCTTCCCCGATGTGTGGCGGCGTATACGATAGAATATCGAAAGCGATTGTAGAGCAATACGTCGGCAGGTGCATGCGAGCACGCATGCGTACCCGTGCATGCGTGCGTATCCGCAGGTGCACATGCATGCGCACGCGTTTGCGCCGGCGTCGAAGCGAAGGAAGTCTTATGGCTATCAAGGAACTGGTCCACGACGAAACGGTGCTGTCCACTCCCTGCGAGAAGGCAACGGCCGAGGATGCCCAGGTGGCGCAGGATCTGCTGGACACTATGGCGTCGCTCGACGAGGCTGCCTGCCTGCACGCCAACCAGATCGGCGTGACGCACAACCTGTTCGCCTATGTTGACGAGAAGGACAAGCAGCACGTCATGTTCAACCCCGTCATCAAGCTGGGCCTGGCTGCAAGCAAGCAGGTCGAAGGCTGCTTCACCCACGAGGAGCCCGTCACGGTCACCCGCTACGACCGCATCAAGGTCTCCTACGAGGAGCTGGTGGACGGCAAACTGGTCCCCCGCAAGGGCGACTTCCGCGGCTGGGTCGCGCAGCTGATCCAGCACATGGCCGACCACGGCAAGGGCAAGTTCATCTAAGCGCTTACGAGTCGAAGGGCACTCCCCCTTCGACTCGTTTTCTATTTCGTGGTTTTGCGCTGCATTCCCTATTGCAGCGTTCTCGATTTCGCTGCTTCAGGCTGCGAAAATGGAATCAATTCCGCAACGTGCCCGACTCGCCGTTGGAAATGAGTTCGAATCCATTTTCGCAAAAAGCAGTGAGTTTTTCGGAATCGTGCGCGCGTATCACGGTCGTGCGTTACAAGTCATTTGGTTTACTTCTTGCGTCTACCCGCTTCGGCCTCTTCGCAGATTGGAGCATCCTTATGAGCAACGAGCTTTCCCGTCGCCAGTTCCTTGCCGGTGCAACCGCCTTCGCTCTTGGCAGCGCTGTGTTCGGGTTGCCGCGTCGCGCGTTCGCCGACGATGCGCAGGCGGGCAGCGCCATCGTCATCCTGCACACCAACGACGTCCACTGCGCCGTTGGCGAAGCCGATGAAAAGGGAGCGACACCGCTGGGGTGTTCGGCGCTGGCAAGCTACGTTGCCGACCGCAAAGGCGTTTTCGGCAATGGGAACGTCACGCTCGTGGATGCCGGCGACGCCGTGCAAGGCAACGTCATGGGCACGCTGACGCAGGGCCAGGCACTCGTCGACATCATGAACGCCACGGGATATGACTACGTGATTCCCGGGAACCACGAGTTCGACTATGGGATGCCGCAGTTCAACCACCTGGTGGGAAGCGCGAACGCCACGTACTTGAGCTGCAATTTCACCGACAAGCGACCTGAGGTACCCACGCTTATGTTCGCTCCGTACGCCATTCAGGCCTATCCGCTTGCGGGCGGCGGCACTGCGCGCGTGGCGTTCGTGGGGGTTACCACGCCGGCGACGCTGACGGCGTCGTCACCGAAATCGTTCTGGCGAAGCGACGACGACCATACGTGCGTGTACGGCTTTTGCGAGGACGATACCGGCGCAGCGCTTGCCGCGGCAGTGCAAAACGCCGCGGATCAGGCGCGCGCGGCGGGCGCCGATTACGTTGTGCTGCTGGCGCACCTTGGCCAGGACGGGTCGCCCGACATCTGGCGCTCCGACGCGATGGCGAAGCGCTGCCGCGGTATCGACGTGATCATCGATGGCCATTCGCATCAGGAATATGTGCAGGTCATACAAGATGCCGAGGGCAAAAACGTCATCATCACGCAAACGGGCACGCAGTTCTCCAGCGTGGGTCAGGTCGTTATCAATCCGAACAGCGGCACCATCTCCGCCAGCACGCCCGCCTTCGAGGCCACGCTTTTGCGCGAGGCCCGCAAAAGCGGCGATCCCGCATACGTGCAGGAGGCGACGTTCGGGCGCGATGCCAACGTGCAGGATGCCATCAACAAGAAGGTTGCGGACGTCGAGGCTCAAACGGGAACCGTGATCGGCAAATCCGAGGTGGACCTGTACGCGTTCGAAGACGACGACTACACCTGGGCCGTACGGGCGCACGAAACGAACCTTGGCGACTTCGTGTGCGACGCGTACCTTTATTATGCGACGAACGCGGGCGTCATGGCCGACATCGCGTTCGTCAACGGCGGCGGCGTTCGCGCGAACCTGAACCACGGCAACGTGACGAAGGGCGACCTCATCAACGTGAACCCCTTCAACAACCAGCTGTGCTACACCAGCGTTTCGGGCCAGGACCTGCTTGATGCGCTTGAGCTCTCGGCGAGCAGCCTGCCCGAGCCCAATGGCGACTTCCTGCAAGTTTCCGAGGGGTTGGAGTTCGTCATCCGCACCGACATCGACTCGCCCGTTTTGCGCTCGGGCAGCACGTTCGTCGGCATAGACGACACGAAGGAACGTCGTGTGCGCCGGGCGGCGCTGCACGGAAAGGCCATCGACCCGCAAGCGGCGTATACGCTGGTGTGCCACTCGTACTACCTGGTGGAAGGCGGCGGTTCCTACAGCATGCTGTGCAAGAACCCGGTCACGCTGCTAGGCTTGGACAACGATGCGCTCATGGAATACGTGCAGCTGAACCTGCGCGGCGTTATCGGGCAGCAATACGCGAACGACGCAGGTCAGGGGCGTATCGCGACGCAAGTTGGGCCCGACCCAGATCCGGACCCCGACCCCAAGCCCGATCCCAAGCCGAAGCCCGAACCCGAGCAGCCTGAAACGCAGCCTCCGGCGAACGACGCTGGCGACCCCAAACCCCTTGCCCCGACCGGCGATGACGGCGCCTTGAAGGCAGCCTCTGCAGCCGTTGCCGCAGCGGCGGCAATCGGAGCAGCCGCTTTCGCCACCACCCACGCAGAAGCCAAGGACGAACGCGCATAATCGATGACAAGGCCGCAGGTTAAAGCCGGAAAACGGCAAGTTAGGGTTCTCCGTATGAGCGATTTCCGAGAACAGACCGCACAGCCGATGCCGCGCACAACCGACCGCGGCAAGGCAAGTTCATCTAAGCGCTTGCGGGTCGAAGACGCTCCCCCTTCGACCCGCTTTCGTTCTCATGCTTCTGCGTTCCCGGTTTGGTCTGCTTTTCGCGTCGCCCCCTTCGCCGGAGCTCACGATTCCGCAGGCTGAAACTATAGAAATGGAATACATTCCATAAAATGCCGGAATCCCCGATGAAAATGGATTGAAATCCATTTTTACGGGAAATGTCACATTTTGCGGACTATAATCCATATATCAGTTATCACCAAATGCGGAATGCGACGCGAATCGGCAACAAGGGGGCGTGAGGCATGCAGCTTATTGCTAGGGATCGATATCTTGAGTGGTTGCTTTCCTGGAAAGACAAGCATGTCATCAAGGTCGTGTCGGGCGTGCGCCGCTGCGGCAAGTCGAAACTCTTCGAGATCTACCGCAATCACCTTATGCAGCACGGCGTTACGGCGGACCAAATCATCGCCATCAACTTCGAAGAGCTTGAATACGAGGACCTGACGTCTTATCGGGAACTCTACGATTACGTAAACGCAAGGCTGGCGCCCGGCAAAACAACCTACGTGTTCCTTGACGAAATCCAGCATGTCGATCACTACGAGAAAGCGGTCGACGGACTATTTATAAAGGACAATGTCGACGTCTATATCACGGGGTCAAACGCCTATTTTATGTCGGGCGAGCTTGCCACGCTTCTTTCCGGCCGTTATATCGAGCTCAAGATGTTGCCGCTGTCGTTCAAGGAGTTTTGCTCGGCGGAGGGCAATGCCGAAAAGAGCCGCGATATGCTGTTCAACGAGTACATCACCTCGGGCTCGTTTCCGTTTATCGCCGAAACGCAGATCGATGAGCAAAAGGCGAAGGAATATGTGCGCAGCCTTTACGACACCATCATCGTGCGCGACGTGGTGGACAGGCTGCGCGTTTCCGACGTGTCGACGCTTCTCAATATCACGAAGTTTTTGCTGCATAACATAGGCAGCAAGGTGTCGCACAAGAAAATCGCCGATACGTTGACGTCTTCGGGCAATAAGGTCGATCAGAAAACCGTGTCGAAGTACATCAAAGGGCTCACCGACAGCCTGACGCTGTACGCGGCACCTCGTTACAACGTCAAAGGAAGGCAGCTTCTTTCCACAAATTGCAAATACTATGCTGTTGACCTGGGGTTACGCAATGCATTGGTGAAAACAAGCGACAGCGATATCGGGCACATCCTGGAAAACGTCGTGTATTTGGAGCTGCTCCGTCGAGGATATGACGTGTACGTCGGCGATATCGAAAACGGCGAGATCGACTTCGTTGCCATCAAACCCGATGATACGCAGTACTTCCAGGTTTCGGCGACGACGCTTGAGGAGTCCACGCTGAAGCGGGAGCTTGCGCCGTTCGCGGCGGTGCGCGACAACTACCCCAAAATCCTGCTCACTCTTGACACGATCTTCGGAACCGCCGATTACGACGGCGTGAAGAAGCGCAACGTGATCGACTGGCTGCTTGAGTAGAGCCCGACCTCCCGCCGAAGCCGCCGCCCCGCGGCGACCACACACTATAGGATACCGGTTGCCCTGCTGCTAAAAGCATCTTGTTTCACCTCCTGCGCCGTGCGCCGCGGGCTGCCGGCCACCCTGTCGCAAGCACACCCCCATCCCCCTAACAGCTAGGCTTAGTCGGAGTGTTGTCGATGGCGTTGACCCACCAGCGGTCGACATCGGGGGTGCCGAGCGCCGGCGAGCCTTGTCGGCGCTCCAGGTATAGGTTGGTTTCCTTCCGCCCGAAACGGATGCGGAAACGCGACGTTTTCGCCCCCTTCTGCATTTGCCCCGGCTCCCCGCGGTAAAGCACCTCGTCGATGCGAAACGTGCGCCCATCAGGCCATATGACCGCCAGCGGGTCGATACGCCCCTCGTCGTTCACGTGCAGCACGACGTTGACGTACATTTTGTGCACGCCTCGTCTTTCGCCGTCTTTCGTCATAAAATCCATCGCTATGGTATTATCGAACGCGCGTTCGATAATTGCTAGCGAACAAACGATGGAGAAACGGAAAGGATTGGCGGGTGACGGATTTGCGCAAAACCTCGGGTTGCGTTATATGCATCGACTTGAAGTCGTTCTACGCCAGCGTGGAATGCGCCGATCGCGGCCTTGACCCGTTCACCACCAACCTGGTGGTGGCCGACCCCGACCGTTCCGCAAACACCATCTGCCTTGCCATCACGCCGGCCATGAAGGCCGCCGGCGTGCGCAACCGCTGCCGCGTGCGCGACATCCCGCCGGGCATCGAGTACCTGACCGCTGTCCCCCGCATGAAACGATACATGCAGGTCAGCGGCGAAATCGTGGGCAGCTACCTTGAGCTTGTCAGCCCACAGGACCTGCAGGTGTACTCCATCGACGAGTGCTTCATCGACGCCGCGCCCTACCTGCGCCTCTACCGCACCGACGCGCGCACGTTCGCAAAACGCCTGATGCGGCGCGCCTTCGAGGTTTCGGACGTCACCGCCACGGCCGGTATCGGGCCGAACATGTTCCAGGCGAAGGTAGCGCTCGACATTTGCGCAAAGCACGCCAGCGACGGCGTCGGGCAGCTTGACGACGAATCGTTCAAGCGCGAGATCTGGTTCCACCGCCCGATCACCGACATCTGGGGCATCGGGCCGGGCATCGCCCGCCGCCTGGCCAAGCACGGCGCGCACGACCTTGCGGGGGTTTGCGCCGTCAACCCCAAGGTGCTGCGCCGCGAGTTCGGCAAAAACGCCGAATACCTTATCGACCACGCGTGGGGCCTGGAGGCGTGCACCGTCGAGCAGGCGCGCAGCTACCGCCCGCGCGCCCATTCGCTGACCAACGGGCAGGTGCTCATGCGCGACTACAGCTGCCGCGAGGTGGAAACGCTGCTGCGCGAGATGGTGCTGGGCAGCGCGCTCGAGCTGGTGGAGAAAGGCCTATGCGCCCAGGTGGTAAGCGTGTACGTGGGGTATTCGGCCAGCAACTTCCCCCACCAATCGTGGGAGAAGTGCGGGCCGCTCGGCGCCGCGGCCGCCGGCGCGGGCGGGTCGGCGAAGCTGCCCAAGCCCACCAACGCCGCGGACGCGCTGACCGACGCCGTGTTGGAAATCTACCGCGCCCGCGTAACGCCGGGGCTTTCCATCCGTCGCGTGAACATAGCGCTGGCGGACCTGATGCCCGTCGATAAGGTGCAGCCCACGCTGTTCGACGACGCCGCGAACGAGCGCAAGCAAGCCGCCTTGTCGCGGGCCATGGTGGATGTGCGCAAGCGCTTCGGCGCGAACGCGCTGCTGAAAGCCACAAGCTTGAAGGAGGAGGCGAACGCCATGGAGCGCAACAACCAGGTAGGCGGGCATCGTGCTTAGCCCTGATCAGGCACGCATAGCCGCCGGCCTGCCCACGCCAGACGCGTGGCCGGGACTGTCGGCCGACGAGCGCGAATACCGCGCGCAGGTGCTCGACCGCATAGCGCAACGCGTAGCGGCCGACGGCGTGCGCGTATCGGTCCCCTCGCCCGACCGTGGCAGCCAGTTCATGCCCTTCGCAGCGCTAAAAGGCTACGAAGAGGTGATTGCCGAAGTAGAAAACGGCAACGTCGAGGAAGCACTTGATGCCGCCGACGCGCAAGCCGAGGAAACATCCCTGAGATACCAACACGATGAAGTGCTCGGATCAATCAGAGAAGGGCTACGACACGAACGAAACGTCTAGGACTCACAAGCTACGTTGCCCTCCATGATTAAATGCAGTGCACGTGAATCTTCGAAACAGCCTAGACAAGAGCATGGCTGGCATGGTAAAAAGATATCGGAGACATCGCTTGATGTTTCCTCCAAGTAGCGGGGGGGCGTCCTCCCGCATTTTTTATATTTAGGAGGGGTATTGAGCGAAATCAGCATCTTTGTCGACGAATCCGGTGGCCAGGATGGCCATTCGAAATATTACGTACTTACTCTCGTCTTCCATGATCAGTCGCTCAGCATCGAAGAACAATTGTATGAACACAAGAGAGGCCTTGCGATTCGTGGTTTCGCGGATGTCCCCTTTCACGCTGGTCCTATCCTGACCGGCCATGATGACTATGAACATATGGATTTCAAGACTCGAAAATCGTACTTCACATTATTCTTCATGGACGTCCAAAAACTCCCCATCACATATCAGACGTTCTTGTATAAGCGTAAAGAAGTTGGCGACAGCACCCAGCTTGCCACGAAAATGAAGCGCGACATCATTACCCTGCTCTTCGACAACCTAGAGTTTTTCCAGTCGTACGATAAGGTGAAAATCTACTACGACAACGGGCAGGAAATCGTTGCGCACGCGCTGCGCGGCGCCGTCGAATACGCGCTCTCAAAGGAAAGCGTTTTATTCCGCAAAACCAATGCTGCTGATTTCATGCTCGCGCAAGCCGCTGACATGCTGTGCACACTTGAGCTAACGGCGGAAAAATACCGCAACAAGGAAGCGACGCGCACCGATATAAAAATGTTCGGCAACGCCCATGCGTTTAAGAACAACTACATGAAAGCGATCAAACGTAAACGGCTTAGCTAATGCTCTGCGCCTTTGGCGGTTATGCCAGTGGTTATGCCGGTGGTTTTAAGTAGGTGGGCGTTGGCAAGAGCTGATCGGAGTATGCCGCTCGTAGGTTTGCGGTGACGCTCTTCGCGTTTGCCGTTCGACCGGTTTGCACGTCGTTCAATCCGCAATCGACGACATCATATAGGCGGGCGCGGGTCGCTTTTCGAAGCAAGCTCTCGTATGCTTCCGGAGACATGGATACAATCGCCTCTCGCCCGTCTTTCATAACGAAAACAGGCTCCTGAGCAGCCAGAATCGTTTCGACGAATGCAGCTGCATTCGTCATCTCCTCAACGGAAGCGCAAATCGACACAAGCACCCTCCTTACGTGTGTAACTACAAGATTCAGCGAATGCAGCTGCCATTACGTAAAGACAACTGATGTAAGGTCGCGAACGGCATCAAGCGTTTCCTGAAACGTGATATCGGCCGCATATGAATGTTTAGACACGTGTGCTGCCTTCGCCTTGTTATTGATAAGCGCTTTGAGCTGCATCGCATTTCTCGTGTTCATAGCAGCACCTCCGTGTACTTCCTTACTTTGGGGGCGACTCCAAGCGCTTTGGCGTACGATTGCAGTT
>CAJMPP010000025.1 GCA_905215325.1 uncultured bacterium | reverse complement strand
GTCGGCGGGATTAGGGATGTGCGGCTCGGCATCGAGCAGGAACATGTTCTCGGTGTTTGTGGAGACGATGGCCTGCTGGATGGGCATGGTATCGGAGAGCACCGAGTACAGACCGCCCGTGGAGCGCACGCCGAGCATGCCGGCCAGCGTGCGGTTGCGCATGTCGCACTCGACCAGGCACACGCGCATGCCCGAGGACGCGATGGCGCGGGCGACGTTGCACGTGACCGTGGACTTGCCTTCGTTGGGGATGGAGCTGGTGAACACCAGGGAACGGATGGGATTATCGACGCTCATGAAGCGGATGTTGGCCATCAGGGTCTTCGCGGCGTTCTGCATCTCCATATCGTCGCCGCCTTTAGGTTTGCGAGCCATAGCTTATTTACCTCCCTTGAGAGCAGGCATGCGGCCGATGACGGGCAGGCCCAGCAGGTCTTCGATCTCGTCGGCGTTGCGCACCTTCGTGTTGAGCATATCGGATACCACGACGATGGCGATGGCGACGAACAAGCCGGCGAGCAGCGCGACGGCGATGTACATGGGACGATTGGGGCCGGAGGGCGCCGTGGGGGCCGTGGCCTGGTCGATAACGTTGACCGACTGGACGTCCATGACCTGCTGCGCGACCTTGGAGACGTTGCTGGCCATGTCGTTGGCGATGGTGGCGGCGATATCCGGGTCGGTGCCGGTGACGGAAAGCGTGATGACGCGCGAGGTGGTCTCGCTGGTGACCTTGGTGGAGTACCCCTTCAGCGACTCGAGATGCAGGTCCTTTGCGGTGTCGGCCTCGATGCGGTCGCTCTTGAGAAGCGTGGACACGTCGTTGGCCATCATCTGGCTGGCGTTGAGGTTGGAGTAGTTCGCAGCATTGTCGGAGTTCGCCGAAGACTGCTTCGCAAGCACGTACATGCTGGTGGAAGCGGTATACGTGTTGGGCAGCGCGACGAAGCAGACCACGGCGGTCGCAAGCGCGCACACGATAGGCAGGACGATCATGAGCTTCAGATGCTTGCGCATAAGCTGAAGCAGCTCGAGCAATGTCATGAATAAACCTCTCAAGTCTCGGGGCAATAGCCTTACCATTATACCCCGCAATGGAGGGGCGGGTACAAAGTTGCTCCACTTCAGCAGAAAAGACCGAAAGCCGTGGAGATTCGTGCACAATCGCGGTCTTTTCGGGCTCAAGCGCTTCCATTTTGTGAAAACACCATCATAATAAGCGGGTTGCTTCTCACGAAATTCTTTCTAATCTTCTTTTCGCGCGCTCTTCCACGCACCGCGCAAGGCGTATAGAAAGCGGCTCGCGTCAAGCGCAAGCACGCCGCCTGGGGCGGGTGCGATGAATTGGTACATAGGTTGCAAGCGCTTGACTGAAACCGATGCCGCCCGTTTCCGGACGCCTTGGTTTGCTGCGCGCTGCTTCCGCGAAGAGAAACGGATCTTACATGACCGCATTTGCAGAACTGGGCCTGTCCGAGGCAGCCCTCGCCGCCGTCGAACGCATGGGCTATGACTCCCCCACGCCCGTTCAAGAGCAGTCCATCCCTTACATCCTGGAAGGCCGCGACGTCATCGCCGCCGCCTCCACCGGCACCGGCAAGACCGCAGCGTTCCTGCTGCCTACGCTGTCCACGCTCGAGCGCATGAAGGGCCGCGGCCGCGCCCCGCGCGTGTGCGTCGTCAGCCCCACGCGCGAGCTGGCTCAGCAGATCAGCCGCACGTGCATGCAGATCTCCCGCAAAACCGGCCACTTCGTGACCACCGTGTACGGCGGCACGCCCTACGGCCCGCAGATCCGCGAGCTGCGCGGCGGCACCGATGTGCTTATCGCCACGCCCGGCCGCCTGAACGACCTGATGGACCGCGGCGTCGTCGATCTGTCCGAGACGAAGGTGCTCGTTCTCGACGAGGCCGACCGCATGCTTGACATGGGCTTCCTGCCCGACGTCACCAAGATCGTGGAGCACACGCCGGCCGAACGCCAGACGCTGCTGTTCTCCGCGACCATCGACAGCTCCATCCAGAAGAACCTGGGCAACCTGCTGAAGGACCCGGCCATCATCGAGATCGCCCGCAACGGCGAGACCGCTGCCACCGTGGCCCAGTACATCATGCCCATCGCCAACCGCAAGAAGCAGGAGCTTCTGGAAGCGGTGCTCAACGACAAGGGCCACGAGCGCGTCATCGTGTTCGCCCGCACCAAGAACCGCACCGAGGAGTGCGCCGAAGCGCTTGAGGCCGCCGGTTTCCACGCCGAGTCCATCCACTCCGACAAGACCCAGGGCCGCCGCCGTCGCGCCCTGGAGAACTTCCGCCGCGGCAAGACCGACATCCTGGTGGCCACCGACGTGCTGGCACGCGGCATCGACGTGCCCGAGGTGAACTACGTCATCAACTTCGACCTGCCCGACATGGCCGAGGACTACGTGCACCGCATCGGCCGCACGGGCCGTGCCGGCGAGGAGGGCTTCGCCATCTCCTTCGTCACGCGCGAGACCATGAAGACGCTCAAGGAGATCGAGAAGCTCATCGGCAAGGACATCCCCTTCACCACCATCGAGGGCTACGAGACCGATCCGTCCGTGCTGGAGAAGCCCAAGCGCGGCGAGCGCAAGGGCGGCACGCGCCGCGGCGGCAACAAGCCGGCAGGCGCCCGCCGCACCGGCGAGAAGCATGCCGAGCGCGCCGAGCGCGAGGGCCGCAGGCCCAACGCCGGCGAGGGCCGTCGCCGTCGCGAGGACGACTCGCTGGTCACCCGCGGCGAGCGCGGCGGCAAGGGCCGCTTCGACCGCAAGGGCCGCAACGACCGTGGCGGCCGCTTCGACCGCGACAACCGCAACGATCGCGGCGGCAACAAGGGCGGCCATCGCGGCAAGGGCGGCGCCGGCCGCAACGGCGAGTGGCTCTCCGACGAGGAGTTCCGTTCCCGCCGCAACGCCAAGAACGCCCAGGCTCGTCTGCACAAGAAGGAGCGCAAGGCCCAGAACGGCAACCCGCACAAGGCCAACAACAAGAAGCGCGGCGGCGAGGGCGGTTACGACTACAGCCGCTTCTCCAAGTAGCATCGCGAAAGCCGTGCGATAAGAACGAAAGCGGTCGCTGAGCTGCCTCAAGCCATAAGCGTCGACGACGACCGCCAACGCGAAGCCAACGCCCCGGAACCATTCCGGGGCGTTTTTCGTTTTGCGGTCTGCAGCGCGTACGGCAGACGGAACCCAGCGCGCCAGACAAGCGCCGTCTCGGTCTTAAGCCCGCCGTAGCCGCGACGACCGGGCCGGGCAAAATTCCAACGAACAAGCCACCAAGCCGTATCGTGGACAAAAGACCGAACCTTGCCCGCCCGCGGCGCCTGGCAACCCATCGCCGCCCAGGATCGAAAGTTCGCCAACGTGCACAAAGCTCTCCCAGACAGCGCGTTCATCTCGTATGATATGAAGCGACGCTCCATCACGTAGACGAACGCCAAGGAGAAGCTATGGCAACGCCCGACAAGCCCTCGCAAAGCTCATCGAACGGTTCTAAGAACGGCAGCGGCGATAATACCGTGGCGTTCATCGTCATCGCCGCGATCGTCGTCCTTGCGGTGCAATACTTCCTCACGGGAACGAACTTCGCCTTAGATATCTGGGAGGAATTCACCGCTCCCGAGCTCTCCAATGCCGAGATCGCCGAATTCGAGGAGACCCTCGATCAAATCGACCAGAACGCCGCCACGTACGCATCGGGTGGATTTCAAACCGAAGAAGATGTCAAAAACGCCATAGCAGCACAAAAGTCCTACGCGAAGGAGCTTGAGGCGCAAGGGGTCGTATCCTCTTACACCGCCGACGACAACAGCGTGTACTTCAAGTTCGAGAACGGCCTGTCATATCTCTACATAGCCGCGCCCGAGGGAACCGATGCCTTGAGCACCGATTCCGAAGCCACCGTCAGCTCGGTGGAGACCACGGGACGAACCGATTCGCTCGCGGCGATCAGCACCATCACCAGCGCGTTTTCCTCAGCTTCCTCGAAATGGTCCGCCTCCACGGCGAAAACCCCGAGCAACATCACGCTTGCCGGGCTTAAAGAGCTCGGCGGCAAACAGCAGCTGCTTATCTGGGCCGGCCACGGCGGGTACAACCGCAAGACCGGCAGTGTCCTTGACACCGGGATTGATTCCGACCTAAGCGACAAATCCCAGCTCATCGAGATTAAGAACGACCGCGCCACGATCGTCAACGTTGCTGGGGATCCCGACAGCCACCTTGCAATCACGCCCGGCTTCGTCAAGCGCTACGTGCGCGGCATGGGCGGGTCGGTCGTGTACCTGTGCGCCTGCAGCACGGGAGAGGATAGCCAGCTGGCCGACGCGTTCCTGGACAACGGCGCAACGGCCGTCTTCGGCAACACCGGGTCGATCTCGCACGTCTACAACGTCGCCATGCTCCAGGGCGTGCTGACCACGTTTTTGACCCCCGACGAGAACGGCAACTACCCCACGCTGTCGAAAAGCCTGAGCACGGCGAAGAGAACCATCGGGAACGATTCCGCCGAATATCTTGAGCGCGTGGGCGCGGACGCCAACTTCATCGAATCGCAGCGCAACGTCAAGGTGAAGCTGTTCGGCGGAACCGAGGCCGGAGACCTCAAGGTGCAGGCAGACTCGGCGAGCAAGGGCAAAACCCAGGACAAACCCGCCGAAAGCAGCACGAGTTCCGGCTCGACAAGCAGCTCGAACAACTCGAGCACGGGCAAGGAGACCGAGTCCAAGTCGAGCGAGTCATCCGGCGGCAGCTCTGCCAACAGCGGCTTGCCCGCAACCGAGAGCAAGTCGAGCGGATCGAGCGGCGGCAGCTCCGCCAATAGCGGGTCAAGCGCTTCCAGCAGCGGCCAGACGGCGCCCATGCCCGAGACCACGCTGACAAACGACATGATCGTGGGCCTTTGGAGCCCCGACCAAACGCCCAGGAGCCCCGCTATATCGATTTCCTTGCAAAGGGCGATCTGGTGACCTACGACTATTACTCGCTCATCGACTCGGCCGCCCTTGGCAGGCCCCAACCTTCCGCGCCCGTGAAGTTCGAATTCTGCAACGGCGTCGTCGACATGATGCTGAATCAAGGACGATGCTCCTGCCTGACAAGGGACTCGAGCGGGGTGTACATCTCCTTCTACATCGACGAGATGGCAAACGACGTCATCTACGACCAGGAGACGGGAACGGCGTGGCACCGCGTCATCCCGCACCTCATCGAGAACCACTGATAAACAGGACGCACATAGCGCGCAAAAGGCCCGGGGACCTATTCCCGGGCCTTTTGCGTTCGCTAATCGCTCCCCGTCTGACACTTGGGGACGTAGCGTTATGTGTCCGAAACCCGCAGCTTGGCGAACGCTCGCATATAGCGCAAAAGCCGTCGTTGATGACAGGTCCATCGGCAGATGGCTTCCCGATAAGCCCGCCATCTGGGCTTCGCGTGCAAATGTCCCCCGCCGACACTGCGCGTGATACACTTTCCCCTTGTAGTTACAGGCAAGTCAGGAGTGTTATGCAGAACAACGGAAAGCATTCGCGCCCGGACCAGGCATATGGGCAACAGGCCAACCGACCCGCCAGCATGGGCCGGCAAGCACCGGCGCGCCCGCAACAGCCATATGGCCAGCAAGCATATCAGCGCCCCCCGTATCAGCAGCCGCGCTACGCCCAGCAACCTGGGCAGCAGCCGCCGCAAAACGGGTACGGCAACCCATACGGAAGGCAGGACTTCAACTTCCAGCCGATCCCGAACAACCACGAGCACGACGGTATGATCCGCGTGAAGAAGAAGCGCCGCAAGAAGCACACCAAGCTAATCGTCTGCATCATCGTCATCGCGTGCCTGCTGGTGGGCGCGTGCGGCTACGGCGCGGCGCTGGCGCTGTCCGCAAAGGACGTGAAAGCCCAGGCCGAGACCGCGCTTTCCAACGTCAACGGCATCCAGACGGCCATCGCCGGGCAGGACTTCGCAACGGCGGCAAAGAACGCCTCCAACCTGCAGTCTTCGGCACAGGCCATGAACAAGGAGCTTTCCTCCCCCGTTTGGAACGTGGCCGCCATGCTGCCCGTCGTAGGCAGCGACGTCAAGGGCGTGCAGACCATCGCCTCCGCCCTGGCCGACGCATCCGACAACGCCATCGTGCCGCTGACCAGCAGCCTGTCCACCACGCCGCCATCCGCCTGCATCGACGCGGACGGCAAGCTGAACATCGCCGCCATCGCCACGCTGCTCGGCGCCATCCAAAACGGCGCCCCGGCCATGCAGCGCTGCACCGACGAGCTGTCCTCGCTTCCCGCCTTCCATATCGAGAAGCTGCAGAAGCTGGTGGGGCCCGCCCAGGAGAAGATCACGGGCATCAACGACGTCTTCCAGCAGGCGAACACCTTCGCGCCCATCATCGGCTCCATGCTCGGCGCGAACGGCAACCGCACCTACCTGCTGGCCGCGCAGAACACCGCCGAGATCCGCGCCTCGGGCGGCTTCCCCGGCTCCATGGGCACCGTCTCCATCGACAACGGCGCCATCGAGCTGGGCGATTTCACCAAGGTCTACGATATGATGGCCGAGGAGACGCCCGCGCAGTGCGCCATCACCGATGAGGAGAACGCGCTGTTCTACCCCTGGTACACGCAGTACTCCTGGGATAACAGCTTCAACCCCGACTATCCGCGCGTCGCCGGCATCTGGGCGGCCGCCCATCAGGAGAAGACCGAGCAGTCCGTCGACGGCGTCATCTCCATCACCCCGACCATGGTCCAGGACCTGCTGGCCGCCACGGGCGACAGCTTCACGCTGTCCGATGGCACCACCATCGACGGCACGAACGCCACGAAGGTGCTGCAGCACGACCTGTACTGGAAGTACCTGTCTAGCGGCTCGAACATGTCCGAGGGCAACGACCTGTGCGACGCCCTGTTCGCCGAGGCCGCGGAATACGCGTTCGATTCGGCTTTGGAGAACATGAACGCATCCTCGCTCATTAAGCTGGTCTCAACCATGATGGGCGGCCTTGAGGATCGCCGCGTCATGATCTGGCTGGCCGACGCCACCGAGCAGAGCTACATCGAGGACATGGGCTATTCGGGCTCCATGACCGCCGCATCGCAGCAGGAGCCCACCCTTGGCGTGTTCGTCAACTTCTGGGCCGGCAGCAAGCTTGGCTGGTGGCTGGGCATGGACACCCAGGTCTCCAGCCCCGTCACGGGCAACGACGGGTCCCGCACCTATCACGTGACCACCACGCTGACGAACTTCATGACCGCACAGGAAGCGAAGCAAGGCGGCAGCTACATCGTCTCGGACAACGATAAGAGCCTCGGCGACGCCGACCCCTTCATCTACTTCTACGCTCCTGCAGGCAGCACGATCTCCGATGTGACAGCATCGAACGGCGCCACGCTCGGCAAGGCGACCTATCAGGGTCTTGACGTCACCTTCACCTGCCAGGTGGGCGACTTCTCGGTGCTGCCCAAGCCCAACAACCCGCTGCCCGTGGAGTCCACCGTGACCTACAGCTACACGGTCACCCTGCCGGCAGGCGTCGAGGGCGACCTGCAACTGGCAACCACGCCGACGCTGACGAAGTACCACCAGTAACGGCAACGCGGCTCATACGTCATGAGAAAGGCCCCGGGGACACGTCCCCGGGGCCTTTTGCGCTGCCCGTCGGCAGCATCCCCTTAGCCTGACACTTCGGGGACGTAGCGCTATGTGTCCGAAACTGCTCGCATGGAAACGGAGCCATGGCGTCAGCTAGCTGCTCCCCATCGACATGCGGGATATGCAGAACAAGGCGCTGCTTTTGCCGGGCTACTCGCGTGCGAAGCTCCAGCGAAACCGACATCGACCTCCGCCAGTCCCCGCATGCAGATTATGAAGAGGCAAGCCAACCTGCTCTTTAGCCCCCGTTCCCTACATGCGGAACCCGAAGGGGATGGCGTTGGCTTCCGGCGGCATCTCGCCCAGCCAGCGGGTAGACGCCGTTTCTCCCAGCGTGAAGGTTTCGCCGTCGTACGTCACTTGGGTGACGCTGGCGTTCTTGATCTTGAGCGGGTCGTTCACGCGCGAAGGGTCCAGCAGGTACATGACCGATCGCACCACGAACGAATGCGTGACCACCAACACGTTGCCGCCGCCCGCGGCAAGCGCCTGCTGACCCGCTTCGCTGAAGAAGCTTTCCAAACGCGCCTTCACCTGGTCGAAGCGCTCCGCACGCCCGGTGTCGTCCTGGTCGGCCAGCACCTCGGCCACTTGAGGCAGGCGCCGGTTCAGCTCGTCGAAGGGCAGATCCTCGCCGAAACCGCGGATGAGCGCCGCGTGCAACTCGGTCCCCGGCCCCGCTTCAAGGTTGCCGTAACACCATTCGCGAAGGCGCGGGTCGGGAACGTGAATGAACGGCAGCGCTGCCTGCGGGTTCTCATTGGCCCTAGCGGCAAGCACCGCATTCAGCGTTTGGACGGCTCTGCCGGCATCGCTGCAGTAGGCCTGAGCGAACGGGACCTCAGCCAAGCCGCAGCCCAAAAGACGTGCCACGCGGATACCCTCGTCGGTAAGCTGCGAGTCGCACCATCCCTGCACGCGGCTTGCGACGTTGTAGACCGTCTGGCCATGCCGCGTGATATAGAACGTCACCGTGCCGTTACCGGCAGCCGATGACTGGGCCTGGCCCGCCGCAACAGCGGCGACATGCGCGTTTCCTGCACCCGTCGAGCGCGCCTGCGCGCCCGAATCGGCCGCCTGCGCTTCGCCGGCATGCTTCGCCGCAAAGGGCGCCTGAGGGTCTTTCTCTTCCAAGCTTCCGCCTTTCCCATGCAAAAGCGCCCGGATGCCCGGGCGCTTTCCCTTGCAGCGCATTGCGCCGCAAACCGTTTCGTTAATCCCCGTAGTTGGCCAGGAACAGCTTCGTGCGCTCCTGCTGCGGGTTGTTGATCACCTGCTCGGCAGGGCCCTCCTCCACGATGTAGCCGCCGTCCATGAAGATGATGTGGTCGGCGACGTCGCGGGCGAAGCTCATCTCGTGCGTGACGATGACCATGGTCATATGTTCGTCGGCAAGGTCGCGGATGACCTTGAGCACGCCTTTGGTGAGCTCGGGGTCAAGGGCGCTGGTGGGCTCGTCGAAGAACAGCACATCGGGGTTCAGGGCCAGGGCGCGCGCAATGGCCACGCGCTGCTGCTGGCCGCCGGAGAGCTCGCAGGGAACCATATTCTCCTTGCCCTCCAGGCCCATTTTCACCAACAGCTCGTGCGCCTGGGCCATAACCTGGTCCTTCGGGCGCTTCTGCACGGACAGCGGCGCGTCGGTGATGTTCTTCAACACCGTGTAGTGCGGGAACAGGTTGAAATTCTGGAACACCAAGCCGAAGCGCGTTTTGGCCTGCGAGAGCACGGCCTTGCCGCCGTATACGGAACCGGAGCCGCTGTCGGTTGCCACGGCAAGATCGCCGTAGGACAAGCTGCCGCCGTCAAGGGTTTCCAGCAGCGTCATGCAGCGCAGAAGCGTGGATTTGCCGCCACCGGAAGGGCCGATGATGGCGACGACCTGGCCCTGCTCCACCGACAGGGAGATATCTTTGAGCACCTCGGTTTTACCGAAGCTTTTACGTGCGTGCGAAAGGGAAACAAGGGGGTTAGTCATGATAGTAGTTCATCCTTTTCTCGACGCGGTTGAGCACCATGACCACCACGAAGTTGAACACCCAGTAGATCAGGCCGGCGATGACGTAGGGCATCATGCTGGTTTGGGCGGCGGCGATGGCCTTGGCCTGGGTGAACATCTCCATAATGCCCAGCACGAACGCCAGCGACGTGTCCTTGACCAGCGTGATGACCTCGTTGCCCATGGCGGGAAGGATGCGCTTGAACACCTGCGGCAGGATGATCTTCATGAAGGTCTGCGTGCGCGTGTATCCGAGCACCTCGGCGGCCTCGTACTGGCCGCGCGGGATGGACTGGATGCCGCTGCGGTAAATCTCGCCGAAGTAGGCCGCATAGTTCAGGATGAAGCCGATGCAGCACGCGAAGTACTTCCAATCCGGGCCCATGGAGGCGCCGAACAGGTAGAACGGGCCGAACATCCACATCATCAGCTGCAGCATAAGCGGCGTGCCGCGCATGACCGATATATAGAACTGCACCAAAAGCGACAGCGGCTTGAACTTGCTCATGCGGCCAAGCGCCACCAGCACGCCGAGGGGCAACGCGCCCACAAGCGTGACCACGAAGATGATGGCGGTGAACTGCAGGCCGGAGAGCAGCAGCCCCATCATGGTTCCGAATTCCATTGGTCTCCTTCCAAGAGAAACGCTCTTGTCTTAACGCGCCGAATGCCAACCTTCGCAGGTTGGCGGGGTAAATCAGCCGGAAGGCCGGGGATGCTCCCCCGGCTCGCCATGCACATGAACGCTGTTGGATTCGCGTCGCATCGTGCATAGGGGCAAGGATCCGCATCTCCGGCCCTAATAGGATACGCTATCAAGCTGCTTGCCGGGGGCAAGCGGGGGCATTACTTGCCGAGCACCCAGTTATCGTAGCTGATGCCGTAGCTTGCGTACTTCTCGCACAGCTGCTTGACGGTGCCGTCAGCGTCGAGCTGCTTGAGGGTCTCGGTGACCTTCTGGGCCAGCTCGGTGTCGCCCTTCTTGAAGCCCACGGCGTAGTGCTCGGTGGACAGGGCGGTGGGCAGCTGCACGTACTTGTCGGGGTTTGCGGCGATCTGGTACTGAGCGATGGACAGGTCGCAGGCGACGGCGTCGATCATGCCGGAGTCAAGCTGCATGAAGGCGTTGTTGTAGTCGCCGATGGTCTGGGCGGCTCCGCCCTTGAAGGTGGCGGCCAGCTCGGCCTGGTCGCCCTCGAGCACGTCAAGCGCGGCGGAGTCGACCTGGGTCATGACGGTCTTGCCGGACAGGCCTGCGAAATCGGAGATGTCGCTACCGGCCTTCACGACGATGACCTGCTCATTGAGCATGTAGGGATCGGAGAAGGTGTAGCCGTCCTCGCGACCCTCCATGGTGAAACCGTTCCAGATGCAGTTGATGTTGCCCTGGGCCAGCAGCGCGTCCTTGGCATCCCAGTCGATGGCGGACAGCTTCAGCTCCCAGCCGTTCTTGTCGCACACGGCCTGAGCCAGATCCAGGTCGAAGCCGGTGAACTTGCCGTCATCGCCGACGAAGCCGTACGGCGGATAGCTTTGGTCGAAGCCGACCGTCAGGGTTTCCTTGCCGTCAGCGGAGTCGCCGCCGGTCTTGTCGCCAGAGCCCGAGCAACCCGCCAGCAGGGCGCCGGACAGGGCCAGCGTGGCAACGCATGCCACCAGGCCGAGGAGCTTCTTCTTCATGTTCCCTTCCCTTCCGCGCATGCCCGCGGGCATGGCTGCTTGGTTCCTTAGCAATCACTTTACCACAGTAGAGCGCTGAAGTGAAGTATACCAGACGCGCTGGAACGTGCAACCGCTGGCGCGAAAACGACCGCGAACGGCACAAGATACGCTAACGGACCTTCCACGCGATGGCCGCGAACAAGCACAACGACAACACGGCCGAGAAGCCGAACGCCAAGTGGTACGGCAGGGCCGCGAGCGCATCCGGCGCAGCCTGCAGCCCGCCGGCTAGCCCGTCACGGGACGCGATCCCCTGTCCCACCGAAATCGCCAGCACCATGGCCGACGTGCCGAAGCTGGCGCAAGCCTGGCGCACCGCGATGGACAGCGAGCTGCCATGCGGCACGAGCGGTCGCGGCAGGTCCGCCAGGCTCCACTGGGTAAGCGGCCCGATGAGCAGCGACACGCCGCATGCGCGCACGCCCTGGAACACGACCGCCTGCCACAACGGCGAGGCGGCATCCAAAAAGCACATAGGCACGGCGCCGGCGGAGAGCAGCAGCCCGCCTACCAGGCACACCCTTCGCGCGCCTATACGGTCGGTCAGCACGCCGCCGAGCGGGTTGAGCACGAGCGCGGCGACGGTGCCCGGCAGCAGCACCATGCCCGCCTGCAGCGCCGTGCCGCCGCACAGGCCTTCCACGTAAAGAGGCACCACCAGCGTAACGCCCATGAAGGAGGCGAACAGCAGGTTCTGCGCCGCAAAGCCGGCGTTGAAGCGGGTCGAGCGGAACACGCCCAAATCGATGAGCGGGTTGTCCGAGCGTTTTTGGCGCACAATGAACGCCGCGCACACGGCTGCGCCCGCGACAAGCGGGGCCCATACATAGGGGCTGATCAGAGCGAAGGACGATGCGTTGCTGAAGCCCAGCAACACGCCTCCCAGGCCCAAGGTGGACAAGGTCAGCGAAACCGCGTCCAAGCGGGCCGAGGCGTCATGCGGCTTCGAAGGTTTCACCAGCACCAAGGCGCTTACCGCCAACAAGCAGGTCAACGCCGCCAGCAGGACGAAGAAGCTACGCCAGCCCCACGCCGACGCCATGGCGCCGCCCACGGTGGGCCCGATGTTGGGCGCGAAGCCCATGGCCACCCCCGCGATGCCCATGGCCGTGGCCTGACGGCCCGGAGGGAAGCTGACCATGGCGATGGTGGTCATGAACGGCAAGAGGATGCCGGTGGAAACCGCCTGCAGTACGCGCCCGGCCAGCAGCACCCAGAAGCTGGGCGCTGCGATGCATATGAGCGAGCCCGCAAGGGAAAGCCCCATGCCGAGCAGGATATGCCGTCGAGCGCTGAAGCGCTTGGAGATCCACGTGACGGCCGGCACAGCAACCCCGAGCACCAGCATGTAGCCGGTGCTGAGCCACTGCCCAAGCTCCACGGTGACGCCCATATCGGCCACGATGCCCATCATCATGGCGTTCACAGCGGTTTGCGACAGGTTGCCGCACGCCGTGGTAAGTACCACGAGCGTGAACAGCGCATATGCCGCGCGTTTATCGGTTGCGGGCAAAAGGCCCTCCTTTCGCCCCACGACGCTAGTTGAAGCGCTGCTGGGTTTTCTCCAGACCATCCGTGACCAGGCCCAGGGCGGCTTGGCTTGCCAGGTGCGTGGCCTGGGCGAAGTCGTCGGCCTGCTCCTTCTTCGGGCGGCCCAGCACCCAATCGACCACCGGCATGCGTCCCGGCGGGCGGCCGATACCGCAACGCACGCGGAACCAGTCGCGCGTGCCCAGCTTGTCGCAGATGCTGCGAAGCCCGTTATGGCCGGCGTGGCCGCCGCCGAACTTCACGCGGATGGTACCCGGGTCGATATCCAGCTCGTCATGGATGACAATCAGATGGTCTGCCTTGACGCCATACGCGTTCATCAGCTGCTTTACCGGCCCGCCCGACGTGTTCATATAGCTTTGCGGCTTTGCCAGCACCACATCATGGTCACGCCACACGCCCTTGGCCGTGAGCGCGCCGCACTCGGTCTTCCAATAGCGCGCGCCCACCTCTTCAGCCACCAAATCAAGCGAATCGAAGCCGGCATTGTGGCGCGTGTGCTCATATTCCTCGCCCGGATTTCCCAGGCCGACAATCAAAAACATGCTTTTCCTTCTTGTATGCGCATTCCGGGACCGCGCCCGAAGCCTTTATCTAGCGAAAGTTCGCCGGGGCCGAAGGGGTTCGAACGCCATCGCGACGTCTCCAAACCCGGCACTCCAGGCCCGGCACGTCTTGCCCCAACGACAAGCGAAGCCCGCCCGAGCCCCTTGCGAAGCCAGGCGGGCTTTCCCCGTTTTAAGATGCGCCGCTCTTGTGGCCGGATACCATCGCGAGCCGCTGCGCCAATGCGGGGCCCAAGGGCCGCGCCCACGCAGATAGGCGCAAGGGCGGTGCGACGCGAGGACTTGCGAGCTGCTGGGCAACAGGATGCATCACAGCCCGGTGGCGCAAGGGCGGTGCGGCGCGAGGACTTGCGACATCAGGCAAGCCCTCCGACGATCAGAGCAGCGAAACGATTATTCGAACAGGCTTGCGACGGAGCCGTTGTTGTACACGTTCTTGATGGTCTGCGCGAACAGCGGGGCCAACGTGACAACCTTGATCTTGCCGGTCTGGCGCTCGAGCGGCACGGGCACGGCGTTGGTGACCACGACCTCCTCGATGCAGGAGTTCTCAAGGCGCTCGTAGGCAGGGCCGCTGAACAGGCCGTGCGTTGCGCAGGCGTAGATCTTCTTCGCACCCTTGGCCTTGAGCGTGGTGGCTGCTGCCACCAGGCTGCCGGCGGTGTCGATCATGTCGTCGTTGAGGATGCAGATCTTGTCCTTCACGTCGCCGATCAGGGCCGTGATCTCGGCCTGATTGTGCTTCGGACGGTCCTTGTGCATGATGGCGATGTCGCAATCAAGCAGCGTGGAGAACTTCTTGGCGGCCTTTGCACGACCCACGTCGGGGGACACCACGCACAGCTCCTCGGACTTGAAGCCCTTCTGCTCGAAGTAGTCCACGAAGATGGGCATGGCAGTCATGTGGTTGACCGGCTTGTCGAAGAAGCCCTGGATGGCGTCCTGGTGCAGGTCGATGGCGATGATGTTATCGGCGCCGGCGGCAGTGAGCAGGTCGGCTACCAGCTTGGCGGTGATGGGCTCGCGCGGGGCGGCCTTGCGGTCCTGGCGCGCGTAACCGTAATGCGTGATGACGGCGCTGACGCTGTGCGCGCTGGCGCGCTTGGCCGCGTCGATCATGATGAGCAGCTCCATGAGGTTGTCGTTGACGTCGAAGCCGTTGGGGCTCGAGCACACGGACTGCACGATGAACACATCGGCACCGCGGACGCTTTCCTGGTAGCGAGCGTAGATTTCGCCGTTGGCGAACTTCTCCAGCTTCACATTGCCCAGGGAGATGCCCAGCTCCTGTGCGATCTCGTCGGCCAGCTTCAGGTTCGAGGAACCCGAAAACACTGCCATCCTCTTACGCTTTTCCATTTCCGCAGTCATGCGCGTGCTCCTTCGCATCGCTTCGCAGTTGTTCATACGGAAGTCATTCTACCCGGCGGAAAAGGAAAAGGCCAGCTGGCACGTGAACCCTCTATGAGGACTTCACGGCCAGCCGGCCCTGCGCGTTGCGAAAGGCTTATGGCAGACGCGGTTTACTTGCCTTCGGCAGCCTGGCGGGCGCGCTTCTTGGCAGCCCAGCCGGGGATCTCCTTCTGCTCGGGGCGCGTGAGCGCCAGCGCGTCGGGCGCCACCTCCTTGGTGATGCACGACGCCGCGCCGATGATGGCGCCGTCGCCGATGGTCACCGGGGCCACCATCATGGTGTCGCTGCCCACGAACACGTTGTCGCCGATGGTGGTGGGCCACTTCTTCTTGCCGTCGTAGTTGCAGGTGATGGAGCCGGCGCCGATGTTGACGCCCTCGCCCATGGTGGTGTCGCCGATGTAGCTGAGGTGCGGGACCTTGCTGCCGCGGCCGATGGTGGACTTCTTGATCTCCACGTGCGTGCCGGCCTTCGCGCCCTCGCACAGGTGCGTGCCCGGGCGCAGGTAGGCGCGCGGGCCGGCGGTTGCGGCATCGTCGAGCTGGGCCTCGATGGCCACCGTCTCCTCGATGACGCAGCCGCGGCCGACCTTCGTGTCGGTCAAGCGCGTGTTCGGGCCGATGACGCTATCCTCACCGATTTCGGTGGTACCCATGAGCATGACCTGGGGAAGCAGCTCGACATCCTGCGCGATCTTCGCGTCCGGGCCGATCCAGACCTGGTCGGGGTCGACCATGGTGACGCCGGCGGCCATATGCGCATGGTTGATACGGCGCTGCATGACCTTGGTGACCTGGGCCAGCTGGATGCGGGAGTTGACGCCCAAGCACTCGGCGGCGTCGTCGGTGGCGAGCGCCAGCACGGGGCGGCCGGCGTTACGGCAGATCTCGAGCACGTCGGTGAGGTAGAACTCGCCCTGGGCGTTGTTGTTGCTGACCTGGGCCAACGCGTCGAACAAGGCGCGGGCGTCGAAGCAGTAGAAGCCGGAGTTGCACTCGTTGACCGCCGCCTCCTCGGGCGTAGCGTCCTTCTGCTCGACGATGCGCTCGACCTGCCCGTCGGCATCGCGGATGATGCGGCCGTAGCCGGTGGGGTCGTCCAGCTTCATGGTGAGCACCACCACGGCGGCGTTGTTCTCGTCGCGCACCTGCGCCAGGCGGGCGATGGTCTCGGGCTTGATGAGCGGGCAGTCGCCGGTGAGCACCGACAGGGAACCGTCGAAGTCGGCGAAAGCGTCGGCGCAGGCGAGCACCGCGCCCGCCGTGCCGTTTTGCACTTCCTGCACCACGACCTGCGTGTCGCCCTCGACCAGCGGGATGACCTGCTTGCGGGCATGGCCGACCACCGTTGCCACCTGGGTGACGCCGGCGGCGTGGGCGGCATCGACCACCCAGCGCACGAGCGGCTTGCCCAAAACCTCGTGTGCCACCTTGGGCTTTTTGGACTTCATACGGGTGCCCGCGCCCGCAGCCAAAACGATAGCGGCAGCTTCCATGCGATCCTCCTTGGTCGAAAACGCGAGCGCCGCGAATGCGCAGCGCCCGCGGGCGCCCCCGAGGCCTTTGCCGGCGGGGCGCCATAGGCCGATGTGCACATGAGCACATCGACGTTGCAAGCGATTGAACTGCCGAAAAGTATACCGCAACGATTCCCCCGCGCGCCGCGCCTGCGCAGCTTGCGCACACTGCGGCAGCGCCCCGTCGCAAACGGCGGCGTTTGAGCAGCGAACGCAAGGGGCCGGGCGACAACGCGGAGCCGGGCGGCACCCGATCCGAGGCGCAGCGTCAAGAACTGAAGGGTCGCGCAAAGCCAAGCGACGACGCAAAAGGCCGAGCCGGCGCGGGGCCGACGGCCATTTCGCGAGCGTCGCCCCGCAGCCGCCGTCCGCCTTACGCTACGCCGCGGGGGTCGAGCTCCTCGTCTGCCTCAAGGTCGTGCAGCATCTCGCGGCCCTCGAGCGCGGCCTCGCGCGCCGCGGTGGGCAGCGCCTCAAGCTCCTCGTCGGCGCTCTCGGCGGCCGGGTCCACGAACGCCACGCCCTGCTTCTGGGCGCCGCGCGCCTGCACCAGCAGGAAGGTGAAGCCCAGCACGCCCGCCGCAAGCGACGCCAGCAGGATGCCCAGCTTCGCCGTTGCCACCAACACCGCATCGGTGAAGGCCAGGTTCGCCACGAAGATGGCCATGGTGAAGCCGACGCCGCCCAGGATGGACGCGCCCAGCATATGCTGCCAGTTAACGTTCTCGGGCAGGCTGGCCAGCTTGAGCTTCACCACCAAAAAGCTCATAAGCATGATGCCGAGCGGCTTGCCCACCAAAAGGCCGAAGAAGATGCCGAAGAACACCGGGGAGGCGAACAGCGCCCCCACATCCATGCCGGCGAAGCTCACGTCGGCGTTGGTCAGGGCGAACAGCGGCAAGATGCCGAAATACACCCACGGGTACAGCTTGTGCTCCAGGCGCGTGGCCGGCGGCACCACCTGGCGCGCCACATGCGACAGGTGCCGGACGGTTTCCATGTAACGGCCCTGCGCCAGCACGGGCTCCTCGGGATCGAAGGCGCGGTTCGCCTCGCGGACCTTGGTGTCGGACCAGGTGGCGAAGGTGCGCAGGTTCACGCGCGAACCGGACGGGATGGCGAACGCCAGAAGCACGCCGGCGATGGTGGAATGCACGCCGGACATATACACGCAGTACCAAAGCAGGGCGCCTACCAGCATATACGGGAGCAGCGAGTACACATGCCCCCTGTTCATGGCGACGAGCACGGCAAGCACCACGCCCGCGGCGAGCAGCCACGCCGGCGAGGGGCTTTGACCGTAGAAGATGGCGATGACTAGGATGGCGATGATGTCATCGGCGACGGCGAGCGTGGACAGGAACACGCGCACGCCGGCCGGCACGCGGTTGCCCAGAAGCGCCAGGATGCCCAACGCGAACGCGATGTCGGTTGCCGTGGGCACGCCCCAGCCGCCCACGGTCTGCGGGTCGGCGGCGTTGAACACCAGGTAGATGGCGATGGGCGCCAAAACGCCGCCGACGGCCGCCATGATGGGCAGCAGCGCCTGACGGATGTTAGTCAGCTCGCCCACCGTGAGCTCGTATTTCACCTCCAAGCCCACCAACAGGAAGAACACAGCCATGAACACGTCGTTGATCACGTGCGCAAGCGACATCTCGACGACGGATTCGCCGAGGAAGACGCCCACATGCGAATGCCAGAACTCCAGGAACGGCTCGTGCGCGGCGGTGTTGGCCACGATCAGCGCCACTACAGCGGCGAGCAGCATGGCGCCTGCGGCCTTCGTAGACGAATGCGTCAGCTGGATAAGCTTCTGATAGCGATGCTGATGGCCCTGCACCTCTTTGATATAGATACGGCTGTCGGTCATGTCCTGCCTAACTTGCGGGAAGCGTCTAAGCCGCCCGCGAAACGAAGCTTGCTATTTCGTGAGGCCCGTTCCATGGCGAAACGAGCCGGCGGGGACCCGAAACGCCCCCTTCCCGCCTTTCGCGACAGGCGCCTTGCGGGCCGTCCTCGCGGATTCGGCACAGTCTATCATGGCGACGCTGAGACACGCCCGGGAACGTGGCGTTGGCGTTTTCGAATCGTTTACGAACGAACCCGAAAATACCGGGAATTCGCCGGTTAAATCAACGTAAAGTGCGCTATGCTGTACCTGCAGATTCGACGGAAGGGGATAACCTGCCACCCATTTAGAAAGAACTTTTTACGGTTCTGAGCAGGAAAAACACCGTCGGTCTTTTTTGTCCGCCGCGAAGAAGAGGTGATTGACATGAGCATTACCGTCACCGGACGCAAAATGCCTGTAACCGATGCGCTGCGCGAGTACGCCGAAGACAAAATCGGCAATTCCATGAAGGTCATGGACATCAATCCGCTGGATGCCGAAGTCGTGCTGCATGTGGAGAAGAATCCCGCCAACGCCACCCCCGCCATCTGCGAGGTCACGCTGCGCACCAAGGGCCACATCGTGCGCGTGGAGGAGTCCGAAGAGGACATGTACGCCGCCATCGACGTTGCGGCAGCCAAGGTTCTTCGCCAGCTTCGCAAGTTCAAGACCCGCGTGCTCGACCGCAAGCCGCGCGAGTCCGCAGTCGCCCCTGTCGGCGAGTTCGATCCCGAAAGCCTGATGGCGGAGTTCACCGCCGACGAGGAAGTCGTCCGCGTGAAGGAGATCGAGTTCGCGCCGCTGACCGAGGAAGAGGCCCTGGTGCAGATCGACCTGCTGGGTCACGACTTCTTCGCTTACACCGACCGCGACACGAACCTGGTCAACGTGCTGTATCGCCGCGACGACGGCGGCTACGGCCTGCTGAAGCAGACGGAGTAGCGCGAACGCATCGCATTTGGCGAATCGCCAGCGTTGAACATGCGCATTTTGCAAAGGGGCGACCTGCAGGTCGCCCCTTTTTCGTCCCCGCATGCTTGCGAGCTAGACGCACAGCTTGGGCGGTTCGCAGCTTCTTGCAAACGGATTCGAAGATTGCTTCGTAGCCTCCTGACAAGCGAGAGGCGAAGCCGACCCGACCGATCCGTTGTTCGCTACCCCATTACCAGCTTGAAGGCAACAAGCAACCGGAAACGTAAAGACCGGCCCCTGGAAAGATTCCGGGGCCGGTCTTCAACGACCGACTTGGCGGTCGGCTTCGATTACTGCGCCGAAGCTTGCGCGGCTGAGCACATTAACCCGGGGGCCAACGTGCTCCATAAGCTTTGCCGCTTACAGGGAGTCGATGTATTCGACCAGCTCGCCGACGGTCTTCAGGCCCTCAGGCTCGCCGAAGTCCACGTCGCACTTCTCCTCCAGGTCGCAGATCAGCTCGACCATGTCCAGGGAATCGATGCCCAGGGAGTCGAACGTGGAGTCGTCGTTAACGGACTCAGGGTTGATGTCCAGGTTCTCTTCCAGGACTTCCTTAACGGTGTCGATGGTAGCCATGATGGCGGTCCTTTCTCAAACATTGCAACGGTCGTATGGTATCACACGCCGCGTCGCGCACCCGGTTTTGCCCCGCGTCCCACACGCACGAACCATACGCGTTACGCCGGTGAACCATGCAGACGACGGGGGCTGAGGTGCGGACAATCCACGAGTAACCCCCCTTACCCCTAATGTGGACCCCGCAGCACGAACGCCCGAATCGGCTTCCGCGCGAAACCTGACGTCAGGGGCGCAAAAGCGGGCGCTATTTGCCTGCGAGCAGACCCGCTTCTCGCAGGGCCTGTTTGGTTTGCGCGATGCTGTACAGGCTGCCGAATGCGCAGATGACGCCATCGGGGCCGGCAAATTCGCCGGCTTTGCGGGCCGCTTCGACGTAGGTTTGCGCTGCGCAAATGGGCAGGTCTGCGTCGATCGCGGGCGATTCTGCGGCTATTCGGGCGGCTTCTGAGGCGTATTCCGCGGCAGGCAGCGCTCGGGGATTGTCGGGAGTCACGGCAACGAACGCGGCGGCGTGAGGCAACACCGTGCGCAGCATGGCGGGATGGTCCTTGTCGGCCATGACGCCCGAGAGCAGCACGGCTTTGCGGTTGGCGAACACATCCGCCAGCGAATCGGCGAGCGCTTGGGCGCCCTGCGGGTTGTGGCCTCCGTCGATGACCACGGTAGGTTTGCCCGACACGTGCGGCAGCACCTCGAATCGGCCGGCCCATCGCGTAGCGGCAATGCCGCGTTCGATGGCAGATTGCGGGATATCCCAGCCACGACGCTGAAGCGCGAACACCGTTTCCAAAGCCAACGCGGCGTTTTGCGGCTGATAGCTGCCCAGCAACGTTGTCTCGTAGGCGTTGCCCTTGTAGGTAAAGGGGCGGATGACCGAAGGCTGGCCGGGCTCGACTTGCCCGGGATCGAGATGGCGAACGGGCGCGATGCCCAGCTCGCGGAAATCAGGCTGCGCGACCGAGCAGCCTGCCGCGTGCGCCGCCGATCGCACGGCTTCGGCGGCCTCGGGCTCCTGCGGCCACGTTACCACCGAGCTTCCCGGTTTGATGATGCCCGCCTTCTCCGCGGCGATCTTGCCGATGGTGTCGCCGAGCAGATCGGTATGATCGAGGCCGATGCGCGTGATGACGGCAACGTCGGGTGCCGCGATGACGTTAGTGGAGTCCAGGCGGCCGCCGAGGCCGACCTCCAGCACCGCGACCTGGCATCCTGCCTGGGCGAAGTGCAGAAGCGCCACCGCCGTCATAAGCTCGAACTCCGTTGGGTGGTCACCGGCTTCCACCGACATTTGCTCGGCATGCTCACGTACCTGCAGGGTGACGCGCGCAAGGTCGGGCATGCCGATGTTCTTGCCGTCCACGCGGATGCGCTCCTCAAAGCGCTCGATGAACGGGCTGGAGAACCAGCCCACGCGGTAGCCGGCGGCCTGCAGCACGTTGGCGATATAGGCGCACGTGCTGCCCTTCCCGTTCGTGCCCGCAACATGCACGATGCGCAAATCGTTCTGGGGGTCGCCCAGGCGCGCAAGCAGCTCGCGGATGCGATCGAGACCCAATCGCGACGCCTGCCAACGGGGAGCGTTGATATAGGCGATGGGATCGAAGTCTTGCGGAGGGGTTTGCGGAATTGTTTGAGGCATACGAGATTCACCTTGCTTGAGCGTCTTCTATTCGTTAGCAGGTTAGCACGGGATGGAAACCCAAGCCCAAGCATGCGCAGGTTCTACAAGCCGTTGAGCGATCGACTGTCGCTGCCTGACATTTGGGGACGGAGGCTTATCTGTCAAGCATGCACGGCCGGCTCGCCCCACGCGAAAAACCGACCCGAAACTCGCGCTTTTATACCTCGGCGAACCAACCAAGCCGCGCTCACTCTCTACGACTCGCGCTCCCAGCCAGCTTTCTCCTCGATTCCGGCACCCTCTATTCTCGCCGGCCCTTCAGCGCCTTCGCCCGCCTTCTCCCCCTGCTGCGGTTACCGCCCGTTTTGCTGCTCTGCCGCTTTCGCCGCCTGAGCCTTTTGCTCGTCAAGCTGGCGCAGCAGCTGACCTAGGGTTACGAAGTCGTTTTCCAAAGCCTCGCGTTTTGCGCCGTCATAGAGCGCGGCGGCGGGATGGAAGATGGGGAAGACGAGGAACTTGCCCGCTCGCTGCACGCGACCGTGCAGGCGCGTGATGCCCACCTGCGTCTTCAGAACGAACTGCGTGGAGAACTTCCCAAGCGTGACCAGGACTTCCGGGTCGATGGTGCGCGTTTGCTCGCGCAGGTAGGGCGTGCAGGTTTGGATCTCCTCGGGTCGCGGGTCGCGGTTTCCGGGAGGACGGCACTTCAGCACGTTGGCGATGAACACGTCCTCGCGGCGAAGACCGGCGCACCCGAGGAGCTCGTTGAGGTAATGGCCCGCGGCGCCGACGAACGGTTCGCCCTGCAAATCCTCGTTTTTGCCCGGCGCCTCGCCGATGAACATCACGCGCGCATGCGGATTGCCGACGCCGAACACCGTTTGCGTGCGGCCGTCGCACAGCGGGCAGCGGCGGCACGATTCCACCTGCACGCGCAGCTCATCGAGCGGGATATGCGGTTTCGGCATGGTTTGCCCCTTTCCGTGCGTTGGCCGACGACGCGCCCACCGCGCGGCTGGCAAGTTTGCGAACCAAGCGACGAGCCCGCTCATGGCCGGCGAAGCCGCAAACCATACAGCCCAACAATGTGCTCGCAGCACAGCAGGCAGGTCCGCAAGCGAAAACAGGAGAATCGCCCGCAACCGCCGGCCGGCAGCCGCACATCTGCACTGCGTCGACAACGTTTTCCTTGGTCAACAGCCTAGCACAATAGCAGCAAGCACGCGGCGGACGAAGCGATGCTTGCGAATCCGCAAGAGATGCGCCGCCGTATCCGCAAATGGAGATCGGCAAGATCCGCGGAGGCGGCTTTCCAGACCCGAAAGAGGCCAGCGCAAGTTCTGGGCGGTTTTGAAGGCTGGCGTGGGGTTTTGCCAATTTGCGATCTGGGCTTTTGCAGCACGCAATCAAGATTACGCCCACGAAACCACCCAGAACTCCGGGGACCATGTCAAAATCGAGCCCCAAAAGCTGCAAAACCGCCCAGAACCAATGGGGTCGCCCAAGCGAAACGCACAGCCGTGCCAGGAACCGCCCAGAACCATAGGGGCAGCAGACGCGGAGCGCCAACTGTGCCGGAAACCGCCCAAAACCAGCAAGCCTCCCGGCACCACTGGGCTGCGTTGCCCGCTTGCGCGGCGCCCCGCTCCCGCTGGGCCCTGCTGCCGGTTGCGCGGGCAAAGCTGGCGGCGCCGTTGCTAACGGTTGCGTTAAATCGAGGAAACATCGGGTCGCGACGGGCATGCCAGCTGCTACGATGAACGATAAGTCGAATCATCTGCCTTAAGGAGAGACCATGCCTACACGCGATGAGAGAAAAGCCGCCGCCGCAAGCAACCTTGCGCTGATGCGCGGGGCGTTTTCCAAGGACACCCAGGAAACCATCGACGCCGCGATCATCTACGAAGATGGCGAAGGACGCGAGCTGGAACTGCCCGAAGTCGAGGAAGGCGCGGCAACCACCACCAGCGTGACCAGCGATTTCGCCGTGAAGGCGGTGCATGGCGCGAAAGGCAAGACCGTGGTCGTGGACCCGTGCTCGTTCATGCGACCGGGCGGCGCGTACGAGGACGGCGCGTTCGGACCCGAGCAGATCCTGTGCTCGGAGAGCAACCTGTACCCTGTTTTGTGCGGCTGCAAAAGCACGTACCATGCCGCAAACCGTGGGTTTGCGTCCGGCCAGCTTTACACCGACCGCGCGCTGTACCTGCCCCAGGTGACATTCGTCCACGACGGCGATATCCGCCGCGCCGACGTGCTGGCCATCCCCGAGCCCAACCGCGCCCATGCGCTGGAGAACCACCGCTCCGAGCGCGAGGTCGAGACGGCGCTGCGCGCCCGCGTGGAGGCCCTGTTGCGCATCGCCGCAGCTAACGGGGCCGAAACGCTGATCGTGGGCGCATTCGGCGCCGGCCCGCAGGGCTTCGATGCCGAAGTGGTCATCGAGCTGTTCCGCGCCTGGATCGCCGCACACCCCGGGGCCATCGGCCACATCACGTTCGCCGTGCCGCGCGCCGTCTTCGCCCCGTTCGAAGATGCGTTCGGCGAAGAACGCGAACCCGAGCCCGTCGTCGTCGCGCCCACCGAAGCCGAAGAGGGCGACGAAGACGATTTCGACCCCGACGACCTGCCCGAAGGCATCACGTTCCGCTCCTAGGGCATCTGCGCCTGAAGCGGAGCGAAAAGCCAGGGCGCACGCGAAGCGAATCGCAAGCAGAAGATGATTGCCGGGCGCGCATGCGAGGTAAAACAGCAGCGGCACGCCCGGCGTAGGATGCGAATAGAGAAGAACGCACCCAGGACGAAACGAAGCATCAAGAGCGAAATTCGTTTCAGCGCACACGAGGCAAAACATGGATAGCGAAGACATGATCAGGGAATTCGATGTTTGCGGCAATCATGTGACCGTGCATATGCCGGCGCGCTGCGCGGGCGAAGGGCTCCTGGATAGCAAGCGCTACGGTCGCTGCCCCCAACGGCAAACTTGCAACAGCCGGAATCAGCACGCAGACGACAATGGACGCAACGAAGGCTACGCCCTAAAGCCGTCATGCTGCCAAGAACGCACAGACTCCCGAGGCGGCCAGCATACCGACAGGGCAAACCCTTCCCTCCCGGGTGTTCTTCCGGCGGTTTACCTGCATGTTCATGATGGTGATGGGTCCGAGGTGCTGCAGTTGTGCCGCGAGCTTGGCTGCCGGGATTTCGTGCTTGCCGCGATACGGCCGCGCTGCTGGAACGACGACCTGACGCCTTGGGAATGCCCCGGGCTGTTCGCCGACGACGTCCCGTTTGCGGGCAGGGCGGCAGAACAGCTCCGCCTGCTTGAGAGCGAGATCGTCCCGCGCGTCGAGGGAGACGCGCCGCGCAAACCTGACCAGCGTGTGCTGGCGGGTTACTCGCTTGCCGGGCTGTTCGCCACGTGGGCAACCTTCAACAGCACGGCGTTCGAATGCATCGCGAGCGCATCGGGGTCGCTGTGGTACCCGGATTTCGCCGGCTATGCCGCTGCGAACGAGTTCGCACGCAAGCCCGCCTGCGCATATTTCTCGCTTGGCAGCAAGGAGGCGCGCACGCCCAGCCGGCTTTTGCGCAACGTGGCGCAAGGCACACACGATATCGTCGAGCTGTTCGAGGCCAGAGACGTGCCCACCATCTTCGAGCAAAACCCTGGCAATCACTTCAAGGAACCCGCCCTACGTATGGCGAAAGGCATCGCCTGGGCGCTGGGCAGATAACCCTTTGGACTACCGGGGAAGACACCGTAACGCGGCTTTTGCGCTCGGGCAAAAGCCGCGTATCCGTTTGGGGAGGCACCGCAGACTACCGACTACGCAGATTTGCAAGTCGCAAAAGCGCGCCTCACGGGCGTCATCACCCACCCGCTATCGACTGACCGGCCTTGGCACCGACAACACCGCCCGCGCCTTTCTGCCCATCACCTTGCCGCCCGGTCGCTGGCCGGACAGGCGATTGCGGCGCCACGGCGAACCGGTCCGCCGCCCGCATGCTTCGCCGGACGGGCGCCCTGCCGGATGCCCCTTCGCCGCCCGCGTGCTTCGTCACACGCTGGACATGGCGATGGCGTAGAATGGCGTGCAACGCGAATCGCGGACAACGGGAGCAACACGGCAAAGGAGACGCAATGGACGCAAGCACCGCACGCATCGGGTTCATCGGGTTCGGCAACATGGCACAGGCCATGGCGAAGGGGCTGGTGGAACACGCCGGCCTAGAAGGCAGCCGCATCACCGCCTGCGCCGCGCACTTCGACAAGCTGGAGGCAAGCTGCAAACCGCTGGGAGCGAACGCCGTGCACACCCCCGCCGAGGTCGCCGAGGCAAGCGACCTGATTATCGTGGCCGTGAAGCCCTACATGGTGGCCGACGTGCTGGCGCCGGCTCGCGAGGCGCTTGCCGGCAAGGCCGTGGTGTCGGTTGCCGCGGGCCTGCTGTTCGACTTCTACGAGGACCTGCTGGGCGCCGGCAGCCACCACCTTTCCACCATCCCCAACACGCCTATCGCCGTGGGCTGCGGCGTGATCGCCTGCGAGCAGAAGCACTCGCTCAGCGCCGATGAGTGGGAAACGTTCACCGGGCTGTTCGGCGGCATCGCGCTCATCGAGCCCGTTGCAGGCCATCTGCTCTCGACCGCCAGCGCCGTCGCCGGGTGCGGCCCCGCCTTCGCCGCCATGTTCCTGGAGTCGCTGGCCGACGGCGGCGTGAAGAACGGGCTGCCCCGCGCCACCGCGTATCGCCTGGCGGCGCAGATGATGGCAGGCACCGCGCAGCTGCATCTGGCCACCGGCACGCATCCCGGCGCCATGAAGGACGCCGTGTGCAGCCCCGGCGGCACCACCATCAAGGGCGTGGCGTCGCTTGAGGCGGCCGGCCTGCGCAACGCGCTCATCAGCGCCGTTGACGCCACGCTGCAGTAAGGGGAAGGCGGGGCTCGCCAGAGAGAACGCCAACCACGACGAAAGACGCCGCAAATGGAAACAGCAGGATTCCCAAGCTGCCATTGTGGCGGCGGCACTCATCGAATAGCGCGTCGGGGCGCCTCAAGGCTCGATATCGCATCCTATCCGAGCCATCGTTGAACGTGCGTCCCGGCCATCCTGGCAGATCAGGGACCCGAAACCGATGGTGCGCCTAGCCCCCAAAACCCGCATACGCAAAAAGGCCTTCTGCATCCCGATCACGGGGAAGCAGAAGGCCTTTTCATTCGCTTGAAAAGAGTCACCACGTGCCAGCTTTGACAACTGAAGCAGAATGGGAGATTTGAGCAGGATCTTTTGACGCGGAATCGCCCCGGCGAAAGCCCTCGAGCCAGGACGCCTGCAGCGAGGTCGCTCCGGCGCAGCCCCGTTTCCCCGTCTACACGTAGTAGCGCGGCATGCGCTGGGCGAAGCCGATGCACAGCTCGTGCGGGATGGTGCCCAGGGTTTCGCACATCTCCTCGATGGTGACCATGGCATCGCCCTGCTGGCCCACGATAAGGACCTCGTCGCCCACCTGGGGATCGACGCGGCGACGGCGCGCATAGCTGCGCAGGTCGACCTCGAACATGCACTGGTCCATGCAGATGTTGCCCACCTGGCGGCAGCGCACGCCGTCGACCAGGAAGTCGGTGCGGCTTGACAGCCCACGACGCAGACCGTCGCCGTACCCGACGGGCACGGTGCAGATCTTCACGCTGCCGGGGCTGCGGTAGTTCAGCCCGTAGCTGACGCCCTCGCTCATGGGCACCAGACGCGTGTCGGTGATGCGCGCGTGCACGCTCATGGCCGGGCGCAGCTCGATGAGCGGCGTGGTCTCAGGGCAGGGCTGGTAGCCGTACAGGCCGATGCCCAGACGCACCATGTCGAAGCGCACGTCGGGGTAGCGGATGGCGGCGGCGGAATTCGCGCAGTGCACGATGCCAGGGTTGATACCCGCCGCGCGCAGCGCCTCGACGGCCTCGATGTAGCGTTTCGCCTGGATATGGAAGTCAAGCGTTTCCGGGCAATCCGCCGTGGCGAAGTGCGTGAACACGCCCTCAAGCTCGAGCGCGCGGTGGAAGCCGATCTGATGCATGAAGTTCACCACTTCGTCCCAGCGCACGCCGATGCGGTTCATGCCCGTGTTGATGGCCAGATGATACGGCGCGCGCAGCCCCATGGAGTCCGCGGCCTCCGCATATTTGATGGCGAACTCGGGAGAGTACACCGCCGGCATGATCTTGTAGGCGAGCAGCAGCGGGATAGCGCTTGCAGGCGGCTCGGCGAGCATGAGGATGGGTGCGTTGACCAGGCCTTCTCGCAGCTTGATGCCCTCGTCGACCGTGGCGACGCCCAGATAGTCGGCGCCGGAGTTCAGCGCCGTCTTCGCAACGCGAACCGCACCGTGGCCGTATGCGTCGGCCTTCACGACGGCCATCATATGGCGACCCGAGCCGATCATCTTCTTGACGGCGGAGGCGTTGTGTCGGATGGCGTTCAGGTCGATCTCGAGCCAGGCCCAGCGGCGGTCCTTCTCAGGGATGGTGGCCAGCTTCTCAGGGTCGAACTCAACGCGGCCCTCGGGATTTTCGCCGTCTGCGGAATAAGCGGCCGCCGTTTCCTCGTGGTCGCGATTGTATTGGAATGCGCCGCGCACCTCGTTGGCAGCATCGGAAGCCGCTTCGCGCTCGGTCAGGAAGCCGCTAACCCCGCCACGGCGAGGCGTTTGCGCAGGCACAGGCTGGCCGGCATGAGCCGCGCGCTGGGCTTCGCGCTCGCGGATGGCGTCCGCCGCGCTGGTACCGCCCGCCGGCTTGCGAAACGCGAAACCGGTGAAACCGTTGGGAAGCTGAGTATTGTCTGCCATGTTCTGCACCCTCTTGAAACCATTGCTTTGCCCGAATACGCAGGTCGGCGATGCCGACGCACGGCGAAGCCGCGACACGCAACGGGTCTCCCGTATAGCGGACACAAGTATATCACTGGGGAAATGCGGGAACGCTTCTGCGCAAACCCTGCAGATACCGGCAGCAAACGGGAGCTAGCGTCATTTCGCCAGCGGCCTGACACTTGGGGACGGAGGGTTATCTGTCCGAAACCCGACGCCTGGGGGGCGCAGACCCCTCCTTCTGAGAACGAAGCACGAACCGTCCGCTCAAATGTCGACACCTGGCGAGTAAACCGATCGGCGCAAACAATCGCCCTACAACGTGCCTGCGCGACGCGTGCTTTCGAACCCCACTCCCCCTGCGCTTACCGGGACTATGCAACGCTTTTCATCGGAGCCGTCCATAAAAACTGCACCGATAAGCTACGATAAGCACAAGTAGTTTACGGGCTGGCAGCGGTTCGCAATCAATCCATTCGCAAGGCCCGCCCGGGACAAGAGAAATGGAGTACCGCCATGCTATGCCCCAACTGCGCAACCGAGAACGTCGCCGATGCGAAGTTCTGCGGTAACTGCGGAACGCCCCTGAACGCCGCGGCGCCGCAGCCCGAAGCACCTACCACGCCCGAGGCCGCGGCAGCTCCTGTTGCAGCTGCCGCGCCGGTTCCGCCTGCAGCTCCGGTCCCGCCGGTCGCCCAGCAGCCGGCCGTAGCCCCGCAGCAATACGTTGCCGCCCAGCAGCCGGCCGCACCCCAGCCCTACGCCGCTGCGCCGCAGCAACCGTACGCCGCGCCGCAGCCGCCTTACGGCACCCCCATACCCGAGAAAACGTACGTCGTGGAGGGAAGCAACCAAACGCTGCGCCTGATCGCGTTCATCATGAACATCGTTGCCCTGGTCGTCATCGGAATCGGCGGCATTGCAACGCTCGGCATCGGTCTTGTCCCCTTGGCCTGGGGCATTCCCATGACCGTTCGCTCCTGGGGCGTCTACAAGGGCAAAAAGCCCAATACCGTGGCCCTTGGCGTTTGCACTCTGCTGTTCCTAAACATGGTTTCCGGCATCCTGCTGCTGGTAGCTCAGAAGGACGAGTAAACGACACGCGCTTCACCAGGCGAAACAGCGCTATAGGTTGCGAGATGCAAAACGACACGATGTATCGCGAAACGCAAGACGACGCCGCGGCACAACACGCATCCCAACGCAAAGCGGGTCCTGCAGCTCAAACCGAGCTGCAGGACCCGCTGCCGTATTTGCGCTACAACAATCGGGAGGCCCCCTTGCACGCATTGCCTTCAGCATGCAGCTTGCGATAAACGGGAGCTAGCGCCATTTCGCCCGCGGCCTGACACTTGGGGACGGAGGGTTATGTGTCCGGAGTCCGACGCCTGGGGGTGCGGCCCCTCCTTCCGAAAACGAAGCACGAACTATCCGCTCAAATGTCGACACCTGGCCGGGTTTTGTTTGCGGGGCAAGGCAAGAATCGCTCATTTTGTCCGCCTGTGGCCAAAACGAGCGATTCTTGCTCGCTTACACGCTACGTGGTGGACCTTTTCGACGATTTTTTGCTCATGGAGAGCCATTTCTCCTCAAAACCGCACTTCTGAGGGCTATATCTCGCGAAGAATCGTTCATCTTGTCCAGAGACGGCCAAAATGAACGATTCTTCGCAGCTCACGAAAGAAAACGCCTGCTTCGGAAACGCCTGCTTCGGCCGCGATAGGCTAAAGCAGGCGTCCTTTGCGCTATACATTGCTGCTCATCTTGGTAGCTGCCGCGGCTCCAGCCTTAATGGTGCGGTGGAAGCATAATGGGTGGAAGCATGGTGCGGTGGGAACGCGCTGGTCTCTAGTGGCCACCGCCGGCCATCATCTTCACGGCGTGCGGAAGAGCAGCTACGATGCCATCCCAGTTCTCGCGAGCGGCCTTCTCGCTGCCCGGGAGGTTCACCACCAGGTGCGTGCCGCGCTGCATGCACAGCGCGCGCGAGAGCATGGCGAACGGCGTGATGGCCAGGCTGTGGGCGCGCATGGCCTCGGCGATACCGGGCACGTTACGATCACATACGGCCTGCGTGGCCTCGGGTGTGACGTCGCGCAGCGACAAGCCGCTGCCGCCGCAGGTCAGCACAACGTCGGCGTCGATGGTGTCGCACGCCTCCACGATGGCGGCGCTGATCTGCGGCACCTCGTCCTTCACCACCACGTGGCTTTTGCATACCCAGCCGTTGTCGGCGATAAGCTGCTCGAGCGCCGCGCCGGCGGTGTCCTGCTTCATGCCGCGCGTATCCGAGCAGGTGATGATGGCGAACGTGATGGGCGTGGACGCGTGATCGTGTTCGGTCATTGGTTCCTCCTTATATAAAGGTTAAGCGCCGGCGAACCGTGTGCCGGCTGTCTCGGCCGCAGGCCTTCCCGCCCGCAGCCCGGCTTTCGGAATCGGACGCTTCCCGATCATCGGGGCTGCAGGCCTTCCCGGCTGTCTCGGCGGCAGACCTTCCGGCCCACGGCCGAGCTTGCTAAGCGGCCAACGCGCGCCGACTACAGGCACACGTCCTCGTTGACATCGAGCAGGATGCACTCGACCACGCTTCCCGCCGTGCGGCCTTCCCCGCCCTCGGGCAGGATGGCCAGGCAGTTGCTGCGTTGGATGACGCCGAACAGGCCCGAGCTCTGGTTCTTCGCCGGCTCGACCGTATAGGCGCCGTCGGCGTCCTTCGTGATGGTGGCGCGCAGGTAGATGCGGCGCGTGTCGCCCTTCTTCGCGTCGCGCGCAAGACGCGCCTTCACGAGCGGGCGCTGCAGGTTGGAATACCCCTGCATCTTGCGCAGCGCCGGACGGATGAGCATCTCGAAGCCGCAGTACGCCGCAGCCGGGTTGCCCGGCAAGCCGAACACGGGCGTGCCGTTGACCAAGCCGAACGTCTGCGCTTTGCCCGGTCGCATGTTCACGCGGGTCATGAGCAGCTCACCGGTTTGCTCGACGCAGGGCTTGATGAAGTCGAAGTCGCCATCGGAGGCGCCGCCGCTGGTGACCACGAAGTCGTACTCGCGCACCGCTTCGAGCACCGCAGCCTTCAAAGCCTCGAGCGAGTCCTCCACGATGGGCAGCATGGTGGGAAGCGCGCCCGCGGCACGGGCGGCCGCGGCCAGCGCATAGCCGTTGGAGTTGCGGATCTTGCCGGCGGTGGGTACCTGGGTGGGCGGCACGAGCTCGCTGCCGATGGAGATGATGGCAACGCGCGGACGGCGCGGGGTGGGAACCTCGGTCACGCCGCAGCCGGCCAGAAAGCCCACGCCGGCGGCGTTGATGACCTCGCCGGCGCGCACGACGGCCTCGCCGGCGCGCGCCTCCTCGCCCGCTTCGCGTACGTTGCCGCGCAGCTTGGCGGGAGCCTCGAAGGCAACGCGGCTGCCGGGGCGGCCGTCGCCTTCCACGTTGCGCACGATCTCGTACTTCACCACGGCGTCGGCGGCCGCGGGCAGCGGCGCACCGGTCATGATGCGCACGCATGCGCCCTCGGGGATGTCGCCCTCGAAGGTGTCTCCGGCGGCAACCTCCGCGATAACGTCCAGCTCGACGGGCGATTCGGGGCTTGCGAACTGCAGCTGGGCGGCGCGCATGGCGAACCCGTCCATGGCGGCATGGGCGAACGGCGAGATGTCGATATCGCTTTTCAGGTCGACGGCGGCAACGCAGCCGGCCGCATCCAACACGGGGACTGTTTCCGCAGGCAACTGGGAAACGTGCGATAACACCAGGTCACGCGCTTGCTCGACCGAGATCATCTCCGGCATGGCATGTCCTTTCGATTGCGAATGATATTGAACCACTGCATTATACCGCTTGCCGAATAAAACGGCACGGATATCGACAAGGCCATCGAAAAGGACGCAGCACACGCAAACCCCGAACAGGGGACGGAGGAGTGTTCGCCGCCGGGGACGAGAGGGAGCGCGTTCACCGCCTTCACCCGCGCGGCGCCATCCCTCACGCGTCGTGAACTGGGGGACGAAAGCGTGTTCGCCAGGCCATCGCAAAGGCGCAACGCGCGCAAATCAATCCGTCAACGGCACCTTCGGCCACGCCAGCCAGGCCATCGCGAAGGACGTAACGCCCGCAAACCCGACGGGGCGTTACTCCTCGTGAACGCACCCCCGCCCCCTGCTCACCGCGTTCGCCGAGCGGCGTTACTCCTTGGCGCCCGAGAGCATGCGGCAGGCCCATTGAGCCGCCACCATGCTGCCCTTGGCAAGCACGTCCTCGTCAACGGTGTAGTGGCAGCTGTGCTGCGGATGATCGGCTCCCGCCTGAGGATTCCTTGTGCCCACGAAACAGAACACGCCCGGGACGAAGCGAAGGTACTCGCTGAAATCCTCACCCGACAGCGTGCCGCGATAGTCCGCCACTCCTTGTTCGCCCAGCATATCGAGCACCGCCTGGCGCGCCACCTCGGCGCACGTGGGGTCGTTGGCAAGCCCGGCGTTGCCCTTCTCGAACGTGAACCTCGCCTTCGCGCCGAACGCGTGGGCGATGCGGCTGACGATGCGCTCTAGGCGGTCGGGAACCTCGGAACGCAGCTGCTCGGACCACGTGCGCACCGTGCCGGTAAGCCACGCGTGGCCGGCCATGATGTTGCGCGCTTCGCCACCGTGAAACTCGCCCACAGTGACCACCACAGGTTCGAACGGGGAAACATCGCGGCTGACCAGGACCTGCAGCGCCGCAACCATCTCGGCGCCCACCACCACGGCGTCCACGCCCTTGTGCGGCATGGACCCGTGCGCCGAAACGCCGTCGATGTCGATGCGGAACCAATCGGTGTTGGCCATGCGCTGCCCGGGTGCGCAGGACACGGTGCCGGCGGGCACCTCGCTCCAGATATGCGCGCCGTAAATGGCGTCAACGCCCTCGAGCGCGCCGGCCTTGATCATGGAAAGGGCGCCGATAGAAATTTCCTCAGCCGGTTGGAAGATGATGCGCACCTCGCCTTCCAGCGAATCGGCGGCATCGCGCAGGATGCGCACGGCGCCGAGCATCATGGCCATATGCGCGTCGTGACCGCACGCGTGCATGACGCCGGGGTTCTTGGAAGCGAAGGGAAGGCCCGTCTGCTCGGTGACGGGCAGCGCGTCCATATCGGCACGCAAGGCGACCCGGCGCGCCGGCACCCCATCGGCGTCGTAAGCGCCGGGCGCAGTGCCGGCGATGGTGGCGATAATACCGTTGTTTTCGAGCTTTTGATACGGAACGCCCAGGTCATCGAGCTGCTTGCACAGCAGCTTCTGTGTGTTGGCCTCATGACCGGACACCTCGGGGAAGCGATGGAGCAGGCGGCGCGCGGCAACGATGTCAGGCTGCGCGGCGTTGCCCAGACCGCGGACAAGGTTGGCGGTAGCAGCGCCCGCCTGCGGGGTTTTCGCAGCAGCGTAAACGGCAGGGAGCGTGGATGAGGTATCGGTCATGACGGGCCCCTTTCGAAGGAGTGCGTTCTCTTTTGGTCAGCTAGCCTACCACACGCGGCACCCGCCTGCGCGGCGCGCGGCGCGCCAGCGGCGGGAAGCAACCGAAACCGCACATGAAAACGCAGAAAGGCGTGCGAGAGCGGGCGGCAAGCCCCGCGGTGGCGGCATGGCGATGCAACGAAGCTCCCAGCGAGGGGTCCACCTGGCGATGCAACGAAGGG
>CAJMPP010000024.1 GCA_905215325.1 uncultured bacterium | reverse complement strand
CCTCTGTGGTAATCATCATAATCTCATTATCCTCATTGACTGCCTTGGAATGTCATTGAAATCGCAAGGCTCGCATACCGTGTTGAGCAGCGGGTCGGGCGATTGCACGATTGAAAGCATATGCATTTCCTTTAGCAGGTAGGTATGGTTGGCGGCGGGTGCGTGAAACGCCCGCCTTTCTAATCCGATTATTGTGACATGCGCGCGCAAAGAACGCCCTGGCAGGCGCAAAGTTCCACAAAACCCCTGCTCGGCATGAATGGGAAGCGCAAGGCCTATCTGTTTGAGGCAGCGCTTTCGGCATGGGCCCTTTTGCGGGCGGTGAGCTCGCGCTGCATGGCCGCCACCGTCTCGAACATAAGCTCGTAGTCCTCGGCCGACATGGAGTCGGGAGCCGACATCTGTGCGCGCATGGCCGCAACGGCCTCCTCCGCATCGCCGATGGAAAGCTCCTCGACCAAAAACGCGGCCAAATCCTCGGGAACCGCCGATTCGGGAACGCCTCTTGTCAAAAAGCCGGCCGAACGAGGCTCGGCCATGCTCGCCGCGCCCACGATGGCCGCCGGGGAAGCTGCGGGGTCTTCGGCCAAGGTGTCGAGCATGCTGGCGGACACTGCCGCGCATGCCGGATCGCGCCACTGCACCGAGGCAAGCGCGTCGGCGTGGACCAGGGCCAGATCGGTGCGGGCGGCGCACAGCGCCAGCAACTGACGCTCGAACCTGCGCCGGTTCATCTCGGATTGGGGCAGGCGGCGACGCGCCGGGGCCGCGGGAGCGCCGTGGTCGGCGCGACCGCCGGCCGCGGGCGCTTCCGTATCGAAGACGCGCGGAGGCTTAAGGGCCGCCAACTGCTCCAATACGTCCTTCTCGTCCGCGCGGGCCCGGCTGGCGATCTGACGCGCGTAGTCCTTGGCGAGCAGCGAATCCTTGATAGGCGCCAAGACGCTGAGCGCATCGGCGACGGCGCCGGAGCGGCCTTCGGCACGGGAGAGGTCCCAGTTTCCCAACCTTCGGTCGATGCCGTATTCCAACAAGGGCTTCGCCTGATCGATCAGAGCCTGCAGCTCCCGGCCGCCGTGGGCGTCGATGAACTCGGCAGGATCGAGGTTGTCGGGCAACGTGACGGCGAACAGGTCGATGCGCGCGGCGCCGGCCTCGGGCGTCATAGAGGAGTCGATGAACTGCAAAGCGCGATCGGCGGCACGCTGACCCGCGGCATCGCCGTCGAACAGGTACACGATGCGGTTGCGGGCATGACGCGAGAGCACGCGGATGTGCGTGCGGGTGAGCGCCGTTCCCAAGGTGGCGACCGCATTGCGGATGCCGGCCTCGTGCATGGCGATGACATCGGTGTAGCCTTCCGATACCACGGCAACGCCCGTGGACGCCATAGCCGCCTTCGCCTTGTCAAGCGCATAGAGCATGCGGCCCTTGTGGAACAGGGGCGTTTCCTGGCTGTTCAGGTACTTCGGCTCGCCCTTGCCGATCACGCGCCCGCCGAAGGCTATGCACTGGCCCTGCTCGTCTTTGATGGGAAACATCACGCGGTTGAAGAATCGATCGCGCACGCGCCCATCGGAGCCGACGACGGCGACGTTTGCCTGGATCATCTCGTTTGGCTGGAAACCCTTCGACGCCAGATGGCGCACAAGCGCGCCTTGCCCGGGCGCGAAGCCGAGCATCCAGGTTTTCGGGATGTCTCCGCCCAGCCCGCGCTGCGAAAGGTATGCGCGCGCGGCGCCGGCCTGCGGGCTTTTGCTGCGCATAAGCTGCATATGGAAGAACTCCGCAGCCTCCGCGCACACGGCGCGCAGCCGCGCTTTTGCGCCCTGCCCCATGCCCGGCCCTCGTTTTACCTGTTCATCGGCGATGTCGATATGGGCGCGCTCAGCCAAGTAGCGCACGGCCTCGGGAAACGACAGGTCCTGGGACTTCATGATGAAGGCGAACACGTCGCCGCCTTCCCCGCAACCGAAGCAATGCCACAGCTGCAGCGCCGGGTCTATCTTGCACGACGGGGTCTTCTCGTTATGGAACGGGCAGCACAGCCAGAAATCGCGGCCGCGCTGCTTGACCGGACCCGTCTCGCCCATGATGGCCACCAGATCGCTGGCCTCGCGGACCTTTTGGATATCCTCATCGCTGATCGCCATGGATGTGACCGAACCCCCGCCTTACGCCCGTATACCTGATAACGGCCGCGCAAACGCGTGCCGATTACACTTCTGGGTAGAGTATACCGCATAGAACCTATGTTCCCGTACGGGCGGCGCGTGCGATACAATAAGCCCGTAACATCTCGACATGCGGAAAGGAAGCGCCGTGAGCGAACCCGCATACCTGCAACTCAACCCCGAAGTGGAACGGGCCATAGCCGAGAACCTGCGCTCCGGGCGCATGCATCCGCGCAGCTTCCCCGACAAACAGGCGCTCCGACGCGAAGACAACCCCCACGATACGGCCACGCTGGCGCGCCCGGCCTTCTCGCGCGACATCGACAAGATCATGAACATCCCCGCCTATAACCGTTACGCGGGCAAAACGCAGGTGTTCAGCCTGGTGGAGAACGACGACATCTGCCGGCGCGGGCTTCATGTGCAGCTTGTGGGGCGCATCGCGCGAAACATCGGGCGGTTGCTGGGATTGAACTGCCAGCTCATCGAGGCGATCGCGCTGGGCCACGATCTGGGGCACACGCCGTTCGGCCACGCCGGGGAGAAGTTCCTATCGAAGTGCCTGCAAAGACGCACGGGACGCTGCTTTCACCACAACGTCCATTCCGTGCGGGTGATGGACCGGCTCTACCCGCGCAACATCAGCCTGCAGGTGCTTGACGGGGCGCTGTGCCATAACGGCGAGTTCGCCCAACAGGTGCTACGCCAAGGAGACACGGAAACGTTCGCGCAGCTTGATGCGCTAGTCGAGAAATGCACGGTCGACGAGTCCGCCATCAAGCGACTGCGCCCTTCCACGCTCGAAGGCTGCGTGGTCCGCTTGGCCGACATGATCGCCTACCTGGGAAAGGACCGCGACGACGCCATCGCCATGGGCGTGCTGCCCTCCCTTGACGGCTTCGACACCGATGTCATCGGGCGCGACAACGCGCGCATCATCAACAACATCACCGTCGACGTGGTCAACCACAGCTTCGGACAGGACGATATCCGCATGAGCCCCCAGGTTTTCGAGGACATGAAGCGCGCAAAACGCCAGAACTACGAGCGCATCTACGATTGCGAAGGATGGCGCGCAGGAAGCGGCAACGCCGTCGGCGAGATGTTCGAGGACATGTACGACAGGCTTTTGACCGACCTGCAAACCGGTGACGAACGGTCACCGGTTGTGCTTCACCACGCCAAACAGCTGGCGGCGAAGTCGCACAGCATCACCGTTGAGGGCTACCTTGCGCACACCGACCCCGATCAGGTAGTGGTGGACTACATGGCCTCCATGACCGACCGATACTTCATGGAGCTGTATCGCTACCTGTTCCCCAACAGCGAGAAACATATCTTGGCGCGAGGATACTGCGCCGACTTGCCATCTATCGAAAGGAATGACCAGTGAAACTCGTTATCGCATCCGACCTGCATGGCGCGGCGCCCGCCGTCCGCACCTTGGTGCAGCGAATCGACCAGGAAACGCCCGACCGCGTGCTCCTGCTCGGCGACCTGCTCTATCACGGCCCGCGCAACGACCTGCCCGAAGGCTATGCGCCCAAAGAAGTGCTTGCCGCCCTCAACGGCATTGCCGAGCGCATCATCGCCGTACGGGGCAATTGCGATGCGGAAGTGGACCAGATGGTGCTCGATTTCCCCTGCTTAAGCGACTTTTCCCAAGTATGGGCCGATGGGCATCTGCTGCATCTGAGCCATGGGCATCTTGCCGGCAACTCGCCCGACCAGCCGCCAGCGCTGGCTAAGGGCAGCGCGTTGCTGACCGGTCACACGCATATCAAGCGCCTTGAGCTCGTCGACGGCGTGATGTTCGTGAACCCCGGCAGCACCTCCATCCCCAAGGACGGCTGCGCAAGTTATGCCGTATACGAAAACGGCACGTTCGCCCTGAAGGCGCTTGACGGGGAAACGCTGCTTGAAGCGGGCTGGGAATAACGAAAGCACAAGCTCCGGCGCGCGGCGAGTACCAGACGCGCGCCGGAGCTGGAAACACCAAGTTCAACCGAAGGCACAGGCTCCGGAGGGGCTCCAAAGCCAGTTCCCCACAAGCGTAGCCTTTTATATAAGCCGCTCGTGTTCTGGGCCGCAGGTCAAAGCTGCGGCCCTTCCCTTTTTATACGGCCTGCAAGCGCTCGGCTACGACAACCTTCCGCGCTCCACGGTGTAGGAGGCATCGCAAACGGCGGCCGTGGACGCACGATGGCTCACCAGCACTACCGTCTTGCCCTCTCGGGCATCCAGCAGCGCCCGCAGCACGGCAGCCTCGTTGAGGCTGTCCAGATTGCTGGTAGGCTCGTCGAGCAGCACGAACGGGGCATCGTGCAGGAACATGCGTGCAAGCCCGATGCGCTGGCGCTCGCCGCCCGACAGCGTGTCGCCCAATTCGCCGACCGGCGTATCCAAGCCTTGCGGCAGGCGCTCGATCAAGCCGGTCAACGACGCCTTCTTGCAGGCTTCCATAAGCTCCTCGGAGGTAGCATCCGGCTTGGCAAGCACGATATTGTCCCCAACCGTGCCGGAGAACAGGTGCGTCTCCTGCGTCATATAGCCCTCGATGACACGTAAGCTTTCCGTGTCAACGCCTCGGATATCCTGTCCGGAAACGCGTATACAGCCGTCGCTTGGGTCCCAAAACCGCATAAACAGCTTGCAGAGCGTCGATTTGCCCGAACCGCTCCTGCCGGCCACATGCACGATCGAGCCAGGCGCCACCTCAAGGGACACGTCCTTGAGCACCGGGCTGCCGCCATACGAGAAATCGACGTTCTCGGCGGCCGCACCCGAGAACGAATCCACTTTGCAACCGTCAACGATATCCCGGGTTTGCGGTTGCTCGTCGAGCAAGTCGAGGACGCGTGCCCCACAGGCGAGCGTCTGCTGCAAGCCGCTGCCCAGATTCGCGACGGCTATCACCGGACCGAAAGACGACATCAAGGCGGCCGCGCACACGAACGCCTGCCCGGAATCGATGACGCCCTGCTCGCAGAGCACGCAAGCAAGCGCGACCATGGCCACATCGAGTGCCAGAACCAGGCCGTTCGTGGCCGCTATGCTGCGCGCCGCACGGCCTTTCAGACGATCCTCCACCTTCGAAAGCGAATCCATCCGAGCATCAAGCTGCTCGGCTCGAGCTTGTTCCTGGCCGAATTGCAGCGTTTCGCGAAGGCCTCGCAAGCTATCGAGCACGAACGAGTTCATGCCGCCAAGGGCATTGCGCAACTCCCTGCCGCCATCCCCTGCCGCACGCGACGCAGCCCATGGGGCAACCGCTCCGACCAAGACGTACGCGACGAAGGCCACGATGGCAAGCTGCCAGCAAATGCTGCCGATGAAGGCGATCATAACGGCACACGTCAACACGGCAATGAGCACCGGGGAGAGGGTATGCGCATAAAACACCTCGAGCAGTTCGACGTCCGAGGTCACGAGCGACACCAGGTCGCCTTTGCTGCGGCCCTCGAGCTTCGCCGGGGCAAGCGTGCGCAGCTTGCCGAACACGCGGTCGCGGACGAGCGCCAAGATCTTGAACGCAAGATAGTGATTGCACATCTGCTCGCCGTAATGCAAGGGACCGCGCAAAAGGCCGCAAGCGGCGACCAGGACGATGCCCGCGCTCACCCCGAGCGCCGGTCCGAAACCCGCGATTCCCGTAAGCACCAAAGCGGCGCCCACCGTAAGGAAGATCGCGCACAGAAAACCGACGACGCCCAGGATCACCGCGGCGACCATGACCGGCACAAGCGGCTTGACCAGCTTCACCATACGGCACATGATCGAAAGGTTCGACCTAGGGCGCGTCTGAGGCTCGCCAGCATGCGCAACCGCCGGATAGACGCCGGTGCTTCGAGCTTCATCGGCTTCCCCAACGTCGGCGGTGCGCTGCTCGGCGCGCGACGCGAACGCCTCCAGCTCCATCTGCCGGCCCCACAGCTTCGCGTACGCCCCATCGGAAGCGCAAAGCTGCTCATGCGGCCCGCTCTCGGCCACGCGGCCGTTTTCCAGCACGAAGATGCGATCGGCTTTTGCAACCGATGCCAAACGATGCGAGATCATGATGACGGTGCGGCTTTTCGCCAGCTCATGGATAACGCCGACGATGGCTTGCTCGCTGTCCGCATCCACGTTCGAGGTCGCTTCGTCGAAGATGTAGACGGGGGTATCGTGCAAAAGCGCCCGGGCAAGCGCCAAACGCTGGCGCTGCCCGCCAGAGAAGTTGCTTCCCTGCTCGAACACGGGCGCATCAAGCCCGCCTGATGCACGAACGAACCCGTCGATGCGACAACGCCGCAAAACGTCCCAAAGCTCATCGTCGCTCGCCTGGGGGCGCGCCATCAGCAGATTCGAGCGCACCGTTCCGGAGAACAGGTAGCTGGAGAATGGGACGACGGTCACCGTTTGCGCCATGCTTTCACGGGAAACCTCGCCGAGCGGCACGCCGCCGATCTCCACATCTCCCTCGAAACGCCGATTGCGCCCGCACAAAATGCCGGCCAACGTGGATTTGCCCGAACCGCTTTCGCCCACGATACCGGTAAAGCTTCCGGCAGGAGCGGTGAAGTCGACGTTATCGAGCACCGTGCGCTGCCCGACATAAGAGTAGGAAACATTGCGCACGACGATGCCTGCATGCGCGGGATCCACGCTGCGCGTCCCCCGCTCAGGCTCGGGTGCATCAAGGATGGCGAACATCTTCTCGGCCACGGCCATGCCGTTCATGGCCGTATGGAAAAACGAACCCAGGGCACGCATGGGGATAAAGAACTCCGCTGACAGGAACACGACGCAAAACGCCGCGTAAAACGGGATCTGGCCGTTTGCGAACTGCACCATCGCCGCGATGATGCCCACGGCAGCGCCGCCGAAGGCGAACACGTCCATCACGGTAATGGAGTTGAGCTGCATGGTCAGCAGCCGCATGGTCGCTCTTCGGAAGCTCTCGGCCTGTTCGTTCATCTGACGGTGACAAGCCTCGTCGGCCCGATAGATCTTCAAAGTAGTCAAACCTTGCAGGTTTTCGAGAAACACGCCGCCAAGATCGGTATAGGCGCCCCAATACCGCCCCATTACGCGCTTGGCGATCTTTTGCACCGCCACGATGGAGATGGGGATCAGCGGCACGCAAACCAACAAGGCGATGGCGGCGGGAAAGCAAAGCGGCGCCAGGAATGCGAACACCGTCAGCGGGGCCAGCACAGCGTAGAGCAACTGCGGAAGATACTGCCCGAAATAGCTTTCCAGTTGCTCGCAGCCCTCAACGCTGACTTGCACCGCCTCGCTTGTGGCGATGCGCTCGGAATAACCGGGACCCATACGCACCAGCTTGTCGTAGATCCGGCGACGAACCGAGCGCTTTGCCGCCATAGCGGCAGCCACCCCCATGCGCTGCGCGACTGTCAAGCACGCCATGCGCACCGCGATAACGGCAACGCCAGCGCCCAAAAGCATCGCGACCCAACCATCAACTGCAACGCCATCGAACAGACGTTGCAGAAACAACCCGATAAGAAGCATGAGCACGATGTTCGCCACGAGCGCCGCCCATTGCGCCGCCACGTTGCGCAGGATATAACGCATAGCCTGCGGCACCATCGATATCAACCGTTTATTGAACACGGAGTCGGTTTCCTTTCGATCCCAAAGACTGCACGGCGCCGGGGTGCGGCGCATCAACCTTGATTCAAGCAGTCGAATGGTACCATTGGAAAACTTTGGTAACCAGAGCAAACTATAATATATCGATTATTGTTACATTTAACTAACCCATAGCGCCGGAATAGCCCGGCGTGTGCCGGGCTCTGCTATTCCATACCTATTCGCTCGTAGCTATGCCGCATGCTACACAAGCGCGTCCAAAACGAGCGCTACCGAACTTTCCTGTTCTTCTCGTGCAACAAGATCAACCCTTTGAGCGTGAGCTGATCATCGGCAGCCTCGATGCGTCGGGAAAGCCCGGCCATAGCCTGGGCATCGTCACCGGTGGCGACAACGCGCGTTTCGTAGCCGAGTTCGTCCCAAACCGCTTGGATCAGGCCGTCGATACGGGCAATTTCGCCGATGACGATACCTGCCTGCATGGCATCGCGCGTGGATTTCCCGATGACGCTCCGGGGCGTATGCAGCCCGATAACAGGGAGCTGGGCCGCGGCGTCCGCCACCGCGCGCGCAGCCAAACGCAGGCCCGGAGCGATAAGCCCACCCTGCACGACACCCGCGTCATCGATGACCTCAAGCGTGGTTGCAGTTCCAAAGTCGACCACGATGACCGGGAATCCGTAGAGCTGCTTTACCGCCACGCAATCGGCAACGCGATCGGCGCCGAAATCCGTAGGGCTGTTCAAGTGCAACTTCAAACCGGATTTCAAACCTGGTCCCACCACTAACGGGCGAACGCCGCAAAGGGAATGCAAGGCTTCGACCCATGCATCGGTAAGCCCAGGGACAACGGATGACACGATGGCGTCGCGCACCTGCACATCGCAACCCCGGACCTGCAAAAACGACGCCACGCACATGAGCGCTTCATCGGCGGTCAAGCGATCGGGGGTGGTCACGCTCCAGGTGGATGCAAGGCCCCCATCGCAAGCTAGCCCGAGGTTGGTCACGGAATTCCCCACGTCGACTGCAAGGATGAATCCCGATCCGCTTCGACCCGAACGCACCATTACGCGACTGCCTTGCTCCCCTTGGACACCTTGAACGCGAGCGCCCCGATGATGCCGCCGGCAATGGCGAACGGCAGCCAGCTAAAGCCCAGATCGGTGAAGGGAAGCTGCTTGATAGCGGGCAGCGCGCCATAGGTATCGTCGATAGTGGAGAGCAAGCTGATGACGAACGCGCCAAGAGCGGCACCCTTGATCGGCCACGTGGTGCCCATGCGCTTCTTGAACAGCACCATGACCACACACACCATGAATGGCGGGCAAACCACCGACAAAATGGGCGCAGCAAACGCCACGATAGCGTTCAAACCCAGGTTGCAGACGGCGAGGGACACCAAAACAGTGACTATGACGCCGACTCGATACGAGATCTTACCATGCGTGGTGCGCTCGAAGTACGACGCCGAAGCGCCGGTAAGGCCGATGGCGGTGGTCAGGCACGCAAGCCCGACGATGATGCCGAGGATGATCACGCCGGTGTTGCCGAGCAGATGCTTGGTGATCTCCACGATTAGCGTGGAGCGGTCCATACCCGCGCCAAATGCAAGCGCGCTCGAAGCGCCCAAATAGGTCAAGCCGCCGTAGATCACTGCCAAAAGGATGCCGGCCACCACGCTTGCGCCAGCGATAACCTTGAGCTGATCCTCTCGACGCGTATATCCTGCGGTGCGCACAGCGTTTTCCATAACGATGGCGAAGCCCACGCACGCAAGAACGTCCATGGCCTGATAGCCTGCCAAGATACCGTCTTGCGCAGGGTGCTCGGAAAGCGGGGCCCCTATCTCGCCGAGCGGATACACGACTCCGGTGACGATGATCACGAACACGCAAAGCACCAACAGCGGGGTGAGCACCTTGCCGATGATGGCGACCACGCGCGTTTGGCGAATGGACAGCGCGAGCACCGCCGCGAAGAACAGCACGGAGAACGGCAGCATGCCCATAGAATCGCCGAACAGCGGCACGATGGACATCTCGTAGGTAGTTGCAGCCGTACGCGGCTCGGCGATGATCATGCCCGTGCAAAGGATCACGGCGGTGTTGAGCACCAAACCGGGAACCTTGCCTAATGAACCTTCGACAGCCACGTTCGCGCCGCCGGCGGCGTTGAGCGCGAAGATGCCCAGACAAGAAAGCGCGACGTCGATCAAGATGAAGCATAAAAATCCGATCACCCAATCGGTTCCGCTTTCCATACCCAAAAACGGCGGGAAGATAAGGTTTCCGGCACCGAAGAACATGGCGAACAGTGCCAGTCCGATAACCACAGTGTTTTTCTTCAAGAATGCTCCTTTATGGAATTGCGTCCGAAATATCCATTATGCCGCAATCCGCCAGAAAAAAGAAGCCGGAAACTCAGCGCGATACCGAATCGTTGCAACAAAAAAGACCTGCACGAACAGGCCTTTTCTCTTGATGCTTAATTGAATTTAAATATCCTCTGAGCAACATGGTAACCGGTGATGCCGATCTTACGTCCCAGATTAGTGGGCAGGTTCGTGCCCATGTTCAGCACGCTGTGCCTCACGCGGCGATACACATCGGAGTTGTTATCCTTAAGATAACGCCAAATCGCATCGCGCTCATCCTCGGCATCGACGGTGTTGATCATGCGCAGGAAGATGCTGCAGATGCACATCATCATGGACAAATAGTTCTCCATGTAGCGCTCCAGGCGCTTCTCGGGCACATCGCCGGGAAGCTTCACGGTGTCGATCATGATGCGCGTGACGCGCAGCTGTTGATCGATGCGGCTCATCATGACCGACTCGTTGACGCTTTGGTCATCACGGCCGATGAAATAACGGTACATGTCGACATCAAGATAGTAGATGGTCTTGACGTGCGGCAGCGGCACGTACACGAAGATGTTGTCCACGTAGAAGGTGTGCTTGGGCAGCTGAAGGCCTATGCCGCGCAACAGCTCGGTGCGGTAGATGACCGAGTGCATGAGCAGGTATTGGCTGGGGTTGAAATGCCCCACCTCGGACCAGCCGAACTCGCGCCCCTCGGGGAACACGTTGCGATAATGCATGATGGTACGCGTGCTCTCGTGCACCTTCTCATACACGTAATTGGCGATGACCAGATCAGTCGGGGCGCTGCGCCCGACTTGGCTGCGCACGTACGCCATGACATCCTCCATGGCGCGGCGATCAAGCCAATCGTCGGAGTCGACCACCTTGAAGTACAGGCCGGAGGCGTTCGCCAAACCGGTGTTCACCGCTTGTCCGTGGCCCCCGTTTTCCTGATGGACGGCCTTGATGATGCCCGGATGGAGCTGCTCCCAGCGATCGGCCTTTTCCGCGGTATCGTCTTTGACCGACCCGTCGTCGACGATGATGATCTCGATGTCGTCGACGCCCTTGTCGCCCCCACACGCAAGGATGGACTCGATGCACTTATCCATATATGCCGCGGAGTTGTAACACGGGATGGCGAACGTGATGCTTTTCATGCCTTTCCTTTCCTGAAAGCAACGGCGAAAACGAGATCGGAAACGCGCCGTTCAAATGGTTCGCCCGCCATTTTACCGGTAGAGAGGCACTCGGCTGTACCCAGTGGGTACATTATGGATAAAATCCAAGTGAACAGCTCGGGCGCAGCCGAAACCATGCGCAACCGGCAAGACCGCGCCCGGCACATCGCGAAGAAAGGGTACAAACATGAGCTCGTTTTTGGACACCATGCTTGAGCGCGCCAAGGCTGACAAGCAGACCATCGTGCTACCCGAGGGCGACGACCCGCGCACGCTCGAAGCTGCCGAGACCATCCTGGCCCAAGGCGTCGCAAACCTGATCATCTTGGGCGACGTGGCCGCCATCAAGGAATCCGGACGCGCGCTCGACGGCGCCACGCTGATCGACCCGCAGGACTCCGATCTGCATGACGAGTTCGCAAATACCTTGTATGAGCTGCGCAAGCACAAGGGCATGACCCTCGAGCAAGCCGCTGAGAAGGTGCGCGACGTGCTGTTCTTCGGCGTGCTCATGGTGAAGACCGGCCGCGCCGACGGCATGGTCTCCGGCGCCTGCCACTCCACCGGCGACGTGCTGCGTCCCAGCCTGCAGATCCTCAAAACCGCCCCGGGCGTGAAGCTGGTCAGCAGCTTCTTCATCATGGTGGTTCCCAATTGCGAGTACGGCCAGAACGGCACGTTCCTGTTCAGCGACTGCGGCCTGGAGGTCCAGCCTAACGCCGAGAAGCTTGCGCACATCGCCGTCAACTCCGCCCAGTCCTGGAAAACCCTTATCGGCACCGAACCCGTGGTGGCCATGCTCTCCCACTCCACCTACGGCTCCGCCAAAAACGACGACGCGAACAAGGTGGTCGAAGCTGCCGCCATCGCCCGCGAGCTGGCACCTGAGCTGGCGATCGACGGCGAGCTGCAGGCCGATGCCGCCATGGTGCCCTCCGTGGGCGCCTCGAAGGCCCCCGACAGCAAGGTGGCCGGCAAGGCGAACTGCCTGATCTTCCCCGACCTTGACGCGGGCAACATCGGCTACAAGCTGGTTCAGCGCCTGGCGCATGCCGAGGCGTTCGGCCCGGTGACCCAAGGCATCGCCGCCCCGGTCAACGACCTGTCCCGCGGCTGCAGCGCGCATGATATCGTGGGCGTCATCGCCATCACGTGCGTGCAGGCCCAGGCGAAGAAAGCCGCCGACGCCCAGTAGCCCGCGCCGGTGCAAAGGCGCCACCGCAAAAAGAGCCTGAGCCCGAAGCTCAAACGCCCCTGCTTCCCGAATCGATGACCACGCTCGGGAAGCAGGGGCTTTCTTGTCGAGTCCGCCGAAAACAAGACCACCGATAGGCCCGCGCAAAAGCATGTATCTCGAAGGCGCCGATGGCGGCATCGGCGCACCTATCCGCAGCAGGGCCAAAACCCATGGCGCACAAGATTCCAGACAATGGCCGCTGCAATCCCGAAACGGCCGGCGAAGCCAACCTTCGGCGTAAAACCCATGATTCCCATCAAGCAGAAAAGCCCTCTGACGAGGGCTTTTCAAAGTTTCATATGAAGCAGTGCCTTGCTGATGCGCAAACGGAGCGCTTACGGCTGAATGCCGACCATCTGGTCGTGCACGATCTCATAGGTGTCGCGCGCGATCATGTACTCCTCGTTGGTAGGGATGATGATGATCTGCACCGCGGAATCGTCGGTGGAGATGATGCGCTCAAAACCGCGATGACGGTTCTTCTCCTCATCCAGCACGATGCCCAATGGCTGCAGGCCGGAGAAGATCATGCGGCGCATCTTGTCGCAGTTCTCGCCAACGCCGGCGGTCAGCACGATGGCGTCCACGCCGCCCATGACGGCGATATACTGGCCGATATACTTCTTCACCGAGTTGGAGAACATGTCATAGGCCAGCATGGCGCGCTCATTGCCCTCTTCGGAGGCGGTGCGAACGCTGCGCAGGTCGTTGGACACGCCGGAGATGCCGAGCAGGCCGGACTGCTTGTTCATGAGGCTGTTCATTTCCTCGGCGGTCAGGTTCTCGTGCTCCATGACGAACGGCACGATGGCCGGGTCGATGGCGCCGCAACGGGTGCCCATCATAAGACCGTCAAGCGGCGTGAGGCCCATAGAGGTATCCACGGCCACGCCATGGTCGATGGCGGATGCGGAACAGCCGTTGCCCAGATGCAGCGTGATCAGCTTCAGGTCCTCAAGGGGCTCATCGAGCACCACAGCGGCGCGCTCGGAGATGTAGCGGTGCGAGGTGCCGTGGGCGCCGTATTTGCGGATGGCATACTTCTCGTACAACTCGTAGGGAAGCGGATACATGTACGCCTTCGGCGGCAACGTGGTGAAAAACGAGGTGTCGAACACGGCGACCATGGGGATGCCCGGCATATGCTTCATGCAGGCATGGATGCCCATGAGCGCGGCACCGTTGTGCAAAGGCGCCAGCTCGGCAAGCTCGTCGATCTTCGCGATGACCTCATCGTCGATGAGGACGGAACGATCGAAGTATTTGCCTCCCTGCACGATGCGATGACCGACGGCGTCGATCTCGGAAAGCGAAGCGATCGCGGCATCCTTACCCGAGACCAGGGATTCGAGCACGAGCGCAATAGCGTCGTCATGGTCCGCCATCTTCGCATCGATGACCACTTCGTTATCGTCAAGACCGTGCTTGTGGAACGCCTCGGCCGAACCGACGCGCTCGCAAATGCCCTTGGCCATGAGCGTATGCGTTTCAACATTGATAAGCTGGTACTTCAGCGAAGATGAACCCGCATTGATAACCAAAACGTTCAACGGCCTGCCTCCTTACCCAAAAGATTTCGAGCCATCATTGTAGATGCAAAACACGCCGCACGTTGCTGCAAGCGGCGCCCGCGCGGCACTCTGTCGGCAAGCGGCGCTACGAAAGCGTGGTATCGCGCTGCTCGTCCGACACCTCCGGCTCAAGCTGGCCCATGAGCACGTCGACCTTCTGTTGCGCCGTTGCCAGACGGCCCTGCAAGGCGCGCAGCAGCGCAACCCCGCGCTCATAGCTGGCAAGGCTGTCCTCCAGCTCGAGGGTGTTGGATTCGAGCACGCCGACGATGCCGTCCAGCTCCGCCATGGCCTCGCGAAACGTCAGATCCTCTACCGGCTTCAAAGCTTCATTGCCCATTTGATGATTCCTTTCATGCAATATCGTCCACGCCGCCGCGCCGGACCCCCGACACGCTGCACTCGATAACGCCATCCGATACCGTCACATCAAGCGGCTGCCCCGTCTTCGCCTGCTCGACCGACTTCACCACGCCCCCATCGCCGTCGCGGGCGATGGAATAACCCCTGCCAAGGACGGCCAAGGGCGACAGCGCATCAAGCTGCGCCGCCGAAAGGCCCGCCTGCCGGCGGAACGGCTCGAGCAGCTGGCCGCCCGCCGCGCGCAAGCGCCGCTGCTCGTGATCGAGGGACATACGCGCCCGCTCGCAAGCCTGGGGCATCGCACGCACCAGACGTTCGCGTGCGCGTTGCGTTTGCGACGTCGGCTGGCCGACGACCTGCGATAGCACCTGCGTCAAGCGCTCGCGTTGCCGCTGAACGGCGGCAGTATCGAAGGTCAAGGCGCTGGGAAGCGCCGAACTTAAACGCTCGCGAAGCCGATCGACCTGCGCACGGTCGCGATCCAAGCTGGCAGGCAGCGCCCTTGCCAGCCTATCGGCGTACAGGTCCACCCCCTGCGAGGAGGCCGCCAGCAGCGCGTTGGGGTCGCAGAAGACCGGACGGCTTGCAAAGCGCCCGACCCACGCCGCGCTGCCCTCGAGAGCGCGCTGAACACAGGTATCCAGGCTGCTTCGGCGCGCATCGAACAGCGCTTCAAGGTTTTCGCGGGCGGGGCTCACCGCCTCGGCTGCGGCCGTGGGCGTTGACGCCCGCACATCGGCCACCATGTCGGCGATGGAGGTATCGGGCTCATGCCCGATACCGGTGACCACAGGAACGGGGCATTTCACGATCATGCGAGCCAAAAACTCGTCGTTGAAGGGCATAAGGTCTTCGTACGATCCGCCGCCGCGCACCACGAGCACCACCTCGGCGCCGGCATGCACCACGGCTCGCATCCCCTCGACGATGCCGGCCGGGGCTTGCGGGCCCTCGACCGCAACGCCGGAGAACAGCACCCGTGCCACGGGGAAACGGCGGCGCAAGGTACGCAGCACATCATGCACCGCATCGCCGCGCGGGCTTGTGACCAATCCGATGGTAAGGGGGTACGCAGGCAAGGGCAGCTTTCGCGCGGGGTCCGCAAGACCCTCCGCCGACAGCTTCCGCGCAAGGTTGGCCACCTGCAAGCGCAGCTGGCCCTCGCCCACCGGCGCCAACGAGAACACGTCGAAGTTCATGCGCCCTTTCGCCGCATATAACGTGAACCTGCCCGTCAACTCCACCAGCTGACCGACCGCCACCTGCACGCCGGCGGCGCGGAAGCGGTTGTTCCACATCATGCACGGAAGGCTTGCCGACTTGTCCTTGACCGTGAAGTACACGGCCTTGTACCCGGGCTTGTTCGACAGCTCGGATATCTCACCGACCAAGCGCACCGTCACGCCCTCGAGCGCTCCTTTCGCCAGCTGCATAGCAGCGGATACCGACAAGGCGCCCGAGGCCGCTTCCTTGTTGCGCGAAGCGGCGTTCGAGCCCGCCGCCTTATGTGCACCGAACGCAGCCGCGCATGCGCGGGCCGCTTCCTCGGCGTTTCGCGCCGGGCCCGAGGTAGCCCCCGAGCTAGCAAAAACGCCGCGGGGTCCTCCCGCGGCGCCGTTATATGATCGATCGTATGCCACGTTGCTACTCGTCACGGGACTGCAGCAACCACAGCAGCTGCAGGATGGACGTCAAGGCGGCGGCAACATAGGTGAGCGCGCAGGCGCGCAGAACGGAATACGCACCGCCCTGTTCGGCCTGCGTGATGCCCTGGGTCTTCAGATATGCAAGGCCGCGACGTGAGGCATCGAACTCGACGGGCAGCGTGACCAGCTGGAACAGCACCACCACGGCGTACATGACGATGGCAAGGGTGGTAAGGCCGGAAAGCTGCATGAAGATGCCGAACATCAGCAGGAACACCCAGGCGTTGGAGGCGAAATTCACCGCCGGCACGAGCGCGCCGCGGATCTTCATGGGAGCATACCCCTGCGCGAACTGGATGGCGTGCCCCGCCTCATGGCATGCCGTGGCAATGGCCGTGATGGAGGTCCCGCCGAACGCATCGGGGTCCAAGGTGATGGAATTGGTGCGCGGGTCGAAGTGGTCCTGCTGCGGGCCGCCGCGATACACCTGCACGCCGTGCACGCCGTTTGCGGCAAGCATCATCTCGGCCATCTGCGCGCCGGTGACCCGCGTGGACGCGGGAACGTGCAGGTATTTGTTGATCTGGCGGTTCACGTACCACGACGCGCCCATGCCGATGACCATGGTGACGATGATCAGGCTCAAATAGCTCATGCTCATGTGGGTGATGCAACTCCTATCGAATGAGTGCGGCGCATGCCCTGCGCCTCGGGGCGCGACCGCAAGGCGGCGCGCTCGGTTCAACGAACCAAAAGTATACCGAAGCGAAACGCCTTACCCCCGACTTCACGAATGTTCCCGCGAAACGTTCGCAATCCGTTACCGGGAACGTATCGCATGCGCCGCGTTCAAGTCGAGGCGCAGCGCGACGACCGCTCGCCTACTCTTCGCCATCCAGACGCGTGACGCGCAGATCGTGGCCATCCAAGGACAAAACGAGCTTGCCCTCGAGCAGCTCGATAAGCTCCTCGCCCACGAGCGCACGACGCCAGCCGCGCAGAAGGTCGATGCCCTGACGGTATCCGCGGGCCATACGCACAAGATCATCATGGCTGGCAAGCGTGGGGAACGCCACGCCGTTCTCCTTGGCGCGCAGGCGCACGAGCGCGCTCATAAGGTCGAGCGGAGCATCCACGTTGGGTTCGTTTCGGCCGCTGCGATCAAGCTCGGGCCAGCTTTGCGGCCCGGATTCCAGCGCCTTCTTCATAAGCCCGGCAACCGTTCGGGCATCGCGGGTGTTGAGCTTCTCGCGCATGCCGCGCACCATGAACAGCTCGTCGATGGTGCGGGCCTCGCGCTTGCACGCCTCGACGATCTGCTCGTCGGTGATGACCCATTTGCGCGGAACGTTGCGCTTCTGCGCCGTGACCTCGCGCCATGCGGCCACCTCGCGCGCCGCCGCCAGCTGCTTTCGCGAAAGCTGGCCGACGCGCTTGAGCCTGCGGTAGCGTTCGCGCTCATCGGATTCGAAACGCGCAGGATCGCACATCTCGGCGAACTCGGGGTCGAGCCAATGAAGGCGCCCCTGTCGCTCCAATTCTTGCTTCATATGCTCGTACATGCGGGGAAGGTAGATGACATCGTCGGCGGCATAGCGAAGCTGGGACTCCGACAGGGGTCGGCGTGACCAGTCGGTGAAGGAATCGACCTTCTTGAGCGCCACGCCGCACTCGGCGCCGACCAAGGCGCCGTAGCCGATCTGCTGCGTGTGCCCCAGCAGCGCCGCCGCCACCTGCGTGTCGAACAGCGGCTGCGGAAGCACGCCCACCTCGTGCCACAAGATCTCAAGGTCCTGCCCGCCGGAGTGCAGCACCTTCATGACGCCGGCATCCTCGAGAAGCGGGGCCAGCACATGCAGGTCCTCTATGCAAAACGGGTCGACCACCGCCACCTCGTCGTCGGTGGCGAATTGGATCAAGCACAGGCGCGCATAATAGGTCTTCTCGCGTAAAAACTCGGTGTCTATGGCAAGGACGCTTGAGCGGCGTGCTCGCCGGGCGAACGCCTCCAGTGCTTCTTGATCTTCGATATACACCCGGTAATTCCTCACGTTCATATCGTTGTGCTTTATGATGTAAGAATACCGCAACGGAAGGGAAAACCGTGAAACTGCTTGTCATCAACAACCTGGCATCGGGATACGGCGAAGGGGCCATCTACGATTTCATGCGCAGCTTCGCCGCCGACGGCGACGACATCCGCATGCGCTGCACCAACGGCACCACCCCGATAAACACGCTGCTCGACGATGCGATGGACTTCGATGCCGTGATCGCGGCGGGCGGCGACGGCACCGTGGCCACGGTGTGCTACCTGCTGGCCAACACCGGCATACCCGTGCTGCCCTTCCCCGCAGGCACGGCCAACCTGCTTGCCCTCAATCTCGCAAGCCCGCTCGAGCCCCATGCGCTTGCCAAGATGGTGCGCGCCGGGCAGACCCTTGATTTCGACATGGGCGAGATATGCGTCGACGGGCATCGCTTCGGGTTCTCCATCATGGCCGGCGCCGGCTACGACGCCGTCATCATGCGCGGGGCGCAACGCGGCAAGCGGCTGCTCGGTCCCATGGCATACTTGCAATCGGCGGTGGCCAACGCCATGCCGCAACAGTCGAAGTTCACGCTCACCTTGGACGGCCGCCAGGTGCAAAGCGAAGGCCTCGGAGTGTTGCTGGTGAACTTCAGCAAGATCCAGTTCGATATCGCGGTCACGCACGACAACAAGCCGCGCGACGGCGAGTTCGATGTGGTGGTGCTGAAGGCGAAGACCGCATTCGACCTGATACCGGCAGCCATTGCAGGCCTTTTGGATCGAGACGGGGAATTCCCCGACCGCACGGATGCGCTCGAGATCTTCCGCGCCAAGGAGGTCGCGATCGAAGCCGACCCGGCCATGGAAGTCCAATACGACGGCGAGGCCACCGGGCTCTCCACGCCGTTTTCCGCGCGGATCCTGCCCAGGGCCACCCGCCTGTTCATCTCCGACGAAGGCTACTCGCAGTTCGCACGATAGCAAGACGCCGAAACGGCAACGGCCCCGCAGGCTCAAGGTCTGCGGGGCCGCTTCTTTTCAGGTGCGCCGCCCGAATCCGCTTTGCGGTTCTTTTCCGGCAAGCGCGCCATCGGCCGCACGCGGCGACCGATGGCGGTCGTTCAAGCTCGCATCGACGCAGGCGGGCTAGCCGTTCGCCTGCTCGCTCTTGAGCTGCTCGCCTTCGAGCTGCTCCTTCCTGCGCTCTTCCTTCCACTTCGCCAGATTCGAGCTGTAGCGCATTTGGATAAGCTCCAGCACCACTGCGAACACCATGGCACAATACACCATAAGCTTCTCCATGTGCATGTCGAGCACCTCGATGCCGGAGTTGATGCCCAGCGAATCGAAGAACAGCAGCAAGCCGATCACGGTGATGAACACCAAGGCCAAGATCTTCATCTCCGTATGCCTGTTAATGAAATCGGCGATGGCGTCGATGAACACCATCATGATGACGATGGCGAAGATAACCGCCACGACCATGATGATCAGATGCTCCGCCAAGCCCACCGCGGTGATGACCGAGTCGATGGAGAACACCAGGTCCATGACCATGATGGTGACGATAGCCTGGCCCAGGCCGATGCGGCGCAGCTGCTTGTGCTCCTCGGAGTGCGAGGCCTTCTCCTCGGTCAAGGCCAGCACGTCGCGAAGCTCGTCGATGCCCTTGTAGATCAGGTATGTGCCGCCCGCAAGCAGCACCAGGTCGCGCACGTTGAACGCATGTTGGAAAAAGCCCAGGTCCAACGTGAACAGCGGTTTGGTCATATGCACCAAATAGCTTGCGAAGCACAGGAAGATGCAGCGCGATACCATAGCGCCCAGCAAACCGAGCTTACGGCCGATATGCTGGTGCTCGGGCGCCAGGCGGTTGGTGGTGATGGAGATGAACACGATGTTGTCCACGCCCAGCACCACCTCCAAGAACATCAGCGTCAGCAGGCTGATCCAAGCTTCGGGCGTGGCGAAGATGGAAAAATCCATTGTCGTTGCTCCTTTACGTCGTCTCGTACGATCGATGCACGCCGTTGCGCACGGCGCGCGGTTTACCCCGTCTCCCCGGAAGAGCAGCGCAACAAAAAAGACTCATGGCGCAACGATTCGAGAACGTTGCGCCATGAGTCTTGCAATTTCAGGTACGCCAGACCGTTGCCGGCCACGATGTTGAACGCACCGCAGGTATGTCCTGCCAGCTACTCCCCCATGGGCATTCCGTAGGCTACCATGAGCGCCCCCTTGGGGCAATGCTATACTTACCCACGCACACAAACCGACTAAAAACCGACAGGCAGGTACCCATGTCGTTATTCCATCGCCATACCGATTACTCCATCGAGCAGGGCAATATCCGCTATATGGACGGTTCAAGCCTGCTGCGCCCTATGGACATGCCGCGCAGCCAGCAGATCGTCATGGCGGTTTTCGTCGTCATCGCCGTGATCATCGGCGTTCGCCTGGCGGCCGGGGCCATCACCGCGGTGAACGATTCGAACACCCAAAGCAAGGCAAGCGTGGAGGAGAACCTCTCGCGCGCAGTCAGCTACAACCTCCCCGTGCTCGCGCAGATGGCGGATATGGACGACCAGGCCATTCTGGATTCGCTCGCGGCAGCGGGCTACACCGTGTACAACCGAACCGCGGAAGGCACCGCCGGCCTTGACCTGGTCAAGCTTCCCGAAGACGTCACCGTTGCCGATGCCGCCGCAATGTACGCGAAGGGCGTGGGCGGCCTTTCGGCATCCCAAGCGGCGCTGCTGCTCAACGGCAGCTGGACGCTTACCGTCGACCGCTCCGATACCTTGACCATGGCGGTCAAGTACGCCGACTTCTCGTCGAGCACGCTCGAGGCCGCCATCCAGGCAGCCGTCGCCGCCGAGGGATTCCAGGCCGATAGCACGTCCATGGACACCGACGAGGTTGGCAACACCTTCCTGACCGGCACCGTCGATATCGATGACGCCACCTACACCTGGCGCGTGTCCGCGGCCCCGCTTTCGGACAAATACGACATCAAAGGCCTGCCGAGCACCGCAGCGTACGTAGGCATCCGCCTGACGGCGATGTAGGGCGGCTTACATGCAGCAAGACACCCCGCAGATCGCGAAACGCCGGGCTCGCGAGGAGAAGACCATCTCGCAGATGGTGGCGCTGTACTGCGCTGGCAACCATGAGCCTGCCAGCAGGACCGAAACCGCCGTTTGCGGCGAAGCCGTGTGCCCGGAATGCGCCCAGCTTGACGAATATGCAGCGCTGCGCACGCGCCGATGCCGCAAGATGCACGTGAAGACCAGTTGCGACGCCTGTGAGAACCACTGCTACAAGCCGGAAATGCGCGAGCGCATACGCCAGGTGATGCGATACAGCGGCCCGCGCATGATGACGAAGCACCCCATTGCCGCCATCAGGCATTTGCTAGGAAAGTAAGCAGAACAGCCATGCGATCGCATGGCTGTTTCATTGTTTGCGAACAAATCGCCCGAACCGCATATCACCCTCTGGGATGCGCCCGTTGATGTTCGGCGCCTAAACGCTCAGGAGTGGTATGCGTGTAAATCTGCGTGGTGGACAGGCTTGCGTGACCGAGCATCTCCTGAACGCTGCGTAAATCCGCTCCGCCTGCCAGCACATCGGTGGCGAAGGTGTGACGCAAATCGTGCGGCGTGATGGTGGACGGAAGCCCCGCGGCGGCAAGCGCCTGCTTGAACATCTTGCGCATCGCATCGGTACCCATTTGGTTGCCGCGCGTTGAAACGAAGAAGTAGGGACATTCCTTATCCTTGACAAGCAAAGGCCGCGCGAACACCAAGTATGTGCGCATGCTCGAGAGCGCAAGGTCGTGCAAAGGCACGATGCGCTCCTTGGACCCCTTGCCGAGCACCCGGCATTGACCCTGATCGAAATCCACCGCGGAAAGCATTAGCCCGGAAGCCTCCGATATTCGCGCACCGCACGCATACAGAAACTCGAGCAACGCCTGATTGCGCATCTCCGAAGGCGTGCGTTCATCGCGCCCTTGGGAATCAAGCCGTTTACCGTATACGCCCAGCAGCTCCGCAACATCCTGGGGACGAAGGTGATGCGGCAGGCGCTGCGGCTGCTTGGGGCCCGAAAGCGCGCTGGCGGGGTCCTCGGAAACCACCCCGTTCACGTTAAGCCACTGGAAGAAGGTGCGCACGGCGGACAACCTGCGGTTCACCGTGGCACGCGAGTACTGCGCCTGCTCAAGCTGGCTTAAGTAGCGGCGAAGCTGCCGGTGGGTGGGATGCAGCCCGTCAACGCGCGTGCGCTTGGCCCATCGGGCATAATCAAGCAAGTCGATGCGATACGCGCGCAAGGTGTTCTGGGAGGGGTTGCGCTCGATACGCCACGAGCCGATGAAGTGCTCGATGACCGAGAACAGGCGCGAGTCCACATCCTTGGGCGCCTTATCGTCGCAAGCGGCTTCGGCCTTAGGCGTCATGCCCGGCAGCTTCCCCCGCGCAGCCCAAAAGCCCGCAAGCGCGCAGCTCGTCGCAATAGCGCTCAAGGGCTTGCGACCCGCGCTCGGCATAGGCCGCATAACGCTGCCCCTTGTTGCGGATTCGCTGTTCAAGCGGCTCCATGATGCCGAAGTTCACATGCATGGGCTGGTAATCGACGGTATCGGGACCGGTAGCGTATGCCAGCAACGCGCCGAACGCCGTTTCCGCCGGCAGCTGCGGAGCCTCCACGCCGCCGAGCAACGCGGCGACATGCAACGCCGCATGAAGCCCGGAACGGATGGCCTCGCAATAGCCCTCGGTGCCCGCCAGCTGACCCGCCACGAACACCGGCACATCGACGCCACCGGTGCTGCGAAGCCTAAGCTCGGGCGTCAACAGCATCGGGGCGTTGATGAACGTGTTGCGATGCATGACGCCATAACGCGCGAACTCGGCGTGCTCCAAACCCGGGATCATGCGGAACACGCGCTTTTGCTCGGGGAACGTCAAATTGGTTTGGAAACCTACCAGGTTGTAGCTTTCCCCATGGGCGTCCTCGGCGCGCAGCTGCAAGGCGGCCCACGGGCGCCTGCCTGTGGCAGGATCGGTCAGGCCGACAGGCTTGAGCGTGCCGAAGCGTGGCGCATCGACGCCCTTGCGGGCGATCTCCTCGATGGGCTGGCAGGCCTGGAACAGATCGCGTGTCTCGAATTCGCGGCGGATCACGCGATCGGCGCCAACCAACTGTTCGATGAACGCCTCGTATTCCTCGCGCGAGAACGGCGCGTTCAGGTAATCGCCCACCTGACCGCCCGCGTCCTCGTAGCGGCTCTGACGGAACAGCTTGCCCATGTCCAGCGAATCGGCCATGACGATGGGCGCCGCCGCGTCGTAGAACGCCATATGGTCCGACCCTGTGATCTGGGACAGCGATTCCGCCAAAGCATCGGAAGTCAGCGGACCGGACGCCAGGATGACGGCATCGGCGCCCTCGCAGGCCTGCTGCACCGAGCGCACCTCCGCGTGCTCCAAGGAAATGCACGGGTGCTCCTGGATGCGCTGCGTGATCTGGAGAGCGAACGCCTCGCGATCGACCGCAAGGGCGCCGCCTGCCGCCACGGCGTTATCAAGAGCAGCAGCGTGCACCTGCGAGCCGAGCGCGGCAAGTTCGGCCTTCAGCATACCCGCCGCGCTTTCCGGCTTCGTGCTCTTCAGGCTGTTCGAACAGACCAGCTCGGCGCACAGGCCGGTTTTATGCACGGGCGTGCCCTTTTCAGGCCGCATTTCCACAAGGCGGACCGAGAACCCTCGGTCCGCTAGCTGCAAGGCCGCCTCGCTTCCTGCGAGACCGGCCCCGATGATTGAGATTCGTTTCATAGTTTCCATAGGCTATAGCATACCAGACGCTAGGCCCGTGGCCCCCAACGCCCATCAGGATAACGCGCGAACGAACCTGCTTGCTCGCCTACCGCCAGCCGCTCCATCAGCCAGGCGCGTGCATCCCGCTCGCCACAATGCTCGCTCGCCAGCTCGAAGAGCTGCTCCATACCTAGCGGCTCCGCCTGCAGCGCAGCCGTAATCGGGTCCGCAGCAGCGCGGCTTGCTCCGCGCGCGCCCCTCGAGCCGGCCAAGCCGGCTCGACCCCCTTTCCCGCTCAGCTCATCAGCATCCTGCATCTTCAAGCAGCCGAACACGCTGAACAGCACATCGGAGAACGATTCATCGTCGACTACGGGAGACGCCCCCTGCACGAGCAAACGATTCGCTCCCTTCGAAGAAGCCGAATTGATGGCGCCGGGCACCACCAGCACGTCACGACCCGCCGCAAGCGCTTCATCGGCAGTGGAGAAGGTCCCCGAAGGCAAACCGGCCTCCACGATGAGCGTCACCCGCGCAAGACCGGCGATAAGCCGATTTCGCGTGCGAAACTGCTGAGGCAAGGCCGGCGCGTCCCAAGCATGCTCGGAAACCACCGCTCCACCACAGAGCGCTATCCGCTCGAACAGGCCCGCATGTTCGCGAGGGTACGGGACATCGCAGCCGCCACCCAAAAATGCCACCGTGGGCGCGCCTTCGGAAAGCGCCGCCTCGTGAGCGGCGGCGTCGCAACCCCGTGCGCCGCCCGAAATCACCGCGATGCCCCGCTGCGCTGCAAGCCGTGCGAAGCGCTTCGCCGCGCCGATGCCGTAAGGCGTGGCCTTGCGCGCGCCCACCACGGCAAGCCCTTCCGTAAGCGCCTCGGGGTCGCCCAGCACATACAGCCGCTTCGGCGGTCGCGGGATGACGCGCAAAGCGGCGGGAAACCTTGGGTCGTCGGGCAGCAGCACCGTCCTCATCCCCGCCAGCCGCACACCCTGCCCCTCCCGTCGCCCGCTCGTCATCATGCGCCTCCTTCGCGCAGTCGAAAACCGACCGCTTCGCATAAGTGGTCCCGAGCCACCTTGGGCACCTGCTCCATATCGGCGATGGTTCGGGCCAACGCCAACGTGCGCATGATGGCTCGCCCGCTCATCGATCCCGATGCGGCCAGCTTCTCCAAAAAGCCGCGATCGGCTTCGCTCATGGCGCACGACTCGACCAGCACCTCGGCCTGACGCGCGCGCTCATCAAAACCCGTGGTGCTGCGTCGCCACGATGCGTATTCTCGAGCAGCAAGCACGCCTTCGCGAAGCTTCGCCGACGAGGTCCCGTGACCCGTGGACAGCACCTGGCCCGGCGGGATGCGGGCAACATCGATATGCACGTCGATGCGGTCCATGAGCGGCCCGCCCACGCGTCCTTGATATTGATGCACCTGACGCTGCGAGCAGCTGCACGTGCGCTCGGAGTCGCCGAAAAAGCCGCAAGGACACGGATTGGCAGCCGCCACCAGCATGAAGCGCGCAGGAAAGCGGACGCTTCCATCGGCTCGCGTGACCACCACTTCGCCGGCCTCCATGGGCTGCCGAATGCCCTGCAACACCGAAGGGGCGAACTCGGGCAGCTCATCCAAAAACAGCACTCCGTTATGCGCCAGCGAGATGGCACCTGGTCGCGGAGGCGAGCCCCCGCCCACCAAACCCGCCAGAGTCGCGCAATGATGAGGCGCATGAAACGGCCTGATGCCCGCCAGCAGCGGCGCGGCATCCCGACCGGCAACGGAATGGATGACCGCCGCCTCAAGCGCCTCCGAGCGCGACAAGGGGGCCAATATCGAAGGCAGGCGCGATGCCAGCATGGTCTTGCCGGAGCCCGGAGGACCCATCATAAGCAAACCATGGCCGCCGGCTGCCGCTATCTGAAATGCGCGCTTGGCCATGTCGTGGCCCGCGATGTCGCGAAAATCAAGCTCTTGGGGTTTATCGGGCGCAAACGCGCCCCCAAGCTCGGCGAACTCTCCACGACGCAACTGCCCAAGCGATTCGATGACCCGCCGCCTTATGCCCTCTATCCGCCCCGCACCGTCCTCAGCCGCGCTGACAAGGGCAAGGTGCTGCTGTTGTGCGCATAAGGCATAAGCAAGCAAGCCGGCAATCGGCCGCACCGCCCCTTCCAATGAGAGCTCCCCCGCAAACAGCACGCCATCGAGCACGGCAGGGTTCACCTGGCCTGTTGCGCACAGCAGGCCGACGGCTATGGGAAGATCGAAGCCGGAACCGGTTTTGCGCAGCGCGCTCGGTGCAAGGTTCACCACCACTTTGCTGCTCGGCATGCTGAAACCGCAGGCTCGCAACGCAGCCCGCACACGCTCCCGCGATTCCTGCACCGAGGCATCGGCCATTCCCACAACCGAAAAGCCCGGCATCCCGTTGCTCACGCACACTTCGACCTCGACGGGCACCGCCTGAACGCCGCGCAACGTTGCGGCATGCACAACGCACGACGCGCTCATAGCGACTCGGCCCCGAAGGCATTGATGTAATGACGGATGGTGGCGTGCGCGTTGTCAGTGACGACCAACGACATGACATCGAAACGGACCTGAAGGTCTTGCACATCGTATCTGCTTGTGAAAAGCTCGGCGATCTTGAGATACTTGCCACGCTTTTTGCTGTCAACGGCTTCGCTGGGAAAGCCTTTCTCGGTACTCGATCGCGTTTTCACCTCGGCGAACACCAAGATATCGTCATCACGCGCGATGATATCCGCCTCGCCGGCCTGGCATGTCCAATTGCGCGCGATGATCTCATAACCGCGCGACACCAGGTAACGCGCCGCGACATCCTCCCCTAAACGGCCCAGGCGCTTGTTATGCAAATTGGGTTGGTTGCCAGTACCTTGACCGTCTTTAGAAGACTGCGGTGGGGGCTCATCCTTGTTTGCGGACGAGGCCCCAACGGTTTCGCCGTTGTTCGCAACAGGTTCTTCGCCCTTGCTCACTGCAGATTGCCCAGCATGTTCGATGTCCTGTTCGCTGTGCTTCTTATCATGGCGTGATTCGGCCATAGCGTGCTCCTTTCCTCGCTATAGCCCACCATAACAACGCCATCTTGCACAACCCTTGTGCGAACCTTGCGGATAGCACCACGCAAACTTGCAAGATCTGGAAATCGCCTACGAGACCACCGCCCTCGAGAATGAAGAAACCTCGACACGCCTCCTAAATCGCACAGCACAGCCTGGCAGCGGGATACGACCAAGCTAGGATAAGCGTTCCCATCGCTTTCCAACGCTGATTCCCACCAGTAATACCGTCAATCGGCAAAGCCAAGCCAAGATAAGGAAAGAAGGCTCCCGCGCCTTTCCCGAAACCAACGGGAAAGGCGCGGGAGCCTTCTCATTCGCACACGCTAGCGCTGCCGCTCACTGCCGCAGCCCGGTCAAGCACGCACCGCCAAGACACCGCAAGCACCGATCAAAACAAGCTTTCCTGCGTGAACGCATGGCAAAAGGACGCTCGGTGAATCGGGCAAAGCCCATGGTCCTTGATGGCCTGGATATGCGCAGCGCTGGCATAGCCTTTGTTGGACGAGAAGTCATACTCGGGATACTGCCGGGCGTACTCGCACATAAGCGCATCGCGCTCGACCTTCGCCACAATGGAAGCAGCCGCGATGGAGGCGCATTTCGCATCGCCTTTCACCACGTTCACCTCGCGCGGATCCATACGCAGCGGATTTCCATCGAGCAGCACCGTGTCGGGCTTTATGCCCGCCGACTCCACTTCCGCAAGGGCGGTCCGAAACGCATGCATCAAGGAAGCCGTCATCCCATGAGCATCGATATCCTCAGGCGAAACGTATTGAACGGTCCAAGCAAGCGCAACCTCCTTGATGCGACGAGCAATGACCTCGCGCGATTCCGGTTTCACCTGCTTGGAATCATTAAGCCCTAGGATATGCGGCTGATCCGGCAGCACCACTGCGCCCACCGCCAACGGCCCCGCCAACGGACCGCGTCCAACCTCATCAAGGCCGACCGCTATACCGCCGCGAGCAATATCGTTTTGGAAGGCATACATTCCCTCCAGGCGCACAGCTTCTTGGGCCTCGGCCGCAAGTCGCCTTCGAGCTGATTCGACCGCCGCACGAACCCCCTTGCGCGTATCCGCAACCAAGGAACGCTCAAGAACAGCAAACTCGGCAGCGTCGGCAGCTTGTAGCTTCGATTTGATTTCTGAAACCGTTGGACCCATGGTTTCCTCTCCCGTATGGCATACATCAACGTAGAGCCGTCAGTACCCCTGGTTTGAAAGCAGCCTATCTCGAGTTTCGAATCAAAAAGAACCCCTCCTCCATCTGGATGAGGGGTTCTTAAAATCGCATATACCGAATATCGGCTTAGCGGAAGGACTTCTCCTTGATCTTGGCGGCCTTGCCCACCTTGTCGCGGAGGTAGTACAGCTTGGCGCGACGGACATCGCCCTTACGGGTGACCTCGATCTTGTCGATCTTCGGGGAGTGAACCGGGAAGGTACGCTCAACACCGATGGAGAAGCTGATCTTACGAACGGTGAACGTCTCGCGAACGCCATGACCGTGACGACGGATCACGTCGCCCTGGAACACCTGGATACGCTCACGGTTACCCTCGGTGATGCGGTAGTGAACCTTGACGTTGTCGCCAACGTGGAATTCGGGGAGATCGGACTTGATCTGCTGCTGCTCGATTGCGCGAATGATATCCATTGCCTGTTCCTTCTTATATGTTCAGTAAAACCTTTACTTGTCACAAGACACGATTGGACAGTATACCGCCATTGCCCTTATCGTGCAAGTTATTTGGTCTGCTAGCTGCGAATTCCTTCACAACTACCCAAGCTCGGCCAGCTGAGCCTCGACACGGGCCAACTGGTCTTCGATTTCGGCGAGCTTGGCGCGGTCCTTCTCCACGATCTCGGGAGCGGCCTTTGCCAAAAAGCCCGGATTGGAAAGCTTCTTGGAGAACTTGGCGGCATCGCCAGCCAGCTTCTTCTGCTCCTTGGCAAGACGGGTGCGCTCGGCATCGAAATCGACCATGCCGGTGAGCACGCTGTACACCTCGGCGCCCTCGACCACCACGGCCGCGCTCTCAGCGGGCTTGGGCGCGCCTGCGGCGACCGTGAACTCAGACACGCGGGCCATGACGGCGATCTGCGAGGAAAGCTCCTCGAGCACGGTCACGTTCTCAGGCTGAGCATTCACCACGACCGCAAGCTCCTGCTTGGGGCTGATGCCATAACGGGCACGCGTGGAGCGCACGGCGCCCACGACGCCGCACAACATGCCGACCGCGCGCTCGGCGTCGGGGTCGATCCAAGACGCAAGCGTCTCGGGTTCGGGCCAGGCCGCAACCATGAGCGCGGGCTTCTCCCCTTCGGCCTTGGGCAGATGCTCCCAGATGGCCTCGGTCACGAAAGGCATGGCCGGATGCAGCAGGCGAAGCGCGTTGTCCAGCACGAACACCAGGTTGCGCTGCGTCTGCAGGCGCTCCTCGCCTTCGGCACGCAGGCTGGCCTTCGAGAACTCGATGTACCAGTCGCAGAACTCGTTCCAGAAGAAGTTGTGCAGCTCACGTGCAACCTCGCCGAACTGGTATGCGGAAATCCCCTCCGTGACAGCCTTCGACAGGCGTGCCAGACGGCTGAAGATCCATGCATCGGCCTGCGTGCGCGCAACGGGGTCGCCGGGCGTGAAGCCCTCCAAGTTGCCCAGCACGAAACGGCTGGCGTTCCAAATCTTCGTGACGAACGAACGCGCCTGCTCGGTACGCGGGCTATCGATGAGCTCGCGCGTCTTCTTATCGATGTTGGCATCGAAGCGGACGTCCTGGTTGTTGGTGACCAGCGTGAGCAGGTTGAAGCGCATGGCGTCGGCGCCGTACTTCTCGATAAGGTCCATGGGGTTGACGCCGTTGCCCTTGGACTTGGACATGCGGGTACCATCCTTGGCCAAGATGGTGGCGTAGATGACAACGTCATGGAACGGGATCTCGTCCAGGAAGTACGTAGAGGCCATGATCATGCGCGCAACCCACAGCGCGATGATATCGCGCGCGGTGAACAACGCCGCCGTGGGATGATGTCCCTTCAGCAAATCGGTGTTATCGGGCCACCCCTGCGTGGCGAAGGTCCACAGCTGGCTGGAGAACCAGGTGTCCAAAACGTCCTCGTCCTGGCGCACGTGATGCCCGCCGCACTTCGGGCATACATCCACGTCTTCCATGAGCGCATCTTCCCAGCCGCAATCCTCGCAGTAGAACACGGGGATGCGATGGCCCCACCACAGCTGGCGGGAGATGCACCAGTCCTTAAGGTTCTCCATCCAAGTGAGATAGGACTGCGTCCAGCGCTCGGGATGGAACTTGATGTTGCCGGAGGTGACGGCCTCGGTAGCCGGCCCCTTGAGCTTATCGACGGCCACGAACCACTGCTCGGACAACCACGGCTCCAATGCGGAGGCGCAGCGGTAGCAATGCATGACCGAGTGATGATGGTCCTCGACATGATCGAGCAGGCCATGCTCCTCGAACCACGCCACAACGGCCTCACGGCATTCCTCGCGGCTCATGCCGGTGAATTCACCGTAGCCTTCAACGACATGCGCCGTCTCGTCGAAGATGTTGATCTTCTCCAGCCCATGACGCTCGCCCATGGCGAAGTCGTTGGGGTCGTGGGCGGGAGTGACCTTCACGAAGCCGGAGCCGAAACCCGCGTCAACGTAGAAATCGGAGAAGATGGGGATCTCGCGATCCATGATGGGCAACATGACCTTCGCGCCCACGAACTTATCTTTGTCGTGGTCTTTCGGAGATACGGCGACGCCCGTGTCGCCCAGCATGGTTTCCGGGCGCGTGGTCGCAACCACGATGTATTCCTGCCCGTCGATAGGCTCGACCAACGGGTAGCGCAGATGCCACAGGTGACCGTCTTCCTCTTTGTACTCGGCCTCGTCGTCGGCGATGGCCGTGGTGCAATGCGGGCACCAGTTCACGATGCGCTTGCCGCGATAGATCAAATCGTCGTGATACCAGTCGCAGAACACCTTGCGAACGCCCTTGGCGTAATCGTCATCCATGGTGAAGTGCGGATCGGAAAAATCAACGGAGCAGCCCATGCGCTTGACCTGCTCGACGATGAACCCGCCATACTCGTTGGTCCAGTCCCAGCACGCATCGATGAACTTCTCACGGCCGATCTCACGACGCGAGATGCCCTCGGCGGCAAGCTTCTTGTCCACCTTGGTCTGGGTGGCGATGCCGGCATGGTCCGTTCCCAGGATCCAGCGCGTGGAACGCCCGCGCATGCGGTTGAAGCGAACGAACGTGTCCTGGATGGTGTCATCCATAGCGTGGCCCATATGCAGCTTGCCCGTGACGTTGGGCGGCGGGATGGTCACCGTGCAATCGCCGACGCCGGCGCTGCGACGGTAATAGTCGCCTTCAAGCCACTTGTTCAGCATGCGCTGCTCAACGGCGGCGGTATCGTAGGTTTTCGGCATTTCTTCCATGTTAAACGCTCATCTCCGGTTGCTCGGGAATAGAAGCGATCACCGGGGTGGTCTCCCCCGTGATATCGGTGGCGCGAACCACCACCGTCGAAGCACCTTCGTGCTCCGGCAGGTCATACATAACGTTTTGCAGCACACGCTCGCAGATGCTGCGCAGACCGCGCGCACCCGTGCCGTGCTCCAAAGCCTCGCGCGCGATGGCGCGAAGGGATTCGTCGGTAAACGTCAGCTCGGATTCCTCGAATTCGAACATGCGCTTGTACTGCTTGACCAGCGCGTTCTTCGGCTCGGTCAGGATGCGCACCAGATCGTCCTCGGAAAGCTCGGACAAGCTGGTGACGACCGGGATGCGGCCGACGAATTCGGGGATCATGCCGAACTTGTTCAAATCCTCGGGCAGAACCTGCGCCAGCAGCGCGGCATCGGCGTGTTTTTTCGACTCGGGCATATCGGCATTGAAGCCCAAACCCGATTTGCCGACGCGCTCGGCGATGATGTCCGCCAAGCCCACGAACGCACCGCCCAAGATGAACAGGATGTTGGTGGTGTCGATATGGATAAGCTCTTGCTGAGGATGCTTACGGCCGCCCTGCGGCGGCACGGAGGCCTCGGTGCCCTCGACGATCTTGAGCAGCGCCTGCTGAACGCCTTCGCCGGACACATCGCGCGTGATGGACAGGTTCTCGGCCTTACGGGCCACCTTGTCGATCTCGTCGATATAGATGATGCCGATCTCAGCTCGCTCGATATTGAAATCGGCAGCCGTGATGAGCTTGAGCAGGATGTTTTCGACATCCTCGCCGACATAGCCGGCTTCGGTGAGCGTGGTCGCATCCGCGATGGCGAACGGAACCTGCAGCGTACGGGCGAGCGTCTGAGCGAGCAGCGTTTTACCGGAGCCCGTAGGCCCCAGCAGCATGATGTTCGATTTCGCAAGCTCGACATCGCCTTCCTTGGCCTGCTCGCCAAGGCTGATGCGCTTGTAATGGTTATACACCGCAACGGACAAAGCCCGCTTCGCAGCCTCCTGCCCCACCACATGCTCGGACAGCTCGGCATACAGCTCATGAGGCGTAGGGAGCTGCGAGAGCACGAGCTCGGGGCTAGGCGCTGCAGCTTGCTCCATATGAGCCTCAGCAACCCTGTCGTTATCGGCCTCACCCATGGCGGGCACCTGCAAACCCAGGTCGCGCATCATAGCGTCGGCGCATACGGAGATGCACTCATCGCAGATATAGATGCCGTTCGGACCCGAGATCATGGCCGCAACCTGGTGCGGATGCTTGCCGCAGAATGCGCACACGATGTCCTTGGGGTCCTTGCCCGCGTATTGATCGTCGTGTCTATCGTTCATCGAGATTATCGTTCCTATTCAGATTTGGCCATTGCCGCACGGGACGTGACGATACGGTCGACAAGGCCGTACTCAAGAGCCTGCTCGGCGGTCATGTAGTTGTCGCGTTCGGTATCACGCTGGATGGTATCCAAAGACTGACCGGTGTTATCGGCCAGGATCTTGTTCAGACGCTGGCGGGTTTTCAACATGAAGTCCGCCACGATGGCGATCTCGGTCTGCTGGCCCTGAGCGCCGCCGGAAGGCTGATGGATGAGCACCATGGAATTGGGCAGGCACAGGCGCTTGCCCTTTGCGCCGTTGGACAGCAGCACGGCGGCCATGGAAGCGCACTCGCCCAAACAGATGGTGGAGACGTCGCACTTGATGAAGTTCATGGTATCAAGGATACCCAGGCCAGCGGTCACGCTGCCGCCCGGGGAGTTGATGTAGAGGCTGATGTCCTTTTCAGGATCGGCCGACTCCAGATGAAGCAGCTGGGCGACCACGGAGTTGGCAACCTGGTCGTCGATCTGCTCGCCCAGGAAAATGATGCGCTCGTTGAGCAGGCGGGAATAAATATCGTAGCTGCGCTCGCCACGCGGCGACTGCTCCACAACGTAAGGGATCAGAGCAGAATGTGGATTGAAACTCATGTAAGCCTCGCTTCTCTTGAAAAGCCGCCGCAGCGGCCAAAAGGTTTGATAGCTATAGTGCGGCAACATGGCCGCGCGCGCAAGCGCTATGACGCATTCATGGAGTAACCACAGCCCGCCCAGGCATGCGCACGATCACGCGCGCACCTCCTGGGCGGGCTGAAAATGGCTGAAGCTTGTGCTATTCGGCGTCGTCTGCCTTGGCAGCCTTCTTAGCGGCCTTCTTGGCCGACTTCTCGTCATCAGCCTTCGGCTGAACCTCGGTGACAACCGCCTTATCCATCAGGTCCATGACGGCCTTCGTGCGCAGCACGCCCTCGCGAACCATGTGCAGCTGGCCGTTCTTGCGCCAATCCTCTTCCAGAGCGGCCGGGTCCTCGACGCCGGACTTCACGAACTCCATGGTGACGTCGGCATCGGAGACCTGCATGTCGAAGTGACGGGCCCAGGCGTCCAGAGCCAGATCCTGCTTGACGTTGTCAGCAGCCTGCAGCTTGATGTCGTCCTTGAAGTTCTCAGCCTTCAGGCCCATCTGCTGCAGATAAGCATCGAAAGACATACCGGAAGCCTGCAGCTGCTGGAACAGCTCCTGCAGCAGGCTAGCCTCGGCAGCCTCGGCCATAGCAGCGGGGACCTCGACATCCATGCGCTCGATGAGCTTGTTCAGGCAAGCGCGCTCCTTCAGGCCCGGCAGCATGGACTTCTTCTGAGCGGTCAGGCTCTCGGCCAGACGCGTACGCAGCTCCTCAACGTTCTCGAAGCCCAGGGTCTCCTTGACCCACTCATCGGTAACCTCGGGGAGGATCTTCTTGCGGACGGCCTTGACCTCGACGTCGAAGTGGATCTTCTCGGTCTTGTCCTTAAGGGCGCGCAGCAGAACGGGCGGGTTGGCCGGCATGTCCAGATCGAACTCTGCGGTCTGGCCCTTCTTCAGGCCCACCAGCTTCTCCTCGAACTCCTCGGGCAGAAGGCCGGCGCCCATGGTGTAGGGGCGCTCCTCGGTGGACAGGCTCTCGATGGCCTCGCCCTTGTCGTCGGTGGACTTCATGGCGATAGTCAGCTCGGAATCGACCTTGACCTTGGTGTTGGCCGGCGCATCCTTGAACGTGAAGTAATGCTCGCGGAAGTGCTCGATCTGGTCCTCGATCTCCTCATCGGTGGCCTCTTCGCCGGGAAGCTCGATCTCGACGGGCTCGTAGCTGTCCAGCTCGACCTCGGGCTTGCACTCGATGGTGAAGGTGTAGGAGTACTCCTTGCCGTCCTCGACCAGGCCGGGCTGCTCAGCGAACTCGGGCTTGCTGATCGGGAACAGGCCCTTTTCGTCGATGGCGATGGGGGAAAGACCGTTCACCACTTCGTCGGCGACGGAAGCACGGACGGCGTCCTTGCCCAGAGCGTTATCGATAATGGGACGCGGGGCCTTGCCCTTGCGGAACCCGGGGAAGTTGTACTTGTTAGCGAATTCCTTATACGTATTCTTGATACGGGCGTCGACGTCCTTGGCATCGAGGGTGATGGTCACCTTCGCGCGGTTGCCCTCAAGAGCCTCAACTTTAGTTTCCACGTAGCTATCCTCCATCGTTACTTGCTCATAGGTGCTATAGCGCACCGACCTGTTATTATGGCACATTCCACCCGCTCGATAAAGCTGAGGTCCCGCGTTCACGAACGAACCACGGAAACGCAAGCATCGACCGCGCAATGGGACGCGGGAAAACCACCGCGCCGCTTGCCACATTTGCCTACCAAAACGAACCTGTTCAGGGTATCATAACTATGTTTGAAAACGCACACTCAACGCACCAGAGGAAATCATCATGGCTTCCATCGAATTGAACATCCTGCAAGAGCGGGAACTTGGCCGCTTGCTTGATTACGAACGCGCAACCTGCACCGTCGACGGCGAGCTGGTCTATCGCTGCGCATTCCCATTGCGCCCCGACGACGATTTGCAGCGCGAGCTCATCGAACGAGGCGCGCTCGCCAAGCGCCCGGACGATCGTCGAGGCACCGTGGTGGCCATCACCACCGACGGCTACTCCTACTTCCCCGCAAAGCGCAAGGAGCAGGAGGAGCGCAACCGAGACAAGCATCATGACACCCGGCTTGTGGGTCTTTCAGCTTGCTTCGCTGCTGCATGCGTGATCATCGGCTTTTTGTTGGGCAGGTTTGTGGGATAACCTGCATAAGCGATTTATTTACACCGCTATAGGGCGCTCAGGCGCCCTTTTTCATTGCTCCGCATGTAAACCCATCCAGCAAAGCCAACGTCGAAGATAGCCTATCCGAACATGAATCTGCTTGGTCCACGCTTTTCAGGAACGTCTCCGATCTCGAAGGTTCACGGCATCCGTCAAGACGGCTAGGTGTCCCCAAGACCGTGAAAACCCGCATAAGGCTGCTCCAGGCTTCGAACTCTTCACGCAAGGCATACCCAAACGGCTAACCGTCTCCAAACGCAAAGAAGGGGCGCAAACGCGCCCCTTCGGAACATGCCAGGATATTGGTCATCAGATTGCGGTCTGAAGCCTACGCATCCGCGCCGGGCTTGAAATCGCGACCCTCGCGACGCCACTGCATGTACTCGGCGGAAGCCGCGAACAGCACGTCGGTGGAGGAGTTGATGGCAGTTTCCACAGAGTCCTGGATAACGCCGATCACAAAGCCGATGCCGACGACCTGCATCGCCACATCGTTGCCGATGCCGAACAGGCTGCAGGCCAGCGGAATGAGCAGCAAGCTGCCGCCAGCGACGCCGGAAGCGCCGCAAGCGGACACGGCGGAAAGCGCCCCCAGGATTACAGCGGTTCCGAAACCGACCTCGACGCCCATGGTATGAGCAGCCATCATGGCCATCAAGGAAATGGTCACAGCCGCACCGCCCATGTTGATGGTCGCGCCCAAGGGGATGGACACGGAGTAGTTGTCCTTGTTCAGGCCCAGCTTCTTGCACAGTTCCATGTTCACAGGGATGTTAGCCGCGGAGCTACGGGTGAAAAATGCCGTAACGCCGGAATCCTTCGTGCAACGCCACACCAGCGGATAGGGATTCTTGCGGAAGCACGCGAACGCCAAAAGCGGATTGGTCACAAAGGCGACCACGGCCATGGCGGCAAGGAGCACCAACAGAAGCTGACCGTATTCGGTGAAGATCTCAAGGCCGTTGGTGCTGACCGAGGTGTACACCAGGCCCATGATGCCGAACGGAGCCAGGGAGATAATCCAACGCACAACCTGCGAAACCGCGTCGGAGATAGAGGCGAAGACCTCCTTCACGCCGTCCTTGGCATGACGCAAGGCAATGCCGAGCAGCACGGCCCACGCAAGGATACCCAGGTAATTCGCGTTAGTCAGGGCATCAACGGGGTTGGAGGCGATGGACAGCAAAAGTTTGGAGAACACCGACCCGATATCGGAAGGAGCCGCAGAGGTGTCCTGCGCCGCGGCCAAGGTAAGCTCTACGGGGAACAGGGAGCTCATCAAAACGGCGACGAACGCCGCGATGAACGTAGCAGCCAGATACAAGATCACGACAACCTTCATGGCACCGGCGCCCTTGGCGTTTGCAAGCGCGCTGATGACCAAGAAGAATACCAGGATGGGCGCCACGCCCTTCAGTGCGGAGACGAACAACGTGCCGAACATCTCGAGCACGTCGTTACCAGGCCAAAACACGCCCAAGACAGCGCCGATGACCAAACCGACGAGAATACGCTTGATCAGGCTGATGTCGTTCCACTTCCGCCCGATCGCCTTCAATGTTTCCATACCATTCGTTCCTTCCCGCCCGCCTTGCCCCGCAACAGGGAAAGCAAGCTTCAGCATAAAGCAGCTGAGGGGAACATGCATGCGTGCATGCTCCCCTCAAATGGTGCGGGCGAAAGGACTTGAACCTTCACGGGGGTTGCCCACCAGAACCTAAATCTGGCGCGTCTGCCAATTCCGCCACGCCCGCACGCCCATCTACGCAAAATTGCGCGCTGCAATCATAGCAAAACCTGCAGCGGACGGCAGGGTCGATTGACCGGTTATCGCCCCAAACGGCGGATTTAACCGGATGGAAACACATGATGCGCCGAACAATGCAGCGACCACGTAAGGCGCAAGCCTATTCTTCGAGCACGGCGAAATAATCGCTGCCCCGCTTCTCCACCTTGATATCGGCAAGAGAAGCGATGTACTGTCGCATCTGAGCAAACCCGTGGTCGCGAACTTTGAACGACTTGAATGCACTTCGAACATGCTTGGACAGATCCGCAACGCCAACCCCGTCGGCGCCCGCATCGCGCACAGCATCGAAAATGAGCTGCTCGGGCGTCCGCCCATGCACCTGCTCGGGTTGTTGAGCACGTGAAGGCTTTCGGCCCTTGCGAGCTGGTTTGGAACCCCGAGACTGGGATTGGCCATCATAGCCTTCCCCATCTTCTTGCAGAGCAGATGCCCCGTCGAAGGCATCGGGCAGGCAGCCGCCATCGGAGGAAACCGCCGACACGGCGACAGCCTGCGCCTTATCGGAGGCTGCGACGGCAACCGCATCGATTGAAGCCGCACCATCACAGGAAGCGTCATCCGTCCGGCCGCGCAGACCGCGGTCCGTCGCACCGGCGTCCTCGGAAGAGAGAGGCCCGTCGAGTTCGACCCTATCCTCCGAGACAGGTTCAACCCTGTCCGATTCGCCATCGAAGGATTGCATCCGATCGCCAGCGCTGCCGGCTTTCGAGCGCGACCTGCGAGATCGCGACCTACGGGATCGACGCGGCTTGTCGCCCTCCTGTGCTTCGGATACGCCCTGCTGCGATTCGACGGCATTCTCTTCGGGCTGACTCTCGGAATCCGACGAAACCGTCGACCCTGTCTGCTTATCGTCACCGGATCGATCGCCAGCGGAAGCCGTGAAACTTTCCGTCAGCTCCACCATCACGCTGTTGCCATCCTTGGTGACTTGAACGCTGGAAAACTCGCCAAGCAGCTTCGTAAGCTGATTAGTGCCATAGCTGCGCACATCGAAATCGGGATAACGCTTGAGAAGACGGCTGCCGACTTCTCCAAGGCCTGTAGCCTTACCGTTGTTCTGATTGTCCGTGACGATATCGGCCACGGCACGCTCAACCTGCTCGACGCTCGGCCCACTGCCCTGCCCCGCAGTCGAAGCCGCTTGCCCCCGATGGCCGCGCCGAGATGCTTTGCCGCCTTCGCCCACAAGCAGTTCAAGCGTGGTGAAGATATCGCACGCCTTACGAAACGGAACAGGCGTCTTCTTCTCCCCCATGCCGATGACGGTGAGGCCGCTTTCGCGGATGCGGCTTGCAAGACGCGTGAAATCGCTGTCGCTCGATACGATGCAAAACCCCTCGACCGACCCGGTGTACATGATGTCCATAGCGTCGATGATCATGGCAGAATCGGTGGCATTTTTGCCCGTAGTGTAACTGAACTGCTGAATGGGCGTGATCGAATTCTCAAGCAGCGCATCTTTCCATTTCGCATGCAATGTGCTCGTCCAGTCGCCATAGATACGCTTATAGGTGATGGTGCCGTATTTCGACAGCTCGTCGGTGATCGGCTTGATGTACTTTGCAGAAACGTTATCGGCATCGATGATGAGCGCAAATCGTTTCTCAGATGATTTGGAATCCAATAGGTCTCCTTTTAGGGAATCTGATCCCGTAGGCGTGATGTATCGTGCACATTGTACGGCAACGCCGCAAGCGCGAGCCAATTGCAGGCAACCGCAAGCGCAATTTCTGAAAAAGAAAAAGCCTCGCATAAGCGAGGCTTGAGTTCACATGGTGGACTGTCGGGGACTCGAACCCCGGACCTTGGGATTAAGAGTCCCCTGCTCTACCAACTA
>CAJMPP010000023.1 GCA_905215325.1 uncultured bacterium | reverse complement strand
TGGTGCGCAGCTCGATGCGGCCGGATGCGATGGACTCCTGGGTGACGCCCCAGCTTGCCAGCGCGCCGCCGACGACCAGGCCCGCAACGCCGCAGCCGGCCATGGCCAGCACGTCGCGGCGGGTGATGTTCTTCTTGACCGGGGCGCTGCCGCTTGTATTCGTATCTGACATTCTCAGTACTCCCCCTCACATATATTGGTGAGTCGCTACCTTGCGCCGGTTCCTCCCTCAGCCGAAGCCTCGTCCGCTTCGTCCCTGCTGATTTCCGGCGCACACTCTTCGCCCTTTCCGGGTCACGCAACAGTAAGCAGTATGCGGCTCACCGCTTTCTCGGTATCCCCTCTTTGGGGGTCAATGCAGTCGAATTTGCCCCCCTCATTCGCCGGAAAATCGAATCCACTCGCCGTTTACCAGGCCATTTCCATAAATTACCCTCAAAGAGGGGATACCCGGTTCATACGGTGCGCAACACTGCCCAGTGACGAATTGTCGTCTGCACCCGAATCGCCCGACATGTCACGCAACGCATGTATCGAGAAGAGATTTGGAGATGCAACATGGCTGACGAGAAGTCATACGGCTGGGCCGGCAAGATCCTGCGCGTCAATCTGACGACGGGCAGCATCACCACCGAGTCCACCGCACCTTATAAGGAATACATCGGCGGCATGGGCCTTGCCAACAAGATCATGTACGACGAGGTGCCCGCTGGCACCGATCCTCTGGCCGAGGAGTCCAAGATCGTTTACGCCGTCGGCCCGCTGACCGCCTCCGGCGTGCCGCTGGCTGGCCGCACCACCATCAGCTTCCTGTCCACCTACACCACCGACCATCAGGTCGTCGATGCGCACTGCGGCGGCATGCTCGGTGCTCGCATCAAGCTGGCTGGATACGATGCCATCATCATCGAGGGCAAGTCCGACAAGCCGGTGTACCTGCACATCAAGGACGACCAGGTCGAGGTCAAGGACGCCTCCTTCGTCTGGGGCATGGGCACCCGTTCCACCACCGAGGCTTTGAACCGCCTCGAGGGCAACCGCGCCTGCGTGGCGACCATCGGCCCTGCCGGCGAGAACTTGATCCCTTACGCCTGCATGATGAACTCCCGTAACCACTCCGCCGGCGCCGGCCTGGGCACCATCATGGGCTCCAAGAAGCTCAAGGCCCTGGTCGTCGAGGGCAACGGCAGCGTGAACGTCAAGGACCCGAAGGCCCTGGCCGAGCTGTCCGACTACATGCTGCGCGAGATCGTCGGCTCCAACAACAACCACGTCGTGCCGTCCACCCAGCAGGAATGGGCCGAGTACTACGACAAGGGCTCCCGTTGGACCGCGCGCAACGGCTTGTACTGGGCCGACGCCGAGGGCGAGCCGATCGAGACCGGCGAACCGAAGCCCGGCGAGATCAACACCGTCGGCTACCGCTGCATGAAGTCCACCAAGGACGAAGGCCCCGAGGCCGAGAAATACACCATCAAGATGAACGGCTGCCACAGCTGCCCGATTCACTGCTACTCCGATATGCGCGTGCCCAGCGTGAAGAAGAACGGCGGCTACGAGATCACCGGCAACACCTGCGTGCCGAACTTCCCGTTCAAGTACTATATGCTCAAGATCCTGGGCAAGCACACGACGGTGAAGGCCGACTCCGAGGATTGCCTGATCTGGGACCAGGTCATCGGCTCCACGATGGACGACCTGGGCCTGTGGTGCAACTACGCGCAGATCTACCGCGACATCGCCCGCTGCATCGCCAAGGGCACGTTCAAGAAGGTGCTGCCCGAGGCCGAGTATAACATGTTCGACTGGGAGAAGTTCGAAAAGAACGACCCCACCATCATGGTCGAGCTGCTCAAGCACATCGCCCAGAACGATAACGAGATGTCCTATGTCGCCTATGGCCCGATCGTGTGGTGCCCGCGCTGGGACGACATGGAGTGGTTCGACACCACCGCATCCTGCCTGATCAACTACCGTGGCTGGCCTGTGCACCATGCACATGAGTGCTTCGGTCAGGTGGGCCTGCTGTACAACATGATGTTCAACCGCGACGACATGATCCACTCCGCCGTCAACTTCCAGGGTTGCGGCCTGCCCATTGATCTGAAGAAGCAAATCGCAGCCGAGCTGTGGGGCGGCGAGGACGCATGCGATCCGGACAAGAACTACACGCCCATGAACGAGCACAAGGCCAACTTCGCCTGGTGGTCCATCGTCACCGACGTGCTGCACGACTCGCTGACGCTGTGCAACTGGGTGTGGCCGATGGCCATGAGCCCGTCGAAGACCCGCGACTACCGCGGCGACCTGGACCTGGAGGCGAAGTTCTTCAAGGCCGTCACCGGCGAGGACGTGACCACCGACGACCTGTACAAGGCCGGCGCGAAGATCATGACGCTGCAGCGCGCCAACACCGTTCGCGGCATGAAGGACAAGGACGGCAAGATGGGCTGCAACGACTTCCGTCACGTCCACGACGTCGTAACCGAGTGGCCGTTCACGACCGACCCGGACAAGCAGGCGTTCACCGAGGGCACCATCAAGATGGACAAGGAAGACTTCCAGAAGGCCCTGACCATGCTGTACGAGAAGTTCGGCTGGGATTCCGAGAAGGGCTGCCCGACGGCGGACTGCCTGGACTACTACGGCATGGACGACGTCAAGGCCGAGCTGCAAGGCCTGAACATGCTGCCGTAAGCGCTAAACCGATAGCGACTGCCAGCAAGCAAGCTTGAATCGCGAACGCCCCCGTTGTCTGCGCAACGGGGGCGTTTTTGCGTTCAAGGGCGATTCCGGCATGCGCAAGCGCAGGCTTCTGCGGTTATGGAATAAGGAACCCGTCCGCATTCCGCCGTTTTCCCAAGTCGGTCGGCATGAGCCAAGGAGAAACGATCTCGCTGTCCCAAAAAGCTGGCGCAGATTTCAGGAGACGCCCTTTTGCGGGGACGCAAGAAGAGAAGATGCGAAACGAGCGGAAGACACCCCTTCGCAAAAAATGCGCCCCGAGCGAAACCGCTCGGGGCGTTTTACGTTGCCGGTATAGCTACTGCAGCTCACACCTTACACGCTGGCCGGACGCTCCACGGAGCTAAACTCCGCCAACGATGCAGCGAAACCAGGCTGCAGGTATTTCGTTGAGTAGTAGTACACGTCGCCGTTGGATGCCTCGGTGCGCTCGATGTCCGGATAGTTGCCGGAATCGCGCACGGTCCGCCACGTTTCCTCGATCTGCTCGTCGGTCATGTGGAAGGGCGGGTTCTTCAGGCACTCGGCGGCATAAGGGCGCGGGTACACGCGCGAATCCTCGCGCACGCACTCGACGAACGTGACCACCGGGTTATCCTCGGCGGCCAGGAACGCCCAGCGCGCGTAGCTGGCGGTCATGAGCGTTTCATCGTACAGGTAATAACTGTGCATGCCCACGAGCGCCTTGATGCGGTTACACTTGATCTCCTTGCGCACGGGCGCAGCGTTCTCGTCCTCCACGAGCACCCATTCGCCCTCAACCTGCTCAAGGCGATAGCCTTCGGGAATGCGCAGGCCGGCGAAGGGGCTCCTGTCGTCCTCGACGGGCTGCTCGTCTTCGGCTGCGTCATCAGGGGAAGCCGGGGCGGGCTCGGACGTTGCAGGCGTTGCGGCGACGGCGGCGCTTTCAGCGGATTCCGCAGCGTTGCCGGACTGCGAGGAGGCATCGACGCCCGCGGCGGATTCGACTTCAATGGAATCCTCAACGGCTTCCGGCGCCTTGTCGGCGGCATCGGCCGCCTTCGCCTCGTTGTCGGCCTCGATCTGCGCCAAGCGGCGGTTCGGGATCTTCGGGGGCACGCCCACCGCACGGGTGGCGGAACGCACCGCGGCGGCCTTCGCGCGCTCGGCGGCGCGTTCCGCCTCGATCTCGTCCTTGTGCTTCGCCTGATAATCCTCGAGCCATTCGTATACGAACATCTCGAAGTCCTCGTCCGTCATGTGCTCGGGCACCAAGCCGATCTCGGGCCAACGCTCAGGCGTGACCAGGTGGCTGTCGGCCGACTGCTTGCGCACGTCGTCGAACACATCGGCAAGCGCGTTGTTCTCGGCCAGCTCGCGTGCGGCCGCAAGCTCCTCTTCCGTAGGCTCGTCAGCGGCTTCCCCTTCAGGTGCCTCATCGACGCCGGCTGCGGCAGCTTCCGCATTCCCAGCGGCTGCAACGCCCTGGTTGGCAGCAACCTCCCCCGCCGCCGATTCTGCGGATTCCGAAACGATATCCTGGCCCAGAGGCTCTCCGGCCGTCTTCATCTGCTCGCTCATTTCGCCTCGCCGGCCTTCTGCTTCGCGATGGCCTCGTTAACCCTCATCTCGACGCGCGTGTCGCGCAGGCTGCAATGCTCGCACATCAGGCACGCCACCGACATCTCGTCGCAGGGCAGCTTCTCGTCCATCTCCGCAAGCGACATGCCGCAACGGTACATCCAGTCGCCCACCAGGCCGCGCACAGCCTCGATGGCGAACAGGGTGGTATGCCCCTTGCCCTTCGGCACGCCGTCGACCGCAAGCTCCACGTCCTTGGGTGTCAGCGCCAACGCCTGCGAGAACGTTTTGCCCTCGATCATGGAGCAGATGGCGCTTGCACAGCCGGTCATGGCCAGGCACCCGCGGCTTTTGAAGCCCACCTTCACGAACACCGGGTCGGCAACGGAGTCGTCGACCACCGCGAACAGGCGCAACGCCACTTCGCCGCGCTTCGACTTGCCCACCATGCTCTGCACGTTGAAGCCCTCGGGCTTGCCGGCGTTCTTGAAGTTCGCCACGATGGCGAGCATCGTTTCCGAGTAGCCTTCCACGCCGTTGTCCAGCTCTGTTTGGTACACATCCTTCGTGCGGATGAGCGCACGGTCGTCCGGCTCGTGATAGATGTCGCGACCCTCATCCGGCTCATCGAACGTGATTTCCTGCTCGTTCGCCATATCGATACCCCCTACAGTTAACGTTGCTGTTACTATGCGATATTTCCCATATGTTATGATGGCGGACATGGCGTTTCGCGCATACCCTCTTTGAGGGAATTTGCGAACAAGCAAGCCGGCCTTTTGGGGAGAGGGGCGGCCACCTGGCAAATCGCGCTGCATAAACCAGGAGGACCAGTGAGGATCAACGAAGCGGGCGATTCAATCGCTCGGCGCGTACAAGGGCAGGGAGGGGCATCCGCCTCCGGACAACCGACAAATGTCTCGGACACCGTCGGGGCGGAGCCGAGCGCTCAAACGCGCACGGATCACCTTGTGCCCGACGATGCCTCCAACCCCATGCCAACCGGCATGAAGCTGCTCAGCCTGTACATCCCGCTCATCCCCTCCATCTTGGGCCTGTGCTTTGCGCGCGCCGGCCTCATCGTCGCCGGCTACGGCAGCTACACCCACACCGACGAGGGCATATTCACTGATGGCGCCATGCTCGTGGCGCTTGCGATCATGGCCATCATCCTGGCAATCATCGGAACGCGGAAGATCCGTCTGAAGAAACGCGCGACCAACCGCATCATGCGCACGTGCATTGCATTGGAGACACTGTGCGTGCTGCTGATTCCCCTGATCCACCTTGCAGGAATCTTCTCGCCGAACGTGCACTACTGGCTTTGCGTTGCCGTCACGTTCTTCGGTTCGTTCTCCATCTTCTACTGGCTGCGCCGCGCTCGCGGATGCGGCAGCACCACCGCTGTGCTGTACGTGTTCAGCGCCCTTGCCATCAGCGAAGTGGAGATCTACATCTGCTCGCTGATAGGTGAGTACGGCTTCTACCTCGCCGCCGCACTCACCTTTCTGCAGTTCCCCTGCATGCTGAGCGCTCGCAAGAACAAGCTGGCGAACGACATCGAGTCGTTCACGCCCAACGACGACTTCTTCGGGTTCGCCACCACGCTGCTGTCGAGCAAGCGCTTCCTCACGGCAACGGCGACGAGCATCGGCGTGCTCTCCATCGTGGACGGCTTTTTGCGCGGATACCCCGACGGCACGCCCATCGCATTCCAGCCGATTACCCGCATCGCGTATGCCCTGCTCACCATTGGCATTTGCATCATCGTCATTTCCATGATGATGCACAAGCGCAAGCGCGTGATGACCGTGGGCATGTTCATCCTCTTGGAGTTATTCGCGTGCGCCGCGCTGGTGCTGTACGCGGCGTTCCCCAGCATGCCGGACATTGGCGCGGTGTTCACCACCACGCTTAACGCGCTGCTGGTGGCGTTCACCTGGTACATCATCATCGCGTTCATGAGCTTCGGCTGGCGCGACCCGTATTACTATGCGCTGGGCGGCTATATCGTGTGGCTGGGCTGCCGCGCAATCGCTCGCGTGACGCTGATGGACGCGCAGTCGCTCTCCTCGAACGACCTGCTTATCAACGCGATCATGGGGACCTGCGTGGTCATCTCCACACAGGTCGCGCTCGGCCAGTTCCTCAAGGTATCCTGCATCGAGGCCAATGAGCGTCACGAGCTGCACGTACGCCGCATGGAGCGCTTGGAGAAACAGCTGGCGCGAGCACAGGCGAACGTGGAGGCGCTCACCATCTTGAACGACAACGCGAGCGCATACAACGAATGCAGCGCTTGCGCGAACGCGGCGCCCGTAGGCGCCGGTGGCGCTAGCCCCTTGCAATGCGCGGGGGTGATGCCCATCGAAAGCGTCGATCAGGACGAAGCGACGGGCGAGGGCCGCAACGCGCAGCCCGGCTCCAAACACGGGATGCGGCTGGTGCGGCTGATGGGCCTCGATGAAGGCGACTCCATAGCCGATATCCGCAAAGCCACCATGAGAAACAACGCCGAGCAGATGGGCAACCAGTTCCTGCTCTCCGATCGAGAGGTGGAAGTGCTTGCGCTGTACGCGCTGGGCTGGACGCAGAAGCGCGTTGCCGAGGAGCTTTACATCAGCCCCAGCACCGCGCACGCCCACATCAAGCGCATCTACGCGAAAACGGGCCTGCACTCCCGCCAAGAGATCCTGGACTTCATGGACCAGTACACGTCCTAAGGGAGGGGACGCCTGCATCGGCAGGCGCTGCGCCGAAAGGGACGGCAGAGCCCACCTGCTGGAAAACGTTGCAAAAGAAGGCGGCGCACCAAAGGCGCCGCGCCCGAAGCACCAGGTTAAAACGCGGCGTCTATAGGGTCGCTTACCTCCACGTCCTCTTGACCTCGCTCCAGCGCCGTCAGCGCATCGAGCAGAGGCTGCTGCGTGCCATCGAGCATGCGCAGGTTCATGGTGACCGCATCGGCGAAGTCGGTTGACAGCACCTTGGCGCCGTGGTCTTCCGCCAGACGCATCAGCTGCTCGTAGCGCGGGTACGCTATGCGGATACGCAGATCCACGCAACGCGACACCACCACCAGCTGCGCGGCGTCGATACCCGCCTGAGTTGACTGGGTGTAGGCGCGAACCAGGCCGCCCGTGCCCAGCAGCACGCCGCCGAAATAGCGCGTGACCACGCACACCACGTCGGTCAGTCCCGCGTGCTGCAGCACCTCGAGGGTGGGCAGGCCCGCGGTCTTCTGAGGTTCGCCATCGTCGGAATAGCGAACACGCCCCGCGGCACCCGCGCCGCCCTGACGCAGAATATATGCATACACGTTGTGACGCGCCATGCGGTTCGCCGCACGGATCTCCTCGAGGAACGCCAGCGCCTCTTCCTCGGTCTCCACATGGGCCAGGCTGGCGATGAATCGGCTTTTCTTCTCCTCTATCTCGGCGACGGCACGCCCCTCGATGGTGGTGTACGAGCTCATTCGGTTCCTAATCTCCAATGGTCATTTGAAGCAAGTATACTTCTTCGCGCAAGTTGCGCGCCGTCTCGCGGCTGATGACGCCCTCATCGCGCATCGCCTGGATCTCCTCAAGCTCGATGCGCAGGGCATCTGCCTCCACATCGGACACGCGCGCCTTGATCACCTGGATCTTCTGCGTGCCCATGCCCTCGAGCGCGCCGCGCATGCCGCCGGCGTCCATGCCGACGACGCTGCCCGCGACGTTGGCCCCAGCCAGCTTCTCCGGCTCGTTGGCCGCACGCAAAAACGCCAGCGTTGAGCGGCATTCCGCCGCGAGCACGCCCGCACCGTCGGCGATCTCGAGGTTCTCGTCGGTCATTCGCAGGTTGTAATACGCAAGCGCGCATTCCTCCAGCTCGATGCGCAGCTGACGATGCTGCTCGATCTGGGCTTCGTCGTCCACCACGTGGCGAACCGCGCGATCGACGCGACGCGCTGTGTGCACGGTGCCCACCTTCAAGCGGCTCCATACCTCGCCCAATGCCTGGCGACGCGTATGCGCGCGCAGCAGCGTGCGCCTTGAGCTTTCAAGGCGCTCAATCTCGCGCTCGCCCTCGGCACGGGAGATGCGTCCTTCGCAGATATACTTATCCACCTGGGCCTTTTGCTGCTCGATGGCCGTTGCGCGAAGCTCGAGCAGACAAGGGGCGGAGGTGTTCTTGCGCCGCAGCCGCTTGATGCGCTCGCTGTACTGCCGGACGACGATTTGCGTGGCGGCCTCGTTGGTCGGCGTCTTCTGCTCGCGCATTTGGCGGATGACGCGCTTGAGGATCTCGATGTGCGCCGCATTCACCGCCTGGTCATCCTGCTCGTCGGCCTGCTCTTTCGGCGCAAGCAGCGGCACCACGAAGTTCGCCAACAGCAATGTGCACAGGATGACGCCCGATGCCAGGAAGATCAGGTTGTCGCGCTGAGGGAACGCCTCACCCGTGGAAAGGGTGAACGGGATGGTCATGATGATGGACAGCGTGATGGCGCCCTTCGGACCCGAAAGCGTGGTGACCAGGGCATCGCGCACCAGCTGACCGCCCGTGCGCGGCTTGGAGCCGCGATGCACGCGCTCCATGATAAGCACCCACAGGAAACGAACGCCAACCACCAGCGCCGTGACGAGCAGCACCAAGGCGCACAGCAGAAGCGAGCTGGTCTCGCTGCTGTGCCACGACGGCATGACCGCCTTCGGCAGCTGCATGCCCAGCATGACGAACACCACGCCGTTGATGACGAACACGAGCGCCTCCCACACGCTGTTCGACGCAAGCTTCAGACGCGCGGCGGCGGGCGTTGGCTTATGCGGCATCAGCGCGATGAGCAGGCCGGCAGCTACTACAGCCAGGATGCCGCTCGTACCGAAATGCTCGGCAGCCAGGAACGTGATAAAGGGCGTGAAAACCTCGAATACCACGTGCACCGTGATGCTCTCATAGCCATAGCTACGGATGGCACCGAGCGCCAGCACCGCCAGCAAGCCCACCACCAGGCCGACCGCAATGCCCCCAAAGAAGCTGATGGCGAAGCTTTGCGCAGCGTTGGCCAGGGAGAACGAGCCCGTGATGGCCGCCGCTATGGCGAACTGGAACGACACGACGCCCGATGCGTCGTTGATGAGCGCCTCGCCGGAGAGCAGGGATTTCTGACGGCTGGACAGGTTGATATCCTTGCCAAGGGCCGAGACGGCCACGGCATCGGTGGGCCCCAACGCCGCGCCCAGGGCAAACGCCGCCGCAAGCGGGATGGAGGGCTCGAGCCAGTTCAGCACGAAGCCGACCACCAGAACCGTGGCGAGCACCAGGCCGACGGCAAGGGACACGATGGCCCCCTTGTTGTCCCATAGCCCACGCTTGCTTGCATGCCGCGATTCGTCGAACAGCAAAGGAGCGATGAACAGCACAAGGAACAGCTCGGGATCGATCGCCACGTCGACGGGCGTGCCCACCAACAAGATGATGACGACGCCCAACGCGATCTGCACCAGCGGCAGCGAAACGCGCGGGGTGACCTGGTCGAGCACGGCGGAGACAAGCACCGCCGCCAACAACAGCAACACGAACTCGAACATTTCCATAAGCATACTTCCTTCGGGAATCAGCGCCACGGTATTAAGGTTTCCGCACTATAGTAGCAAGCGAAACAGGCCCGAAGAAAGCAACGCTGCGTCAACAAGATTGAAGCACAGCGTTTCACATCAAAATGGGGAGGTTTGCGGAATGCACGCGAAGCCATCGCATGAAACAATGAAAACCTCTGCGTCAAAACCCACCACGAAGGAAAGCCGCAGGAGCGAAACGAGCGCCACAGTGGCAAACCACCATGCCCATGCGGAGCAGGAGCAATCAGCGCAGTAGCGGGTGGCCACCCTGCAATATAGAACTAGAAGAAGCGCTGAAATTTCCCCATGCATACAAAAAGACCCGCCGAAGCGGGTCTTTCGATTTCGAATGGTGCGGGCGAGAGGACTTGAACCTCCATGGGGTTGCCCCCATACGGACCTGAACCGTACGCGTCTGCCAATTCCGCCACGCCCGCGAATTGGCGCCTTAACAAGGCAAGAAAGTATGTTACGTCATTTCCCCGTTCCGCGCAAGAGTGAATTTCAAATTCACTTCGCATCTGCCTCCAAGACGCCGATGAGTTTCGGAGCATTCAAATCAAGATGCAAGCTGGAATCCTTTACCTTCAGCCATACCGCTGGTGCAGAGCAGTGTATCTTTCCCAGACGCAAAAAACCCGCCGAAGCGGGTCTTTTGATTTTGAATGGTGCGGGCGAGAGGACTTGAACCTCCATGGGGTTGCCCCCATACGGACCTGAACCGTACGCGTCTGCCAATTCCGCCACGCCCGCGAATTGGCGCCTGATTTCTCAAAGCGAATATGTATGTTACACGTTAAGACGCACACACGCAAGTGCTATCGCGCAATTTCTTTGCACATTTTCAAAGCCACGCCTGCAAGCATAAGCACCGTCACCACAAGCAGCACGGTGTCGCCTACCATCCCCGATGCGTATGTTACGGGCATTTCGCCCGTTAAGAGCACGTTCGGGCCAAGATACAGCACATCGAAGCCGGCATGAACGAGCGCACAAGGCCACAGTCGACGTGTTTGCGCGTACAGCATACCTAAGATCACGCCGAATAGTAACGCCTGCACAAACTTCAACGCCGTTTGGAAAAGCACCGGCTGACCAGCCGATATGTCGGGCACGCCCACATGCAGCAGCGCGAACAACGCCGCCGATGCCAAGATGGCGCGCTTCGTATCCAACGCCCGCTCGAACGCCTCTATGCCCAGCACGCGCATGAATGCTTCCTCATACAGACCGGTAAGCAAGCAGATGCCTAACAAGAACAGCAGGTTTTCCATAGGGCCGGCAGCCGACGGTGACGCTGCAGACATAAGGCCCGCCCCGTTGCCACAATCACCGAAATACCAGGTCAAAAGCACTATCGTACTGCCTATGAAACCTGTCGAGAGCAAAGCGATCGCCGAAAATCGCACAGTACCCTGTTGTTGGACGGATTCTGTACAACGTTTAAGCGCATCAGGAACGGCGAGCCTCACGGCCGCAAGCGCCACCAGCGCCAGCACCGCTTCCTGCAGCAACACGGCCAGCAGCGTATCGGAAGGCATGGCGTTCATAGCCGCGAACGATACGACGAGCAACAGGGCAAATGCCGCAACGAGCTTTCCGTTTCGCGCCTCACGAACCTCCTCGCACATATGTCTCTACCCCGCTCCCATCGCTCCAGCAAGTTCGCCCGCAGATTCCCCGCACAAACCCACGAGCAGATACCAAGCACGCACCGAGCACCTTCCGCTCCTGATGACAAAAGGCCGGCGCCTTTCGGCGCCGGCCTGAAACTTGCTCATATTCCCGAGCCCAGCCAGCTGCGATTACAGGCCGAGGGCCTTCTTCAACGCGGAAACGCGACGGCGGCTGACGGGGATCTTCTCTTCCACGCCGTTGAGCGTGAGCAGCAGCGTGCCGCCGGCGACGGGCTCGATTTCCTCGACCATGGACAGGTTCACCAGGTAGCCGCGGTGCACGCGGAAGAACCCGTGGCCGTCCAGGCGCTTCTCCAGCTGCGCCAGGCTGACGGTGCTGAAGTAGCGGTCCGTGTCGGTTTGCAGGTACGCGTAGTCGTCGCGTGCCATGACGAAGCGGATCTTATCGATGCTGATGAGGATCTTCTTGCCAGCCTTCTCAACCGGGATACGCTCGGACTTTTGGGCCTGCGCATGCAGCTGCACGTGCTCGCGAACGCGGGTGATGGCCTGGGACAGGCGGTCGGTTTCGACCGGCTTCACCAGGTAATCGATGGCGTTGACCTTGAAGGCGTCGAGCGCGAACTCGCTGTAGGCGGTGACGAACACCACCGCAGGCGGGAACTTCAGGTGCTGCAGGGCCTCGGCGAGCTGCAGGCCGGTTGCCTCGGGCATGTTCACGTCCAGGAACATGACGTCGCAGGGATATTCTTTCAGCTTCTCGATGGCCTCGCGCACGCTTGCCGCCTCGGCGACGACCTCCATTTGACCCAGTTCGTCGAGCAGGAACTTCAGTTCGGAGCGCGCAGGGGCCTCGTCGTCGACGATCATCGCTTTCAACATAAGTAGGGCCTCCTTGCTTTCCTTTTATCAGATGGCGAATCTGAGAATCGTTGCTTCTTGGAGTGTAGCATACGGCGACGCGCTAAAGCGTTCCCTTATGTAAAGCCGACCGTTTTTCCCAAGAATTTGCGCTGCGAACGGTCGAGTTGGGGGTTTGAGCGGTCGTTTTCAGCGGTGAACGGTAGTTTTCGAACACACGCTTGACAAGACCGCGCTTGCCCTACAAGTCGAGTTGCATGAGCTTGCCGATAGTGAGCGCATAGATGCGGAACGCCTCCTTCAGCAGCTGCTCGCCCACGCCCTCATCAGGACCGTGCATGCCGCCCACCCACTCGGGCGCCTGCTCCCACGGCTTCTCGGGGCCGAAGCTTGCCGCGCAGGAGAACTCGCGCGCATACGTGCCGCCGCCCATGGTGAACGGCCTGGCGTCCTCGCCCGTTGCCTGGTTGTATGAGGCCAGCAGCGCTTGGATGGCCGGTCCCTGCGGGTCGAGCAAAAACGGCGCGTCATCGCGCGTCTTCTCGCACGTGCCGCCCGCCGCCTGCGCCAGCGCCTCCAGCTTCGCGTGCACCTCATCGCCCGTGATGGTGGTGGGGTAGCGGACGTCGATGGTCTGCGTGAAGCGGCCGCCCTGCATGGCGGCATGGCCCGCCACGATGGTGAGCTCGCCGAAATCGGCGTCGGAGCAGGCAAGGTCGACCGTGCTACCGTCCGTTGCCGCCGCGATACGCGCCACCGCCTCAAAGTAGGCGCGCTCCCCTTCGCTGACCAGGCCGTTCTCCAGCAGGTAGCCGATCAGCAGCCCGATGGCGCTCACACCGCCCTGCGGCAGGCTCGCGTGCGCGCTGCGGCCCGTGGCGATGATGCGCGCCAAGCGGCAGCCGACCGCGTCAGCCTGTGCGCCAGCGGCTTCCAAGGCCGTCGCGGCGTCGCGCTCATCGAGCAGCTCCACCTCGATACCCTGCGCCGCCGGGAGGTCGCACGCCCCTGCGCGCACCACCGCCTGTGCATGGCCGGGTACCGCGTTCACCGCCGTGCCACCTTCGAACGAAATCACCGTACGCTGCTCAACGGGCACATCGGCGCTGGTCATAAGGCTGTGATAGATGCCCTTCTCGCCGTAGCACACAGGGAACTCGGCATCGGGCGTGAATAGGAACGCCGGGTCGGCGTGATGGGCTCGGTAGTAATGGACGTCATCCATGCGCGTTTCCTCGTTCACGCCGAAGATGAAACGCAGCGTATAGGGAAGTTGCGGCGCCTGGCCGTCGAGTTGCATGCGGCGCCACAGGTTCATGGCGTGAAGCGCCACCACGCTCGGGCCCTTGTCGTCGATGACGCCGCGGCCCAGCAGGTAGCCTTCCTTGCGCGTGACCTGGTACGGCTCGAAATGCCAGCCCGGGCCCGCCGGCACCACGTCGATGTGGCCGATGATGCCCAGCTGCTCCTCGGAGGTTCCGGCAAGATCGGCGTAGCCGACGTGGCCGGCGTCGTCGTGAACCTCGAAGCCCATGTCGCGCGCCATGGCGAGCGCGGCGTCGAGCGCCTTGCGAGGGCCGGGGCCGTACGGCGCGCCCTCGGCTGCTGCGGCAAGATCCTCGAAACTAGGGATGCGCACGAGCTTGTCGATATCGGCGACGATATCCTCCCAATGCTCGTCAAGGTAACGGTCGATGCGCTGCTCGAGCAACTCATCCGATGGCATCTTCGCCAATGCTGCGTTCTCAACCATGAAGTCATCTCCATTTCCTGTTGTGCAGACCAGAATCATCCGGTACAATGGTAAAGCTCAATGCCCGAGTGGCGGAATGGCAGACGCGGCGGTCTCAAAAACCGTTGTCGAAAGACGTGCGAGTTCGACTCTCGCCTCGGGCACCATTCGCAATCAACGGCCCCGCATCCGCGGGGCCGTTTTCATTTCCTAACACTGTCTTAGAGCGCCTTCGATCAACACCAAGCGGATCGTGGTGCCTTGACCAAGCTCGCTCTCCGCTTCCAAATGCGTGCCCGCGCCGAAATAACCGCAGATGCGATCGTGCACGTTTCCCACAGCTATGCCGCAACCCGTCGTGGAACCGGGATGAAGGATGTTGTTGCAAGCCTCCTGCGTCATGCCGTTGCCGTCGTCGATGACGGAGACGACGACGTCGTCGCCCTGGCGCACGCCCTCCACGCGGATGGTCAACTTGCCCTCGGAGGGCATGGCGTGGCGCACCGCGTTCTCCACCAGAGGTTGGATCAAGAACGGCGGCACCATCATGTCCTCGACCTCGGGCTCCACGTTGCAGATCAACTCCAAACGGTCCTCGCCGAAACGCGCCAGCTCGAACATGAAATAGCGCTGCGTCTGCTCGAGCTCGCGGCGGAACTCGATGAGGTCGCCGGAATCCTCGAGCGTGCTGCGGTAGAACTTCGCGAACTCGCGCAGCAGCGTGCGGGCACGCGCGGGGTCGGTGCGCGTGAACGACGCGATGGTGTTGATGGTGTTGAACAGGAAGTGCGGGTTGATCTGGCTTTGGAGCATCTTGAGCTCCATCTTGGTGGCCAGGGCCGTCTGCTCCTCGAGCGCCGATGCCGCCATCTGCGTGGACAGCAGCTGGCCGAAACCGGTGGCGATGGATTTCTGGGTTTCGCTGATGTGGCCGGCACGGCGGTAGTAGAACTTCAACGTGCCCTTCACGTCCTTGCCCACGGTCAACGGCACGATGATGGCGGCGTTGATGCCGTGGGTGCCCTTGGGGAAGCCGATCTCCTCGGGGGTGAACAGCACGCGCGTCTTGCCGTCTGCCAGCGTGGAGTACGTGGCATGCGTGCGGATGATGGTGCCCGAAAGGTTGTGCGATTCCTCGTAACCTGCGTAACCCAGGATGAAGCGGTCGTCGGTGATGGCCACGGCGATAGCCGCGGTGGAGGGCAAAAGCAGGCTGCAGATGCGCTGGGCGGATTTGTTGTCCAAGCCTTCCTCGCCCATGGCCTCAAGGGTTTGGCTTGCCAGCTGCAGCACGTTGCTGGATTGGCGAGCGCGCACGGAGTCAGGGTCCATGAGCAGACGGATGAGCACGGTGATGGACAAGGTGAACACCATGCCCGCGATGAACAGCTCCAACACGCTGACGACCGGCGACACCAGATTCCAAATGAGCACAAGGCCCGACAGCGCCACCATCACCGACATGAGCATCTCGAGCGTGAAGTAACGCGGAAGCCTTGCGCGGTTGTCCTCCATATCGACGTTCATACGCCGACTCCTTCCTTATCGGGCACGACGGGCAGGCAAGATCAGGCCCGCGTGCGACGTCAGCCCAGTATACCGAATTCGTTGAGCATGAGCATAACGGCCGCCGCTAGCAGAAAGCCGCCGAAGATGAACCGCAGCTGCCGCTCGGGGACCACGCGAACCAGCCGCGCGCCCACCAGGGCTCCGGGAATGCTGCCGACCACGATGGCGATGCCCGCCAGGTAATCGATGTTGCCAAGCAAGCCCTGCTCGATGACGCCGGGGATTGCCAAAATCATGATGGCGATAAGCGACGTCCCCGAAGCCAGGCTCATGGGGATATCCAGGACCGCCAGCATAAGCGGCACCATGATGAAGCCGCCGCCCACGCCCACGTAACCGGACGCCAAGCCGGCAATCAAGCCGATGCACGCGCCCTGGAGGTACTGCTTGCGGGAGAGAACGGGCTGGTCGGGAACGGGTTTCGGACCTGAGGTATAAGCGGAGGCGGCACCTTTGCTTGCGGAGGCGGCACCCTGGCTTGAGGATGCGACGTTGCTCGAGCCTGCCGCCTGCGCGGGCACATCCTTCGCGGCCGCGAACTGCGCGGGCGCGCACTTCGCGCTCGCCGCCTGCGCGTTGCTGCCCGCCCGCCCCGCGCGGGGCGCGGGCGCGCACTTCACGGCCTTCTTGAACATCTTGAACGCGCTGACCCCGATGACCATCGCCGCCACGCAGATGACCAGCCAGCCGGGCGAGACGCTTGCCAGCCACACGCCCATCGGCGACATGACCGCGCCTCCCACGCCTAGCGCCAAGCCGAGTTTGGGCACGCAGGTTTTCGCGTGGGTATGCGCGACCACGCCCGAGATGGACGTGGGGATGATGGCGAACAGGCTGGTCGCCGTGCTGGCAAGCGGGCTCATGCCGAACGCCAGGCGGAAGATGGGTACCATGATGGTGCCGCCGCCCACGCCGAGAAGCCCCGACATCACGCCGACGAACACGCCCGCCAAAGCGGGCGCGATGAAGGCAGCGAACACGTCCATTGCGCCGCGCCGCCTTCCCTATTCGGCTATGTTCAGGCGAATCTCGCTGGTCACGCCCGGATCGACGCCGGCGCCGGCTCCCGCCACGGGGAACGCCGCCGCCATGTTCGCCGCCGCTTGACGACGCGCCACGGACTGCACGATGGCCGTGTGCAGGATCTGGTCGCTGTCCATGCGGGCCATGAGCTCGGGCCATACGAACTGGAACTCGAAGTACTTCGAGCAATTGCGCTGCGCGTACATGACGGCCTCGGTGCGCGCGGCCTTCGCGGCCTGGCGGTACGCCTTCTTGTCCTTGCGGGCAAGGCTTCGCAGGATGGCTGTGATGCGGATGCGCTTCGTGATGCCCGGCTCCAGGAACGGGCCCGGGTAAGGCTCGAGGGATTGCGGCTTGACCTGCATCAGGTCGATCTGCGTGCGGCTGTACTCCATCTTGCGGTACTCGTAGAGCCAGCGGTAGATGTCCTGACGGAAGCGCGTGCCCTCGCTGGTGGACGCCGGCGGCAAGTGGCGCAGGCTCCACTGGTTGTCGAACCAGATGTCGCTGCCGTACATGCGCAGGTTCAACATGTAGTCCAGGTCCTCGCCGCGAGCGACCCACGGATCGAACGACAGGCGCTTGAATGCCTCCTTGTGAATGGCCAGGCAGCCGCCGCACACATGGTTGCTGCGCGACAGGCGCGGGCCGCGCATGGCCTTCGTGATCCACTTGTTGAAGGCCTTGCCCTGCTGCCAGAAGCGGTTGTACCACTTGTCCTGGCTTTTCGACAGGTACGAGCCCTCGGAATTCAGGTAGAAGCCGGTTTTCGCCAAGATGGGCACGCCCTTGCGCGTGAGCTTGCCAAGGCCATAGACGCCCTTCTGCAGGAAGTCGGCGTCATCGATGACCTCGTCGTCATCGAGGAACACGATGGAGTCGAAGCCCATGACGTTGGCGAGCACCAGGCCCAGGTTGCGGATGGCGCCGTAACCGGTAAGGCCGATCTCCTTCGACAGCTTGCCCAGGCCCAGCTGCTCCATGCGCTGCTGCACCAGGTTGCACTCGTCGGCGCCGATGATGGCGATGTTGAGGCCGGGAAAGCGCGAGACGATGTCCTGCACCTTCTCGGCGGCTTGGTCGGAGATGGCGGGCTCGGCGGCGACCAGCACGATGATCTGCCCGATGCCGCGAACCTTCTGCAAAGACGTGAGTAGGCGCGGCAGCTCGCCGGGATTGCTCAGCGGGGTGGTGTGGTCGTACGTGGCGATCACGCTGCCGGAGTCCTTTCGGCGGCGCGGCGACACGAACGTCGGGATTACGATGACCGGATTCATGCACGTCCTTTGTTTCGGGTCCGTTTACGCCGAATGCGGGTTGCCGGGCCGCGGCCATGGACCGGGCGCAGCAGCCGCACGCCGACGTGCGCGTTGCTTTCGGTTAACCCTTATATTGTAGCGTTTTTGGCAAGCGAGCGCGAAACCGCCCGGCAACCGGATGGAGACGCCATGGACGTCGCAGGTGTTAGCGGCGACGCTTGCCGCGGCTCGGGCGGCCTCCCTGGCCGCCGCGCTTCTTGTCGCTGGCCTTCTCGCCGCGCATGCGGCGGGCCTCCTCGCGGCGATCGCGCAACGTGGCCGCCTCCTGCTTGAGCGCCTGATAGCTGGCGAATCGTTCGGGGGCTATCTCGCCGGACTCGACGGCGGCGCGCACGGCGCAGCCCGGTTCGTTCTCATGCTTGCAGTCGCGGAAGCGGCACTGTTGCGCCGCCTGCTCGATGTCGGCGAACGCCGCGCCGATGCCCGCGTCGGCGTCCCACAGCCCCAAGCCGCGCACGCCGGGCATGTCCACCACGTACCCGCCGCCGGGGATGGCCACCATCTCGCGGCTGACCGTGGTGTGGCGGCCCTTGCCGTCGCCCTCGCGCACCGTGCCCGTTTCCTGCACCTCTTCGCCGACGAGCATGTTGACCAGGCTGGACTTCCCCACGCCCGACTTCCCCACCAGCACCGTGGTGGTACCGGGGGCCATGAGGGCGCGCACGGCCTCCACGCTTTCCGCGTTGCCGTCAGACACCACCAGCGTGCGCACGTCGGGGCCCGCCAGCGCGCGGACGCGGTCGGCCACCTGCTCCACCTGCTCCTCGCTCTCGGCCAGATCGGCCTTCGTGAGCACCACCGTGACGGCGGCGCCGGTCTCGTACGCCAGCACCAGCTCGCGCTCCAGACGGCGCAGGTTCACCTCGGCCAGCGGCTGGGCCAGGATAACGCGGTCGAAGTTCGCCGCCAGCACCTGGGGGACGGCACGCTCGGTGGGATCTTTGCGCACGAAGGCGCGTTCGCGCGGGCAGATGGACTCGATGATGCCCTTGTCGTGACCCTCCGGCGCGTTCACCTCGACGAAATCGCCGATGACGGCGCGTACCTTCTCCCCTTTGACCAGGGCCGTTGCATGTTCGCAGCGCACAAGGCGCCCGTCCTCGCATCGCACGAGCGGATACCCGCGGTCCAGTTTCACAACCTGCGCTCTCTGCAAGCTCTCCTCCTTGTAGCCTTATCGCTGGCGTTCGCGCAGCAGATAGAACACCACCATCATGGCCAGGCCGATCATGACGGTGACCGCGCCCGGGATGAACGCGTTGATGTTGAACTCGTCGGGGGTGGCCTTGCCCTTCTCCGTGACCGTCACCACCTGCGCATGCAGATCGGATGCGCCGTCGTGGTCGGGACACGCCAGATTGAACGTGCCGCGCACCTGCAGCGTGGTGCCCTTGCGGCCATAGGTGCCGTACGTGTCCACCTTGTCGGCGGACTCGTTGGTAAGGTAAACGGACACCGTGGACGAATCGGAAGGCGATGCCAGCTGCAGCCAGCAATGGCGGCCGTCGCCGGCGGTGATGCGATCGCCCACCACCTCGCCGGTGACCTGCACCGTCTGCTTGTCGTAATAGGTATCAGCCATGCTCAGGTCCGTGATGGATGTGTCGTAGATGAACGAGCTGTCGGGCAGCTGCGTGACGTTGACGGCGTTTTCGCCTTCAGCCGGCTCGTCGGCGAACGCGGCCTGCGGGCACGCGAACGCGGGGAGCGCCAACGCGAACGCCAGCGCCGCTGCGGCCATTCCCTTTCGCATCATGAGCGCCTCACCAGCCTGTTCCTTACCACCCTGCGCGGATCGAGCGTCACCACGACCTCGACGATGAGCGCGATCAGCGTGAGGAACTCCAGACGGCCGGCCCACATCTCCAGCATGTAGAACAGCTCAAGCGACGCGGGCATGCCCTGGGAGCACACGCCTGACGAGATGCCGCCGTTGGAGGCCATGGCAACCGATTCGAAGATGGACTGCGTGGCGTCGTAGCCGTGCGCGATGCCCACGAGCGCGCCCACGGCGTAGGTGACCACGTACAGCACGAACACGGTCATGGCCTGCTTGACCACTTCAGGCGACAGGATGCGCCTTCCCAGGTGGTAGTACGAGACGACCACGCGCGCCGAGTCGGGCGCCAGCGTCTCCTTCACCGTGGCCACAAGCGACTTGATGATCAGGCCCATGCGGTTGAACTTGATGCCGCCCGACGTGGAGCCGGCGCCGCCGCCCACGCACATGAGCGCGGCGATGACCAGGAACGCACCCGAGGTCAGCGACGTGGTCAGCTGGTTGGTGGTGACGTTCTGGAAGCCCGTGGTGGAGAACGCCGACACGATGAGGAACACGCCGCGGCGCATCATGGTGGCCAGGTTCGAGAAATCCGAGCTTGCCGAGACCGACGCGGCGAACACCAGGGTCATCACGGCGATCCAGATGAACATGGTGCGGATCTCCATGTCGCGGAAGTACACGTTCAGGTGCCCCTTCCACAGCTCGGAGTGCAGCACGAAGTTCACCGATCCGATGATCATGAGCAGCATGAGCACCACTTCGATGGGGAACGAATGGTAGTACAGGATGGACGTGCTCATGGGGGAGAAGCCGCCGGTGCAGAAGCTGGAGATGGCCAGCCACAAGCCGTTGAGGAACGCGCGAGGCGCCTCCATGCCGGCGAACGCGCACATGACGGCCAGAACGGCGGTGGCCACGCAGATGAAGCCCAGCGACAGCTTTGCGATGAACTGGGCGGTTTGCACGATGTTGGGGACCACGTGCTCGCTGCGGCCTTCGGACATGTACAGGCTGGCGCCCGAGCGCTTGCCGAACAGGCCGAACGACAGCGCCACCACGACCAGGCCCAAGCCGCCGAGCAAGATCATGATGAAGCGCCACATGCTGTCGGCATAGGACAGGTGGTCAAGGTCGGAGATGATGCTGGCGCCTGTGGTGGTGATGCCCGAGACGCCGTCGAACATGGCGTCCAAAAACGTGTTGTAGTGGCCCGAAAGGTACAGCGGGATGGTGGCCATGAACGCCAGGACCACCCACGCCAGGCCCGTGACCACCAACGCCTGCTGGCGGTTCAGGCGCCCGGGCTCGATGCGCAGGAAACGCAACGCCGACCCGACGATGAGCGATAACCCTATGGAAAGAAGGTAATGGCTTGCAGGAATCCATTCGCGGAACACGATGGCGGTGACCAGCGGCACGATAAGCGCCACGGACGAGAAAAGCACCAGCATGCCCAGATAATGGCCGATGACCCTGACGTCATACCATGTGAAGCGCTGCCACATAGCGGTGCCTATCCCCGCCGCCCGGCGCGCGAGATGTGCCGTTGCAAGCTCATCCCACCACGAGCCTAACCAAGATCATGATGATCCACAGCGACAGCAGGAAGCACACGCAGCTCAGCACCACCACCGTGAAGCTGATAAGCGGCGTTTCGATCATCTGCAATATGTCGTGGATGCTCTTCTGCATAGTGTGAACATCATAATACAAAAGCCTGCCGGCCCTGTTGAGGGCCGGCAGGCTTCACATTCGGAATGAGCTTAGGCCATCAGCTTCGTGACCGCGTTCGCGTAGGCGACCGGGTCGGCGATGGGCATGCCCTCGACGATGAGCGCCTGATCGTACAGGATCTCGGTGTAGAGCTTCACCTTCTCGGCATCGCCGGCGGACTGGGCGTCCTTGAGCACCTGGAACACCGGGTGCTTCGCGTTCAGCTCGAGCACGCGCTGCGACTTCACCTCGCCCATGCCATCAGGCATCTGCGACATGAGGCGTTCCATCTCAAGCGACACGGGGCCCTCGGTGGTGACGGCGGACGGCGCATCGGTCAGGCGCGTGGACACGGCCACCTTGGTGACTGCGTCGCCGAGCTGCTCCCTCATGGCGGCGAACAGGGCCTCATTGTCCTTCTCGGCTTCCTCGGCCTCCTTCTTCTCCTCCTCGGAGGCGAAGTCCAGGTCGCCCGACGCCACGTTCTTGAGCTCCTTGGGGCCGGTGCCCTCGATGCCCTTGCCCTCGGCATCCTGCTCGGCCTCGGGACCGTAGGTCATCATGGCCTGGAAGCAGAACTCGTCAACGTCTTTCGTGCACAGCAGCACGTCGTAGCCCTTGCCGAGCACCGCGTTCACGATGGGCAGCTTGGCCAGGCGGTCGATGCTGTCGCCGGCGGCGTAGTAGATGGACTTCTGGTCGGCGGGCATGGCCTCGAGGTACTCGGCCAGCGTGACCATCTTCTGCTCCTTGGCGCTGTAGAACAGCAGCAGGTCGGCCAGCTCGTCTTTGAGCATGCCGTAGCTGGTGTAGATGCCGTACTCCAGGCCGCGGCCGAAGTCCTCGAAGAACTTCTCGTAGGCGGCGCGGTCGTTCTTCAGCATCTTCTTCAGCTCGCTCGTGACCTTCTTCTCCACCTTGCGGGCGATGGCGTGCAGCTGGTTGTTCTGCTGCAGCGTCTCACGCGAGATGTTGAGCGTGAGGTCCTGGCTGTCCACGACGCCGCGGACGAAGTTGTAGTGGTCGGGCAGCAGGTCCTCGCACTTCTCCATGATCAGCACGTTGGAGCTGTACAGCTCCAGGCCCTTCTTGTAGTCCTTGCTGTACAGGTCGTACGGCGCGCGGCCGGGGATGAACAGCAGCGCGTCGTAGGACAGCGCGCCCTCGGCGTGGATGGAGAACGTAGCGGCCGGGTCGGTGAAGTCGTGGAAGGTCTGCTTGTAGAACTCGTTGTACTCTTCCTGCTGTACGTCGGACTTGCTGCGCTTCCAGATCGGCACCATGGAGTTGATGGTCTCGACCTCGGTGTACTGCTCGTACTCGGGCTTGTAGTCGTCGCCGGCGTCCTCGGGCTTGGGCTTCTGACGGGACTTCGAAACCTCCATGCGCACGGGATAGCGCACGTAGTTGCTGTAGCGCTTGATGAGGTCCTTCAGGCCGTACTCGCTGAGGAACTGGTCGAAGTTCTCCTCGTTGGTGTTGTCCTTGAGCGTGAGGATGATGTCGGTGCCGTTGCCCTCGCGCTGGGCCTCCTCGATGGTATAGCCCTCAACGCCGTCGGATTCCCAGGCCCAGGCCTGATCGCTGCCGTAGGCCTTCGACACCACGCGCACGGACTTGGCCACCATGAACGCGCTGTAGAAGCCCACGCCGAACTGGCCGATGATGTCGACGTCGTCGCCCTGCTGCTCGGCGTTCTCCTGCTTGAAGGCCATGGAATCGGAATGGGCGATGGTGCCCAGGTTGCGGTCCAGGTCCTCCTGCGTCATGCCGATGCCGTTGTCGGACACGGTGATGGTGCGGGCGTCCTTGTCGAAGGCGACGTCGATGCCGAGCTGGTCCTTCGTCAGCTGGATGCTGGAATCGGTGAGGCTTTTGAAGTACAGCTTGTCCACGGCGTCCGACGCGTTGGAGATGAGCTCGCGCAGGAAGATCTCGCGGTTGGTGTAGATGGAGTTGATCATCAGGTCGAGCAGCTTCTTGCTCTCTGTCTTGAACTTGCGCATGTGCGGCGCTTCCTTTCCGTTCGTGCTTCGGTGCTGCGGGACCGGCCGCGCGGCGCGCGGGCACTTCGTTTACCTGCGGCGGTGCCGGCTTGCGACGCCCGCCCGCAGGCGAAGCGCCGGGCCGTGCATGCCCCGGCGAATGAAACGCCCCGCAGGTGCGGGGCGCGTTAGCAGTCTCACAGCTTGAGTGCTAATTTCGATTGTAGTCTGGCGCTTGGGAGTGTCAAGTGACAGGAAGGTGACAGCGGGACGCCTTCGCTAAATCTCGATTTGCGTGTAGTCCAGATCGCGGTTCTCGCACAGCCATTCGAACATGCCCGGCACGTTCATGACCTTGACCAGACCGTTTTCCAGGCCGTCCGGATCATGCGTGAGCAGGAAGTCCGCCCGCAGGTCGATGGCGGCGTTGACCATGAGCTGGCCCTCGGGGTTTTGCCCCGACGAGGCCAGCATGCGGTCGACGTTCGCGGCGGTGAGGTCCGCCACCTGCACGAAGGTGCGCAGGCCGCGGATGCGTTCCATGGCGCGCGGCAGCAGCTCGGGCTTGCCGCCTTCGGAGAGCAGGTAGACGAGGTCGACCACCTGAGAGGCGGTTACCCACAGGTCGAACTCGCCCACGCGGCCGGCCACCATGAGCATGCGCGTTTGTTGGTAGAACGGTTGGCGCTCGTTCATGAAGTCCATGACGACTTCGGTACCAAGCAGGACACGGGCCTGGGGCATGTTAGATCACCCCCCGCGAGGAGAATCGAGCGGCGCGGGCGATGGCCGCAAGGTCCGGGCCGTCGGCCGGCAGGTTGCCGTGCTCGAAGGCGCTGTCGACCAGCTCCGAGGATGCTTCATCAACGGCCTCGGATACGCCGTCGGATACGGGTTCGGAGAGGGAATCGACGAACTCCACGGCGTTATCCCAGGCCGCTTCGTCCTCCGCCGCCACGATGCCCGTGAGAAACGACGCGTCGCCGTTCTCGATGAGCTTGTCGTACATGCGGTTGATGGCCTGGGAGGCCGTGAGGCCCTCCCGCTGCAGCACAAGGCCGCCGCGGCGCTTCTTGCCGGGCGCCATGCGGCCGGTGACCATTGCCTCGCCCATTGCAACCTCCGATCGTCCCGCTTCGCTGCACGGGAAAACGGGCGGACGGCCGATTGGCCGGCCGTTGCTCCCCGCGGCGATTACCAGCGCTGCGCCGGACTCCGCCGGCGCAGCTAGTGTGAGTGCGTGGTTCGTATAATTGTACAACTAAATTCGTACAACGTCAAGGGGACAGTCTGCGGCATCCACTGGTTGCACACAAGTTTTTATGCGGTTCACCTGGGGTTATCCTGATGGCGAAGGCGGCGCTGGCGAAGGGTGGGACGAGCCGGGAAAGTCAGCATAAGATTCGAGCCTACATAGACTGTTAACAGAGCGTGCGCGAGGTTTTGCTACCATGTGCTACCGGACAAAAGCAGCCCCGATGCACGACGCCGGGGCGCGATTACGGATAACGCAAGGAAGGCGGTCGGGCATGCCCGCGAAAACGTTCTCTATCATGGGCGATTCCATCAGCACCTTCGAGGGGTGCGTGCCCGATGGCTACACGCTGTTCTACAACGATGAGCGCTTGGAGCGATCCGGCGTGCTGCGTCCCGAGGACACGTGGTGGTCGCACGCGGTGCGGGCACTCGGCGGAACCGTGCTTGCCGATAGCGCCTGGTCAGGCAGCATGGTCGAAGGCGCGGGCTTCCCCGCCGCCAGCAGCCCCGAACGCGCTGCCGCCCTGCTGGGGCCCGACGGCCAGGCGCCCGATGTGGTGCTCGTGTTCATCGGCATCAACGACTACGGCTGGGGCGGCGCCGAAGCGCAGGCCGCCGGCCACAGCCATGCCATGCCGCGCTGCATCGACCCGGCAACCGTTCCCGAGCAGGTAGCCGGCGCCGCGCCCGCCAACGCCGTGGAGCGTTTCGGCGCGGCATACCGAACCATGTTGCGCAACATCCGCGCAGCCGCCCCTAAGGCCGCGGTGTATTGCATCACGCTGCTGCCCGGTCGCACGCGCGGCGTCGATCATCCCGAATTCTGCTACCGCCTGCGCGGCCATCATCTGGACGAATACAACGCCGCCATCCGCGAGGCCGCTGCGGCCGAAGGCTGCCGCGTCGCCAACGTGCGAGCGTTCGGTCGCGACTACGATTCGCTCGAGGGCACGCACCCCACGAATCTGGGCATGCGCCAGTTCGCCAGCATGGTGGTGCGCGCAATGCAGCTGGCAGATGCGGGAGCGGGAGAGAACCCAGCGGAAGCGGACGCGCCGGAAGCGGGCTCGGCAAACGCGAGCGTGGCGGAAGCGGACGCACCGGAAAGCATCACCGCTGGAGCGCAACCCGATGCCGCAAACCCCGCGCTTGACCTGCGGGATTTCTGCGGCGCGCTCGAGAGCGCGCAGCTCTGCGATGCGCCCACCTGCATCGGCTGCCCCCACGCCGCCAACACCGGCAACCAATGGTTGTGCAGGTGCCTGAAGTAGGCAGCGACGCATCCCAACAACGTCTATATAGGGCAGAACGCACTAAAGAATCTCGCAGCTAGCGTCCTTCTTTTCGCCGCTGTCCAATTGAGCGCTCGCATTAACCTCGACACCCGCTAAGGCGTCACGAGCCGCTTGCTCGATATGACTTCGCTCCACTTCGCCAGCCAAACCTAAGTCAACCGTTATCAGGCAACGAGCAAAAGCGGAGCCATCTTCCGTGTAAGAATAGTAAGCCGTTGCTTGCTTGCCATCGCCCTCCATGGTGCCACTGCCTCGCGAAAATGTTTCGTCAGCAAGCCAAACCGAAACCCCATCAGCCGTTACGCTATAAGTAACCGAGGAAACCCCCGGCTCCCTCCATTCGAAGTTAGCTTCAAACTGGACGCGCACCGAGTCTCCTACCTGGTAATATCCAATAAACGCCATAGCATCTCGAGGAATGGAGCGGCATTCGTTCACCACCACATCGGCATTTGCTGACGGCAACCGAAGCGGCACGAAGCAAGTCAGCAAAGCCAGACAAGCTGCAACCCCTACTGCTGTCACGACAAAAGCAGACTTCTGACCTGCTCGCTTACCCGCAGCGGCATTAGACGCAGTCGCTATCTCCTCCTTCAGCGAAACGCGTCTCGTCATCCTTTCGACGACATCCGCGGGCGCCGTCTTGTCTGCAAAACCATCTCGCAAATCTGCGCAAAACGCACCATACAACACATCATCCGCGCACTTGTTTTGCTGATCAGCCTTCACCGCAACCCCCTTCCCTGTATTGCTCGATGACCTTATTTCGCGCACGTCGCAGACGAGTCCTTACCGTTGCATGGGGGCATCCCAGTGCCTTCGCAATTTCCTTCGTCGTCATGTCTTCGACCACGCGCAAATACACAACCTCGCGTTCGGCTGCATTTAAAACCGCGAGTGCTTTATTGAGGCAATCGGATACCTCGATATCGTCAAAACCATCATCAAGAACCGCCGCATCATGGCAGCGCAAATCAAGCGACACCTCGCCCCTTAACCGCCTGCTTCGAAACATGCTCCTGCACTGATTTCCTGCTACTTTGAGCAGCCAGTTCTTCAAATGCTCGTTACTGTCAAAATTCCTTTGCGAGGAGCACAGCTTCATGAACGTTTCCTGAAACACATCGTCCGCCAAATGATGCGAACGAGTCATCGCAAGAGCAAGCCGCCAAACGCTATCCCCATAAGATTCGATTGCCTTTCGTACATCCTCGGCCGTATCACACCTCATATTCTCCCCGCATAAGCTAACCTTTCAAACAAGTATGAAACCCGTGTCTATCGAAACATTTCGACCCTCGTACGCGTAAAGCAGACAAGGAGGTGATTTTTATGAAACAACATCCGCGTCTTACGACAACGATTTTTTCCCTCGCGTTTGGCATATGCTTCTTATTCACAATGGCTACGTGCACACCACAACAAAACGCAGACGGCGAACTCGCCTTTTACGCAAACGCAAGAAGCGAAAGCGATAGCAAGTTCCTTGATTCCGGTGTCCTTTCCCTGGAAAGGGGCTTTTATGACGAAACCAACGCAAATCACGTTCTCTGCCTGAATGCAACGGCTCAGCCAAACGAATACTGCGAATGGGTCACATACGAATCCACAAACAACAATATCCAAATCGGCAGTACACCGGGCGCATGGGGGGATTCCGTCACTATCACGGCAGAGAAAGCCGCAGAAGGGTTTTTCCTATATTGCAACGTTATCACCGATTCCTTGTCTCTCGACAGCGCATGCGCCTTTCAGGAGTTTGCAAACTCTGAGCTCGCAATCACATTTGAAGGCAGCAACTCCTCAACCTCCTATTACTATCGCATTGCCCCTACCGATGCGTACATCGCCGCGCTCAATCACGAGGAAGACCCCGAGGAATCCAAAGACGCATACCACGGCCCCCGCTTCATCGTGCAAAAACGCACGGTATAAACGCGTTCTTCAAACTCCCTATGCTTCAACTTAAGAAAATGTTTCAAATATTTGAAACATTTTCGACAACCACGGCATAAAGCCTGTGACTGCGAATAGCGCAGACTGTCTTCAGGAATAGGAGCTTGATATGCAAACTAATCTTTCAAGACGGGCTTTTCTCTTAGGGGCAACAGCAGCTGGAATCGGCCTGGTAACTCCCAGTTTCGCCATTGCCGACACCACCGAAGCAACAAACAACGAGCCTCGGTTTTCGTTCTCCCTTTCCACAATTGACAGCAACGGAAACGCCATCCCTGCGGCAAACCAGTTTCAGAACTATTCTCCCGAGTATTCCATTATTGAACTGGGGGAATCTATCGAAAAGAGCAACGATCGAATTCGCGCTTCTTACGAAATCGGCTTAGTGAAGCCCAATTCATCGACCGTCGCTCCACTTTCTATGGGCGCAAGCTACGACGATCCGCTCGTACGACTGGAAGTTGAGATTGAGTACGGGTTCGACAGGGGGTCCGCAGCAGCAAGCAGTAATTTCAAAATTAATTATGCAACTGCAAGAATCACCAGAAGCGATTCGCTTCTGGTGACAGGAGCAAGGACCCATGCGGTATATGCAGGCCTTACTGGAACACGTGTAATTCAAAATCAATTTGATACCTACAGCAGATTAGAGCCAAATTGGGGATGGGTCCCATACTCCCCAACAGGCAGCACGCCTGTTTCGCAAAATGGTACACGTGCAGCTTTCGAGGCGTGGCCAGCAGGAATGGAGGGTTCGACGGTTCTTGTGGAAGCGATCGCCGAATTCTAGACTCTAGGGCTATCCGCGAAGACCAGACGGGGGTTCGAGCTAGGTGAGCCGGGCTTTTTCTGTAAAACACCCAGAAATTGAAGGGTGCGGAACTTGAGAGGGGGTGTGCGGCGGAAAACCGCCCAGAACCGGGAGTCAAGCCGACGCAGCGCAACCGCGCCACACATCCCCCTAAACGCAATCGGGCCCCGGCGTTTGCCGGGGCCCGATCTGCTTTACGCGGCCGAAAGCCGCGCGACGTTGCTAGAAAGCTTGCTTACTCGCCTGCCTACTTGACCAGCTGGATCTTCTCGATATCGTCGCGGGTGGTCTCGCGGTAGAGCACCACGCGCTTGCCGATGACCTGCACCAGCTCGGCCTCGGCCTGATCGGCGATCTCGCGGCCGGCCTCGGCGGCCTGGCTGCCCGTTTCGCACAGCACGCTGACCTTGATGAGCTCGTGGGCCTCAAGGCCCTCGTTGACCTGCTTGAGGATGTTGGCGGTGACGCCTTCCTTGCCGACGATGACGGTGGGCTTCAAGTTGTTCGCCATGCTGCGCAGCTGACGGACCTGCTTGCCGGTGATAGCCATGGGTTGAGCTCGTTTCTCTTCGTGTGTTAACGCTAAAGCGGCGCGCCCGTGAAGGCGCGCCGCAGATTCGCTTACGTCTATTCTACATGCTTCCTGCGCGTTTCGCATCGCGTTTCACCGCGGCACGCGAATAAACCAGCGCGAGTGCACAACCTGCCGCGGCGATGCACGCGGCCACCACCATGGCGATCGAGAAGCCTTGCGCGGTCGCAAGCGCCACGTCCGCACCCGCCGCCAGGGCTCCTGCCTGGGCGGTGGACATGATGCCCGTGTACAGCGAAGGGCCGATGCAGGCCGCAATCTGCACGAACGTGGTGGAGATGGCGACCCCGAACGGGTTCATCTCCGCCGGCAAGGTGCGCAGGCCCGCCGTCTGCGAGGGCGAGAAGATGAAGCCCGTGCCGCCCATGATCAGCAACGCCGCAACGAACGCCGCCGGCAACGACAACGTGGGCGCAAGCGCCGCCATCACGGCGAAGCCCGCGGCGATGACGGCGAAGCCCGCCGGGAGCAGCGGCCATTCGCCACGCGCGTCCATGATGCGGCCGCCCAGAAGGGTGGTGCCCGCGTTCGCCAGCACCGGGACCAGCATCAGCAAGCCGGCCGCGAACGCCGTCAGGCCCGTGCCGCCTTCCAGATACAGCGGCAGCAGCACGCTGCAGCTGAAGCTGCCCATCATGGCGATGGTGGTCAGCACCACCGACGGCCAGAACGCGCGGCTCTTCATGGGCGTCAGGTCGATGAGCGGATGTTCGCAGCGCAGCTGGCGCAGCACGAACAGCGCCGCTGAGGCCACCGCCACCGCTAGCGACCCAACCGCAAGCGCCACATCGATGGTCAGCTCGACAAGGCCCAGGCTCAGCGCGCAGAGGAACACAGCCGAGAGCACCGTCGACGGGATGTCCAGGTGAGCAGGGGAGAAGCCCATATTCTTGACCGCGAACAACGCCATCAAGGCAAGCACGGCCATGGCGACAAGGGGCACCGCGAACACGCTATGCCAGCCGAACGAGGTGACCAGCGCGCCGCACACCGTCGGAGCAAGGGCGGGGCCGAACGTGATCACGCAGCCGCCGATGGCAAGAAACGTCCCCAGCTTGTGCTTCGGCGCAACCACCAGCACCGTGTTCATCATGAGCGGGATGAAGATGCCCGAGCCCGCCGCCTGCACCAAGCGCGCCGCCATGAGCAGCTCGAAGCTTGTAGCGAACAAGCCCATGGCCGAGCCGACCAGCGTAAACGCCGCCGCGGCGAAGTACAGAGGGCGCAGCTTGAAGCGGCGGTACATGAACGCCATGCACATGACCACGATGGTCGCCACGATCATATAGCCCGTGACCAGCCATTGCGCCGCAACCGAATCGACGCCGTACTCGCCCATGATGGACATGAGCGTCATGTTCACCAGGTTTTCGTTGAACCCCGCCAAAAACGCGCTGGCGTATAGAACGACCAGCAGCGCAACCAATGCTCTTCCTTGCATTCCGCATCCTTTCACGCGCATAGACCGGACAATCGATGCAAAGGCCGACAGCCGCATCACGCCGCCTGCTTGCGCACGGAGCCGGCCGGGAAAGCCGGCCGGAAGCGGTGTGCCGGCGAGCCGCGCCGGAACGCAACCCGCTTGCATGGGAAACCCGCCGAGAAGCCGACCGGGACGGCACGCCAGGAAGGCGTACGAACCGCATCCCCGAAGCAAGCTTTTGAAACGCGCATCGAAACGACGCCGTCCCGCTCGTGCGGCGATCCCGTCGCAAAAACGCATCCCGCTTGTGCAGAAGCCCGCTGCGAAGACGAACGGCGTCAAACGAAACCGCATCCCGGAGCAAGCGCGCAGCGCCAAAAGGCCCACGCGGGCAAAACCCCTGCATATCGATTGTGTTTTCGGAACCCCGGCAAACTGGCGCGTGCGGCGCGGAAGCGCGAATGCACGGCTTGGGCACGCTTGCCCGTGGTATGCAACGTATTCTAGCCACATCCCTGCTTCGCTGCGGCCTTTCCCCACAAAGAAAACCGCCCCAGCGCCAGCGAAGGCCCGGGCGGATGCAGCATCGGAGCAAGGGGGGGGTCGCCAACGTGCGACACGACAAAACCGCTCTGGGCCGATGCGATCACCTCGTGCTGCGCATCGGCATCGCCAACACGCGGCACGACAAAAACCGCCCCGACGCCGGCGAAGGCCCGGGGCGGATGACGCCGCATATTGGAGGGGGAGAGGAATCGTCAACACGCGGCAATCGGCAGAGCGCCCCTTGGCGCGAAGAGGATGCACAAAGGGCGCTTGCCTTTCGAATCGGCTATTTCCCGTTCGGGGCCAGCTTCACAGCCTGCCCGCGCTTCACGACCACCGGCATGGTGATGGCGTTGGCCGGGCAGGCGTCCACGCAGGCGTTGCACCGCGTGCAGTCCGCCAGCGTGCGCTCGCCGTAGTCCGGATGACGCAGGTTGATGTCCGCCTCGCACACCATGGCGCAACGGCTGCAAGCCGTGCCCTTCGACGTCTCAAGGCACTTCGCATCGTCGATGACGGGCTTGAACGTACGGCTGAAACGGCCCATCAGGTTCATGAGACCGGCCATGGGACAGAAGCGCGTGCACCATTTGCGTAGGAAGACCAGCTCGATGATCAGCATCAACGGGATAAGGACCACGGCCACGGTCATGTCCGCGTTGGCGAACAGGCGCCAGAACACCAACACGGTGGCGAAGGTCAGGCCGATGGGGCACACCAGGCAGAACACCGGGAAGCCGAAGATGGCCGTGGACAGCAGCGCGCCGCCCAGCACGTAATGGCGCGAATCCAGCTTGGTGCGCTGCTGCTTGCAGGCGCTGCAGCTCTCGCAACCGCCCTTCCCGCCGCAGCCCAGCTCGAACTTGGCGATATCGAGCGCCTCGTCGCGCTTCGCCTGCTCCAGCTCGCGGCGCTTCTTCGGCGAACGGAAGAACGCGCGCAGCTTGCCCAGCACGGGCACAGGGCAGATCCAGCCGCAGAACGCGCGGCCGAACAGGAACACCAGCAACGCCATGATGACGATGCTGAACACGGCGCGCGGAACCAAGGTCTTGGTAGCCAACATGGTGGTGATGGCGCCGAGCGGGCACAGCGCGCTGAAAGAATCGAAGCCGAAGCCGGACAGCGTGCCCATGTCGATGCCCGCGATCAGGCCCACGGCCAGAACGCAGAACACGGCGGCAGCCACGATGGTGCGGATCTTGCTCAATCTCATGACAACCCCCTTACAACGAGGACGCGGGACGGACGACGATGGCACGCTCGGTGGCTCCCGCGACGATGGAGCCTTGCTGCAGCGACACGCACACGCTCTCGCAGGCGCCGCAGCCGACGCACTTATCCTCGATCACGTACGGGCGCGGGCTGTAGCCGTCGCCATCGAGCTGGATGGCGTCGTAACCGGCATCGCGGCAGGCGTCGAAGCAGAAATGGCAGCCCGTGTCGCGGAACGCCAGACACGTTTTGCGGTCGATCTCGGCCAGGCCGATGATGGTGCTGTGCGCATCCGCGCCGGCGGGAAGCTGCAACGCCTCGGTGGGGCACGATGCCACGCACAGCGGCACGCCGCCGTTCTCCTCGGCGCAGAAGTCGCAGTAATCGGCGCTGAAGTCAAGCTGGGGGCTGCGCATCCCCAGGAGGCCGTCCTCGATCTTGGCCGGCTTGATGACGTGGCGCGGGCACGCCTCGTAGCATTTCTCGCAGCGGATGCAGGCGCTGACCAGGTGCGCCTCGTCCTGACCTCCCGGCGGGCGGTTCAACGGCACGTGCCCGGCATAACGCAGGGCGCCCAATCCCAGCAGCGCGGCCGTACCGCCCACGCCGATGAGCAGCGAGCGGCGCGAGACGCTCATCGGCTCCTTCGCCTTCTTCGCAGCGGGCTGCGCAGGCGCCGCATCGGCAGCTGCGCCGACGTCCTGCGGGGCGGCGGCCTGCGCGCCCTCCTTCTTCTCTTCGCTCATGAAGACACCTCTCCTTGTCTTTCCGATTCCTCGTCCTATGCGCGAAAGCCCCGGTCGGGGCTGTTCGAAAACGCGTATATGAGGGGGCTTCCGTTGCCGAAAGCGGGGCGTTCAGGTAAGCCCCCTCCAACACGCCTTTTCAATGCGCGAGCAGGCGTTTCGCCGCCGACTCGCCCGCAAGGCCGGCCGACCAGAACCGGCCTTGCGCCCTTCGCTCCCTAGAACAGGGCGAAGATATGCATCGCTGCCGAGTACAGGAGCACGCGCCAGATGATGCCGCCGATGATGCAGCACACGCCTGCACCGCCGGCGTAGATGGCCAGCTGCTGGCCTTCCTTCGCCTTGCCGAGCCACAGGATGGCGGCCGGAGCGATGATGCCGACGATGATGGCGCCCAGCCAGAACATCACGGCGTTGGAGCCGGCGAGCAGGCTGCCGACGACGGCGGCGCGGTCGACCATGGGCACGTCGGGCAGCGTCGGGTCGAAGTAGAACGCGATGTCGGCGGAGTACGTGTCGGCGGAGCCGTTGATCATGATCGCGTACACCAACACGATGACCAGCTGGGCCACGGCGCCGACCAAGGCGGTCTTGACCATGAAGTCGCGGGCTTCAACGTCGCCGGTAAGGCCGGCGATCACAAGCGCGGCCAGGCCGCCCATGAAGACCGTGTTCGTCAGGTAGTACACGATCAGAAGCGGGGTATCCCACGTGGGCAGCGACGACATCAGATAGGAGTCGCCGGTGACCATGGGAAGCGCCAGGCCCACGATGATGGCCAGGATGCCGGCCCACTTCGGGGCGACGCCGTCCTCGGCGCGGCGGGCGAACAGGAAGAACAGCGCGATCGCGATGAACTCCACGACGCAACCCCACAGCTCGAGGGTGATGCCGGACACGCCGTAGCCGTTACCGGCAAGCAGCGCGCCGAACGCGTTGAAGATGCGCTCCCAATGCTGCAGGTGCATGAACACGCAGATGCCGCCGATCACAAGCGTCGCCAGCGCGGCGATGAGCGCCGCGTTCTGCATCTTCTTGCCCTTGCCGAGCACGGTGAGCAGGCCCTGTGCGCCCAAGATGCCGCCGGACAGGCACAGGAAGAAGGTGAAGAGGATTAGAGGCCATTCCGGATTCATGAGTCTACTCCCTCCACTTTCGGCCCTCGCGGAGCAGGTACATCAGCTTGGGCTCGTTGCCTGCGTCCTTGAGATGATGGATATCGCTTTCCGTGTACGCCTCGACGTAATCCTTGAGCTTGACGCGGGTCTTGGTCATCTCGTCGTACTGGCAGCCGGGGCTGTCCGGATGCGCCGGGCCCTCGAAGTTGTCGACGCCCTTGTCAAGGTCGCCGAAGAAGCGGGCGCGGGCGCCGCACTGGGCCACGCACTGCGGCAGCTCGCCTTGGCTGATGCGCTGCTCGCACATGGTGCACTTCTCGACGACGCGCTCCTCCTCATTGAGATAACGCACGCCATAAGGGCAGGCCAGCGCGCAGAAGCGGCAGCCGATGCACTTGGACTTGTCGATCTGCACGGTGCCGTCCTCGCGGATATGGGACGCGCCGGTCGGGCACACGCGCACGCACTCGGGGTTCTTGCAGTGCTGGCACTGGACCGGAAGGAAGTACATCTCCACGTCCGGGAATTCGCCCGAGCCGCCCTCGATGGGGTGCGGACCGATGCGCAGCGTCTTGATCCAGAAGTTGCCGACGTCGACGCCGTTGATCGCCTTGCAGGCGACCGTGCAGGCCAAGCAGCCGGTGCAACGGTTCAGGTCGGTGATGATCGCGTAATTTGCCATGGGTTGTTACCTCCTTTCCTTATTTGTAAGAGCCGAGCTTGTCGCTCAGCTGGCCTTTATTGCTGTACTGGCCGAGAGCATCGCTTCCGCGCTCGCCCTTGGGCAGCTTGCCGGTGACCAGGGCATCCGGGGATTGGATGGACGGCTGGCAGCCCTTCGCATCCATGTTGGCGAAGGTCAGCTCCACCTTGGCGTCGGCAAGACGCGGGTCGTTGGACAGCCATTCCTTCAGACGCGGGTCGTTGGCGTTCGTGATGGCGGGGTTGCCCTTCGGATCGCACGGCACCGGGTTCTTGAACGGGGAGTTCTCCGCCGTGGCCTTGTAGATCAGCGCCGGGATGCCGCGCAGCTGCGAGGCGCCGCACACCCAGCACTGGGCGTACTTGTCCATGCAGCAGTTGATGCCGACCAGCTCGAAGCCGTGGCTTGCGGTGTCCATCTCGGGGTACCACCAGGCATGGTTGGCGTTGATGGTGCCTTCCTTGATGCCGTAGTACAGGTCGGCGACCTCGCGAACCGCGCCCCACGGGGTGCGGATCCAAACCCAGTCGCCCTGCTCGATGCCCATGCGCGCGGCGTCCTTCGGGTTAATCTCGACGCGCGGGGACGGCCACAGCTCGCGGCACCAGGGCAGCTGACGGTGCTCGGAGTGGAAGTACACGGGCTGACGGGAACCGGTGGTCATGATGAACGCGTGGTCGTCGCCGTACTTCTGCAGGTTCTCCTTGTACTCCTCCATCAGATGATCGCCCTTGTAGTTGTCGTTGATGTAGGAGTCCGTCGTGGCGATCTGGTCCGCCTGGTCCTTGTGGTAGTAGCGCGGAGCCTCGACCTTGGAGTTCTTCGGCTCGAACCAGTGCGGGAACTTGTCGATGTCGGGGATCTTCCCGTCATAGGCGGCACGGTCCGGGCTGCAGCTCTCCGCGAACGTTTTGGTGGTGTCCGGAATGTAGGTCTCGGCGATGGTGGACCACACCTCGACCTTGGCGGTCGGGGTCATGAAGCCGCACTTCTCGTCGATGGCGGAATACAGGTTGTAGCCGCCCTGCTGGCGACGGTAACCCATCTCCCAGCGACGATACGTGCCCCAACGCTCGGGATGCCACTTGCGGCAGTCGAACCAGCCCTCTTCCTGGAACTTCGCGGCGTACTCGGGGAAGTCCGGGCCCGCCACGTCGTTGATGGCCTGCGCGGGCTGCTCGGCAGCGGCATAGCTCGGGAACGCCGGGATGACCTGCTCAGGTTTGCCCTCCTTGTCCTTGAACTCCTCGATGCGCCACCAGTCGGTAGCGTCCTTGAGCACGCGATACTCCTGCTGCTCGTAGGTGATGCTGCCGCCCATCTGCACGAACTCGTTGTAGTCCAGGTTGTTCCAGCCGTCATAGTTCAGGTCGCGGTCGTTCCAGATCACGGACGCGCGGTCGGCGGGGATGTCGGCGCGGGTCGGATGCTCCTTGCCAGAGACCGCCTTCGCCATGCCCAGGTACAGGCAGATGACGGCGACCGGGTCGTAGATGCAATCGCCCATAGGCTCGACGGCGCGCTGGCCTGCGCCGAAGATGCCGCCGGCGCCCTGGGACACGCGGCCGGTGTTGACCTCGAGCCAGTGCAGGACGGGGATGACGATGTCGGCGCAGCCGTTGTTCGGGCAGCTCCACAGGTTGAAGTCCAGCCAGAAGTCCAGGCGGGTCAGGGCCTCCCAGGCCTCAAGCAGGTTGGACTCGTTCATGAAGTCGCCGGACATGCACACGCCGCCGTGGATCTGATACGGGGTGTCGATGCCGTTGATGGAGTCCCAGATGGTCGCGGAGTCGGCCCAGCGGTTCCAGTAGCGAAGCAGCGGGAAGCGCTCTGCGGAGATCTGCTTGGCATTGCTGTCGAAGCTGGTCTTCAGGCCCGGCCATGCGCGGGAGCTCTTGTAAGCGCCGCCCTTGCGCTCGGCGATCCAGCGAGCCTCCTCGGCGGAGGGCACGTGGTTGCCATAGCGCTCGGCCAGCGGGGACTTCACGTCGATGAGGTGCTGCACGAAGTTCTGGATCAGCGGCACCTGGTCCTCGATGGACAGGTCGCGCGGGGTGTTGCCCAGCTCCATGGTGCCCACGCCCTCGCGGATGCCCCAGTCCTGAGGAGCATGGTCGGTGACCTTCATGTTCGCGCGGCCGCAGCAGCCGTCGACCTCGGCCTTGGAGGAGCCGCGGTTGCCGGCGGGCTCGTCGGAGTTGCCGGTGATGCAGGCGATCAGCTGCAGGGCACGGGAGTTCTGCACCGCGTGGCCCGTCTGGTCGGGAGCCAGCTGGTAGTGGATGCCGCCGTTGCCGTGCAGGGGGTTCAGGCGCGTGGTGTAGATCTTCACGGCCTCGACGATCTTCTCGGCGGGAACCTCGGTCACGCTCTCGCAGTACTCGGGAGTGTACTCGGACAGGCTGTCGGAGAAGGCCTCCCAAACCGTGCCGGCCTTGATGGTGGTGCCGTTCTTCAGCTTGATGTCCACGCCGCCGGGGAACAGCGCGGGGTTCTTCGGCAGGCCCATGGGGTTGGACTTCTTGCCGCCCTCGTTGCCCTCGTTCCAGTACGCGTCGTAAGACGGGTCGGCCGGGTCGGCGAAGTGCGACGGGTCGGGCAGCCATGCGTCGGCGATGATCGGCTTGTACGGATGCTCGATCCAGGTACCGGTCGTCGGGATCTTATGCTTCTCGCCTTCCCACTGGCACGCCTCGGCATCCCAGTAGGTGGGCTTGTTGTTGTTCTCGTCCCAGCAGATGAAGCGGCGATAGCTGTACTTCTCGTCCGCCGGCTCCCACCACTGGCTGATCCACTCGCGGTCGACGTCTGCCTCGGTCAGGATACGGGATTCCATATCCACGCCGCCGTTCATCTCCTGGAACCAGCCCTTCTTCGTGCGGCCATCCTTCTCAGGGTTCCACAGGAACGGGGCGTTGGTCCAACGGCGGACGAACAGGTCGTCGTAGGCCTCGTTGTCCAGGATCCACTTGAGCCAGGTCAGGGAAAGGCACAGGTCGGTACCGACGCGCAGCGGCAACCACAGGTCGGCTTCCTTTCCCAGCGGCGTCATGCGCGGGTCCACCAATATATGCTTGTAAGCGCGCTGCGAGCAGTCCACGACCGTACGGTTCGTGGAGTCGTAGTTGGAGTACTCGGCGGCGGTGCCCCACTGCACGTATACCAACGGACCCTGCTCGACTTCCATCCAGGGCGAGCCGATCTCGTCAGTCAGGATGCCGGCGAAGTGGCGCGGGCCCTTGCAGATCTCGTACGCCAGGTGGGCGTTCGGGGTCGGGAAGATGGACTTCAGCGTGCCGTACGGGGGCTGCGCCCACACGCGGGACGTGCCGCCCATGGCGAAGTTGGCCTCTCCGCCGTACTTCTCCACGATCTCGTTGAACTTGGCGCCGGCCTCATCGAAGGCATCGGCCAGGGAAATGCGGATCCAACCGGGATCGTCCTCGCCCTTGGGGTTCGTGCGCTTCAGGCAGTAGCGCAGACGGTCGGGGTGATACAGTGCGAGCATCGACGACTGAGACTTCGCGCAGCAGTGGCCGCGGCTGTGGGCGTTGGACTCATCGCCCTCGACCTTGATCACCTTGTTGTCCTGAACGGTGACCCACGTGCCGCACTCGACCTTGCCGCACGCGCGGCAGCACGAGCGGATGCGCTTCACTTCGCCGGCCGTCGGGTCGGCGCCCTCGGCCAGAGCCGCGGACGGCGCTGCCGCGAACCCTACGGTCGCGGCGGCACCCGCCATAGCGGACGCCTTCAGGAAGCTGCGGCGAGTCAAAGATAGTTTCGCCATATGCCCCTCCTCTCCTTTTCTGATTCGTTTCTCCTTCGTCCTCCGCATTGGGAACGCGGCGCCGTGCCGGCACCCTGCCTCCGCCTGCAAGGGGGAAGGGAGGGAGGAGGTGGCGGCTGGGCCGGATGCGGCTACGGCGCAGCGTTCCCAATGCGATGACCCGATGGTACGGCGGTGCGCCGGAGGGGAATCATAAGGGTGGGATTGTATGAGCGCGCGCATATCATCCTTGCGGGATGATTTTGCGCTGAACTGGGCATTTATACTTTGGTTAGCGAAGAGGACGCAGGCGGATGACCTGGGGCGGGCCCGATTCCGGCAGCCCGCGAGGCATTCGCCGAACGAAGAGTTAGGGGTAAAGGACATGGCACAACCAAGGCCTTCGATGACGCTGATACTGGACCTGGACGAGCGCGTGGACTGCGAGGAGCTGCGCCTGGAGGTCGGCCGCAGCTACGCCTACGTCGGGTCGACGCTGGTGCGAACGCACGCCGCCGCGGGCGAGGATGCCCCGGGGGAGAACACCATGCGCATGTTGGTGAAGCTGGGCACGCGCCAGTATCTGGCGGCAGACGAGGAGGGCTCCGACGAGCTGTGGAACGACGTGATGCGCGATTGGTTCCGCAACCAGTTCCGCAAGCTGGGCAACCAGGCGCTCATCTACAACAAGCGCCAGAAGGAGATCGAGGGCGGGCGCGAGCTTGCGTTCACGTGGCTTGAGGTGGACCTGCAGAACGGCACGCTGCCCGTGCGCCTGCGCATGAACGACGCGAGCGGCATCGCCGAGGACGCCGCCGGCATGCTCTCGCTCGTGCGCGACGCTTACAACGAGGGCAAGCTGGGCGACACCGGCTCGATCGCCCGCGTGAGCATGCCCTCCGATGACGATTGGGCCGCGCAGGTGGAAGCCGGCGCAGCCGCGTTCGCCGAGCGCAAGGCCGCCGAGGAGGCAGCCGCCGCAGAGGCCGAGGCCGCTGCCGAAGCCGAGCGCGCCGCCGCAGAGGCAGCCGCCGCAGAGGCGTTCCTGGAATCGCCCGAGCTGATGGAGGCCGATGCGCATGCCGTCGACGGCGGCGGCATGGAGCCGCCGGAGCTTGTGTTCGAACTTGATGAGCCTACGTTCGCGCCGACGTACCGCACGTGGACCGTGGAGTATACTGACGGCACGAGCAAGGTGTTCGAGGCCTAAAGGCCTTGCGGGGGCCGCAAGCGCTCCCCGCCGCCAGGCCACCAGGCCCGCTGGAGGGCGCACACGCCGCCCCGCCGCAGAACAGCCGCGCCCGCCAGAAGGCGCCGCCTGCGCGGCAACGCCTTCGCCACCTTTTGAAAACCGCCCCGCCGCATGCCATGTGCGCACGACGGGGCCCCAGATAGCCGCTACCGAAGGGAGTTTCACATGATAGATACCATCGCCGCATTCGATGGGCGCCTCGCCAAGGTCGAGGGCGCCGAGCGCAGCGGCAAGACGCAGGCGCTCGTGGCGCGCTGCGCGCACCTTATCCAGAACGGGGAAGCTCCCGCATCCATCTTGGTAGCGGTCACCAACGCCTTCGCCGCGCAGGCCTTCCGCAAGCGCCTTCGCCGCGCCCTTCCCGCAAACCTCATCGGCGCCGCCCTGTCGGTGCGCGTGTGCACCGCGCTCGACGCCGCCGTGTCGGTGCTCGACCAGCCCACCGCCCGCGAGGCCACCGGCCGCGTGCCGCGCATCCTCAACAGCGCCGAGTACAACTTCTTCCTGGAGGATCTGAAGACCATCGGCGAGCATCCGCGCAAGCTGCGCAGCATGCTGGGCTTCCTGGACCGCAAGATGGCCGGCTACGAGCCGCGCGAGGAGTGGAATGCCGGCACCGCGGCGGACAACCTGCTGGCCTACGCCACGCGCATCCTGAAGCTGCGCGGCGCCATGCTGGCCGGCGAGGCGCCCATGCTGGCCGCCGACTTCCTGAAAAGCGACGCCGGCGAGGGCGCGCGCGGCAGCTTCGCCTACGTGCTGGCCGACGACTTCCAGAACTTCTCCCACGCCGAGCAGACGGTGCTGTGCCTGCTGGCCGACAAGCAGATCATGGTGACGGGCAACCCCAACCAGATGATGTCCAAGCGCGGCAACCACCCCTACATCGAGGGATTCCTGAAGTTCGAGGCCGTGCGCCACGACGTGGAGGTGTTCCATCTGCAGGGCGCGTTCGGAAACCCGCAGATCATCACGCTCGCCGACGCGCTGTGCACCGAAGGCGACATGGATAGCGCCTACATCGCCGGCAGCGCCACGCCCATCGAGCGCGCCGCCGGGGCCGAGGGCCTGCCGCAGGGCGTGCAGTCCATCAAGTGGAACACGCCCGAGGACGAGCTCAACGGCCTGACGAAGTACCTGCGCGAGCTGATGGACGGCCAGGAGGATGCGCGCGAGGCCTTCACCTGCGTCGTCGTCCCCAACCGCCGCTGGGCCG
>CAJMPP010000022.1 GCA_905215325.1 uncultured bacterium | reverse complement strand
GATTGCAGATTGCAGATTGCAGATTGCAGATTGCAGATTGCAGATTGCAGATTGCGATTGTTGAAGCTATTGGGTTAGGAGCATGGGTTATGTCGGTTATCTTGAAGTCTCCTGGCGAGATCGAGGCCATGAAAGCTGCAGGGCAGCTTTCCGCCGAAGTGCTGCGCAAGGTAGGGGAGTTGGTAAGGCCCGGTGTCACTACTTTGGAGCTTGATGAATTCGCCGAAACCTATATCCGCGAGCACGGCGGTATTCCGGCATTCAAGGGGTACGGTGGATTTCCGGGGACGATTTGCGCATCGGTGAATGAGCAAATCGTTCATGGTATTCCCTCGAAAAAGGTTGTGCTTCGAGACGGTGATATCCTCAGTGTCGATACCGGTGCAACAGTTGATGGTTGGGTCGGAGATAACGCCTGGACGTTCGCGGTCGGGAAGATCTCCGAGCAAAAACGCAAGCTTCTCAAGGTTACCGAGGAATGCATGTGGGCAGGTCTGGATTGCGCTGTCGCTGGTAACCATTTAGGCGATATCGGCCATGCTGTGCAATCGATCGCCGAGAATGCCGGATTCGGCGTAGTTCGTGAGTATGTCGGCCATGGCGTTGGCAGAAACATGCATGAAGAGCCGAACGTCCCAAACTATGGACACAGACACTTTGGCATGAAGCTGCAGGTAGGTATGGTTCTGGCTATCGAGCCTATGATCAATATGGGAACCCGAAAAGTGATTCAGGGCAAGGATGGGTGGCTGGTAAGCACGCGCGATGGTAAGCCAAGCGCGCACTTTGAGAAGATGGTCGCCATTACCGAAGACGGACCTGTGATTCTCACCACCGAACCGGACCATAAGCGTCCTCTGTAAGCCTTGCTGAATGGTCTAACACTCGGTCATCCCGAATCGTCGGCTGCTGAGGGGCTGCCTACGGCAGCCCCTCAGCAGGACGGCTTACGCCAACTTCCCGGCATAACCTTTGCATCTTCTGCATGGATGGTCGTCTCAATGCGCGATGTAGAAAAGCGACCATCCTGGCATGCGCTGAGGCGTCGACAAAGTTTACTTCAGCTGCTTTCCGTTCGTGTCCCAGTAGAATCGCTTGAACTTGCGGATTTGGTTCAGATGCATGATCTTCGCCCACATGTTGTGCTTGAAGGAGTCGGGCGCGTAATGCAGTGGGTAGGGCTCATCGGTGGCCTTCAGGGCTTTCAGCGCCTGAGCAAGGCGCTCCTGGTTGTCCATGCTGCGTTTGAGCACATAGGCAGGCACGCAGCAGTATAAGAACGGGTTGTAGGCCTCGTGGTACTCCACCGACTGCCCCATCACGAACTCACGCACGATCAACTCGACGAAGTTCTGCCCGCCAAGGCTCATGTAGTAGGTGTTGCGCCCGCAGCGCGTGTTCACCTCGAAGAAGCGGAAACTGCCATCGCGGCTGTCGTATTTGATGTCGAAGTTGGCGAAGCCGCGATACCCGACATGTGACAGGAAGCGCTTGGCGCAGGAGATGATGGCCTCCTCGCGCTCGCCCATGATGCACAGCGGATTGCCGAGCGCGGTGGGGTCATGGTCCTGCAAGCAGACCACGCCGCCTGCTACTACGCGCATGTCGCCGGAGGCGTCCGAGAACGTGGTGAGCGTGCGGATGGCGTCGTCGCCGCCGGGGATGAAGTCCTGCAGCACCAGCAGGTTGTTGTAGTCCGACGTGCGGATGCTGCGCCAAACCTGCGCGAGTTCTTCGGGGCTTTCGATCTCATAGATCTTTCGCCAGCCTTCGATAGTGGGCTCGGCGTCTTGGAACTGTGCCGAGTTTGAAGGTTTGGCGATCAGCGGGTAGGGGAACTCGTCGACGGGCAGCTCATCGGGGCCGTTGCCGCAGTCGAAGTACCAGGTTTTCGGGAACGGGATCTCGAGCTCCTCGCAGATCTCGTAGAAGCGGCGCTTCTGCGTGATGTCGTCGAGCAGGGGGAAATCGATGTAGGGGACCACGAAGCCAAGGTCCTGCAGGCGCTGCTTGCCCTGCGAGAGCATGCGGGCATGGCAGTCGTCGCAGCCTAAGATGAGCAGCGTCTTCTCCGGATGCGCCTCATGAACTTCCTGCGCGATGCGCTCAAGCGCGTTGTATAGGCCTTCCTGCTCGTGGATGTGCGGCTCCAGGCGATAGTCCGTGAAGCGGCTTTCGGAGAGCATCTTGATGTTTTGCGTGGCGAGCACGATGATGCTTTCGATGCCGAAGGCACGATGCAGCTCGCGCACGTAGCTGTATGCAAGGATGTCGCCGCCTACCACCACCGGTTGCAGCAGGCGCGCCACATCCTCGGTGCGGGTGATAGGTGCGGGATCGACGTTTGCGGTCATGAAATCTCCTTTGAGACCCGATAACGTATGCAGCCTTGCATTATCGCATACGCCGGCAATCGCGCGTAGGCGTGACGCGCGTTTCGTGGAAAGTGCCCATAGGGCGGGCCGGTGGCGTATGATGGGCGAATGCAAAACGCCGGTCGGCGAACCTGTGAGAGAAGGAGCTTTCCAAAGCATGTGCGGATTCGTGGGATTCACCGCCGTTGATTTCGACGAGGGCGTCAATCGCGCCATCGTCAAGGACATGGCGGATCGCATTATCCATCGCGGCCCTGATGATGAGGGCTTTTTCGTAAACGATGATGTGGCAATGGGCTTTCGCCGCCTGTCCATCATCGACCTTGAGGGCAGCCACCAGCCCATGCAGAACGCCGATGGCAGCGTGACCGTCACGTTCAACGGCGAGATCTACAACTTCCAGGAACTGCGCGCCGAGCTTGAGGGCTTGGGCTACCAGTTCAAGACCAACGGCGACACCGAGACTATCGTGCATGGTTACGAGGCCTGGGGCACGGGCGTGTTCGAGCGCCTGCGCGGCATGTTCGCCATCGCCATTTGGGATGCCAAGGAAAAGCAGCTGGTGCTGGCGCGCGACATCTTCGGCATCAAGCCGTTGTATTACCAGCATGAGGGCCGCCGTCTGATCTGGGGCAGCGAGATCAAGTCCTTCTTGGCGCATCCGCGATTCAAGAAGGAGCTCAACCGCGAGGCGCTGCCGCAGTATCTGTGCTTCGAGTACCTGAACGACTCGCAGACCATGTTCAAGGACGTCCATAAGATGACGCCCGGTCATTTCGTGGTGTTCAAGGACGGCAAGGCCACCATCGAGTGCTTCTACAAGATCACCTACAAGATCGACCGCTCCAAGGGCCTTGAGGAATGGGCCGACATCATCAAGGACACGTTCGACGAGAGCGTGCGCGCCCATGAGGTCGCCGACGTGGAGATCGGCAGCTTCCTGTCCGGCGGCATCGACAGCTCGCTGGCAGCGTACTGCATGGGCCAGCATCATGACGAGGGCGTGAAGACGTTCTCCGTGGGTTACGACATCACCGGCAGCGAGGAGCAGCGTGACAAGGCCGAGAACGCCGGCTTCAAGATCAAGCTGGACGAGCTCAAAGATGCGCGCGAGTTCGCCAAATGGGCAGGGCTTTCCAATAAGGACGTGCAGGTTACGGCCAAGGAGTTTTTGGACATCGTCCCCACCGAGCAGTACCACATGGACGAACCTCTTGGTGCGCCGTCCGCTATCCCGCTGTACTTCGTCAGCCAGCTTGCCTCCAAAGAGGTGAAGGTGGTGCAGTCCGGCGAAGGCGCCGACGAGCTGTTCGGCGGCTACTGGATCTACCACGATCAGTACGAGTTTTCCAAGTACTTCAAGGTGCCCCGTGCGCTGCGCGCGGCCGGCGGTGCGGTCGCTCAGAAGCTGCCGCCGTTCCATGGGCGTCACTTCGCCATGCGCGGTTCGGGCGGCCCGGAGAAGAGTTATCAGCGCGCATGCATGAACTATATGTGGGACGAGGTCCCCAACGTGCTGAAGGGCTACGACGGCCCATGCAAGCCGTGGGAATGGTGCAAGCCGCACTTCGACGAGGCCGCGGTGCAAACGGGCGGCGGCGATGTCATCACGCAGACGCAGTACGTGGACATGGTCTCCTACATGCCCTACGACATCTGCCTGAAGGCCGACCGCATGTCCATGGCGCACTCCCTTGAGCTGCGCGTTCCCTTCTTGGACAAGAAGGTGCTCGATGTGGCGCTGCAGCTGCCAACCGACTGCCGTGTCACCGACGAGCATTCGAAGTACGCGCTGCGCCGTGCGGCGGCCCATTTGGGCTTCCCGCAGAAGGTGGCGGATATGCCCAAGCAGCCCTTCATCACGCCGCTGACCGTGTGGCTGCAGACCGACCTGTACTACGAGCGCATCAAAGAGGCGTTCACCAGCCCGGCGGCGCACGAGTTCTTCAACGTGGACTACCTGATGAAGATGCTTAACGACCACCGCAGCGCCGATTTCAGCACGCAGGAGGGCCGTTCCAAGCTCAAGATGATGCGCATCTGGAACGTGTACTGCTTCCTGTGCTGGTACGAGGTGTTCTTCGGCGAGACGTCGAAGCAGTACGCTCCGAAGACGCAGGTGGCGTAAACGGGTCTGCGCGTGAGCGCGTTGATGCGCGGGCGTGCGGGCTCACCGTTGGGAACGGACAGATAATGCTACGTCCCCAATGTGTCTATTTGCATAGCGAAATGAGAAACGGCCGCGGATGGTTCCGCGGCCGTTTACGTTATGGGGGGGGTGCGCTTTTGCGAAGGGCTATTTGTCCCAGGCGATGAAGGCCCAGGTGATTACGCGGGGGTTGCGCAGGCGCAGCGACTTTTGCACGCCGCCGTGGCCGTCGGGCGATCCGGCGTGCTCGTTGGGCACGAGGTTGTCGTTGATCCAGGCGTGCAAGCGCACGTAGGCGGCTTGATGCTGCTGTTCGCCGACGACGGCGCCGGCGGCCCCGTCGATCATGCGGCGCAGGCTTTCCGCAGCTTCCTCGGAGGTGTCGAAGGTGTCGTTGCGCTCGGAGCGGATGAAGTCGACTTGGGGGAGGATCCCTTCTGCGGCCAGGATGTTGATGGCGTACAGGTAATCGGGGCACAGCGCGTCCTTGAGCCCGAGGTCTGCCATGATGCGCTCGTCGGTGCGGGGGCTCGAACCGGTGGTCAGCGTGATGCATACGCGCCGGCGCGCGATGTCGGTAAGGCGCAGCAGGCTGTCGCGCAGGTTGGCGGTGGCGATGCTGCGGGAGGCGCTGCACACGTCCACCATACCCGGGCGCACGCCCTTGGCCGCCCAATCTTCCTCCCAGCTCAGCTGCATGGGGAAGACCGTGTGGACTTCGGCCTGCTTAAGCGCCTCCGACATGCGGTCGAGCATGCCGTGTGAAAAATCGGCGGCAATCACTTTGTGGCCTGCCAGCCCGAGCGGCACGGCAAGCGCTCCGGTGCCGCATCCCATGTCGAACACGGTTTCCCCAGGCTGGATGTCCGCCAGCTCGATGAAGCGCCGCGCGTAAGCGCTGGGTTCGGTGCTGGTAGGGAAGGTGCGAGAGCGAAAGTCCCAGTAGGAGGGGTCGTCGGCCTTGCGGCGTGCCTGTTGCAGAGCCATCCATTCCGCGTTCCAATCGGTGGTGGTGAGCATCGGGGTGAAGGGCTGCACGTTGTCCTTGGGGTCGGATACGGTTTCATCGGCTGCAGCGCTTTCGCCGAACGACCCGGTGGATGCCGGGGTCCGGTTGAGTCGGCTGCTGCCTGTTCGGTCGGCGGATGCGCCCGTGAGGTCGCGGTGGGAGCATTCCGCCTGCTCTAAGGAAGAGGCGGGTTCGGACATGTTCTTTCCAGCCATTTTGAGCATCCCTTTCATGAAACGGCCTGGCGGCCGATATATTCATTTGCATGTATTCCCATAGTATCCGATTGCGGGGCCGGCTATGCGATGGCCGGGCAATCGTTCTCAGATAAGGAGCATACCATGCACGTAGAGCTGCTCTACCACACCCCTGATCCGGAGCGCGCCATCGCCACGGCCGCGCGCCTGTGCTATGCGCCCGTGGGCGCTGCTGAGCTAATGGAGACCATGCCGCCCGAGCGCATCAAGAGCGTGCTCACCACCATCATGTCCTCGGGGCATTTCAGCACCCTTGAGCATGCAAGCTACACGTTCGCCGTCGACGGCGTGTCTCGAGCGCTCACGCATCAGCTTGTGCGCCATCGCATCGCCAGCTTCAACCAGCAAAGCCAGCGTTACGTGAAGTTCACGGGCGACGTGGCGGTGGTCAAGCCTGAGAGCATCGCGGGCAATGCCGAGGCATCCGAAGCGTTCGACAAGGCCATCCAGGCTGCGGTGGATGCCTACCATGCGCTGCTCGAGGCGGGCGTGCCCGCCGAGGACGCGCGCTATCTGCTGCCCAACGCTGCGGAAAGCAAGATCGTCATTACCATGAACGTTCGCGAGCTGCTGCACTTCTTCGGCCTGCGCTGCTGCAACCGCGCGCAGTGGGAGATCCGCGACATGGCGCATCGCATGCTGGAGCTGGCGCGCCCTACAGCCCCGTTCATCTTCGCCGACGCAGGTGCCCCGTGCGTGCGCGGTACGTGCCCAGAGGGCAAGATGACCTGCGGTAACCCGTATCCGAAAGTCACGCGTGAGTAACATGGCGAAACCTAAGGGCGACCTTTCGCGCGCGTTTTCCGAGGACGGTGAGCGCAAGACGCACGTGGGCGGCCAGGCGCTGCTCGAGGGCGTGATGATGCGCGGCAAGTACAACTGGGCCGTGGGCGTGCGCGAGCCGGATGGCGGCGTGTACGAGGAATCCCATGACCTGGCAAGCGGCCATGCGAAGAACGGCTGGATGTATTGGCCATGCGTTCGCGGCTGCCGCGCCATGGTGGAATCGCTGGTGCTGGGCTACAAGGCGCTCGAGATCGCCGCGCTCCATGCGTTCAACGAGGACGAGGAAGACGAGGCCGATTCAGCCTCTACGCAGCGGGCGAAGGCGACCGGCTCTGACCGAATGGCTGCGAAGGCTGCGGCTTGCGATTCTTCGGGAGCCGAGGGCGCCATGGTGGGCGTAGGCGCAGGTTCGTCGCATCCGCTTGCTGACGATGCCGATGCCTGTTCGGCGGCGCAACCGAACGCTTGCGGCTCCGACGGCGAAGCGCCCGCGCCCGGGTCTGCCGACGCACCGTTCTCCTGGAAGGACGATTTCGGCCGCCCCGACACCATGATCGACGCCCTGGGCGCGCAGCGTTCGCTGGAGGTGGTTTCCGAGCCGGTCCCCGCACCCGTTGCTTCCGCTGCGGCGGCAAGCGAGCCTGCGGCGAAGGTCGATGGCGATGCGGCGTTCGGCAAGAAGGAGATGGCGTTGTCCATGGTGCTGGGCCTGGTCATGGGTGTGGTGCTGTTCATCGTGGCGCCGGCGTTCATTACGAACCTGCTGGTGGGCGAATACGATGCGCACACGCTTGCCTGGAACGTTGTGGACGGCCTTCTGCGCGTGGCCGTGTTCGTGTTCTATATTTGGCTGATCGGGCGCATGAGCGACATCAAGCGCATGTTCGGCTATCACGGCGCCGAGCATAAGACCATCCACTGCTACGAGCATGGGCTGCCGCTCACCCCGGAAAACGCGCGGCAGTTCCCGCGCCTGCACGTGCGCTGCGGCACGGCGTTTCTGATCATGGTGATGATCATCGCCATTTTGGTGTACACCGTCACGCCTCTCAACGCGCTCATCTCGGCGTGGGGCGTGCCCGACGGCGCCCCGAAGCTGGCGCTCGTCATTGCGGCGCGCATAGCGCTGATGCCGGTGATCGCGGGCATCAGCTACGAGATCACCGTTCGCTGGGCGGGCAGCCATCCGGAAAACCCGCTGGTGAAGGTGGTGCTGTGGCCGGGCATGCAGATGCAGTACCTGACCACCAACGAGCCCGACGATGGCATGCTCGAGTGCGCCATCGCCGCCATGCAGCAGGTGCTCGAGCGCGAGGAGCTTGAAGCGGCGAAGGCCGCTGCCACGGCTAGGGGCGCTCAAGCGTAGGCTTGGCGGGTTATTAAGCGGAGGGGAAGGCGGCTTGTCGGGGGAATCGCAAGCCGCCTTTTTGCATGCTGGACGTTGTCCGGGTCTCGGAGCCGGAGGGGAATGCAACGCGGGCAAAGAGAAAGCCTGCCCAAGATGCTTGGGCAGGCTTTCGAGCTTTAGGTTGGAAAAGGCTTTGCGTCATTCACGCTGCGTCTACCGGTTCGCGCAGGCGATGAGCGGCAGATATTGTTGCGCAGCAGCCGGGACGGCAAGGTCGATGCTTTGGCCATAAGCGCTCACCGTGACGTAACCGGGAGTGTTGTACGTGGTGAGCGTGGCGGGGACGCCTGCGGCGGAACCGGACACGGTGCTAGCGGGCACGGCGTTGGCGGGGAGGTCGGCCACCTGCCAATCCTTGATGTCGAGGTTCTCGATGCAGGTTTGCACTTGCGAGGATGAGATGCCCGTGGCGTTGGCGATGTCCCAGGTGTGGGCCAGAAGCGCATTGGAAACGGCGTCTTTGACGCCCGATGCGTCGATAGCGGAGTTCATGGCGGTGGTTTTCGCGCTGCTTGCTGCGTTGGCAACCGGGGCTGCGGTGGACGTGGCGGGCAATAACGCGCTTGCGCAGCCTATGCCCACGCAAACGACCAGAATGCTCCCAAGGCAAACTCCCAGTGCTTTTCGTACCATGCGACGCTTCCTTTCCGCCCGATGGGCGGCCTCCATGTTGCTACGTACGGGCAGGATGCCGTCGGTGATGCTGTGATACGGCGATTGCGCTGCGAAGATGCGGCGGTTCGACGGCTCCTTGATGCTAAGGTTACGCGAACGCGGGCGGCGGGGACCAAGGTTCTCGAAACCATCGCGGTTCCTTCGCGTGCCGCCGACGAAATCAACACGCATTCTGCAATTTCGCGGTATCGTCGTGTATAAGGCAGCGGGTTTTGCGTCGTTCGGGGTGCGTGCGGCCGGCTCGCGCGGAATCGCAAGCTCATCTTCGCCGTCAATCGTGTATAGTACCCCCTGCGCCGCCCGCGACGTTTCCCCGTGCGGCGTTACTATCCCCGCACACGTAAAACTACGAATGGGGCAACCGTGTGAACGAGCAGGCCCAAGGGCGGCCGGAGCAGGCAAGGAGGGTGCCGCATGAAGCTGGTGGTGACCGAGAAGAACGACGCGGCGACGAAGATCGCGGCGTTGCTGGGCGTGAAAAAGCCCAAGGCTGACAAGGTGTATTCCACGCCGGTGTATCGGTTTGAGGTGGACGGCGAGGAATGGGTGACCATCGGCCTGCGCGGCCATATCTTAGAGCCCGATTTCACGCCTACTCTTATATATAAGAAGCGCGGCGGCTGGCGAGGCGTCACCGCGGAGGGCGAGGCCATCCCGGCGCAGCTGCCTGCAAGCCTGGCGCGCCCGCCGTTTAAAAAGAAGAAGCCCTTTATCGAGGACGGCGTTGAGCTGAAGGCGTGGAAGATGGACGCCTTGCCGTATCTGATCTATGCGCCTATCGAGAAGCTCCCGAAGGAGAAGGAGATCATCCGCAGCCTGAAGAACCTGGCGAAGAAGGCGGACTCCATCGTCATCGCAACCGACTTCGACCGTGAGGGCGAGCTGATCGGCTCGGATGCGCTGTCGTGCATCCAGGAGGTCAATCCCACGGCGCCGGTTTCCCGCGCCCGTTACAGCGCCTTCACGAAAGAGGAGATCACGCACGCGTTCTCCAACCTGGTGGAACTTGATACGAACCTTGCCTCGGCCGGCGCATCCCGCCAGGATATCGACCTGATCTGGGGCGCGGTGCTCACGCGCTACCTTACGCTGGTCAAGTTCGCCGGCTACGGCAACGTGCGCAGCTCCGGCCGCGTGCAGACGCCCACGCTGGCGCTGATCGTGGCGCGCGAGCGCGAGCGCCTGGCGTTCATCCCCGAGGACTACTGGGTGATCAAGGGCGCCTTCGACGCCGGCGCGACTGCCGGCCCGACCGCCGGCGACGGCGAGCTTGCCTTCACGGCGCCGCACTCTACGGCCCGCTTCAAGGATGAGGCGGCGGCGAAGGCGGCCATGGCGGCCGTTTCCGGCGCGGCAAGCGCCACGGTTGCCGCAGTGGAGAAGCGCACCCGCAAGCAGCAGCCGCCCGTGCCGTTCAACACCACCAGCCTTATGGCCGCGGCATCGGCAGAGGGCCTTTCGCCGGCGCGCACCATGCGCATCGCCGAAAGCCTGTACATGGACGGCTATATCTCCTATCCGCGTGTCGACAACACGGTGTATCCCAGCTCGCTCGATTTGGCCGAAGTGGTGAAGACCATCTCAGGCAATCCGGCGTACGCCCCGTATTGCCAGCAGCTGCTCTCCGCGGGCCAGCTGCACGCCACGCGCGGCAAGAAGGAGACCACCGACCATCCGCCTATCTACCCCACGGCCAAGGCCACGCCTGATGACCTGGCCCCGGCCGATTACAAGCTGTACAACCTCATCGCGCGCCGATTCCTGGCAACGCTGTCGGATGCGGCGGTAGTCGAGGGCACGAAGGTCACGCTCGAAGTGGGCGGCGAGCATTTCGCGGCCAAGGGCGATGTGCTGGTGACGCCGGGCTATCGCGCCATCTACCCGTACGGCATGAAGAAGGACGAGCAGCTGCCTGCCATGAGCGAGGGGCAGCAGATCGCCTTCAACGGCGCCGAGTGCACGAAGAAGCAGACCGAGCCGCCGGCGCGCTACAGCCAGGGCAAGCTGATCCAGGAGATGGAGAAGCTGGGCCTGGGCACGAAGTCCACGCGCCACAGCATCATCGAGCGTCTGTACACGGTGAAGTATATCCAGAACGACCCCATCGAGCCCAGCCAGCTGGGCATGGCGGTTTGCGACGCCCTTGACAAGTTCGCTCCGCACATCACGCATCCGCAGATGACGGCCGAGCTGGAAGAGGAGATGGACAACATCGCCGAGGGCCGCAACACCAAAGACGCGGTGGTCACCAACAGCCGCAACCTGCTCTCCGAGCAGCTTGCCAACCTGCTGCCGCATTCCGAGGAGGTCAAAGACGCCCTGGCAGATGCCGTGGCGGCCGACGCCTACGTGGGCAAATGCCCCAAATGCGGCAAGGACCTGCAGATCCGCGTGTCCCAGAAGACGCGCGGCATGTTCATCGGCTGTGCCGGCTGGCCGGATTGCGATGTCACCTACCCGCTGCCGAAGGGCAAGGTGGAATCGCTGCCCGACCCGTGCCCCACGTGCGGCATGCCCCAGGTGAAGGTGACGGCGTTCCGCTCCAAGCCGCGCACGCTGTGCATCGATCCGAACTGCGAGACGAACAAGGAACCTGATGTGGTGGTGGGCGAGTGCCCGAAGTGCGCTGAGGCCGGCAAGAAGGCCAAGCTCATCGCGCAGAAGAACCCGCGCACCCTGAAGCGTTTCATCCGCTGCGAGAACTATGACGAGTGCGGCGTGGGTTACCCGCTGCCGCAGTACGGCGCCATCACGGCGACCGACGAGGTTTGCGAGGACTGCGGCGCGCCCATGGTCATCGTCACGACCACGCGCGGTCCGTGGAAGCTGTGCCCGAACTTCAGCTGCCCGGGCAAGGAGATTGAGGCGGAGAAGAAGGCCGCGGCCAAGGAGGCCAAAGCCGCAGCGAAGAAGGCGCCGGCGAAGAAGGTTGCCGCCAAGAAGCCCGCGGCGAAGAAAACGACCGCGAAGAAGGCCGCCGCGGCGAAAACCGAGGAGCCGGCAGAATAAAAACGACATACGGCGAATTCCCCGCTGATCCTGGCATTTGACGAGATAGGCCCCGCAACGATGGTTCGTTACGGGGCCTGTTTGCGTTGTGGGGCTTTTCGGCATCGAGCCTTGCGCTCGCCCGGTGTTTATCCGGTGCGTTGCGCCTTTGGGGCAACGCACCGATGCCGAGGGCGGGCAACCGGCATCGGCCAAACGGTCGGGGCGGCGGCAGGCTGCATCGCCTTTTGGGGTGCCTTGCGCGACCGGGGTGTCGGCCCCGACCGATAGGAGCCAGGCCTAGATATCTTCGCCGTTCTCGATGGCGCGGTAGAGGTCGCGGCCAGCCACATCGACGGCCACGAAGACGGGGAAGTCGTCGAGCATGATGCGTCGCAGCGCCTCGGTGCCAAGGTCGTCCCAGGCCACGGTCTCGCTTGCGGTGACGTGCTTGGCCAGCAGCGCGGCGATGCCGCCGACCGCCGCGAAGTACACGGCGCCGTTCTCGACGCAGGCGTCGATGACGGCCTGGTTGCGCTTGCCCTTGCCGATGCACGCCGCGATGCCGGCGCGCATCAGCTGGGGCGTGGCGAAGTCCATGCGGCTTGCCGTGGTGGGACCCACGCTGCCGAGCGGGCGGCCGGCAGCGGCGGGGGTGGGGCCGGCATAGAAAAGCGTCTGGTCCGCCAACCCGAACGGCAGCTCGCCGGTCTGCTCGAGCGCCTCGAGCGCACGGGCATGGCCGGCATCGCGCATGGTGTAGCAGGGGCCGGTCAAGCGCACTTCCTGGCCGGCTTTCAGGTCCGCCAGCTGGGATCTATCCAGCGGCAGGTTCAAACGTACGGGTTCGCTCATTTCCCCTCACCCCAATCGATCAGCTCGATGGATGCGCTGCGCATGGCCGAGCAGCCCATGTTCACCGCCACGGGCAGCGCGGCGATGTGGCACGGCGCGGTTTCCAGGTGCACGGCCAGGGCGGTCGCGCCGCCGCCAAGGGCCGCCGGCCCGATGCCCGTGGCGTTGATGGCGGAAAGCAGCTCGGCCTCGCGTTCGGCGGCCTGCGGGCTTGCGGCGGGGGTTCCCACCTCGCGCAGCAGCGCGTGCTTGGCCAGACCGGCAACCTTATCGAACGTGGCGCCCACGCCCACGCCCACGATGAGCGGCGGGCAGGCGTTGGCGGCCTTTTCGCGCACGCAGTCGAGCACGACCTTCTTCACGCCCTCCCAGCCGGCGCCGGGCGCGAGCATGACCACGCGGCTTGCGTTGTCCGAGCCGCCGCCTTTGAGCAGCACGTGCAGCGTGGCTCCTCGGCCGGGGCGCAGGGCGATTTCCGCGAAGGCCGGCGTATTGTCGCCGGTGTTCGTGCGGTCGAGCAGCGCGTCGGCCACGACGCTCATGCGCAGGCGGCCGTCGGTGTAGGCGCGCGCGACGGCGTCGTTGACGCCCGAGAGGATGTTGCCGGGGATGAGCAGGTCCTCGCCGACCTCTAGGCGCACCCAGCAGGTGCCGGTGTCCTGGCAGATGGGCACGCCGTCCTGTTGCCCGATGCGGGCGTTCTCCAGCAGGCAGTCCAGTACGGACTGCGCGCGCGGCTGCGTCTCGTCCTCGCGGGCGGCCTGCATGGCGGCAAGCACGTCGGGGCGCAAGTGCGTCGCGCAGCGGCGCACGGCGCGGTACACGGCGTCGGCCACGGCGTCGGCGGTGAGCGCGCCGGGCTGCGCCGCGGCCGCGAGCACCTCGCTGCCGTCCGCAGCCGTCCAAGCGGCGGTGTTCTCGTCTTCCACGTTGTTCCTTTCCTTTTGATGCGTGTCCCTATTGTGCGCCATGCGGCGGCCCGGCGCGGGAATTCCATGCAATCCGAGGAGCGGGGGCGGGGTCTTTTCTCGTGACCGCGTGCTGTGAAGGGGGCGTGCGTCCATGTCGCCGCGAACGAGCGGGAGGCCCGCCGCGTATCGCCTTGCGTCTTCGTTCTCGCCTGTCGTTGCTTTTGCCGGGCGTATCGCATGTCGAAAACGGTTTGCCGCGCATCGGGCCCCGGCGTCGACGTTGCGGCCCGGAGGTTTGGCACCCCCTTCCGCATCCGCTTGACTATTCTATGCACGCCCCCTGTTCATCGGTCGAAACGCACCTCATGGGCGTTTTTCGGGGAGAGCGTGCGCGGCGTGCGGGCGGCAAGGTGCAAGGGGTATAATCCCTAGCTGGACATACGTTTTCGCAAGGAAGCGGGAACACTCACGTTAAACGGCGCCGTCGGCGCCGCGCATAGGGAAAGGTGCATGGAGCAGCATGGATATCGCGCAGGAATCGTTGCGTTTGCATGAGCAGTGGCAGGGCAAGCTGGAAACCGTCCCGAAGATGAGGATCGAAACGCGCGAGGACCTGGCGCTGGCCTACACCCCCGGCGTCGCCGAGCCGTGCCGTAAGATCGCCGAGAACCCTTCCGATGCGTATAAGTACACCATGAAGGCCAACACCGTTGCCGTCGTCTCCGACGGTTCGGCCGTGCTCGGCCTGGGCAACATCGGCCCGGCCGCGGCCATGCCCGTCATGGAGGGCAAGTGCGCGCTGTTCAAGTCCTTCGGCGGCGTGAACGCCGTCCCGCTGTGCCTTGACACGCAGGACGTCGACGAGATCGTCGAGATCGTCAAGCGCCTCGCTCCCAGCTTCGGCGGCATCAACCTCGAGGACATCTCCGCACCGCGCTGCTTCGAGATCGAGCGCCGTCTGATCGACGAGCTCGACATCCCCGTGTTCCATGACGACCAGCACGGCACCGCCATCGTGGTGCTTTCCGGCGTCATCAACGCGCTTCGCCTGACGGGCAAGCAGAAGGAAGCGTGCCGCGTGGTGGTCAACGGCGCCGGCTCCGCAGGCATCGCCATCGCCAAGCTGCTGCTCAACTACGGTTTCAGGAACCTTATCCTGTGCGATAAGTGCGGCATCATCAACTCGCGCTCCGAGGGCATCAACGAGGCTCAGCGCGCCATGCTCGCCACCACCAACCTCGACGACGAGGAGGGCGCGCTGGCCGACGCCATGCGCGGCGCCGACATCTTCGTGGGCGTCTCCGCCCCGGGCATCGTGTCCGCTGAGATGGTCGAATCCATGAACTCCGACGCCATCCTGTTCGCCATGGCCAACCCCACGCCCGAGATCTTCCCGGACGTGGCCCGCGCCGCCGGCGCTCGCGTGGTGGGCACCGGCCGTTCGGACTTCCCGAACCAGATCAACAACGTGGTGGCGTTCCCCGGCATCTTCAAGGGCGCCCTGGAGTCGCGCGCCACGCGCATCACGGAGCAGATGAAGCTGGCTGCCGCCGAGGCGCTGGCCGCGCTCGTATCCGACGAGGAGCTGTGCGAGGACTTCATCATGCCCGAGCCCTTCGACCCGCGCGCCGTGGAAGCCGTGGCTGCCGCCGTGTCCGGCGCCGTGCAGGGATAGCAACGTGGCCGATATCCGCAACACGGGCATCGTGGGCGAGGTGCCGATGATGCGCGAGAGCCGTCCGGCTTCGGGCGCCCCGGCGCACCCGGCAACTCCCGTTCAGGCCGCCGAGCAAGGGATTTCCGCAGAGCAGGCGCCCGAGCGCGGCGTGTTCGTCACGTTCGAGGGCGGCGACGGCGCCGGCAAGACCACCCATATCCGCTTCCTGGCAAACGCCCTCACCGCCATGGGCCGCGAGGTCGTGTGCCTTCGCGAGCCCGGCGGCACCGAGGTGGGCGAGCAGCTGCGCGGCGTGGTGTTGAACCCGGCGAACTCCGATATGTGCGATGCTTCCGAGCTGCTCGTCTTCGAGGCGGCCCGTGCACAGCTGGTCAGCCAGGTCATAGCCCCGGCGCTTGAGCGCGGGGCCGTGGTCCTGTGCGACCGCTTCACCGATTCCACCGTGGCCTATCAAGGCTACGGGCGCGGACTCGACCGCGCGTTCGTGGAAGCGGCCAATGCGTTCGCGTGCCAGGGCATCGTACCCGATCGCACCATCTTGCTGGTGGCGGCAAGCGCCGCCGAGGGCTTGGCGCGCGCCACGCGCCGCGCCGGGGCCGACCGCATGGAGCGCGCCGGCGAGGACTTCCACGCTCGTGTGAATGCGGCGTTTTTGGAGATTGCGGAAAAAGACCCGCGCCGTGTGCGGCTGGTGCGCTCGAACGGGCGTAAATCGCATACGGCCGTGCAGGTGTTCGCCCAGCTGGCGGACCTGTTCCCGTGGATGGGCGATTTCGTGCGCGCCAACGAGGCCTACTTCGAGCGTCTCGATGTGCACCGCACCCATGAGGGCCGTGTAGATTACCGTGAGGATTCCTCATCGGCGCCTCGCGCGGAGCGTTCGGGCAAGGAGCAGCAGTAGCGCTTATGGCAGACGCATTCGAGAACATCTTGGGCCAGCCGCAGGTGCGCGAGTTTTTGCGCGCCACCGTGGCATCAGGGCGCGTCAGCCACGCGTACCTGTTCTGCGGGCCGGCAGGCTCGAACAAGACGCTTGCGGCGCTTGCCTTTGCCCAGGGCATCCTGTGCCCAAAAGGGCCCAAAGGCCCTCGCGGCGGCAACTGCGGCGCATGCGACACCTGCGGGCGCATCATGCGCAAGAAGCATCCCGACGTGCGCATGTTCGAGCCCGAGGGCGCTGCCGGCTACCTGGTCGAGCAGGTGCGCGGCATCGTGGCCGACACGGCCTTGGCGCCGATTCAAGCAGATCGCAAGGTCTACATCCTCGACCGAGTGGACCTGCTGGGCGTGCAGGCGGCCAACGCGTTCCTGAAAACGCTCGAGGAGCCGCCCGCCGACGTGGTGCTCATCCTGCTCGCGCGCACCCGCGAAAGCGTGCTGCCCACCATCGTCTCGCGCTGCCAGGTGGTGCCGTTCCGCACCATCCCCGTTTCCGAGGCCGCGGGCATCGTGGTGCAGAACTCGGGCGCAAGCCCCGAGCAGGCGCGCGTGGCGTTGCAGGCTTGCGACGGCTCCATTACCCGCGCGGTGGAGTTCCTGAAGTCCAACGAGCGTTTGGAGTTCCGCACCCGGGTGCTCGAGGTGCTGGCGTGCCTGCGTCGTGCCGACGATTGGGATGTTATCGGGTTCGCCGCCGATCTGGTGGTGCGCGTGAAGCTTCCGCTCGACACCGTGCGTGCCGAGCAGGAGGCCGAGCTTGCCGAGAACGCCGACTTCCTGGCGAAGTCGGCCATCCGTCAGATCGAGGCGCGCAACAAGCGCCAGCTCACGGCAAAGACCGCCGAATCGCTGCGTCAGCTCACCGGCATCACCCGCTCGTGGCTGCGCGACGTGATGGCCCAGGCTTCAGGTGCGCCCGATCAAGTGGTCAACGCCGATGTCAGGCCTTCCATCGAGGAAGCCGCGGCGCGTACCGATGCCGCACGTGCCGCGGCGGCCATCGCCGCCGTGCGCCGCTGCGACGCCGCCATCTCTTATAATGTATCTCCCGAGACCTGCATCGACGCGATGCTGCTCGAGGTTCGCGACATTCTGTACGGCCGTGCGCTGCCCAATGCGGCGCCGCGGGCGTATGCCAGATAGAAAGAAGGAGCGCCATGGTCCGCATAGCGCCTGTCAACCTACCCTACAACCCCAAAACGCTGTGGTTCGATGCGGGCGAGCTGGAACTGCACGCCGGATGCGACGTCGTGGTCCAAACCGCCCGGGGAACCGAGTTCGGCCATATGGGCGAGCCTGCGTTCGAGGCGACGCCCGACCAGGTCAAGAAGCTGAAAACCCCCTTGAAGCCCGTGCTTCGCGTGGCCGATGACGAAGATCGCGCCAAGCAGGCCGAGCTCGAGGCCCGCGCCGCCGAGGCGCTCCCTGTGTTCAAGGAGCTTGCCGCGAAGGCCTCCGAGGAGATGCGCCCGGTTTCGGTGGAGTACCTGTTCGACGGCGATAAGGCGGTGTTCTACTTCGAATCCGAGAACCGCGTCGACTTCCGCGAGCTGGTGCGCACGCTCTCGTCGCGCCTGCATGTGCGCGTGGACATGCGCCAGATCGGCGTGCGAGACGAGGCGCGTATGGTGGGCGGCCTTGGCCATTGCGGCCAGGAGCTGTGCTGCAAGCGCCTGGGAGGTGAGTTCTGCCCGGTGTCCATCCGCATGGCCAAGGAGCAGGACCTGTCGCTGAACCCGCAGAAGATCTCGGGCGTATGCGGCAGGCTCATGTGCTGCCTTCGCTACGAATACGATGCCTACAAGGACTTCAAAAGCCGTGCGCCGAAGAAGAACGCCCAGGTGGAAACGCCCGATGGCGTGGCGAAGGTAGTGGATTTGGATGTTCCGCGCGAAGTGGTGTCGCTGCGCATCGAGGGCGAGAAGCCCGTGCGCGTCCCGCTTGCCGATTTCGATGCGCCTGAGGAAGGCGCGCGTCCGAAGTGTGTGGGATGCGCGGCTTGGGAACGCGCCTTGAGCGAGCAGCCCGGCGACGCCTTCGGCGCCGCCGCAGCGCTGGCCACGCCGCAGCTGTCGGGCAAGGACAAGCTTGCCGATTGCGCCAGCGTGCGTCACGTCCCGGGCGGCAAGAAGGCTGACGGCGCCGGCGAGGCCAAGTCCAGTCGCTCCAGCAGGCGCGGCCGCGGCAAGGGCGAGCGCGCAGAGCAGAAGGTCGCCGAAGCGCAGTCCGCGCGCAAGCCGCGTCGCCGCCGCTCCACCAAGGTGTCCGGTGGCGCTGCGCAGGCCGGGGAGAATCAGGCTCCGCGCACCGATCCCGCCCAGGCTGCAAACGCCGCCCCCGCCGGCAAGCAATCCGGTCAGGGCGGCAAGCAGCCCAACGAAGGCCAGGCCAAGCGTCGCGGCATGCAGCCGAGCAAACGCCGTGGCCAGGGCGGCAAGGACGCCAAGCAGCAGAGCCAAGGCGGCAAGCAATCAGGATCTGCCCAGCAGGCGGGCAAGCGCGGCCAAGGCCCCAAGGGCGGCGCCGATGCGCAGCGCGGCGGCAAGCCCGACAACCAAGGGTCCAAAGCCCGCGTTCGCCCGGGCCAGAAGTCATCGGGTCTGGCTCAGGCCCCCCGTCCCGACCAGGGCGGCCAGCGCAAGCAGCGCGAAGGCGGCCAAGAGGGTCAGGCTGCCGGTCAGCATCGTCGTGCCCGCCGCCGCAGCCATAAAGCCGCAGGCGCCGGCGAGGGCCAGGGCGCCCCGCAGGGCAACTAGCAGCATCTCGCGCCCCCGCTTGGGCAGAAAGCGGGGGCGCCTGCGTCAGGAGGTATCAACGTGCACGGGGAAAACGGCCACGAGCTGCTCACCGATCTGTATCAGCTGACCATGGCACAAGGGTATTGGGAGACGGGGCAGGGCGCCACGCAGGCGTGCTTCCATGCGTATTTCCGCGACTATCCCTTCCGCGGCGGCTATGCCATCGCCTGCGGCATGGACCAGCTCGCCGAGCTCATCGACGGGTTCTCGTTCAGCGCCGAGGATGTGGGGTACTTGGGAAGCCTTGATGCGCCAGGCGGGGGGAGGCTGTTCAAGCCGGCGTTTTTGGAATACCTGAGCACGTTCTCGCTGCGCGTGGACGTCGATGCCGTGCCCGAGGGCGCCGTGGTGTTCCCGCATGAGCCGATTGTACGCGTGATGGGCCCCATCATGGATTGCCAGCTCATCGAAACGGCGCTTCTGAACTGCGTGAACTTCGAAACGCTTATTGCCACCAAGGCCGCTCGCGTGTGCCTGGCGGCCCGTGGCCTGCCCGTTGCCGAGTTCGGCCTGCGCCGCGCCCAGGGCGCCGGCGGCGGCATGTGGGCAAGCCGTGCCGCCGTGGTCGGCGGCTGCGCATCCACGTCCAACGTGCTTGCGGGCAAAACCTACGGCCTGCCGGTGTCGGGCACGCATGCGCACTCGTGGGTCATGTCGTTTCCCAGCGAGCTGGAGGCGTTCCGCGCCTATGCGCGCGAGTTCCCGCGCAACTGCGTGCTGCTCGTGGACACCTACGATGTGGAACAGGGCATCCGCAACGCCATCACCGTGGGTCTGGAGATGCGCGCCCGGGGTGAGCGCCTGGCGGGTATCCGCATCGACTCGGGCGACCTGGCCTGGTTGGCGAAGATGGCGCGACGCATGCTCGATGCGGCGGGCTTGGAGGATTGCGGCATCGTGCTGTCAAACGACCTGGACGAATACACCATCCAGTCCATCTTGGACGAAGGCGCTCCGGTGAGCAGCTGGGGCGTGGGCACCAAGCTTGCCTGCGCGTTCGACCAGCCCACGCTCGGCGGCGTGTACAAGCTTTCGGCGACGCGCGCCCCGGGGCAGGCCGAATGGGTCGATCGCCTGAAGATCAGCGAGTCGGCGGCGAAGCTGACGGTGCCGGGCGTGCTCGATGTGCGCCGCTACTATAACGACGACGGGACCATCGCCGGCGATATGGTGTTCGACGTGAACGCCGGCGTGGACGAGGGCCAGGTCATCGTGGACCCGCTCGACTCCATGCGCCGCAAGAAGCTGGCGGGCAAGCGGTTCTCCACGATGCTCGAGCCTCTGGCCCGCAACGGGCAGGTGGTGCTCGACGCAAGCGGCCGCAGCGCCATGGAGGCGCAGCGGCGTTGCCGCGAGGGCCTGGCCTGCTTGGATGAGAGCCAGAAGCGCATGCTCAACCCCCACACCTATCCGGTGGGCCTGGAGTATGGTCTTTGTGAGCGCCGCCGCGCGCTTGTTGGCAAGCTTCGCGGTATCGCGTAGGGTTGAACGTAATGCACGCGCGCTTAAGGTGCGCTTCCGATTGGGGGATTCATGATCAGAATCATCACCGACTCTGTGTCTTCGATCACGCAGGAGATGGCCGCTCAGCTTGATATCCAGGTGGTCACGCTGTATGTGAACCGCAATGGCAGGGAATACGAGGACGCAACCATGGACTTGGATGCGTTCTATGCCGATATCTACGACATGGTGGATGATATCCCCACGTCAAGCCAGCCTTCGCAGCAGCTGCTGGAAGAGGTGTTCGAGGATGCGGCCCGCGCCGGCGACCAGGTGTGCGGCATCTTCATCTCCACGGGCCTTTCAGGCGCCTATGATGGCGCCTTGCGCGCCATCCGCGCAGTGGCCGCGCGCAACATCGGCTTCAAATGGGAGCTTATCGACTCGCAGTCATGTGGCTTCGACGAGGCGTTTCCCGTGCTCGAGGCTGTGGCCGCGCGCGATGGGGGCGAAGATCTGCGCGGCGTGGCCCAGGCGGCCCTCGACGCCATCGAGCGCACCCGCTTCCTGTTCACGCCGGAAAGCCTGACGTTTCTGCAGAAAGGCGGGCGCATCGGCGGCGCGGCGGCGCTTTTGGGCAATCTTATCCAGCTGGCGCCTGTGCTTGCCGTGCGCGACGGTTCCCCGGTCACCTTCGCCAAGGTGCGTACGCGTAAAAAGGCATTGGACAAGATCGTGGCGGCTATGAAGGCCGATATCGAGGAGCATGGCCTGCGCGATGTGGTGGTGCACTATATCGGCGACAAGGCCCCGGCGGTGAAATGGGCGCATGAGGTCATCGAGCCTATGCTTGGCCGCAAGGTCAGCGTGCTGCCGGTAAGCCCGGTGGTGGGGCTGCACGTGGGCCCTGCCGTTGGCGTCGCCTACGAATGCGCGCATGCCATATCGGGCAAGTTGACCGGGCCGAAGGCGGTCCTGACCTGCGCTTCCTAGGTGCGAAGCGAAAACCCGCCCACCGCCTGCGGGCGCGGGCGTTCCAACGAAAGGAGATGCATGGAAGCCCAGCCGAAATGCAATCTGATCATCGACTCCTGCTGCGACCTCCCCTTCGAGGTGGTCGACCGTCCCGGCGTGCAGCTGCTGGAGTTTCCCTATATCGACGACATGGGCGAGCATAGCGACGATCTGTATCGCACCGTCACGCCGCATGATTTCTACGAAGGCATGCGCGCTGGTTCGCAGCCGTCCACGGCGCAGGTGCCGGTGACGGTGTTCCATGATGTGTTCTCGAAGGCCATCGAAAGCGGCGTTCCGACGGTGTACCTGAGCTTCACCAGCGGCCTTTCCGGCAGCTTCAACACGGCGGTGATGATGCGCGACCAGCTGATCGCCGAGCATCCCGGCGCCGAGCTGTACGTGGTCGACACCTATCTGGCGTCGGTCGCCGAGGCGCTTCTGGTCTATGAGGCGCTCAACCAGCGCGACAACGGCATGACGGCGCGCGAGCTGGCCGCGTGGGCCGAGGAGGCGCGCTACTTCGTGGACGCCGAGTTCATGGTGGATGACCTGGAATCGCTGCGCCGCGGCGGCCGCATCCCCAGCACCGTTGCCTACGCGGGCGCGAAGCTCGATGTGAAGCCGCTGCTCAACATCAGCATCGAGGGCAAGCTTGCGCTGACGGGTGTGGCGCGCGGGCGCAAGAAGGGCATCAGGCAGCTGGCCGAGTACTGCTCGAAGCGCATGACCGATCGAATGCCGGGCCGTTGCGTGGTCATCGGCAACGCCGACTGCCCCAAGGACGCGGCGCGTCTGAAGGAGCTGCTGGCGAAAGAGGACGACAACCTGCTGTTTTTGGAAAGCAGCATCGGGCCGGTCATCGGCAGCCATGTGGGGCCGGGCATGCTGGCCGTGGTGTTTTGGGGAGGCGATAAGCGCGAGGAGCTTTCAGTGGCCGATCGCATCGCCCGCAAGATCAAGAAAGAGGGTTAAGCCATGACGAAGGCTTTCGTGTTCGCTGGAAACGATACGGTAGGGAATATGGTGGCCGATCGCCTGTGCGGCGCGGGCTGGCAGCGCGTAGGCGATGCGGGCGCCGCCGACGCCGTCCTTACCTACTTCACCACGCAAACCGCGCTCGAGGACGCATACTTCGGCGATAACGGCATCGTGCAGGGCGCCCGAAAGGGCACCCGGATCATCGACCTGTCGTGCACCACGCCAACCTTCGCACGCGAGCTCAACGCCATGGCCTGCGTCGCCGACCTGGTCGCCGTCGAGGCGCCGCTCGTGGTCACCGATGTGGCCGTGCCCGACGCGTTCGCGGCTCGTGAGAACCTGGGCTGCTTCGTGGGCGGCGAAGAGGACTGCGTTGAGGCGGCGCGCGAGGTGCTCGACCTGCTGGTCGCCCACGTCACCGATGCCGGTGGTCCGGGCTCGGCCCAGCTTGCCCGTGCCGCGTACAGCCTGCAGGCTGCGGCGCAGCTGGTCGCCGCCGTGGAGGCGGATGCGCTGTACCACGCGGTGCGCACGTCTTCCGACATGGGCGAGATCGCCGGCATGCGCGCCGGCGCGATCACGCCGGCCGGCGATGCGTTGCTGGCCGCCGTCACCGACGGCCGCTTCGACGGCACCTACACCGTGGAGATGCTCATGGGCGAGCTGACCGCAGCCCTGACCACCGCCGACGATGCCGACCTTATCCTGCCGCAGGCTGAGGCCGTCCAGCGCCTGCTGGAGCTTCTGGCCATCATCGGCGGTTCGGACAAGGCTCCCTCGGCGTTGTCGCTGGTCTACCGCGAGGAGGACGCGTGCGCGAAGGAGGGTCTGGACTGGACCCGCGCCGAGCAGACGTACGGTGACCACGATCACGAACATGGCGACGAGGCCGACTGGGGTGACGATTTCGGCGATGCCGGCATCATGGACGACGACGGCATGACGGGTGCCTATCCCGGTTTCAACTAGGCGTCTCGCCCGTAAAGGGCGATCGAACGGTGCATCAGGGCCCGCAAGGCGGCGGCCCGGCTGCTTGGATGGGCGCGACTGCCGCAGCGTGCCGTCCGTTGCAGGCTGGGTTGCGCATTGCGGGCCCTTTTTGGTGGTAAGGGCGATTGCGTGTTTGCTTGATCTGGGCGGATGCCGCAGCCATAGGGTGTTGCGTTAGCGGGCGGATTCGGCGCGCAAGAGCGTATGGAAGCAGGGAAGGGGTCTGCTATGGACTTCGAAGGGGAATTGGCCTCGTGCCGCATGTGCCCACGGGCCTGCGGCGCCGACCGCGCCGCCGGCGAGCGTGGCGTGTGCGGGGCGCAAGGGGATCTAGTGGTGGCCCGCGCGGCGCTGCACATGTGGGAGGAGCCGCCTATCAGCGGCTCTCGCGGCAGCGGCACCGTGTTCTTCTCGAACTGCCCGCTGCGATGCGTGTACTGCCAGAACCAGGTGATCGCCGATGGGCGCGCTGGCGTGGCCGTTACGGTGGATGACGTGGCGGATATGTGCCTTGACCTGCAGCAGCAGGGGGCGTTGAACGTCAATTTCGTCACGCCGACGCACTATTCGCCCCATATCCGTGCCGCCGTAGCCCATGCCCGTGCACGTGGTTTGGCGCTGCCCGTGGTGTGGAACACCTCGGGGTACGAGACGGTGCGGGCCGTGCGGGACAACGTCGGCACGGTGGACGTGTACCTGACCGATTTCAAGTATTACTCGAGCAGCCTTGCCCACCGTTACTCCGCGGCACCCGATTATCCCGAGGTGGCCATGGCGGCGCTTGAGGAGATGGTGCGTTGCGTGGGCGCTCCCGAAGGCGACGAGGTGGACGGGCAGCCGCGCCTTACGCGCGGGGTGGTGGTGCGCCACCTGATGCTGCCCGGCGCCTTGGAGGATTCCAAGCGCGTGGTGCACACGATATGGGAGCGTTTCGGAAACGACGTGCTGCTGTCGCTGATGAACCAGTACACGCCGGTCCTCGCCGATGCGGCGCAAGCTGGGGATGCGTGGGCGCAACGCCAGCTTCAGCGCTGCCCTGAGCTGGGCGGACGCGTATCTGATGGCGAATACGAGGAGTTGCTGGACTATGCCGATTCGTTAGGCATCGAGGACTATTTCTGGCAGCAAGGGGGCGCGGCGAAGGACAGCTTCATTCCTGCATTCGATTTGACCGGGGTTCCGCGATAGTATCGCACAAACGTTCTTGACCACGAACAAGCGTACGAGTATAGTATGTGCCCACTACACGTACGGATGTTTGTGGAAAGGACTGGCCATGGATGTGCAGGAAAAGCTGGAGATCCTCGCCGATGCGGCGAAGTACGATGTCGCCTGCACGTCGTCGGGGTTGCAGCGCGGTTCGAAGGCCGGCTATGTCGGCAACGCGCTCGGCGCCGGATGCTGCCACAGCTTCACGCCCGATGGGCGGTGCATCTCGTTGCTCAAGGTTCTCATGACCAACGTATGCGTATACGACTGCGCGTATTGCGTTAACCGTTGCAGCAACGAGGTGCCCCGTGCAGCGTTCGCGCCTGAAGAGCTGGCCGATCTCACCATGGCGTTTTACCGCCGTAACTATATCGAAGGGCTGTTCCTCAGTTCGGGCGTCATCGGGTCGCCCGACCACACCACCGAGCTTATGATTCGCACGCTTCAGCTGCTACGCGAACATCACCGGTTTCGCGGGTATATCCACGCGAAGGCCGTGCCGGGTACCTCGCCGGAGCTCATCGATAGGCTTGGCCATCTTGCAGATCGCATGAGCGTGAACCTCGAGCTGCCCAGTCAGACAAGCTTGAGCTTGCTATGTCCTCAGAAAACAAAGCAGCGAATCATAGCCCCTATGCGTCAAATCCGAGACAACATGGCGCAGGACCGCGAGTCTCGCGGGATATCGCGTCGAAGCACAACGTATCTGCCTTCCACCCGTCCGAAGGAGCGGGGGCGTGCGTTCGTGCCGGCAGGGCAGTCCACGCAGATGATCATAGGAGCCACGCCTGAAACCGATTTCCAGATTCTCAACCTGTCGCAGGCGCTCTATAAAACCCTGCAGCTCAAGCGTGTGTTCTTCAGTGCCTATCTGCCGGTAAGCTCCGATGAGCGCCTGCCGCAGAACGTCGGGGTGCAGCTGAACCGTGAGCACAGGCTGTATCAGGCCGATTGGCTGCTGCGCTATTACAAATTCGATGTATCGGAAATCATCAGCGCCGATGCCCCGAACCTGGAGATGGATGTAGATCCGAAAGCTGCATGGGCGGTAAACCATCTGGATTTGTTTCCGGTGGAGGTGAACACGGCGCCGTTGGAAGTGTTGCTGCGTGTGCCGGGGATAGGGCCACGTGGGGCCCGTTTGATCTTGCGAGCACGACGCACAACCTGTTTGCGGGAAGCGGAGCTTCGAAAGCTGGGGATCGCGTTCAAACGAGCACGCTATTTCATCACCTGCAACGGGAAGTATCAAGGAAACGGGGTGGAGTTTTGCCCCGATGCTTTGCGGGCGCAGCTGGCAAGCCCCATCGAAGGCGGCCGTCATGGCGCTCGCTCCGGCAAGGTGCTGCCCGGTCAGCTCAGCTTGTTCGGGTCCGAGGTCGGGCGCGCCGCCATAGGCGCGGGGGATAAGGCCGCCATGCCGGCAGGTGGCGCGATTGGGGCGCGGCAGCTGCAGGGGCCGGCGGCTGCCGAAGTCGCTGCGGTAGCCGACGGGGTCTTCGGCTGGCAGCACACGTTGCAGGGCCGGCAGAAGGTGCCTGCATGAGCGCGGATGCCATGCTGGAGCCGCTCAGCAATGTCGCGTATGTGCATGACGGCACCACAGAGGGGCTGCTTTCGGCTATTTTTCAGGCGTATGCGCTTCATGAGCAGCCCGAGGACTTTTCGAGCGAAGCAGGGTTGCAGCCTCGGTTGGGGCAAAGCGTGCGATATATCGAAACCGATGCGGCGCTGGCATCGCGCGTTAAGGCGGGAATCGTGCGAAAGGCAGGGCGGGATGCTTGGGATGCGGTGTTGCACGCATCGCTATCAGATGACCCTTCGGCTGGTGTTGCGGTATACCGGTTCGTTCGGCATGTCATGGCGCGGCCTGCCGCTGCGAATGCCGGTTTGATTCGCAACATGGCTCACCCTATCGCCGGTCCCGTTGCCCGCCTTGACCGTTCGGTGATGAACGAGCGGCACCTCATGATGCAGTTCCTGCGTTTCGAGCACTTTGAAAACGGCATATGGTTCGCAAAATGCAACCCCAAGGCCAATGTGGTGCCGTTGCTCATGGGCTGGTTTGCGGGTCGGTTCAACACCGAGCGTTTCGTCATATACGACGAGGGGCATCAGATTGCGGGCATCTACGATGGTGCAAATTGGTATATTGCGCAAACCGATGAGGTGCATCTGCCGCAGCATTCCGATGAAGAGGCCGCAATGCAGGCGGCGTGGAAAGGTTTTTACGATGCTATGACCATCTCAGCTCGTTACCACCCGGAGCTTCGAAGGCAGTTCATACCGAAACGGCTATGGCGAAATATCGTGGAGCTACATGATGAGGCGGCGGCAGGCAGCGCGAAGAGCGCATTGCCAGCCGCCGCAATACCTTCGGGAAGACGGCTGTAAACCGCGATCGCATACGTGAACGATTGTCCTTCTGCTGTCGTAACGCCTCTGGGTAGGCGCGCGGGAAAGGCGCTCGGTCGGAGAGGTGCGTTGCTTTCGAGATGCCGCCGATGCCGGTCTTGAGCATCGGCGGCAAGACTCTCGCTACAGCGTACGTGCCGCGTTGTCCGGGTCGATCGACATGCTCTGGAAACGGTCCTCCATATACTGATTGTCGAAGTGATCGTCAATGAAGCGGGAGATTGCGTTATCGGGGGCGACGCCGGCCTCGCGCTGATACCAGCGGTCGAGCGACATCAAGGTCATGCCGCAGTCCGCTATCATCAATGCGGCGCATACGGTGGTCAGCGTATAACGCCAGTTCCAAGGGATGCGGTTGACCAGTCGCAGCATCCAGGGAAGGCATAGCTTCACCCAGAACAACCCCAACACGCCCCACATGGCCATGAACATGCCGTTGGTGCGGCCGTCGATGGAAAGGAACGTTCCCGTGTAGTCCCAGGCAACGATGCCGAAGGCGAACTGCATGAACCAGCTGACCGCATATTCAAACGCTCCGCCAATCACGGCGCTTACCAGGAAGATCACGGGGAAAGGCGCTTTATGGAAGCGGTTGAGCGCCATGGTCATCAGCATCGCGCCTACGCCGTAGATGGGGCTAAAAGGCCCGAACAGCAATCCGGCACGGTCCTCGTAAACGCCAGGGTCCACTACCAGCACGTGGTACACGGTTTCGATGACAAGACCCAGTACGCTGCACACCACGAAAATCCAAAACAGGTTGAAGAAGTTCAGGGTGATGTAACCGCGCCCGGTGGGATCGAGGCCGAGCGTGCCGTCCTCCGCTTGCTCCCTGGTTTCCATGTCGCGCAGCTTGCGGCGCAGCTCACGCTCGCCGGCGAGCGCCGGGTCGAGGTAGGACTGCATGACGATCAGGAACACCGCCACCACGGCATGGGGGATGACGTTGGCTCCCAGGCCGTTGAGCATGATGGAGCAGATGATGATGGCGGCCAAAATGAATATCATGGCCTCGGTGCCATGGGCGGCGTGCTTGCGTTTGTTCCGCAGCAAGCGAATGCCGAAGATGGCGAACATGGTGGCTAGTGCCGTGTACAGCACCGTTTCCACCACAAAGATGACCACGGTTGCGGTAGAGGCTTCGACATCGAAGTTGCCGGACGTGAACGCCAGCACCATGGTGATGATGGTGATCGTCAAAAGCACCGCGGTGGCACCGCCTGCTACAAGGCACAGCACGCCGAACACCTTCACCGCCAAGGGAAGGCGTTTGCGATCGATAGCGTCTCGGTCGGCTCGGAAGCGCTTTTTCACCGTGGGGGAGGGCGTCGCGTTAGGGGAAGATTGTTGTTCGTCGTTAGTCATGAAACTCCAAAAGAGATATCGCGTTCGTAGGATAGCGGGTTCTTGCCGCGAACCAGTATAACCAGATATCAGCGACAATTTGACAGGAGCGGTTAACAGTTCGGTTGCGATGCGAAAACAAGACCATCTGTGCATTTGTTGCATTGACGATGATAGACATTCGACGATGGCTCAGCGAATTGCGCAAGAATTTATGGGAGGGAGGTTTCATCTGCATCTATGGGAGGGAATCCCTCTGCTGTTCATCGCATGCGGGTGCGTATCCTGGCTATATCTTGGCGTTGTTGGTTGTACCTTTTATGGGATAGGCTTTGAGAATCCGGGTTGTTGTCGTACAATGGCTCGACACGCATTTTCGTGTGCCGGCATGACGCAATGGTAGCGTAGCAGTTTTGTAAACTGCCTGTTGCAGGTTCGAGTCCTGTTGCCGGCTCCATCGTTATGTTAAGGCCATCGCTTTCCTGCGATGGCCTTTTTGCTACGCGCTCTTCATCGCTGCGCCTTGGCAATATCCCTTCCATCCTATCCAAATGACGCTGATCAGCGCGTTCGCCATCGGCATACCGTCGTTCGTGCTTGCGCTCGAGCCGAATCGCGAGCGTATCCGGGGTCGTTTCCTGGACGACGTCATCGTCAAGTCGATCCCCGGCACCGTATGCTCGGTTTGTTGCATCCTTGCGACGAATATCGCGGGCTATTACCTTATGGGCCTTGACTACGAGCAGGTATCCACGTTGTGCGTGCTGCTGACCTCCTGGGTCGGAGCAGTCTGGTGGTACCCTATCCATGCCGTTCACTGCCATACGCACGGCGTTGCTTGTCGTGGTGGTCGGTGGCGCCGCTGGCGCTTGCCTGCTCATGCCCGGCGTATTCTGCATTGCGCCGTTCACGCCGGCCGTTTGGCTGTTTTACGGCGCCGTCGCGGCAGCATCCGCCGTGGCGTTCCACGTGCTTTACCTCAAGCTTGAAGCGCTCCATGCTGCGTGGATCCGCAAGTCGGAATAGGGGATTCCCGGTTGGGGCGTGGGCCGTGATGCGCATTGAGCGCAGCGGTTCCTTGTCTGCGGACCGTGGAATGCGCTTTGGTCGAAGCAAGGTTGCGGCATAGGCTTGGCAGCCCGATTTTATGAAGGGCATGTGCGGACCCTGTGTGCAAATGGGGCGATTCTGCCTGTTAGTGGTCGTATATTGGGGTAAACGCCACTGTTCGCGCGACAAACGAGCCGCATGCCGCTATACTTCTTTAGGTTTGAAACGTTCCGCTTATAACGAACCTACAACTACAGCACATGCGCGCGGGACGTTGCCTGATGTCGTACAGGCATCTGGGGGCGCCGAAGGCGGCGTCTAAGGTTGGCCGCGAAGCGAGTGCGGCCCGTAAAAGGAGCAAAGGTGCTAGATCAGTTCTTCTCGCATATCTCGTTCGTGGACATATTCAACTTCTGCGTTTTCTTGGCGTTCACCATCTGCTATACGTATCAGCTTTACTACGTGTTCGTGGTGCTCACCCGCAAGCCCAAGCAGCTTGTCGCGAAGAAGAACCACAAGTTCGCCGCCGTCATCAGCGCCCGCAACGAAAGCGCGGTCATCGGCCAGCTCATCCATTCGATCAAGGTGCAGAACTACCCGAGCGAGCTTATCGACGTGTTCGTCATCGCCGACAACTGCACCGATAACACTGCCGAGGTCGCCCGCGAGGCCGGCGCCATCGTGTTCCCGCGTTTCAATACCGAGCAGGTGGGCAAGGGCTACGCGCTCGATTACGGCTTCAGCGTCATCCGCAGCCAGTATGCCGATCGCGGCTATGAGGCGTATTTCGTCTTCGACGCCGACAACGTGCTCGACGTGAACTACTTCCGCGAGATGAACAAGACCTTCGACAACGGAGCCGTCGCATCCACCAGCTACCGTAACTCCAAGAACTACGACAGCAACTGGATTTCCGCCGGTTACGCCGTGTGGTTCCTGCGTGAGGCGAAGTTCCTCAACCAGGCCCGTCTGACGCTCAACACCAGCTGCGCCGTTTCCGGCACGGGCTTTTTCGTGTCCGCGAAGATCATCGAGCGCAACGGCGGCTGGAAGTGGCATCTGCTCACCGAGGACATCGAGTTCTCCGCCAACTCCATTTTGGAGGGCGAGCGCATCAGCTACACGCCCACGGCCGTGCTCTACGACGAGCAGCCCGTCACGTTCCGCGATTCCTGGAACCAGCGTTTCCGTTGGGCGAAGGGCTTCTACCAGGTGTTCTGGCACTACGGAGCACGACTGGCCAAGGGCATCGCCACCAACCCCAAGGGCAGCCGCTTCGCCTGCTACGATATGCTCATGACCATCGCCCCGGGCATGCTGCTCACCATCATCAGCGTGACGTTCAACGCCATCATCCTCGCCCTGGCGGCTGCGGGCCTTATGTCCACGGGCGTCATGGTGGCATCCTCGGTGTCGTCGATCTGCTTCTGCCTTATGAACTACATGGTGTTCATGTTCATGTTCGGCGTGCTGACCACCTTCGTGGAATGGGATTCCATCCACTCCACCACGGGTAAGAAGATCCGCTACATGTTCACGTTCCCGTTCTTCATGCTCACGTACGTGCCCATCGCGTTGGTGGCCCTGGTGAAGAAGTGCAACTGGAAGCCCATCAAGCACTCCATCAACGTGGACGTGCAGGAGTTCGCCGAAAGCGAATCCCGTCGCGAGCGCGCCTAGCGCCGAACGGCGAAACAACATACGAAACCGGGAAGGCGGCCTTGGGGCCGCCTTCCTTGCGTGGTGGGTGAGATTTGGCATGCGCGGGAGCATGTGCGCCTATGCCTTTTGGAGTTTGAGTCTGCTGGGTGCGACCAGGGCTTGCCCAGCTGATCCAGGTGACGATCCCTTGGATTGCCTTTGTTTGCATCGCCTATAAGACCGCTTCTGCAAATCGGGGAAATAGCTCCGGTGCCTTTCTCAAGATGGGCTGTTGGCTGTCGCCCTTGTCATGGGTGCGTTCGTTAGACGCGGGCGAACACGAGGCAGTGCAGCTCCACCGCTCCCGCCGCGCGAAGGGCATCGCAGGCCGCGTTCATGGTGGAGCCCGTGGTGCAGACATCGTCGATAAGCAGGATGCGGGCGGGCACCGTGGCGCCCGGCAGCGTCTGGAAGCGCCCCTGCAGGTTGTGAATGCGCCCACGCCGTCCGAGCGCGCGCTGGTCGAAGGTGCGGGGCCGCGCCAGCGCCTCGACTACGGGGATCCCCGCCATGCCGGCAACGGCGCAGGCGAGTTCGCGGCCGTGGTCGAAGCCTCGCCGGCGGCGTGCGGCGGCGCTCGCGGGTATGGGCGCCGCCGCTGCGCCGGCAAGCCATGCGGGGGGTACCTGGGGAAGCATGAGCCGCGCCATCTCGGATGCCAGGCGTCTTTCTCCGGCGTCTTTCCAGGTGCGCACGATGCGCGCCGCGCCTTCCTCGAACGACACCGCCGCCGCCATGCCATCGAACGCCGGTCGCGTGCGTCCCTGCGCCGCGAGCATCACCTCGTTGCACTCGCAGCACTGCACGCGCCCGAACGGCGCCCCGCAGCGGGGGCAGGCGCGCCACCAGTCCACGTATGCGAGCGCCATCCGGCAGGAATCGCACAGCACGTGCCCAGGCGCGTCGCAGATCGCGCATCGCGTCGGCCATACGGTCTCGGCCAACGCCTCCGCGGCTTCGGCGGCGATCGGGGCGCACGCCCCTGCTATGTTCGACAGCATTCCCATGCTTTAAAGCTTAAGCGCGCCGTCTTGCGAAACCCTTGCGGAAAACGCGCCGCGAAACCCTCCGCCCCTTGCGTATCTGATACACTACTAAGGCTTCTTTCGAGTCTGTAGTTGCGGGCTTTCCACGAAGGCCTTAGTCCATGGCAGATGCGGTCGAAAGGATCCACGTAAGTCCCGCGGCGCGTCCGCGAAGGCGAGCACGGCGTATCCTAGAGGTAAGACGCACCCTCCGTTTATACGAGCGGCATACCGTCGCGACGGGGGAGAGGGTGGCGCGAAAGCCAAGCCCCGGTGCGCGAGTGTGGGGTCGAAAACTAGGTCAGTCGGAAGAAGCTTGTTTTCATATGCACGAGATGGAGGAAGTCGGAACATGAAGCATCTCAAGCGCTTTGCCGCATGCTGCGCCGCGGCCGTCTGCTGCGCCGCCATGCTGCTGCTTGCCACCGGTTGCCAGCAGCAGGAATCGTATACGCCGCCCGAGGCCACGCCCGCGGTCAGCAAGCCCGTCATCGCCCAGGAAGGTGTCTTGCGCGTCGGCGTCAACGCAAACAACGCGCCTTTGGCCGGCCAGCCCTCCTCTTCCACCAAGATCGTCGGTATCGACGTCGACATGGCAGCCGCCCTGGCCGACCAGCTCGGCCTGAAGCTCGAGGTCGTGGATGTGTCCACCGACGCCGCCGGTGCGCTCACCTCCGGCAAGGTCGACGTGGTCATGGGCGTGAACAAGTCCGATTCCCCCAGCTTCTGGACTTCCGACACGTATCTGCCCACTGCCGTGGCGCTGTTCGCCCAGTCCTCCAACTCCACGGTGCCGGCGAACTCCGCTTCCACCAAGATCGCCGCGCAGGTGTCCTCCAACAGCGCCTGGGCCGTCACCAACGAGTTCGACAACTCCACCATCACCACCACCGAGGACCTCAAGAGCGCCTTCTCCGCGCTTGAGTCCGGCAAGGTGCAGTATGTGGCCGCCGACGCCGTCGTGGGGTCCTACGTTTCCAACAACGCCGGCATGGACGTTCACATGGTCGCGCTCATGCAGCAGGCCAGCGGTTACTGCGTAGGCGTGCTCGACGGTAACACCAAGCTCAAGCAGGCCGTTTCCAACGCGCTTTCCGCTATGAACTCCAACGGCGTGTCCTCGATCATCCAGAAGAAGTGGCTCGGCACTACCATGGACCTTTCCGGCATCAAACTGACCGCCGGCGCCTCCGATGACAAGGACGACATGAGCGAGGTGCTTAACTCCGCCAATGCGGCCATCGGCACGCTCACGGGCAATACCGGTTCCGGCGCCAACAAATCCGACTCCGACAGCAAGGCTGATTCCGATAGCAAGACCAGCAGCGCCGATTCCGCTAGCAGCTCCGCTGATTCCAGCAGCACTGGCGGCTCCAGCGCCTCGAACGGCTCTGCAAGCACCGCTTCGAACTAATCGGCTGCACATCGTATCTGGCTTCATCTTCGATCAAGGCCCTCGCAATCGCGGGGGCCTTGCTGTACCGGGCGGCCCTTGCTCGCGGGGCTTGCGCTGCGCTAGGGCGCGGCCATCGCGGAGCTTTGCGGTGTCGGCCCGCGGTCTTTCTATGCGTGCCGGCTTACGGGTTGGCGGCCTTTTGCTATGCGCTTATGGCGAAAGCGTGCGGCCTTCCGATGGCGCTTGACCTGAAGTCGGCTTCTGGTGCTTCAATGGTTGGGAATCAACGACGGTCCGCGTTTAGCGGGCGGGAAAGGAGCGGGCTTAATGGAACCGCAGCAGGTCCTGCACATGCTCGAGCAGGTGGCATCGGGATCGGTAAGCCCGATCGATGCCCGGCGAAGCCTTGCCGACCAGGGCTATTCCGACCTGGGCTTCGCAAAGGTCGACACCGATCGCGCGCGGCGCACGGGCGCTGGCGAGGTGGTCTACGGCGCCGGCAAGACGGCCGATCAGATCGCCGGTATCTGCCTGGCCCTGCGCGATGCCGGCCAGACGTGCGTGCTCGTCACCAGGCTTGAAGCGCAGAAGGCGGAAGCGGTGCGGGCTGCGCTGCTCGCACGCGACCGGCAGGCTGCGGCGGCGTTCGAGTATCGACCCGTTCCCCAGCTGGGCTTGCTCGGCGTGCCGGCAAAGCCGACGCGCGATAGCTACATCGCGGTAGCGTGCGCAGGTACCAGCGACCTGTACTGCGCCGAGGAGGCGGCCGCTACCGCCGAGGTGCTCGGATCGCGCGTGGTGCGTCTGTATGATGTGGGGGTGGCGGGCATCCATCGCCTCCTGGCGCATCGGGAGGACATCGCAGGCGCCAGCTGCATAGTGGCCGTGGCGGGTATGGAGGGCGCGCTTGCCAGCGTGGTGGGCGGAATGGCCACATGCCCCGTGATCGCCGTTCCCACGTCGGTGGGTTACGGTGCCAGCTTCGGCGGCGTGGCGGCGCTTCTGGCCATGCTCAATTCGTGTGCGTCGGGCGTTTCCGTGGTCAACATCGACAACGGGTTCGGCGCGGGGTATCAGGCCCATATGATCGAGCGTGCGGGCGGCCGATATGGAGAAGGAGAACCTGACATGAAAACCCTCAGATGGAACCTTGCCGAAAACGCCACGCGCGCCCAGCTTCTGGGCGATACCCTGCTGCAGCTGCCGCACGATGCTCGGCAGCGTCTTGAGGCGGCGGCCGATGCCGCGGGCGTCCCCGATCGCCATCATCACGATATCGGGGAGGTTCTTGCCACCATCGACAGCTTGGCGGTTTCGCCGGCGGTGTGCGACCATATGCGCGCCATCTACACCATCTTGGCCGAAGCCGAGGCGGCCGCGCACGGCTGCGCGGTCGAGCAAACCCACTTCCATGAAGTCGGCGACGGGCCCCGTATCCGCAACACGCTGCTTGTTTGCCTGGCGGTGGAAGCCACGGGCGCCAAGCGCATCGTGGCCACGGCCGCGCAAACGGGGCAGGGCGAAGTGGAATGCGCCCATGGGACGCTTTCCATCCCGGCTCCGGCAACGTCGGCCATCATCGCCCGCGGCATTCCCGTCAGCGAACACACGTTGCCCGGCGAGCGCATGACCCCCACGAGCGCGGCCATGATCCTGCATTTCGTGGACGAGTTCGAATAATCGTCGGCTTTGGGCGGAGTCGGCTCGGGTAACCGTTTCCGGGCCGCCTCCGCGCTCGGCGCAAACGAAAATCGCCGCAGGCGCGGTCCCGCATCTTGCAGCGGGCCTTGCCTGCGGCGATTCGCCGTTTTCAGGGCCTTCGAGCGTTGACGCGTTTTGCGGCGCTAGCCGTTGAGCAGGTCGATCACGTGCAAATCGGCTTTCGCGTCCTCAAGGATGGCCTTGTTGCCGAATACGCAGACGGCTTCCTTGTCAAGCGCCCCTTCGATGACGCATGCAAGCTCGCGAAGCTTCTCGGGCGTGGCCCCGATTATCTCCGCTCGCGTTTGCATGCGCGCCTCGGGCGTGCGCCCGCTCAGGAAGTCGCCGTCCTGGCGGCGGATCTGCATGCGCTCTTTGAGCGGCGCATCGAAGCCGGCGACCGTGCTGACCACGTAGCCGTCCATCTCCTCGGGTGCGGGGTCGAACGCGGCAAGCCATGCAGGTGTGCCGTTGAACCGTTCCAGCGTCTCGTCCAGATGCGGGTCGCGATACGAATAGAAGCGCACGGTGCCGCTGCGCGCCGCTTGGAAGCCCGCCCCGTAGGCGCCGCCCTTTACGCGCACCTCGTTCCACAGGTAATCGTAGGAAAGCACGCGCGACGCGATCTGCCATACGCCGGTGTAGGGCGCGCCGAGCGAGCGGCGGTCGAAGCCCGTGGAGGCGTAGCATACGTCGGTGGGCACGATGAACGCCTCGTTGCGCACTTTCGGCTTCGGGATCTCCAGCGCGGCCGGGGCCTTGCCCGTGCCCGCCGTGATGCCGGCGCATTGCCAGAAGCGCATGACGCATTCGTCGCTGCCGGCGATCGACACCAGCAAGTTCGACCCGTCGAACAGCTTATGAGCCACCTGGTCCAGGCGTTTCACCAGCTCGGAAGCGCGATCGTCGAAGTTATCCAGCAGCTCTACCAGGAAGCGGTGGAAATCCACGCCGCCGAGCTGCTGGCGCACCACGCCGGCAGGCAGGAAATACGACGTCAGGCGCGCCATGGCCGCTGCATGCCCGGCGTTGGCGAAGCTCTGCTCCATGCCGATGCGGCGTTGCTGCAGCGCGTCGCGGATTTTGCCGGTGTCGGCGAAGTCGGTCCGCGTCAAGATCTCGCTCGGCAGCTCGGCCAGCCACTCGACGTTTTCCGCCAATGCCGATGCGCTTGCCACGAACGTGGGCGTTACGGCATCGGGGTCGTGCTCGTCCTCGTATACCTCGCAGAAAAACGAGCAGTTGCCCAGCTTGCCGTTGGCGAGCGTGTCGATCTCGGCCGCCGAATGCGCGTCGGTGCCCAGCTTTCCCAGCACGATGCCGAGAACCGCCGCATAGGGCAGGTCCTCGAAATCAAGGCAGCTCATATCGAAGTAGCGGTAGGCGAAGACCAGGCCGCGCGTGGGCAGGTGATGGCGGATGCAGGGAACGGGCGCGCCCTCGGCCAGGCCGTAGGCGGGCTCGATGGGCGCGGGCCCGATGTCGGCGACCGTCAGCTGCGGCAGCTTCGCCACATCCTCGGGCGCATCAGGCGCCTCTTGCATACGGCGAAGCAGTGCGACCTCGTCCTCGACGCGTTGGAAGTCGTCGTCGGTGAAGCTGGCGGCAAGTTCGGCCAGGCGGCGCTGGCCGGGATCGTCCTGCGTCTCGACGGGGACCACCTCCACCTCGGCCATATGGGCGCTGTCCAGGAACACCTCGCGGATAAGGTCTTCGAAATAGCCCTCGTCAAGCGCGCGGCGCAGGTAGGCGAAATCGTCCTCGTAGCGCAGATAGGCTGTGGCAAGATCGTCGTCGTAGAGCCAGCCGCACAGCGAGGTCATGGCAAGCGCCACGCCGTCGGCCATGCCGAAGTCGCGTTCGCGCATGACGAACTCGGCGCGGGAGATGGACGCCTCCACCAGCGCATGGTCCAAGCCGCCCGCGGCCAGGCGCTCAAGCTCGGCATCCACGGCGGGACGCAAGCGCTTCGCGGCATCTTCGCCCAGGTCGCGCACCTGCAGCACGGCGAAGGGCTGCTGCACGGAATCGGCCAGGTAGGACTGCACGTCCCCGGCGATGCCCAAGTCCAGAAGCGCGCGCTTGAGCGGCGCCTCGTTGCTACCGGCGATGGCGTCGAGCAAGATGTCGGTTGCCACGATGCGCGTGCGCTCGCGCACGTGCCCGATAACCCAGCCCAGGCCCATGCAGGCGTTTTCCGGCGCGGTCGCCATCTCGCGGCGCACGCCCAAGGCGCGCACGGGCCCTTGCACGGGCAAGGTGCGCGGTGCAAGTTCCGCAAGCCCCTTGGCTGCGCGCTGCTCGCGGCGTTTCGCCTGCTCGGCGGCCACGGGAGTCAGGTAGCGCTCATCCAAGAACGCCAGCATGCGGTCAAGGTCCAGGTTGCCGTACAAGACGATGTAGCTGTTGTCCAGGCGGTAGTGGCGCTCATGTTCCTCCAGGTAGTGCTCGTAGGTGAGCGTGGGGATGGCCTCGGGGGTGCCGCCGGATTCGAACGCGTAGGGGGTGTCGGGGAACAGGCTTGCCTGCAGCTGATCGTACAGCACGCTGGTGGAATCGGACAGCGCGCCTTTCATCTCGTTGTACACCACGCCGTTATAGGCAAGCTGGCGGCCGGTCTCGGACTGGCCCTCTTCGGCGTCGGCCACCTCAAGGTGCCAGCCCTCCTGTTCGAACACCTGGCGCTTGCGGTAGATGTCGGGGTGCAGCACCGCGTCCATGTAGACGTCGGCAAGGTTCATGAGGTCCTGGTCGTTGGTGGATGCCACGGGGTAGAGCGTCTTGTCGCCGAAGGTCATGGCGTTCAAAAACGTCTGCATGCTGGTTTTCAGCAGGTTGACGAAGGGTTCTTTGACGGGGAACTTCTCCGAACCGCATAAAACCGAGTGCTCCAGGATGTGGAACACGCCGGTGTCGTCGGCCGGAGGGGTGCGGAAGGCGATGGAGAACGCCTTGTTGCGGTCGTCGTTGCGCAGGTATAGAAGCTTCGCGCCGCTTACCGGATGGGAAAGCGTGTAGGCATCGCCGTCGATCTCGGGCAAGGGCTCGGCCGTGAGCACGGTGAACCCGTGCAGTTCCTGGCCTTGTTCAAGGTTCATGCAAGCCGCCTTTCTCTTTACTGGTTTCGTCCGCTATTGTCGCACAACGGCAGCGAAGCCGGGCAAGGTGCCGCAGCTGCTCCGTGGTTTTTCTACCTAGGAAGCGGGGCCTGCCGGCCAATCCTTTATAATCGGTGGCATACACAGCATGGAAACGCACAAGGAGGTACGGCATGGCGCAAGATCGGCGCTTTTCCCATATCACGGTCAATGCCGCCGATGACGACGATGTGGTCATCCAGGCGGGATCCTATGGCCGTCATCAGGGCGAAGATGTTCTCGAAGGGGCTGTTCGCGCTGAACCCGAGCCTCGGGTTGCCCCCGTTGAGGCGCCCAAGCCGCAACATGCGGTGCAGCAGGCGCCTGCTCGGGACCATTCCGCCAGGTCGCACGCCGCGCACGCCCGTAAAGCGCAAGCCGCCGACGCCGATAGCCGTCCGCAGCCTGCCCATCGCGCCGAGCAGACGCTCGAGGACCTGGATGCCGGCCCCATGTCGGGCATGCAGAAAGCGGTGCTCGTCGGCGTCGGGGTCGTCATCGTCGCGGCGATCGTCTACTTCGCCCTGTTCATGCGCTGATCGGCTGTTTTCAAGAGAAAGGCCTGACCATGTCCAAACATAGCTTCAACATCGCCCGCGGCGCCCGCAAGCAGCAGCCCGAGGGCGACGCATCCCTGGGTCTGACCGAGGCGTTCGCGCCCATCGGCACCGGCGACGCCCCCGAACAGCACGGCGCGGCCGACGGCGACACGTCGCTCGGCCTGACCGAGGCGTTCGCGCCCGTCGCGGCCTCCCACGGCGCGCATGCCGCCGGCTTCAAGTACCAAGGCGACACCTCGGAAGACTATTCCGATCCTGTGGAGAGCCTCGAGCCGCGCGACGAGCCCGTGTTCGGCGACGAGGTCCCCGCCGCCGCGCCCGTCCAGAACCGCGGCCGCCACGGCAGGCCCGAGCCGGTGGAGCATCCGCACCTCAAGAAGTCGCGTCGCGTCCGCCGCGTGCTTGTGATCATCATGGCCCTGCTCGTGGTGCTCGCCTGCGCGCTGGGGTATTTCGCCTTCCAGCTGTGGAACGAGTCCAGCCGCGCCATGGTGCAGCAGACCCAGGCCCAACAGCAGTCCACCGACGTGGGCAACCTTTCCCAGGACAACTCCGGTAAGGACGCGGCAAGCGCCACCACCGCCAAGAAGACCGAGGTTCCCAACCTGGTCGGCGTGCTGGGGCAAACCCAGGATGCCGCCATCACCGCGCTTGCGCACGGTGCCACGGTCACGTCCTCCAAGGACGTCAACGAAGAGGGCAATGCCGTGAAGAAAAGCGTCACGGTCGCCCTGACCGCGGAGCCTGCGGATTCCCGTTCCGGCACGCCCACGGTCTATCTGGGCCTTGACGCCGACGGCAAGGTCATCCAGGCCGGTTACTCCGCCGCCACCGCGTCGCTGGGGTACGGCTCGCTTAGCTTCGCCGATGCCGTGAAGAACGAGCATATCGTCGAGAAGACGCTGCGAGAGGCGGGCGTGAACGTGGCGGATGGTTCGGCCAAGCTGCCCTCCGACAAAATCTCGTACTCCACCTATGCGTCGGACGGCACCACGCTGGTGAAGGAGAACTGCTCGTTCAACGGCACCGTGGATATCAACGGCGCTGCCCACACCTGGTCGAGCGTGCTCATGTACGACTACAGCACGGCCAACGCCTCAGGCAACCTGGCCGATACCGTGCGCATCATCTATATCTACATCAACGCGTAGCAGGCAACCGGCGGCCGAATGGCCGCCGGTGTTGTTTCGTTCGGGGAACCGATCCCTTGCGCTCGGCATGTCGGAACGCAAGGGATCGGCTCCCTGGCCCGGGGCTGGAGCTGGGTGGGCCTACCGCAGCGCGTGTCGGCGATCGGCGGGCCCGGTTCCTGCCCATGGGCTTTATGCTCTTGTGTCCATCTTGTGAACGCCGGCTGGCGAAAAGGGCGATCCCTTGTGTTGGTCGGTGTTCGCGCTATAATAAACGAGCTGTTCACAAGCGGGGGCGTAGCGCCTCCCACCTAGTTCGGCGCTTTCAAGTTGCTGATGGGTCGTATGAATACCTGAACATGGTTCGTTCATCACGCCCGCATGCTTGAAGCTGTGGGTTTTTTTATGCCATGCGATACCGCATGCAAGGAAGGAAGGTGAGTGCGATAGCCGCTCAAGAGCCTAGGCTCAACGAACAGATCACGGTGCGCGAGTGCCGCCTGATCGGGTTCGACGGAACGCAGTTGGGTATCTACCCGGTTGCCCAGGCGCAGCGCGTTGCTGACGACCAGGGGCTTGATCTTGTTGAAATCGCCCCGAATGCGGAACCGCCCGTGTGCCGCATCATGGATTACGGCAAGTTCAAGTACGATCAGGCCATCAAGGCGAAGCAGGCTCGCAAGAACCAAAGCAAGATCGAGACCAAGGAAATGAAGTTCCGCCCGAAGATCGACGTGGGGGACTACACCACGAAGAAGAAGCACGTGCTTCGCTTCCTCTCCGCTGGCAACAAGGTCAAGATCACCATCATGTTCCGCGGTCGCGAGATGGCTCATCCGGAACAGGGTCTGACCATCTTGGAGCGCCTGGCCGACGACCTGAAGGACATTGCGGTCATCGAGAGCCAGCCGAAGATGGAAGGCCGCAACATGCACATGCTCATCGCCCCGCTTCCCGCAAGCATGGCGGCGAAGAAAAAGAAGGCAAACGACAAGAAAGACGAAGGAAAGGACGAAGGCAATGCCTAAGATGAAGACCCATCGCGGTACGGCAAAGCGCTTCCGCGTTACCGGCTCCGGCAAGATCATGCGTGCTAAGGCCTACAAGAGCCACATTCTGACGAAGAAGTCTCAGAAGCGTAAGCGTAATTTCCGTCACGAGACCGAGCTGGCTGCCGCTGACCGTCGCGTCGTGGCCCGCAACCTCGGCCGTCGCTAAGTTTTAAAGGAGCAGTGATAATCAATGGCTCGTATCAAGCGTGCAGTCAACGCCAAGAAGAAGCGCCGCACCGTCCTTAACCGTGCAAAGGGCTACTATGGTGCCAAGTCCCGTTCCTACACCGCTGCTAAGGAGCAGGTCCAGCACTCCCTGCAGTACCAGTATCGTGATCGCCGCAACAAGAAGCGCGAGATCCGTCGTCTGTGGATCACCCGCATCAACGCCGGCGCCCGTCTGAACGGCATGAGCTACTCCGCCTTCATGAACGGCCTGAAGAAGGCCGGCGTGGAGCTGGACCGCAAGGTGCTCTCCGACATGGCCATCAACGACCCTGCGGCCTTCACCGCCATCGTCGAGGTCGCCAAGAAGGCCCTGTAAGCTGTTTCAAGCTTTAAATGTGCAACACCCCGCTTGGATTTCCAGGCGGGGTGTTTTGCGTTAGGTGAGGCTTAGGCTTATAGGACAAAAAGTGTGTCCAGGACATCTATTCACTCCGTTGCGTACGG
>CAJMPP010000021.1 GCA_905215325.1 uncultured bacterium | reverse complement strand
GTGTAAGCGCCGCAAGGAGTCATTCAGCAGGCATCCCGTTTGGGAACAGCGTAAGTTTGCTGATTTTGTCACTGCATCTGGAATCAGGAACTCGGAGAATCTCGATCTGCCTAGCTATTCTGTGACTAACGATCGCGGCTTCGTTCCCCAGGATGAACAGTTCGAAAACGGCGGAACGATGCGTGAGGCCGATAAAACAAGCTATTGGATTGTTGAGCCGAATAGCTTTGCTTACAACCCCGCCAGAATCAATGTTGGTTCAATTGGCTATCAATCTACCAGGGGAAATGTAATTGTTAGCTCTCTCTATGAAGTCTTCCGGACTGACGAAACCTGCGACGATCACTTTCTTTGGCATTGGTTCAAAACGCGGTTGTTTACACAGCAAATCGAAATGCTACAAGAAGGTGGTGTCAGGCTCTATTTCTTCTTCGATAAATTGTTGAAGAGTGGAATCAGTATGCCTTCGGTAGATGAACAGAGGCTTATCGGCGAGCAATTTGACTGGCTCAACAGCCTCATCACCCTTCATCAGCGTGAGCCACAGTTTACTGATATGGGTTATATGAGGGTGGAAAGGGCTCTCATGACGATGTCGATGTCCTTGTTTTCCAGTTCTTGAATGACATGAAGGTAAGTTTCCTGGGTGGTAGTCATGCTTGCATGACCGAGCCTTCTCGATACGCTCGCTATGGATACGCCAGCAAACAAGAGGAGCGATGCATGCGTGTGACGCAACCCATGGACGGATATCACCGGCGCGCCGACATTTTTGCAGTGGCGCGCCAGTACGCTGTTTGCTGTTGAGTTATATACCTTGCCTTTGACGAATATTGGCTCAGACGGGGGAAGATTCCTCAATAGACCGGAAAGCTGCATGATTAGTTGCCAGTCGAGCTGAACCCTCCGCACTGACGAGGCGTTTTTCGTGGGAACGAAGCCGCCACCGTTTTTGTAGTCCCAGGTTTTGTTTACGGAAAGCGTTTGATGGGCAAAGTCGAAGTCCTCGGGGGTGAGTCCTAGTGCCTCGGAGAAGCGCAGGCCTGTTTTGGCGACGATGAGGATAAGCCAGTCCCAACTAGGTTCGCTCGTTGACAAGTCGAGATCACCAAGTACGGCATGAAGCTCGAACTGGTTGAGGTATTTGATCTTCTTTGCCCGCGGTTGCTTGCCCTTGATGATTGCCTTTCGTGTGGGATCGCGCGGGATGAGACCTTCGTCGACGGCGTCCAGGATTGCGCCTTTCAGCTGGTGGTGAAAATCCATGGTCGTTTGCCGCTCGTGATGCTCGGCGTAACCATTGATGAGCTGCTGGTACGAGGTTCGGTCCAGGTCTTTGATTTTGAGGTTAGGGATAAGCTTGGCGAGCCAAGATTGAGTGAGTCGATATTTCCCCATCGTTACCTCGCGGATGGCTCCCTCCTTATAGACACTGACCCATTGCGAGTAGTAATCGCAAAAGAGGGAGTCTTCGGTGATGGCGATGAGCATTATTTGCCTCCTTCATCATGTGTGGTGGCTCACGCTGATGAAGGATGATGATGCCGCTCACTCGTCGATGTCGAAGCCGCCTTCCAGGATAAACCTTTTGAGAAGCGCTGCAGCGCGGGTATTCACTTTGAACGGCGGCAGGCTCCTGCCTTCTTTCTGCTCGAAGAAAGCTTTGGCACGAGCCTTGTCTACTGAGTCTTTCAGGTCGTCGAAGCGCCCGAATTCATTTATGTTCGATTCCGTCAAGTCAAGCGCGACCATGGTGGCGAGAAGGTCGCCATCTATACCGAGCGCTTCGATGACGCGTTGGGTCTGAACATTCTTGGCCTTGTGGGCATATGACGTAATGTAGTCTCTCAGCGTCATGCCCTCCTTAAGGGTTGCGTCGCCGCGCTCCACGTCGTGCAGGAATAGCTCTGCGAAGCGCTGGTCATCTTGGCTTAAAGATGCAAAAGAACGGTGTAACTCTTCGCGCGTAGCTGCGAGGTCCTCATCGTCTTGCTCTAGGCATTTCAGCCACTTCTCAAAGTTCGAGTTCATGTAATCGCTGTCTATGAGGCCCGTGTCGATTTCCGTGATGTGCCCATCGAGTTCGTAAGGTGCGTCGGGGGCACTGCCCGGCGCACCGCCAGAGAAGAGCTCTTTATAGCGTTGCACGAGGATGAGATAGGTTCGCTCATCGATAATGGGCTGAACGATGATGGACTCGGCGCAGCGCGCGCCTTCTTTGGGCTCCTTCTTGAACTCGTAGGTATCTTGCTCCCACGTAAAACCTTGTACCTTCGCGGCTTCAAGGAATTCATTAAGTTCGACAAATTCCTTCGCGAACTTGCGTCTTGCTTCCTGCGATGCGGGGAGTTTTGAAAGGTCTCCAACTCCCGCGGCCTCGAAGACCATGAGTATCTCCTGCAGGCGCGCATCCATCAGCGCGATATTGTCTGGTAATTTCTGGACGAACATGTCGAGCGGGCGATCTCCTGAATACAGCCTCACGGCTGCTTCGATATAGCCCTTCATCGTGTGGGGTCGGCGGTAATAGCGGATCGTCCCGAAAGGCTTATCTGGGCCGAACAGTCGGTTCGTACGGCTGAATGCCTGAATGATGCTTTCGTAATCGATGACCTTATCGAGGTAAAGTGTGTTGAGCCACTTGGAGTCGAAGCCCGTGAGCATCTGGTCCACCACGATGAGCAGGTCGATGCGGGAATCGCGGTTGGAGTCAACGTTGACGTAGGGCTTTTTGTGGGACAGGCGCGTCGAGATGTCCTTCTTCATGGCGGGCCATGTATGGATGGTGAACTCTTGGTCGTAAGCTTTGTTGTAGTCTTCTATGAGTTCGACCAGGGCGTCTTCCTTAACCGTGGAGCCGGCGTTGTTGTCGATGTTCGGGTCGAAAAGGGCGGTCACCTTCATCTGCGGGGCGCGTTTCTTGAAGGCTCGGTAATAGTCGATTGCCTCCGGGATGGAGCTCGTCGCCAAGATTGCATGGAACTTGTTGCCGTGAGAGAGCACAGGGAAACGGCGCAGGATGTCCTCTACAACCTTTCCGTGGTGCGGGGTGCCGGGCCAGTATTGGGCGCGGGTGAGGAAATCCTCGATCCCCTTGATGTGGTTGCCGGCGCCGTCGACCATCGGTCCCATGGGGACCTTTGCCGAGTCCATATAGTGGTAGAAGACCTTGCTCTTCCGGTCGTCGGAGATGGCCTCGGCAACGGTTGCGGCCTTTGCTTGCTCGAGGGCAACCGCTTCGCGTACGTCGTGGTCATCGAACGTCGTCACCATGTAGGGATCGAAGCCCAGCACATTGCCGTCGCGAATACCGTCAGCAATGCTGTAGCGGTGCAGGCATTCGCCGAACACCATGGCTGTTGTTGAGCCCTTTTTCTGGTTCTCGTCGAGGATCGGCGTTCCCGTGAAACCGAAGAATAGGGCATTGGGGAACGCTCGGCGTATGTCTTGGAGCATGTCGCCGAAGGTGGATCGATGGCACTCGTCAATGATGAATACGATTCGCTTGGCGGCAAGGCGGTCAAGCTCGGCTTGAGTGATTCTGGCTTCGCCGGTCTTCACGTTGCTCATTTTTTGGATTGAGGTGACGATAAGGCGATTCTTGGGGTCATCGCTGGCGAGCTTGGATTTGAGGACCTGCGTATTCTCAGTGCCCTGCACATCGTCGGCATCGTCGGCAAAAGAGCGGTATTCCGAGAGCGATTGCGTGCCAAGCTCGATGCGGTCCATGAGGAATACGACCTTGTCGGCATCATGGGAGTCGGCGATAAGCTGAGCCGATTTAAAGCTGGTCATGGTTTTGCCGGAGCCGGTTGTGTGCCAGATGTAGCCGCCGGGGCGACCGGGTGTGCTGCTGTGGCGTGGCTCGTTCCATTTGCATCTGCGGACCTTGTCTGAGATGGCTGCAGCCGCGTAATATTGATAGCTGCGCATGACTTTTAGACAGCCGTCCGAGCTGTCAGCCACGGTGTAGAAGCCAATGAGCTGATGCGCCATAGGGATAGAGAGAAGCGTCGAGGTAAAACGCTTCCATTCGTCAGTGCCGGGCTTGTCGCCTGCGCAGACGAGCTCGTTGTTGAAGTCTTCCCAGTGAAAGAAGAAGTTGGGGTTGAACGCGCCTGCTCCGGGGTTGGCAAAGTATCTTGCCTCGTCAGGAGTCAATCCCACGAAGATTTGCACTAGGCGGAAGATGCCTGTGAACACACCTTCGTGGGCGTATTTTTCTATCTGGCCGGTGGCTTGGCTTACGGGCACGCCGCTGCGCTTGAGCTCGATGTGGATGACCGGCATACCGTTTATGAGCAGGCATAAATCACCGCGACGATCGTTAAGGATTTTGCTTTTTGCGGGATATATTGGCTGTTGGGCGATTTGGTAGCGGCTTTGGCCTGCAGCAATCTCTTGTCGGTCGTAGATTTTCAAGCTGACTTCCTTGCCCAGATGAAGGGCGTCATTGGGGTTGTCGCGCGTGATGGCGACGGTTTTGCCGTTGATGAACCCGTTGAGCGCCAACGGGGTTTTAAGCGTTTCAATCTGCTCGATGACCTGCGCCATCTCGCCCTGCGTAAGCGGACAGCCGTTCAGGCGGTCTATGCCGGCGTTGTTGTTGAATAGAATCTTTGCCCAGTTGTCGATAAGGTCTTGTTCGGTGGGGTACTGAAGGACTCCTTCCGCATCATTCCACCCGTGTTGTTTCAGTACGGTAATTACCGCCTCTTCGAACGAAGCCTCTTTGTCGAAAACCATGAGGAAACCTATCCGCGTAATTGCAAAAGCTATGCCTAGAGTATTGACAATGATTATAAGACATACCCACATACACTTGAGTGCAGCGTAAGTTGTCCGACCCGGTTTATATCGAGCACGACGGATCGTTTCGTTCTATCGACGCACACATTACGGAGGGCCCCACGGGCCCAAAATTGAGTAAGGATCGATGACACGCTGCTTATGCCGTTAGATTGGGGGACCGCCTGTACTGGAACGGAATCATTCCTCCGAGCGATTTCCTGATTTGTATGTGGCCAAATAAGTGTTTAGGGACTTGCTGAAGTGAGCATGCTTCCGTTCCCTGTTCATGCGCGCTTCTCTAGTCGAATGGCCGCCCTTCGCCCTTCCTTTTGCGCAGTGCATCCTTAGGATCAACGTTGCGCAGCAGGCTGGGGTCCTCGAATAGGCGGGCGCAGATCATGTCCGTGCGGTTCATTTCGCCGCCTTCTTCTCCGATCACGTTTTTATAGAACCGCATCAGGAACGAGTCGTCGGGGAATATCTTCGCCGCTGCGTTGCGGTACTGCGCGCGCACCAGTGCATCGCGGAAGTAGCGCGCGTGCTTGGCGAAGGGGTCGTTCGCCACCTGGAATCCCAGGTTGTTCAGGTATAACTCCGAGAACACGGCGATGGTGCGGGTGTTCCCCTCGTAAAACGGATGGACTTGCCAGAGGAACGCGATGGTGTGGCAGAAGCGCTGCAGCTCCTCGTCCGTGAACGTCGTGTATGCTGCGGCGGCCTCGTTCGCGAACGCGCCGCGAAGGGACATCTCGTAGGTCAGCGGGTCGGCATACAGCACGCTGTCGCCGTTGAGGATCTCTTCCTGCTTGATCAGGCGCTCGCTTTTGAACTGGCCGGGGTGGTATACCGTGGGGTCGAGGTCCTGGAACAGGTATGCGTGGATGGTAGTGAGCATGTCGGGCGAAAGGAAGAACGCGCCGCGCGTGAGCAACTCGGCGATTCGCTGGCTTACCAGGTCGGCCTCTTTGCTTTCGCCGCTTGCCTCGGCGTCGGCGTATCGTTCGCGAACGAGTTCGCCGACTTCGTCGAGCCCCTTTTCGCCGCGGATGTAGGCATGAGCTTGGTCGCGCAGGTAGTCGGACACCTTCAGGCCATCGACGTCCTGCAAGCCGATGGCGACGGCCCAATAGTGCCTGCGCCGATCTTCCGAAGTGTATTCGGAAGCCGGTCGATATTCAAAATCGTCGTAGCTGTCTGCGGACATAACGGTTACCTGGGGTCACCCCGCTCCGCGTAGGAGCCCTTCCTATGGTTGCGCCGCAATCGCGAACGCTTGTGCGTTATCAGAACATGATAGCACGCCAACCGCCGACGCCGCTCGGATGCGTTGTCGTCCTTGCGCATGAGGCTAGCCCGGCGAACGAGGGGGGTGCAGGCGCGCTCTTGCGATGCGTGAACGTCGGGTACGCTGCGGCCTCGTTCACGAACGCGCCGTGCATGCTTGGCGAAGGGGTCCTTCCCCTTTCTCCTTCCCCTTGAATACTTGATGGCGCTTGCCGAGAGCGAGGACTTGCTTCGCCGCCGGCACGTATACTGGTTGCATAGTGCGAATCGCGGGGCTGGTTGGGCGCCGCTTGATGAAAGGCTGTCTCGTGTCCGAAAAGTTGAAGATCGGCGTGCTGCTCTCCGGTAGCGGCACGAATTTCCAGGCCATCCTCGATGAGGCGGAAAAGGGCCTGCCCGTCGAGGTGGTGAAGGTGGTTGCGTCGCGTCCCGATGCGTACGGCATCGAGCGCGCCAACGCCGCCGGCATCCCCGTGCTGGTCATGAACCGCGAAAAGTACGCCGACCCCGAGGCGGCCGACGCGCAGATCGTGGCCGCGCTGCGGGAAGCCGGCGCGCAGTACGTGGTCATGGCCGGCTACATGCGCAAGGTCACGCCCGTCATGCTCAACGCCTTCCCCAACCGCGTGCTCAACCTGCATCCGGCGCTATTGCCCTCGTTCAAGGGCGCGCACGCTATCGCTGATGCGTTCCACGCGGGCGTGAAGGTCACAGGCGTCACCGTCCATTTCGCCAACGAGGACTACGACAAGGGCCCCATCGTGGCGCAGGAGCCGGTGCGCGTGGCCGAGGGCGACACGCTTGAAGCCCTGGAAGCCAACATCCACCAGGTGGAGCACGAGCTGTATCCGCGCGTGCTGGGCTGGCTGGCAGCCGGCCGCGTGAGCGTCGACGCGGAGGGCAAGGTGCACCTTGCTGAGTAAGGAAACGCTGGCGGGCATCGCCGCCGATCTGCGCGCGGGACGCGCGGTGGAGCTTTCGGCCGCCGACTTCCCGTGCTTTTCGGCCGAGGCACTGAAGGGCAACATGCACGTTTCGCCTGATGAACTGGGGAAACTTTCCGCCGCCCTCACCGCTGAGGACGCGCCCACCTTCGAGCGCGCCGCCCGCGCCATGGCCGAGGGCGACCTGGCGTGGTTGGGCTTCAAGGTGGTATTCAACCCCGCCGTCGCGCAGGCCAACACTGACAACGAGGTCACGAAGAAGTACGGCGACACCGGCTCGGCCGACGGCGCCGGCATGGTGTTCTTCTGCAACGACGCGAAGGAGATCGTCTCCGCGCGCACGCCCAGCCCGCGCGACGTGTTCCAGATGAAGGACATCACGCGCGGCCCCGGCATGCATAACGAGCAGTTCGATGGCCTGACCTGGCTTTCCGTGCCGCTGTTCGATCAGGTGCGCGTGTGGCTGCTCGGCGCCTCCGACGCCGCGGCCGAGGTGAGCGCGCTGGCCGCGCACGTGGGCTTTGCCGTCACCGCGGTTGACTACGACCCGGCGTACCTCTCGCCTGAGCGCTTCCCCGACGCCGAGCGCGTGCTGCTCGACGGCGGCAACTTCGACGAGCTGGACAAGCTCACCCCCGCGTCCGGCGACTACGTGTGCGTGCTCACGCGCGGCCATATGTTCGACCCCGAGGGCTGCGTGTGGGCCGTCAAGCACAACGTTCACTATGTTGGCATGATGGGCTGTAAGGGGAAGAACTCCACCGTGCACGACCTGGTGCTGGCGCGCGGCGCCTCCGAGGCGGACTGGGAGCGCATCAAGCGGCCCATCGGCCTGAAATTCGGTGCCAAAACCCCGGCGGAATTAGCTATCTCCATCGTGGCCGAGCTGGTCGATGTACGATATACGCAGCGCTACAGCCCCGAGGCGCGGGCGCGCCACGAGGAAAGCCTGGGCCGCTAGGGCCCGGCGGGCAACCCAAAAACAGGCATCTTGCGGGCGGCGCTTCGGCGCAAAGCCTCGCTTTGCGATAAGGAACGGACAATGGAACGGTTTAAGGTAAGGAGAGAGCAAGTGGCAGATCCGAAGGTCAAGCGCGTACTCATCTCGGTGACGGACAAGACGGGCGTCGTCGAGTTCGCCCGCGCGCTGCATGACGAATTCGGCGCGGAGATCATCTCCACGGGCGGCACCGCCCGCGTCATCGCGGAGGCCGGCGTGCCGGTCACGCCCATCGACGAGGTGACGAAGTTCCCCGAGATGATGGACGGTCGCGTGAAGACCCTGCATCCCATGGTGCACGGCGGCCTGCTGGCCAAGCGCGACAACGCCAAGCACATGGCCGAGGCGGCGGAGCACGGCATCCAGATGATCGACATGGTGGTCGTGAACCTGTATGCGTTCGAGAAGACGGTCGAGTCCGGCGCGGACTTCGGCACCTGCATCGAGAACATCGACATCGGCGGTCCCTCCATGCTGCGCAGCGCCGCGAAGAACTTCGAGAGCGTCACCGTGGTCACCGACCCCGAAACCTATGAGGGCATCCTTGCCGAGATGCGCGCCAACGGCGGCGCCACCACGCGCGAGACCCGCATGGAGCTGGCTCTCGAGGTATTCGAGACCACCAACGCCTACGACGGCGCCATCGCCGACTTCCTGTTCGGCCAGGTCCAGGCCGCGCATCCGCACGAGCACGGCGAGGGCTGCGGCTGCGGCTGCGAGGAGGGCATCGAGGCCCAGGGCGAGTTCCCGCCCGAGTGCGCCCTGTACATGCAGAAGCAGCAGGACCTGCGCTACGGCGAGAACCCGCATCAGCAGGCCGTCTTCTACCGTGTGGACGAGTTCGCCCATGAGCATAGCCTGGTCAACGCCCAGCAGCTCAACGGCAAGGAGCTGTCCTACAACAACATCCTGGACACCGACGCGTGTTGGTCGCTCGTGCGCGAGCTCGACGAGCCGGCGGTCATCATCTTGAAGCACCAAAACCCCTGCGGCTCCGCCACGGCCGAGAACATCACCGAGGCCTACGACAAGGCCTTCGCCTGCGACCCGAAGAGCGCCTTCGGCGGCATCATCGCGGCGAATCGCCAGGTCACGCTGGAGATGGTCGAGCACATCAACGAGAACAAGCAGTTCGTCGAGGTGCTCATCGCCCCCGAGTTCGAGTCCGCTGCGCTTGAGCTTCTGCAGCAGAAGAAGAACCTGCGCGTGCTGCGCACCGGCGGCATCGACGCCCCGGCTGCCGTTGAGGTCCGTTCCGTCGATGGCGGCGTGCTGGTCCAGGACGTCGATCACGTCTCCGAGGATCCGGCAACCTTCACCGTTCCCACCGATCGCAAGCCCACGGACGCCGAGATGCACGAGCTCATGTTCGCATGGCGCGTGTGCAAGGGCGTGAAGTCCAACGCCATCCTGGTGTCGCGCGACCACGCCGGCATCGGCATGGGCCCGGGCCAGCCCAACCGCGTTGACAGCGCGCTTTTGGCGTGCAAGCGCGCCCATGAGGCGTGCGAGCGCATGGGCGTGGAGCCCAAGGGCCTGGTGTGCGCGTCCGACGCGTTCTTCCCGTTCCGCGACAACGTGGACACGCTGGCCGAGTGGGGCATCACTGCCATCATCCAGCCCGGCGGCTCCGTGCGCGACGAGGAGTCCATCCAGGCGTGCAACGAGCACGGCATCGCCATGGTGTTCACCGGCCATCGCCACTTCCGCCACTAGTATGCGTTGCCGGCGGGCGGGGCGGGTTTGCGCCGCTTGGTGCGCCCGCTTGGTGCGTCCGCACTGACGGATGTGTCTCATTGAGGGCGTATGCGCGTGATGCGCTTGCGTTCGAGTCGCCGGCATCGTGTGCGTCCGCTGCGCCCGCAAGGGCGCGGGGGCGAAATCTGCGAACGGTCCGCTTTTTCGGCGGGCCGCTTTCTTTTGCGCTGATTTCGGTGGTTCCGTGCGGTTTTCGCGCCGGTTTTTTCTGACGAATGCGTGACATCCCCTGCGTTTTGGTTGTGCGGCGGGCATCGTCCCGTATAGTCGGCGTTATGAAGAAATCAGAAGCACTCAAAATACTGGGCTTGGCCGACGGGGCTAGCGACGATGAGATTAAGAAGGCTCATCGCAAGCTCGTCATCGCCCATCATCCCGACAAGTTCCCCCTGGACTCGAAGGAGCATGCAGAGGCCGAGGAGCTCACCAAGCAGATCAACGAAGCGCGCGACGTGCTGATCAACCGCAGCTGGTCGCCCGAGTTCGATCCGCGCCGCGACCCGCGTCCGTATGCGGGCAACCCGTACGCGCACCCGACGGGCTCGTCGGGGCAGGGCGGCGCGGCCGGCCAGGGCAACCCGTTCGACCCGTTCGCCGGCTGGCCGTTCGGTGGCGCGGCCCAGGGCCAGACCACGTACGTGTGGACCAGCTGGGACGACATCTTCAGCGGCGCAGCAGGTTCGCAACGCCCGGGTTCGGGCCAGAACGGCGCAGGTCAGCGCACCGGTGGCGCCGAATGGCCGTTCGGCGGCTTCACCGTTGAGTACGACCCCTTCGACCCGTTTGCGCCGTTCCGCGCTGCACGCGCGCAGCAGCAGACCGGCGAAGAGGTGTTCGCCCGCGCGAAGAAGGGCCTGCGCGACGAGGCGCTCATGGTCGCCGCCAAGGTGGTGGCGCTTGCGGTGCTCTCCATCGCCGGCTCCTCGGCAACGGGCCTGTTCCTGTACGTGATGGCGTCGATCATCTACGGCCTGTACAAGCGCATGGGAAGCCTGCTCGTCATGCTGTTGGTGCCCATCATGATCTTCGGCGCGCCGCTCATCTTCATGCTGGCGCCGCGCAACGGCTTCGTAGGCGCTCCGCTCACCGTGGCGTTCTTGGTGTCGGTGCTGTTCGACGTGCAGAACCTCCGCGACCGCATCCGCACGTATCGCGCCGCCAAGGTGGGGCTGTAGGGGCATACGCGACGGGTTCGCGAGCGCGCGCTGGCGTTGCCGCGTGAGCTTGCGGTAGGTGTGCGGCGCAGCGCGGGCCATTGTGCTCGCGTTGCGCCGCTTTTGCGTTTGAGCAAAGCCAGGGCTTGTGTGCCTGGAAGGGCGGCTGGCTTGCGCTAGCCGCCCGCGTGCGCTAGCCGCCCAGGATCGCGTGCGCCAGGGTGAAGCCCAGTGCGGCGGCGCCTAGGGTCGAGCCGTAGGTGACCACCAGGTATGCAGCTGCTTCCCCGCGGTGCCCTTCCGTGGCCATATCGACGGCCTCGCAGTTCATGGTGGAAAGCGTGGAGAAGCCGCCCAAAAAGCCCATGGTCAGCGCTATGTAGGCGGTTTGCCCGAGCGCGGCGGCTCCCGCAAGCGCCGTCCCGGCGACGGTGCACGACGCAAGGTTCACCAGCAGCGTCGGCCAAGGAAACCAGCTGTTCGAGCGGGGCTTCATGAACGAAAGCGCCCTGTGGCGGCACAGCGCGCCTGCGGCTCCGCCCAGGCCGACCATGATCAATGTCAGCGGGCTCATTGCGCACCGCCCTTGTTTTGCGGAGTATTGCACGAGGCCGCGGCCTGATGATGCGCGCTGTAGCGCGGGCCCATGGCATCGGCAGTACGCTTCCCCGCGTAGGCGGCACCGAACGTGGCGAACACAGTGATGCCCAGGTACAGCGCGAACATGCCTAAGCGCCCCTGCTGCAAAAGTGCCAGGTTCTCGGTGGAAAGCGCGGCGATGGTGGTGAACGCCCCGATAAGCCCGATGCCCATCGACTTCACCAGCGGCGCCGGCAGGTTCGTGCGGCGTGCGACGAATTGATTGACGATCTCCAACGTGAAGCAACCGAATATGTTCACTGCGAGCGTGGCGACGGGGAAGCCGCATTGCGCGGGCAAAAGCATCTCCAGGGCGTAGCGCGCCGTGGCGCCTAGAAAGCCCATGACCAGCACCAACGGTGCTAGGGAGCGAGGGCTGCGCAGCGCATGGTCCACCGCATCTGGGATATTGCCGTGCACTGATGCCCCCCTGTCTGAATCGAGCTTGCTGCGCAGCAGTATACCGCCGCTTGCAAGAGGGTGGGCTTGGTTGCTGGGGTTTCATGCATAGGGGGCGGAATTCGTTTCTCCGCTTGGCGCCAAGGGCTTGGGGCTCGGGTTTGCGGTGCGCGAACGTACTTGCGTGCCGGACGTACGCGGAAGCTGCGGGGTCGGGGTTTCGGCAGTAAAAAGGTCGCGGGGGAGGTCTTTGTTCCGAAGCTGTTCCTGATTCTCTTTTCGTCTCCATGCCGGCCGGGCGCTGCTCTTTGCGTGACGGCCTGGAGCTGGTCGTGCGGCATAACGCTGATGGGGGTATACTTCCTTATTATGCTTAGAGGGCCGCGATTGCGTCGGCCGCTAGAGAAGGGGGTTGCCATGGTCATCCTTGACGAACCGTATGCTTCGCCGCAGTTGTTGGAATGGCTCGAGTCCTCGCAACACCCTGTGCTTCGCAATGCGTTCTCCGAGCGCACGGCTTTTGCGTCCGGGCGGGCGTTGCACCTGGTCGATGGGGCTGAGGCGGCTTCGCGTCTTTCCGCGGGCGAGCGCGTGTACACCAACTCCGAGAACACGCTCGAGTGGATCTGCTCGCATGCGGACAACCCCAGCCTTACGCACGCCATCACCGTGTTCAAGGACAAGGTTGCCATGCGCAAGCTTCTGGCGCAGATGGACGAGGGCTTCTTCTTCCGCGCATGCACAGCCGATGAGCTGGGGAAACTTGACTTCGCCGAGCTTGAGCCGCATATGCCGTTCGTGGTGAAGCCCGCCCGCGGGTTCTGCAGCATGGGCGTGCACACGGTGCGCTGCCGTGCCGATTGGGACGAGGCGCTTTCCGATTTCGCGTCGAACGCTGCCACTTGGGCGGACATGTACCCCGACAGCGTTGTTGCCGGCAGCGATTTCATTCTGGAGCAGTTCATCACGGGGCAGGAATATGCCCTGGACGCGTTTTTCGACGAGCAGGGCGCGGCGCACGTGCTCAACGTGCTGCGTCATGATTTTGCCGGGCCCGATGACACTTCCGATCGCATGTACACCACGTCCGCGGCCATCGTGCGCGAGAAGGCGCCTGCGTTCGAAGAGTGGCTTTCGCGCGTGAACGTCCTGGTGGGAGCGCGGAACTTCCCGGTTCACGTGGAGGTGCGCGTGGACGAGCAGGGTGGCGGCGTTATTCGCCCCATCGAGTTCAATCCCCTGCGATTCGCCGGCTTGGGCGGCACCGACGTTGCCCAGCATGCTTATGGTTTCCGCAGCTATGAGGCGTTTTTGACTGACACGCTGCCCGATTTTGACGCGGCGTTCGCCTATGCGGGTGATCATGTGTACACCATGTCGCTGCTCAATCCGCCTGAGGGCGTGACGGGAAGCGAGGAGTTCGATTACCCGGCTTTCTCCGAGCGCTTCGATAGGGTTTTGGAGCTGCGCGAGTTCGATGTGCCCACGTTCGGCTGCTACGGCTTCCTGTTCGTGGAAACCGACCTTGATGAACGCGGCAAGGCCGAGCTTGATTTCCTGATGCATACCGATTTGCGCGAGTTCCTGAGCCGTAGCGACACCGCGGGCCAACGTTAGGCGGCTGCATGAAATTCAACGTCAAGAACCTTTTCATGGGCGTGGTGCTCATCATCGTGCTTGCGGTGGTGTTTTTGCGCGGCGACCAGTTGGTTGAGCTGGGCGAGACTATGAAGCAGGGAAGCCCCCTGCCGCTGGTCGCGGCCATCCTCACGCAGCTGGGGAAGTACTTCGCGCAAAGCTTCGCCTATTCGCGCAGCTTCGCCGCCGTGGGCGAGCGCATGGAGCCGAAATCAACGTTGCCGCTGGTCTTCGGCACGTTTTTCATGAACACCATTGCGCCGTCCATGAACCTGGCGGGCACCACGTTGGTGGTCGACGACGCGCGACGGCGCGGTATCCCCGCCGGCAAGGCCACGGGCGCGGCGCTGCTCATGCAGATCACCATCGACGGTGCGTTCTCCACGCTCATGGTGGGCGCGTTCATCTTCTTGGCGGTCACGGTGGGGTTATCGCCTGTGTGGTTCCTTATGGGCATGGTGGTATTGTGCCTGGTGGGAACCATGGTGGCGCTGCTTATCCTGGCGCACAAAAAGCCTGATTCGCTTATGCGCCTTTTGCGGCCCGTCGAACGCGTGAGCCGCAAGGTGGTCGGCCGTGTGCGCAAAAAGCCGCTTGAGCCGTGGGCCGAGCGCATCGCGCAGGCGTTTTCCGAGGCCGCCGGCATGATCGGCCATAGCCCCAAACCCACGCTGCAGGCGTATGGGTGCTCTCTGATCGCCAGCTTGTGCGAGCTTTCATGCTTCGCGCTGGTGGGCATCGGGTTCGGCGTCGACACGGCGCCGGCGCTGGTTTGCGGCTACGTGGTGGCAACGCTGTTCGCCATGATCTCGGTCACACCGCAGGGCGTCGGCGTGGTCGAGGCGGCCGTCGTGGTGGCGTTCACCAGCTTCGGCGAGTCGGCGGCGGCCGGTACGGCAATCGGCCTGGTGTACCGCGGCATCGTGTTCTGGATGCCGTTCATCATCGGCGCCGTGCTCATCAACACCACGAAAGCGTTTAAGGGCGATGTGAAGCAGGCGGCATACGACCAGGACATGGGAGCTGTCGCCGGCACGGCCGCTACTGCGGCGCGCCTGCAGGAAGAGGCGCACGCCGACGCCGTGCGTTTCAAGCGCGCGGCCGCGGTGCGCTCACGTATGGCGGGTTCTGCCGGTGCGCATGCGGCGCATGGTGGGCAACAGGCCGCAGGTGCGGTGCCGGAAGGCGGCGCTGCGGTGGCGAGTGCCGCTGCTCAGACGGTGCCTTTTGCGGAGAGCGCTGAGTCCGCACCTGCCGCCGATACGGTGCCTTTTGCGGAAGGAGTCGGGGCCGAGCAAGCTGGCGTAACGGTGCCGCTGGACGCGCCGCGCCCGGCAAGCGGCGCCGCCAAGACTGTGCCGTTCGCGGAGGGGGCCGGGCGCGCTGGCGCTGCGGCGACGGTGCCGTTCGAGGTCGGCGACGCAAGGGTCGGCGATTGCCTTGTCGATCTTCCGGAGGTTTCGCCTTCGGTCACGTCGGGGGATTTGCCCGGGGAAGGTCCGGGTTCGCCAACGTATACTGAAACGGATAAACAATAGGCTGCGGGCCGCGGTTTTCGCGGCCCCTTCGTTTTCGGAGGTTTTCATGACCCTTCTGGATACTCTGCACATCACCTACGACGTGGTCACTCCCGAGCATGTTGAGATGTCCATGCCCATTTCCGAGGAGATTTACCAGCCGCATGGCTTTTTGCACGGCGGTGCCACGCTTGCCCTGCTGGAATCGTGTGCAAGCCGCGGCGCCGAGGCGCGCACCGATTTCGACAAGGAGCTGCCGTTCGGCTTGGAGTCCGACATCCGCCACAAGAAGCCGGGCAAATCCGGCGTTTTGCACGGTTTCGCCGATCTTGAACACGAGGATCCCAGCTACGGCGGCCGCAAGCAATTCTGGCACGTGGTGGCCAAAGACGATGCCGGCGACGTGGTTTCCGAGGGTACCTTCATCACCAAGATCGTTACCAAAGAGCATTTCGCCGAAAAGAAACGCCAGCGCGAACAGCGCTAATCCGGACAGATAACCCTACGTCCCCGAAGTGTCCGTCGGGCCGCGCGGTCGCGGACACTTCGGGGATGTAGCACTAAGTGTCCGGATTTTGCTTTTTTTGGGGGGGGGTGCATGCAGGCGGCTTGTGTGTTTGCGTTCTTGCCCCCGGTTCGGTTGGTTTGACTTGTTTGGCCGGTTTCTGCCCTATTTCGAGGGTGCGGTGTTTGTGGTGCTCGGATTTGCTTCGCGGCGCGTTTGGATTTCATTGGCAATTCGGGCAGTTTGTGACGATGGTTGAAGAGAGGAAGCTGCTCATGGAAGCGTATGTGCGCGAGAGCCTGCTGGAGATGTACGAGACGAACCGTCAGTGGCTCGGCAACCTTGAGCCCGAGGTTATGGAAGAGGGCTTCGTGCGCAACTCGGTCGTCGTGCCCGAGAAGGCCTGCAACTTCTTCGGCAATGCCTTCGGCGGCTATCTTATGAGCCTGGTGGACGTTTGCGGATGCGCGGCGCCTTGGACGCTGGGCAAGTACGTGGTCACGCAAACCTGCGATGTGCATTTCATCAGGGGCGTTATGCTGGGCGAGCACGTGTTCGTCGAGGCGCGCGACGTGCGCACGGGCCGCACGAGCTCCATCGCAGATGTACGCATCGTCGACGAGCGGGGCAACGTGCGCCTGACCGCTACCGTCACCATGCACATCGTGCGTGATATCCAGCCCGAGGACGTGGGGGTCCAGCAGAAGCTCGAGTGAGCGTTTGTTCCCCAATTGTGGATTAACTGCAGCAAGGCTGTAGCTTTTCAGAAAGGCTTCAGCTACGGTCGGTATCATGCTCCGAAACGAACGCGAGCCGCGCTTTTGCGTGCGCGCAATTCTAGGAAGAACGTGATGGGGGAACCTATCGACACTCATTTCGACAAGCAGGAGGCGCTCCAGGGGCGTCATGCGCGCATGATTCCGCACTCGGGCCGCCATGCGCGCGTAGCGATCGGTGGGCAAGGTGCGGTTGACGAAACGCCCGTCAGGCATCGTCCGCATGGGGATGCTGCCGAAGCGGCGTTGTTCGCCGTTCCGGTCGAGCTGCTTGGCGAACAAGATGCAGCTGGCGAACAGGCAGACGCCTCTGCCGGGCGCGCTCGTGCCGCTGCCCCGCATGCGGCAGGCTGCCATGCGCGAACGGCGGTTCTGCGCCTTGCTCGCTCGCGTGGCGAGGGGCGGCACAGCGCGTGCGCTTCCCCTGCTGCTCCCAATGGCGTGTTCATCAGCGGCGGCGGAGCGGTGATTGGCGCTAGCAGCTGGCCTGTTCGCAGGCGTTTGCTGGTGGCGGCGATCGCCGTGGTGGTAGCTGCGTTGATGATCGTCGGCGTTCTGGCGGCTCATGGCCGCGCCGGCGCAAGTGGTGACGGCGATCAGGGCGTCGCGCAGGAAACTCTGGAAGCCCAATCGCTGGAGGCGGCATATGCCGCCGATGACTCGACAGAAACGCAGCAGGAGCAGCAGTCCCGGGACGCCGAGGCTGCGGAATCCGTTGCTCCCGGCATGCGCCCCGATGACGCCGACGGGTTCTCCCGCAACCGCCGCGACGCCCTGGGTGCGATGGGGCAGGAGCTTCCGAGCGGCTTCGGCCGCGCCGATGTGATGCAGACGGCAAGCTTCACCGGCTTGAGCGGCACGAGCGCGAACGTGCCCGAGTTGTTCCAGTACCCCAGCATGCCGGCGAGGTGCGAGATATACTCGCTTGCCGCGGTTTTGCAGGCTATGGGCCACGACGCCGACCCCGATTCCATCGTGGCGAACCAGCTGCCCTTCGACGTGGAAGGCGACGATTACGCCTCGGCGTTCTGGGGTGACCCGTATTGGTCGGGCGAGGGCATGCCGCCCGCCATCATGGCGACGGGCAACGCCTTCCTTGAGGAATCGGGCGCAAGCGAGCGTTTCGCCAACATTACCGGCACCGATTTCGACGAGCTTGCCAGCAAGGCGTCGTCTGGAGCGCCGGTGCTCGTGTGGACCACGCTCGACTTCGAGGACCCGTGCTTCGACGAGCCCCTTGAGGCGAATTCATTCTATGACCTGGAACATTGCGTGGTGTTGCTGGGCGTGGAAGGTCATCGGGCGTGCATTATGGACCCCACGCAGGGCTACGTGACCGTCAACTACAGCTGGTTGAAATACCTCTACGAGCAATGCGGCTCCATGGCGCTGGCGATCGCGTAAACGGTTCGCGGTCGCGTCCTACACCTCGGGTGCCGCACGATCTCGGACACTTAATCCTACGTCCCCAAAGTGTCCGTGCGTGGCACATCGGACAGATCGGGGACGTAGGATTAAGTGTCCGGGCGCCTGGTTTGCGCGGGGTGCGTATGTGCAGAATGCACGGCGAACTTGCGCGGGGTGTGCAAGTTCGCCGTGCGCGAGTTCGGCCTGCTTCTTTTCGCCGCCTTACGCTCTGCGTTTCCTTCGCGGTTTCGGACGCATAACGCTACGTCCCCTAAGTGTCTGGGTTTGCGCGCTTGTCGGTGGCGGCGTAGACGCCGATCACGATGATGGCGGCCACCACGAGCATGACGAGCAGCGCCGCGTATGACACCAGGTAGGTGCCGAACGCCTCGGTCAAAAAGCCCGGCAGGAACGTGAAGATGAACCCGCCCAGCGCGTAGCACACCTGGAAGTTCTTGATGGTGCGCGTTTCCTTGCCGCGCGGCGCCAGCTCGATGGACCATACCGAAATACCCACGGTGCCAAGCGACATGCCGATGCCGAACATGAACACACCCAACCCGGCAAGCCCGGTGTTGCCCATGTCCGACAGGCACAGCACCGCCGTGCCGGCGATATACAGGGCGAAGAAGACCGCCGACCCGCGTTTGGTGCCGAACCGGTCGAACGCCATACCGCTGACCAGCTTCGCCACCGTCAGGCACGCCCCGTTGACGGCCACTAGCGTGGCGGCGTGCTCGGCGGAGAAGCCCTCGGAGGTGAACAGCACGGCCAGGTAGTTGCCGCCGCCAACCGATACGCAGCCGACGATGATCATGGCCAGGAACAGTAGCGGCATGGTGCGCGGGGAAAGATTGCGGTTGACGTGGCGTTTCCTTGCGCGTTCAAGTTGCTGGGCGCTTTTCTCCTGTTCGCGCTGCGCTGCCTTCGGGCTTCCCTCATAGGGGGCAAGGCCCATGTCGTGTGGGTCGTTTCGCAACAGGGCGAACACGGTCACGCCGATGACCAGGGCCAACGCCGCTTCTGCCCTGAACGCGGTTTGCAAGTCGAAAGCGCCGATGAGCGCCACCGCCGCATTTGGGATGATGATGGCCGCCACGCCCGAGCCCACCGCGGCGACGCCGGCCACGGTGGCCACGTTCGCCCGGAACCAACGGTTGATCAGCATGGTCGAGGCAATCATGCCGCCGAAGCCGTAGCCCAGGCCCGTCAGCGCCGAGGCTCCGCACAGCATGCCGAAGTTGCTCCCGGCGAACGAGTACAGCGCGAACCCGGCGCTGACGCACAGCGTTGCCAAAAATGCGCCGATGCGGCAATCAACCAGGTCGTAGTAGCGCCCGACCACGAGCATGGCAAGAAGCGACACGAACGTGCGCACGGACACGATGATCGAACCGCCGGAATGCCCGACGCCCGGCAGATCGACCAGGTAGGGCTGATACACTGAAAACGACGTGGACGGCAGGCCCACGTTCGTGAACAATATCAGGAAGCAGCACACGGCCACCACGACCTCGTAATGCTGCTTGATCTTGGCTGATAACATGCGTTGGAACCACCTTTGGAACGGTATTGCCGTATCGCGCCTTGCGCGTACGGCTATCTAGCATAGCGGCGTCATGTTTCAATCGGCGAAAAGCTGACGGAATCGCGATAAAGCAGCAAGTGGGGCGCGGGTTTGCGCCGCTCTCGATGGTGCTGGCGGTGTGGCTTTTGCGGAACCTTTGAGCTTCCGCAAAAGCCGGACGAGTGGGACGAACCTATGCAGCAAACCTGGTATCGGGCGGCGCAAACCTGCAGTGTGCCGGAAGCCTCATCTCGGGCAGCGCGAGACTGCAGCGTGTCGGAAGCCTCGTCTCGGGCAACGCGAGACTGCGGTATGCTGGGTCTTCGCCTCGGGCGGCGCAAACCCGTAGCGTGCCGGAAACCGTCGTCCGCGTTCTGCCGGGTTTCGCCTTCGCCTTCGTGCTTGCCGGGAGGTTTGCCCGTTGCGCTCTAAGGCAACGTGTTACCCTTTCATCTCATGATTTGGACGGAAAACATTTCACTTCGGTCGGTTGTGCACGCGATTCGGGCTTTTGCGGCGCGTGAGACCGTGCTAGTGGTTGCTGTTGCGGCGGCCTTGGCGTCGTGCGCCCTTGTGCCGCCTGATACCGGGTATGCCGCGTACGTTGATTGGCATACGCTGGCGCTGCTGTTCTGCCTGATGACGGTGGTGGCAGGATTCCGCTCGCTTGGTGTATTGGACGCCGCGGGGGCGTGGCTGGTCGCTCGTGCCCGAACGCAACGCGCTGTTGCCGGCGTGTTGGTCGGGCTTGCGTTCTTCGTCAGCATGGCGGTGACCAACGACGTTGCGCTCATCACGTTCGTGCCGCTGGCTTTGGTGGTTTTGCGCCGCGCGGGTATGGAGGGGCGCATGTGCCTGGTGGCCACGCTCATGACCATCGCGGCGAACCTCGGCAGCATGTTCACGCCCGTGGGCAACCCGCAGAACCTGTACCTGTTCACGGCTTCGGGCATGGGTGTTGGGGAGTTTCTCCAGCTCATGGGGCCGTATACCGCTGCGTCGGGTGCGATGCTGGCGCTCGCGTGCGTGCTGCGTTTTCGAGACGGCGAAGTGCGCGGCGCGGGTGGCGTTGGTCGATTTGCATCATCGGGTGGTTTTGCGTCCGATGACACCGCCGATAATCCAGCGATGCAAGTTCCGCCTGCGCGCTGGACGGCCCCGCAAGGGTCCGCGCCTGATTGCATGCCCGCCCGCTCAGCGAATGGGGCTTCGCCAGCATTCTCGTCGATTGAATCCGCTTCCCTTGAATGCTTCACCGTCCGTTCGCGTAAGCGGTTGGCGATGTATGGCGTCTTGTTCGCGTGCTGCCTGGCTGCGGTTTTGGGCGTGCTGGATGTTCGCGTTTTGCTGGCGTTGGTGCTGGTGAGCGTTTCGCTCTCCGATGCAAGCTTATTGCGGCGCGTCGACTGGGGGCTGTTGGCTACTTTTGCGGCCCTGTTCGTGTTCGTGGGGAACATGGGTCGCGTTCCGGTGCTGCACGAGGCGCTTTCTGCGGCGGTGGGCGGCAACGCGCTGCTTGCCGCGGTAGGAGGCAGCCAGGTTATCAGCAACGTGCCGGCAGCGGTGCTGCTTTCGGGGTTCACCAATCAGTGGCAGGCGTTGATCGTGGGCACGAACCTGGGCGGTTTGGGCACGCTTATCGCGTCCATGGCAAGCCTCATCACGTTCAAGGCGGTCATGGTGGGTCGCCCCGGCATCCGCGGGCGCTATCTGCTTGTGTTCACGGCGTGGAACATTGCGTTCTTGGCGGTTTTGCTCGCGCTTGCCGTGGTTTTGGGGGCTGTTTAAAGTTCAGGTCGCTCTCGATCATCACCACCGTGGCGCCTTGCTCGACCAGGTGCTGGAACACGTTCGGCAGTGTGCGCACGTCGCGCGGGTGCCTGGGCGGCTTGAGCGGCCGCGGCGCGTGCGGTTGCGTACTGCGAGCGCTAGCTGTGCGCGCTGGCGCTCGCCGGTGAAAAGGATACCCCATTCGGTCTTGCGCCGGTTGCAGTAGGAGCTCTCCGGTTTCAACCTCACTGCATACCTGGTGTAGCTAATGTTCGTGCAGGCGTACGCCTATACAAAAGTGTTGCCGGCATGCTTGGGTGCACCGGCTTCGCGGTTTCCCTACTCTTGCTGTTCTGAGGTGATCTCGTGACGGTAGCGTTCGAATTCGTCAAGCAGCTCCATGCGCGAGTGAACGTCTGCCTTTCGGTATATGTTGTGCACGTGCGCGCGAACTGTCGATTCTGCTACGAATAGCTTTTCGGCTGCAAACGATGTCGTTCGCCCTGCCAGTAAATACCCTAAAACTTCGGTTTCGCGCGGCGACAGGCTGACGCGTTGCGCAAAAGTTGCCATAGCGGTTTCGCGGTCAGGGAGGGACTCCTCGCTTTCTTGTACTGCACGATCATCGGCAATGCTTAGCATCATTATGCGGTCCTTGTCCGTAAAGGCCAGCGTTGCCGTCAGCAAGACGACGAGCAAAGCGAACACTGCCAACAGCTCGCTGGGATCGGCTGCTTGCAGATGCGGGGACAACGCGAATCCCGCAGCCCACCCGATAAGCATGCCTAGAGAGTTGACGAGCCTTGCGAAGGCGATCGTCTTGAACAACGAAGCGTCGCTGGCCTTCACGATGTTGCAAAAGTCGTTATAGGAAAGCACTTCGAACGTGAGGTATCCCAGCGTTACGAACAGTCCCGCAATCAAAGGCTGGACGTGAAGCGCAAGCAACGCGAATCCGACGCCGAACAGTGGAGCCACGATGCGATACAGCGCATAAGGCGTTGTCGTTTGCGCGAATCGAAAGGCGAGCAAAGCGATCGCCGCGAGCGCAACGGCGCTTGTCGGTTCGACGATGTAGGCCTTCGAGAAGGAGTTCCCCCCAAGCGCCGCAATGCCCAGATACAGCGAAAATGCGAAGGAATACAACGCAAGGCCGATAGTCATTTTCGCGAGCGGCCTGGTGAAGCTTAGGTGCGCCGATGAATTTTGCGCATACGCCCTGAGGTTCTCGGGCTCTTTTTGCTGTTCGACGGATGCCTCGCTGGCGGCATGGTATCGAGTGGAAAGCACGAACGCCGCGCATGAGGCAGCGGGCAGCACTGCGGAAGTAGCGCTCATCGCCGTCTGTCCGGCAAAGAGCGTGGCCAGGCAAATTACGGCGCCCGTTGCGTACGACGCAACAAGCAAGGCGAGCGTTTCCCCAAGCTTCATGTAGCCGAAAAACGTCATCCACAGCAAGAACAGCGAACACTCCGCAACTGCTGCTAATACCGATGCCGCAAAAACAATCCCTGTTTGTTCGCTTGCGAGGAGCAGGACGGTTGCCGTCGTGCCGCAGACAAGCGCCGCAAGCAACTGAACGCGCTTCCCGCGTTCAGTGGAAAATCTTCTTGCAAACGCGATGGCACCGATGAGGACGATGACGCGAACCAGCAGCTCGCACATTTCGAACGGGACGTCGCCAAAGCCAAGCGGCCTGCCGAAAAGGGGCGATGGCGACAAGACGGCTAAGAACAGCCACGCCCAGAATAAACCGAACCCTAGAAACCGTGCTGGGAACAATCCTTCGCTGTTCAATGTTAAACCTGTTTCCCCCTGCTGTTTACGTGCTTATCCGAACCGCCTCTCCGCGGAACGTCTGTTTGAGATTATACGGCAAAAGGGGTGCGCATGGCGGCTTGCCTGGGTTCGCATGCTTGCTTGCAGTTTTGCCCCGCTGTCTGTTTTAGCCGTTTTACCTGGCTAAACTCTGCAACCTAAACGTTATTGTCTAGGCGTTTGGCCGAATTTAAGCCCTATTGTGAAGTGGTCAGCAGCCATGTATTCCGGTAGTTTCCCAAATATCGAAGCGCGGCACAGCGGGTTGTATATCGAAAAACAGCCTTCCCACAAAGCCGGCGCACAAGGGCGTCAAACGTTTGGCGCATCGGTAAGGGGGGATGATATGGACTGCAGATTTGCACGTTTTAAGGTGGCCGTCGATGGGTAAAACGGCATTGCTGCAGCGCGCGGTAACGCGCCGCAACCTTATAGAAGGCGGCATCGCGGCGGGCGCGCTGGTTGCGCTCGGGGGAACGGTAAAAGCCTTTGCCGGAGAGGGGGACCTTCTTCGTCCTCCGGGAGCGCAGGACGAGCAGAGCCTGCTCTCGCTTTGCATCCGCTGCGATCGATGCAGAAGCGCATGCCCGACCAACGCCATTGGCGTCGGGCATCTTTCCGACGGCATCATCAATGCTCGCGTTCCCGTGATGGATTTCCGAAGCGGGTTTTGCGACATGTGCGGCGGCGATTTTAAATGCTTGGCGGCATGTCCCGTTGCGGCTATCAAACCGTTTGACGAGCACGTCGACAAGATAGGCATGGCGGCAATCGACGAAGACGTTTGCCAATTGTTCGGTGTCTCTGCGCATTGCAACGCCCCTTGCATAGATTCTTGCACCTACGGTGCGCTTTCCCTTGACGGCAATGGGCGCCTTCACCTTGACGAGTCAGCATGCAATGGATGCGGTGCCTGCGAAAACGCATGTCCGGCGAGTTCGTATGGAAGCTACGACGCTACCGGGCGGCGGGGGATCAACGTTGAGCCCTGGAAAGGAGGTCGCGCATGATTCGCATTCGGAAAGCAGTTCGATTTCTGATCGTGGCGGTTTTGCTTATCGCGCTGTTTGCAGGATGGCAGACGGGCACACTGTGCAGCGTCGGTTACGACGCTATCGCGTATATCTGCCCGCTCGGTGCGCTGGAAACCATATTCGGTAGCTGGGCTTTCGTCCCGCGCGTGCTCATCTGCCTTGCGGTTGTCGTGATCGTTGCGCTTGTGTTTGGGAAGGCGTTTTGCAGTTGGGTGTGCCCCGTTGCGCCTCTGTCCGATTTGCTGCGGGGCAAGAAGGCGCGCGAGAAGGACGAATGCGAGCGTACGCAGGCGGCTCACCGAGTTCTTGAACGCTGGAGCGATACCAACGCGGCGCAAGCGGAAAAGCATAAGCCCTTCCGATCTCGGGTCGACGGACGCCATGTCGTGCTGGCCGGGTCCCTTGCATCGGCGGCTGTGTGTGGCTTCCCGGTGTTTTGCCTGGTATGCCCCATTGGTTTGACGTTCGCGAGCGCGATTGCCCTGTATCGCCTGATCGGTTTCAACGAGCCTGCTATAGAGGTGCTGGTGTTTCCCGCGTTGCTGGTGCTCGAACTTACCGTGTTTCGCAAATGGTGCCACCGTTTTTGTCCGGTCGGTGCGTTGCTATCGCTGCTTTCCCGCGGTAATCGCACGTTCAAACCGCACGTGAACGCAAGCATGTGCGCACGTCATGCGGGTAGTTCATGCGCCGCATGTGCTCAGGCGTGTCCCGAGCATATCGACCCGTGTGCCGATCTTGGCGATCGTTCGCTTGCCGAATGCACTCGGTGCGGGGCCTGCGTGAACACTTGCCCTGCTAAGGCATTGAGCTTTGTGAACAGAAAGGAATAGATATGGTCGAGCAGTTTCAAGAGCCTTCCTCTGTGCTTCAGCAAACGCCATGCGAGAAAGATTGCGATACGCAAGCGATTGCGCAAACGCCCGAGGATGCCAAGGCGCGTCTTAAGGCGGTGGTGGAACAGGTGCCAAGGCATCGCGAGATGTTCATTCGCTTGCTCACGTTTTGCAAGCAGCGGCGCACGCTTGAGGAAGCGGAAACCCAAATCGCTTCGTATCCCGAATACCCTCAGGCCGCGCAATCTCCCTATCACCTCATCATGACGATGGTCAACGAAGGCGGTCTGCGCTGGATCGAGCTTGACGCGCAGGGACAAGAGCTCACCGATGAGCGCAAAGCGGGGCTGACCGAGGACGAAATCGATGACATTATCGACGTTTTTGCAGTTCAAACAACGGAAATTGGCGAAGACGTCGCTCAGGAGCTTTCACCTGAATCGCGCTTGCGTGCATTGTTTGACAAGGTTCCACAGCGCTTGGGCGCTTACCTCGACGTCATAGATTTCTGCACGATCCCGCGAAGCTACAAAGAGGTCGATACCTTGCTTCGAGCCGGGGATGCGCTTCGTGCGAGCGTAGCTAGCAATTCTCAACCGCTTCAGCCGAGCTTCTTCCTTGACATGTTGGAACGCAACGGCGGGCTGGTTTGGAAAGATGGTTGGATTGCAACGGGGAAGGGGAAGGAACTGGCCAAAACCTTACGCGCTGCTATGGCGTAGGAGAAACGATTTCGAGACGATCAAAAACGAGATGATAGGAGAGGACATGTCGACAACGAACATGACCCGTCGCAGCTTCACGAAGGTTGCTGCCGCGGTGGGTGCGGCTTTGGCGGCCACGGAATCCGTGCAGCTGCTCGAGGACGCCGACAAGGCGTTTGCCGCGCAATCTGTTGAGCGTGTGATGCATAAAACCGCATGTCACGGTTGCACGAATTGCTGTCCGGTTCGCGTGTACACCGAGGATGGCAAAGTGGTGAAGATCGAGGGCGATCCCGATGGACCGCTGAACAAGGGCGGTGTGTGCCTGAAGTGCCTGAGCCAGATTCAGACATTGTACAGCCCTCGCCATGTGCTGCATCCCATGAAGCGCGTGGGGGAACGCGGCCAGAACAAGTGGGAAGCCATCAGCTGGGATGAGGCGCTTGACCTGGCTGGCGAGCAGATCGCCACGGCTGTGAAGAAGTTCGGCCCGTATTCGTATTGGTCTGCCCGTGGCGGTGGCGGAGCCTATATCGAATGGGAAACCTGGGGTATGGATTACACGGTTGGCGGTTGCAATTCGCTGGCTTCGGGTGCATGCCAGTGCGCCATGCCGCGCGACTTCGTGTCCTCCACGTCGGTGGGCTTTAACTGCTGCCTAGATATGGACAACGTCGACCGTTTCGTGGGTATCGTCGACAACGCCGAGATCGACGGCAAGCGCCGCGATGATTCCGAGCGCGTGTTCGTGATCTGGGGTAGCCAGCCCTCTGCCTCAAAGGCGGCTCATGGCGGTCACGGCCTGGCCGATGCCCGCAGCAATCTTGGCGTGAAAACCGTGGTAATCGACCCGTATATGACCGCAGACGCGGTGAAGGCCGACGTGTGGTTGCCCATTCGCCCGGGTTCCGACACAGCGCTTTTGCTTGCTTGGATTCGCTACATCATCGACACGAAAGCCTATGACGAGCAATTCGTGAAGTACTGGACCAACATTCCGTGCTTGATCAACCCCGAGACGAAGCTGCCCTACCGCGCCGAAGAAGTGTGGCCCGATTACGTCAACCCTGCCGCTGACGCTGCCGGTGTGTACGACACTCCCGCATATGTGTGCTTCGATGCGCGCACGAACTCTGTGCAGCCGCTGCCGTTTTCCGCTCCTGAGGCAAGTCCGGTCGACCCTGTCCCGTTCACGACGGCGAACGTCAACGGGGTAGAGGCGAAAACCGCTGGTCAGATTTATTGGGAAGAAGCAGATCCCTGGACGCTTGATGCCGCTGCGAAAACGTGCTGGCTTGACGCCGATCGCATCAAGGAAGCGCTCGACTTGTACATTTCCGCTGATTTCGGCGGCGTGTCCGGCGGCGTGTTCTCCGATCATCAGGAGTGCTCTTCCACGGCGCCGCTGGGCATGCTGGCCATCGACGCGCTGCTCGGTCGAATCGAAACGCCCCTGTCGGCGTTTCAAAACCATGGCCCGGCTTCGCTGACCGCCGACCGTCCGACAGCTCGTTTGGGCGAGGCGTCCACCAGCTTTGCTCGTTACGGCCTGGGCTGGACGACCGGTTTCACGAAAGAGGAAAACGACCGTAAGCTCGACAAGGTCGTGGAGGGCTGGAACGAGAAAGGCCGCGACGGCGAGCAGATGCGCCGCTACTTCTTCCAGTCTCGTTGCGACACGCTCGGTGCGAACGCACACAAGGGCATCCATCAGTGGCAGACGTGCGCTCCAAAGGAGCTGCGCCAGGCCATCACCACCGGCGAGCCGTACCGTCCGCGCGTCATGTACGAGATGTCGGGCAACAAGTACGCCGTCATGGGTCCGTCGCTGCAGTGGAAGGACGCCTTCGACCAGCAGGATTTCGTCATCCAGCAATATCCCAACATGACGTCGTTCACCATCCAGTCCGTCGACCTGTTCCTGCCCACCACCGAGTGGCTCGAGTACGATAGCTACGAGGCGCCCGGCACGCATTTCAACCGCCATTACGCGCGTTGCGCCGTGACGCATCTTGGCGAGACGGTCAACCCGTTCGTGTCGCCTTATCAGGTTGGCAAATCGGTGGTTGAGCACCTTGGCGCGGAAAATTGCTTCGATCCGGATGCGTTCAAACAGCCGTTCTTCGAGAGCACCGAAGCCGCACGCGCCGCATGGGCCGAGCAGATGGGGCGCAGCTCATGGGATGAGATGCTATCCGACATCGACAAACGCTATACCGAAGTGCCACTGAACCAGTACATGGTGTACAAGCAATACGAGGGCATCGTGTCCGACGGCTTGCCGCGCGGTTTTGCCACCATGTCGCGCAAGGTTGAGGTATACAGCGAGGCTATGCTGCGCCTGGCGCGTACCGGCTTCCCGTACATGTACCCCTACGAGCAGCCTTCCTGCGACGACTATTCGCCTATTTGCGTGTTCAAGGAGCCCACGGAAAGCCCCTTGACCGATACGGAATACCCGTTGGTCATCACCACTGGGCGCCTGCCGCATTTCCATCACGGCACCATGCGCCATGCGCCGTTCATCCGCGAGCTCATGCCCGTTCCCGAGCTGCGCATCAACCCCAAGACCGCTGCGGAGTACGGCATCGAGCATTTGGATTGGGTGAAGATTACGTCGCGACGTGGCAGCTCCCATGCCCGTGCGTACCTTACGGAGGGCATCGCGCCAGGCGTGCTCATCACCGAGCGCTTCTGGAATCCCGAGTGCTTCGACGATACGCAGAGCTCCATTACCCCAGGTTTCGAGGAATGCGGTTACAACGTCATGTCGGCCGACGAGTTCCAAAACCCCGTGTTCGCGACGAACAGCTACCGCGCGTTCACGGTCAAAATCGAGAAGTCGACGCGGCCTGAGCGTATATGGATTGAAAGCGAGCAGTTCGCGCCGTTCATGCCTGCGTTGCGCGACGAGCCGGTTACCAAGGAGGTGTTCTAAATGGCGAAGGGTTTGCTGATCAATCTGGACCGATGCAGCGGTTGCGATAGCTGCATCGTGGCATGCAAGCTTGAGAACGGGCTTGACCTTGGTCACTTTTACAACAAGGTTATCTCGATCGGCCCCGTTGGCACGTTCCCGAACGTCGAGAAGTATTGGCTTCCCTCGCAGTGCCAGCAGTGCAAGAACCCCGCATGCGTGGAGGTGTGCCCGACGGCGGCAAGCTACCGCGACCCGAAGACGGGCTACGTGCTTATCAACAAGGAGAAATGCATCGGGTGCAAGTATTGCATGTATGCCTGCCCCTACGGCGTTCGCAGCTTCGACAAGGAACATGGGTGCGTTGAGAAATGCACGTTGTGCAGCCAGATCACCGCTGACGGATCCGATGTACCGGCGTGCGTGCACAACTGCAACTGCGGTGCGCGCTTCTTCGGCGATTTCGACGACCCTGATTCCGACGTGTGCCGAGAGATGGCGAAATATCCTGCTGAGGCGATCCACGCGCTGCCCGATCCTGGGAACGCCCAACCGCTTACGCGCTACATTTTGTCGCCGAAGGTGGCAAGCTGGAAGGAGCTGGTGTAAATGGAGATTCAATGGCCTTTGGTGCTGTTTTCCCTGTTGGCAGGCACCGGTGGCGCGCTGGCGGCCTTTGTCGGCCTTGCGGGGTTGCTTGGCGGAACGCGTAAGGTGCGCGAAACCGCCGCGTTGTGCTCGATCGTTTTGGTCGTGCTTGGCGGTTGCTTTTCCGTTTTGCATTTGGCTTCCCCGCTTCACGCCATCAGCGCCGTGACGAACCTGCTGTCGTTCTCGGGCGTTTCCATCGAGTTGATGCTGATCGGCATCAACTTCGTGGTAATGGCCGCATGGCTTATCCTCGCCCGCCGCGAAGGCTCTGAGGCGGGCTTGAAGTGGGTTGGCGTTGTCGGCATCGTTGCCGGATTAGCGCTCGGCTTCTTCTGCGGCCATGGCTATGTGATCGAGGGACAGCCTACGTGGAACACCAATGTGCTTCCGTTTGCGTATCTGGGGTCTTCCCTCGCTTGTGGCGCGTTTTTGTACGGGGTTTTGGCTGTCAAGTTCGGGGATGATGGCGAGCTTGGCGGAAAGCTGGGCGTTTTCACGTTTGTTTGCGCGGTGATCGGCGCTGTGAGCGCCGTTGCCTACGCGGCCGTGCTCGGTGGATCGGCTTTCTCGCAGCCTTTGGTTATGTGGGGCGGCGTCGTCGTGTTCGGTGTGGTTGGTGCGATTGCGAGCGGTGTTTTGGCGATGCGGCTCAAACAGGAACGCCTACTTGCCGTTAACGTTTGCGGTCTTGTATGCGCTGCGATCGGCGGCCTGTCCATTCGCATTCTCATGTGGCTGTGCGCAACCGGTTTCATCGATCTGTTCGCGCATACCGTTCCAAGCGTGATGCTTAACTTGTAGCGGTTTGCTCGCCGGGAACGTATACGCGTTCCCGGCGAGCCCCGATACGCCAACCGCAAATAGAACAAGTTTGCGGTTGGCGTATCGGGGTCGCAGCAAATGGGCCTCGTAGCTTTCGCGGCAATGTGATGGGGCTGCGGGAAAGCGAAAAGGTTGTAGTGCGCGCGGCGCTTCGATCAGGTTGGCGTAAGCGATCGGAGCCGTCGTGCAAGTTTGAGGAGCAAGGTATGGACGAGAAAACGAAGGGGCTGTCGCCCCTGTACAGCATTGAGCTGCTTTCGCAACGAGCGGAGATGTACAAGGTTTTGGCGCAGTTGTATTTTCGCCCCCTTTCCTCCGAGCAGGTCAATGCTTTGTCCGAGCAAGACTGGAAATCGCTTGCCGAAGATGGTTCTGCGGCAGCGGATGCTTGCAACGACATATATCGCGCATTGCGACGCATGAATACCGGCACGGTAGATGATTTGGCGGCTGATTTCACCGCTGTGTTTTATGGAGCTTCAACCCATGATGGGAAAACGGCCCAACCATATGCTTCGCTGTTCATGCATGACGGCAATCAGATCATGGGAGAAGCATGTTCGGAGGCGTACCATGCGTTCAAGAGCGAATGCATCCGGGTTGCGCAGGGCATCGACATGCCCGACGATCACCTTTCGTTCATGTTCGAATTCATGGCGAAGCTGTGCGAGCGCGCAAAGCTGTGCGTGGATGCCTCGGACGAGTCTGAGGCAATGCGTATAGTTTCACTCCAGCGCACGTTTCTGGAAAAGCAGGTTACGCCGTGGGTGAACGATTTCCTTGACTTGGCGCTTTCGATGGTCGCGACGAGGTTCTATCGCGGGGTGATCAAGCTGACCGGCGCCTTTTTGAATGAAGAGAAGCAGCTGCTCGAGGAAGTGGGGTAGCTGCCCTTGACGGCTGCGATGCTGCCGATTTAGCCAAGGAACGCGTGCAGGGGCCTTGCGCGACTTTGCGCTCAAACCTCATGGCAAAACGTCGGATTCCCTTTAGGCGCAAAGAGGTGCGATCACAGATACCTTCCCGTCACGCTGTCGGGGTTGGCCGCTATCTGCTCGGGCGTGCCGCAGGCCACGATGCGACCGCCCGCCTCGCCGCCGCCTGGACCCATGTCCACCACGAAGTCGGCGTTGCGGATGAAGTCCAGGTCGTGCTCGATCACCACCACCGTGGCGCCTTGCTCGACCAGGTGCTGGAACACGCTCAGCAGCGTGCGCACGTCGCGCGGGTGCAGGCCGATGGTAGGCTCGTCGAACACGAATAGCGCCCCGTTCTGGGCTTTGCCCATTTCGCTGGCCAACTTCAGGCGCTGCGCCTCGCCGCCGGAGAGCGCCGGCGTTGCCTCGCCGAGCGTGAGGTACCCAAGCCCCAGGTCATGCAGCGTTTGCAGCATGGCGTGCGCCTTCTTCAGGCTGGCGCACGCATCAAGGGCTTCGTCGATGCTCATGGCCATAAGCTGCGCGAGCGTGTGCCCGTTCCAGGTGATGGCGTCGGCCTCGGCGCCGTAGCGGCGGCCGCGGCAGTCGGGGCAGGGGACGTCCACGTCGGGAAGGAACTGCACGTCAAGCGACACCTGGCCGGTTCCGTCGCAGGTGGGGCAGCGTAGCTTGCCGGTGTTATAGGAGAACGCGCCCACCTTCAAGCCTGCGGCTTTTGCCTCGTCGGTGCGAGCGAACGCGCGGCGCAGGTCGTCGAGCACGCCGCAATAGGTGGCGACGGTCGAGCGCACGTTCGCGCCGATGGGGGTTGCATCGATGAGCTGCGCGCGGACGATGTCGGCAGGGTCGATCCCTCGTACGCTGGCTGGCAGCGTTTCGTCCGCGCTTGCGCTGTTCAGCGCGGGAATCAGCTCCTCGAGAACCAGCGTGGTCTTGCCGCTTCCGGACACGCCGGTGACCGCTGTCAACCGGTTTACGGGCAGGTCTACCGACAGTGCGTGCACGGTGTGCAGCGGGCTGGTTTCCAGGTGGATGGTGCCGCGCTCGAACAGCTGTCCCTCCGGGCAGCGCGGGCGTACGTCCGCCATGGGGTCGGGCGCGGGCACGGAAAGCGGCGCAGCTTCGGGGGCTTCCGCCACGCAAGCGCTTGCCCCCGCCGATGTGGCGGGCGCGTTCGGCGTCGCGGTAGCCCCCGCCGGCGCGTTTGCGGCGCCCTTCGTTTCGCCATCCGGCAAATACCGCCCGATCAGCGAGCGGTCATTGGCCTGCAGCTCGCCCGGCGTGCCGCAGGCTACCACGTGCCCGCCGCCCGCTCCGGCTTCCGGGCCCATTTCCACCAGGTAGTCAGCCGCGGCCAGGATGCGCGTGTCGTGATCGACCATCACCACCGAGTTGCCGTCGGCCAACAGGTCGCGCATAACGCCGAGCAGGCCGTCGATGTTGGCGGGGTGCAGGCCGATGGAGGGTTCGTCCAACACGTAGAGCACGCCGGTGGTGCGATTGCGCACGGCGCGCGCCAGTTGCACGCGCTGGCGTTCGCCGGTGGAAAGCGTGGAACCCGCGCGGTCGAGCGACAGGTAGCCCAGCCCCAGCTCAAGTAGCCGCCGCGCCGTATGCTGGAACGACTCGCAGATGGAGACCGCCATGGGGCGCAGGTTCTCGGCGAGCGTTTCCGGGACGCCATCTACCCAGGTCACGGCCTCGTCGAGCGTCATCTCGCACGCCTTCGCCAGGTTTATCCCGCGCACGAGCGGGCCGCGCGCCGCCGCCGACAGGCGCGTGCCCTCGCAATCCGGGCACGGCCCCTCGGTTAGGAAACGGGCCACGCGCGCCAGGCCCTTCTCGTCCTTCGCCTTCGCCAGCGCGTTCTCCACGGTGTAGACGGCGTTGTAGTAGGTGAAGTCGAGTTCGGCGAAGTTGTCGCCTTTCTTCGCCTTGTACAGGATGTGGCGCTTTTCGGCGGGGCCGTGGAAGACGATGTCGCGTTCCTCGGGCGTGAGCTCGGAAAACGGCACGTCAAGGCGCACGCCCATCTCGCCGCACACCTGCTTCATGAGGTCCCACATCAGGCTTCCCCAGGGAAGCACGGCGCCCTCGTTGATGGTTTTGCTCTCGTCGGGGACCAGTGCTGCCTCGTTCACGCGCCGCACGGTGCCGGTTCCGCCGCAGGTGGGGCAGGCGCCGCCGCTGTTGAAGGCAAGCTCTTCGGCGCCGGGCCCGAAGAAGGTCTTTCCGCAGGTCGCGCACGTGATCGGCTGCTCGGCGGCCACCGACATGGAGGGCGGGGCGTAGGTGCCGCAGTGCGGGCACGGGTGGCTGCCCACGCGGCTGAACAGCAGGCGCAGGCTGTTTAGCAGCTCGGACATGGTGCCGAAGGTGCTGCGCACGCCGGGGACGCTCGGGCGTTGGTGCAGCGCCAGGGCGGCGGGGACGTAGCGCACCTCGTCGACGTCGGCGCGCGCGGCCTGCCCCATGCGCCGACGCGTGTACGTGGACAGCGCCTCCAGATAGCGACGCGAGCCCTCTGCGTACAAAACGCCCAGGGCCAGCGAGCTTTTCCCGCTGCCCGAGACGCCGCACACGCCTACCAGCTGACCCAACGGGATGTCGACGTTCACGTTCCGCAGGTTATGGACACGCGCCCCGCGCACCTCGATATGCGAAGGGCTGGCGGGCGTGATGCTGGTTTTGCCGGTGGGCAGGTGATTCATGGCGGGGCCTTTCAGGCGATGGCGTAAGGTTGCCTTTCATTATAAGGTGAGCCCGGGGTGGGGGCACGGTCGGACACCTTGGGGACGTAGCGCTAACTGTCCGGATTGATTCGCCCGTATGTTAGCTATTCCGCCCGCCCGGACACATAGTGCTACGTCCCCGAAGTGTCCGGGGTGTGTGCTTGTTTGGTTGGCGGCGGTTGGCGCTTGTACAATGGAATCGACATCTACCGGGTCATCCAGACGAGAGGATATTCCTATGAGCAAGGTTTTGCTGGTCAACGGTAGCTCGCGGCAGGAGGGCAACACGTCGGTTGCGCTCGCCGAGGTTGCCGCCGCGCTTGAGGGACACGGCATTGAGACGGAAACCATGTGGCTGGGCAACAAGCCCGTCAACGACTGCATCGCCTGCGGCAAGTGCGCTGAGCTGGGCGGTAAATGCGCTATCGACAACGATGTGGTCAACGAGCTGATCGCCAAGGCTGCGCAGGCCGACGGCTTCGTGTTCGGCACGCCGGTGTACTACGCGCATCCCTCGGGCCGCATCCTGTGCGCGCTCGATCGCGCGTTTTACGCAGGTGGCGCGGCGTTTCGCCATAAGCCCGGCGCGGCGGTCGCCGTTGCGCGCCGTGGCGGCACCACGGCGTCGTTCGACGTGCTGAACAAGTACTTCACTATCTGCGAGATGCCCGTCGTGTCGTCCACGTACTGGAACAACGTGCACGGGCGCCTGCCGGGCGAGGCCGCGCAAGACGCGGAGGGCCTGCAGACCATGCGAAACATCGGGCAGAACATGGCTTGGCTGCTCAAGTGCATCGAAGCCGGGAAAGCCGCGGGTATCGATGTCCCCGTTGCCGAGCGCGGCCAGATGACGAACTACATCCGCTAGCTCGGGCGGCCAGATGACGAACTTGCTCCGCTAGTTCGGGCGGCTCCAACCGTTATTTGACGCATTCGTGAAGCGCCGGCCTTGTGCCGGCGCTTTCGTGTTAAATCCGGGATCCTCTACGTTACATTTCGGAAATCTTGGGGAAATCCGCCGCAAAATGGGCCCGTATGAAAACTGCGGCGGTCGCAGTTGCGCTGCCGCTTGCGGAAACCGAACGTGCAAGGAGGCCCTTCGTGGCTAAGGTCAACCCGAATTACCAGAAACTTCCCGGCAGCTATCTGTTCTCCGAGATCGCTCGCCGTACCGCCGCGTACTCCGAGGCGCATCCCGAGGCGAAGCTCATCAAGATGGGCATTGGCGACGTCACGCGCCCGCTGGTCCCGGCCGTCATCGAGGCGATGCACGCCGCCGTCGAGGACATGGCCAAGTCCGAGACCTTCCACGGCTACGGCCCTGAGCAGGGCTACGATTTCCTGCGCGCCGCCATCGTCAAGCGCGATTTCCATGCGCTCGGCGTCGACATCGCCGACGACGAGATCTTCATCTCCGACGGCGCAAAGTCCGACTGCGGCAACATCGGCGACATTCTGGACGTCGACAACGTGGTGGCCGTGTGCGACCCGGTGTATCCCGTGTATGTCGACTCTAACGCCATGGCCGGCCGCGCAGGCGACTACGACGAGGCCGCCGAACGCTGGACGAACATCGTGTACATGCCCACCACCGCCGAGAACGGCTTTTGCCCGGCGCTTCCCGAGGGCCGTGCGGACGTCATCTACCTGTGCAGCCCGAACAACCCCACCGGCACGGTGCTCAACGCTGAGCAGCTGAAGGTGTGGGTCGACTACGCAAACGCCAACGACGCCATCATCATGTTCGATGCCGCCTACGAGCGTTTCATCACCGAAGAGGGCGTGCCGCACTCCATCTACGAGGTGGAAGGCGCTAAGACCTGCGCCATCGAGTTCCGCTCGTTCTCCAAGACGGCGGGCTTCACCGGCGCGCGCTGCGGTTACACCGTGGTGCCCAAGGAGCTGGTGCGCGACGGCCAGAGCCTCAACGCCATGTGGAATCGCCGCCAGTGCACGAAGTTCAACGGCGCCAGCTACATCATCCAGCGCGGTGCCGCTGCGATCTACACCGAGGAAGGCGAGCGCCAGATCGAGGAGACGCTGGCGTACTACCGCAACAACGCGCGCGTGATCAAGGAGGGCCTCGAGGCCGCAGGGTTCACCGTGTACGGCGCGGTGAATAGCCCGTATATCTGGTGCAAGACGCCTGAGGGTGTGGGCAGCTGGGAGTTCTTCGACAAGCTGCTGACCGAGGCGAACATCATCACCACGCCGGGCGCGGGCTTCGGTCCCTCGGGCGAGGGCTACGTGCGCCTGACCGCCTTCGGCGACGCCGATGCCACGGTCGAGGCCATGGAGCGCATCCAGAAGCTCATGGCGGAGTAGGGGTAGCGGGCGATCGTTGGCTAGTGCTGCGATTGCGATTGCCAAAGCGTACGCGGTGGCTTTGGCGTATATAGCCGCCGTTGCGTGCGTGGTTACAGCACCGGGGTTGTTGCTGACTGGCGCTTCAGGCGCAGTTGCCGCAGCGGACGCGGAAGTTACGGCGTACACAGCTGCCGTTGCATACGTAGTTGCCGAAAAAGGGGGCCTGCGGCCCCCTTTTTCGTATGCTTGGACGCGCTCGCTGCCAAAAAGTGCGCGAGTGCGTGTTTATCTCGACGATGTACGATATGAACGAAGCATTAATTGTAACGAGCGCATGTAGATTAGTATTTGCCGCGTCCCGATGCCGCCGCCCGGTCGTGTTCGGGCCCTGATCGCCGTCTACTCGCACGCACTCGCGCATTTTTTGGCAGCAATCGCGCCAGACCCTTTCAGAAACGTGCCCGTTGGATGAACGGCGGCTGTCGATTGAAACGCGCTTGCAGGGACACGACAGCTCACCAGTGCAATGTGTATCCAGTTATCCAAGGGTACCGGTGTAGAACGGTGACCGGGATGCGGAGCGCAGGGTGGGAGAGTGAAAACAGGCCTAAAACTGTGCATTTTCTGCACAGTGAGTGAATCGGTCATCATTTACCATAGTAAAAAGCCCCGGATGTGGGATATGCCACATCGATACGTTAATCGTGCGCAACGAATACCAATTGCAACGCGTTGTCTTACGGGTACTGTAAGTCGGATGTTGTGAGGCATTTCAAACGCGATCATCGCGAGGGTGCCTGCGGGGCTCTGGCATCAGCGCTTCCTGCTAGCAGCCCTTGGCAATCCTGAACGCCCTCGGCCTGCAAGGTGAGCGCTGGCGCACTCATTCTGCAGGGTTCGTGCCGGCACACTCGGCCTGCGGGGTTCGCGCCGGCGCTGCGCCGCCTGCGGGCGCGGCTTCGTCGGCGTAGCTGTGCTTCTTCAACAGCATCGATACCGCCAACGCGGCAACTGCCAGCACCAGGGTGAACGCGAAGCCCCAGTGCACGCCGTTGGTGAACGCGACAGCGCCGCCTTCCGCGTTTGCCGCCTGGCCCATGCCCAGCAGGCTGGTGGCAACGGCGGTTGCGATGGCGCCGAGCACCTGCTGCAGGGTGTTCATCATGGTGGAGCCGTCCGCGTTCATGCGGTGCGGCAGCGAGTTCAGGGCGCTCGTCTGGCTCGGCGACATGGCCAGCGGCACGCCGATCATCAAAATAACGTGAGCGCAGATCACGTACGCGATTGAGGAATCGGGCGTCGCGAACAGGAGCATCACCGTGCCCGCAATGGACAGGGCGAAGCCTGCGCGTGCCGGGATGCGGGCGCCGATGCGATCGTACAGCCCGCCGGCGATCACGGACACGATGCAATTCACCACGCCGCCGGGCAGCATGAGCATGCCGGCCATGGCAACAGGCAGCAGCATACCGCTTTGGATGTACTGCGGCAGCAGGTACATGGCAGACAGCGTGATGCCGAAGTTCAGCATCACCAGCGTCACGCCCACGCGATAGCCTTGCTGGCAGAACACGCGCACGTCAAGCACGGGGGTCTCCATGCGCAGCTGGCGATACACGTAGGCTGCAATGCAAACCACGCCGATGACCAGCGCGGATATCACTTCGACGCTGGTCCATCCGTACAGGCTGGCAAGCCCGGCGCCCAGCACCACGCCGCCGAATCCCAGGCACGACAGCACGCATGAGAGCGCATCGACGCGCGGGCGCGTCAGCTCGTAGGGGTTCACCAGGAACTTCGCCGCGAACACCATGGCCACGGCCAGCACCACGGCGAAGGTGAAGAAGATGAAGCGCCAGCTCAGCATGCCGAGGATGATGCCCGAAAGGGTGGGGCCGATGGCGGGGGCGAACATGATGATGAGCGCCGTCAGCCCCATCGCGGCGCCGATTTTCACCGGGGCGAACACCTCAAGAACCACGGCGAACATCATGGGCAGCACGAGGCCGGTGCCGACGCCTTGCACCAGGCGTCCTGCCAACATCACCTCGAAGCTGGGGGCGAACCCGCTGATCAGCGTGCCGACGAAGAACGCGCCTAGCGCGAACAGCGTGAGCTTGCGCACGCTGAACCACTTCATGAGCAGGCTGGCGAAGGGCAGCACGATGCCGATGACCAACATATAGCCGACGACCATCCACTGCATCACGGCGACGTCGACGCCGAACGCTTCGGTAAGCTGCGGCAGTGCGATGTTGAGCGACGTTTCGCTGAACATGCCCGTGAAACCGCCCAAATACAGGCCCATCATGGTCAGGTAGGGGTGCGCAACCTCGATGTGCGCCTTATGGGGATCGAAACCTTGCATATCGTTTTCCGTACAATCCTTTCCGACTTTTGCGCAGTGCCCGCGCGGGCAAAAATGCCCGACAAAACAAAAAGCGGGGGCTGCAAAGGAAGCTTTCATCCTTTGCAGCCCCCGCTTAAGGGCGCTACTGACTACCGCTAATTGCTTTCAGCCTAGCAGAAAACAAGCCCGCTTCGTAAGCGTTGAAATTGTGGAGAAACGAAAAGCGCCTCCCGTGGGGGAGGCGCTTCGGTCGCGTTGCGTTTGGTGTTAGGCAAGCTCGATGGGATAGCTGGCGATGGTCTCGTAGCTGTCGTTGTCCATCAGGCTGATGGTGCCGGCGACGTTCTTCAGCGCGTCAAGGTCGGTAACCTTGGTGCTGTCGAAGTAGCCGAAGGTCTCGGCGAACATGCCGGGCTTGACGGTCTCGGTCAGGGTAAAGTCAACCATCTGGCCGTCCACGCTGAAGGTGCCGTACTCGGCCATGAACAGGACGGTCTTGTCGGCAGTCTTGTTCTCGACCTTGAAGGTGTAGCCGCAGTCGTCGAGCCAATCCTGCTTCTTGTTCAGCACGGTGATGGTGCAGTTCTCGTCGTCGGCGATCACCTTGTCAACGGCAACGGTGTTCTTGTCGGTGGTGCTTGCAGCCTTGGAATCGCCGTCGTTGCCGCTGGCCTTGACCTCGCCGCGCTCGAACGTCATAGCGTAGCCGTCCTCATCCATCTTAAGCTTACCGTCGGCGATGGTCGCGGTGATGGGGCTGCCGTCGATGGTGAACTTGGCCTCCGTGGCGCTCTTGGCCTCCCACGTGCCGTCAAGGGGCTCGCCGAACATGATGAGCGCGCAGGTGCCGTCCTCGTTGACGTTCAGGCCCACGCTCATGCCGAACGCATCCAGCATGGCGATGTCCTCGGCGGTAGCCTCTTCGCCGTCGGTGATCATGCCGGCCAGCTTCCATGATCCGATGAACGCTTCCTTTGCGTCCTTATCGTTGGTCGCGCCGCCGCCACCGCAGCCGGCCAACGCCAAGCACAGCGTCATCGCGCATGCTGCCAACGCACAAACCAATAGCTTCCTCTTCATGTCCCTCACTCCCTTTCTGTCTGATGCTCCTATGGCGAACCTTCGGTCCCTTTCCGAAGGCGTGTGCCCTGTAAGTGAAAACTCCGCGGACCGAACCTGCGGGCGCCTATCCCATGGCGCCGCCGCAGTACTCGCAGCGACCCTGCGCGTCCGGAACGGTGGTGGCGCCGCAGAACGGGCAGGTTTGCGCGGTTTTCGGCGCCGCGGCGGCTGCCGCCTGCTCACGAACGGTCTCACGCAGCTGGGTGAGCGCCTCGCGGATCTGCTGCGCCTGACGCTCCGCCTCGCGGTATTCCACGGAATTGCGCTCCTCGATGCGGTAGTCGTTGACCTTGAACGTGATCTCGTTGAAGTACGGCGAGTTCACGTGGATGGTGACGTACGCGTCGTAGTCGATGTCGTAGCGCGGCGGGTCGTAGCTTTGCGAATGACCCTCGTCGTCTTTCCAGGTGAGCTCGCTGCGCGTCTCGCGAATCTCGGTATCGCAACCGGTGACCTGGGAAAAGTCCATAACGTCGGGGTTTGCGTCTCGCCAACGGGAATTGCGCGTGACGATGAAACGCTTCGCGTCCTCGTCGAGCATCACCTTCATATCGCAGCCGAGCGTGCGCGTGACGTTGAGCTCCGCCACCTTCTGCCGGTTGGCCTCGCGATACTCAAGCTGCTCGGCGATCTGCTCGACCGTGCTCGCGCGTCGGTCGCTGAAGAACGGGGACAGCTTGCCCGCGCACTCCTTGCACAGGTTGCCATCCTCAAGCTTGCGATTGCCCAGAAGCCCGATCTCGCCGCCGCAGATGCTGCAGGTTTTCTTCTCGAACATCTTCCCGAACAGCCCCATGTCGCGCCCCCTTTCGTCGTCTCCAACTTCGTGTCTTGATAATCGCAGAAGCGGGGAAGGCGAAGAAGCGCCCTGCGGCTCGAAAAGGGGAGCAAAAGCGCACCGAACGGCCCAGGTTGTCGCAAAAGCTTGCGTTATGCATCGGGGTTCCGAACGAGCGAGCGCGGCCTGCGCCGAACCCTCAAGCGGGGGGATCGGCCTAGCGCCGCGTTTTTGTGCGGATGCGCGAGAAGATGCGCGCACACGCTGGGGAGGGCATGCAGGCCAGGAAGTACGCGCGCTGAAATCCTCGAACGGGGTACGAGCTTACGCCGAACCCTCAGCGGGGTCGGCCACGCGCCGGGCCCTCGTGCGCGTATGTCGAGCCCTTAAACAGGGAATCGGCTATGCTTAAGGGTCCTTGCGCGAATGCGTGTTGGGGATGCGCGCTGTGCGCACACGCGTCGAGTCCCCGGACGGGTTCGGCTATGCTCGCTATTCCTCGGTTTGCTCGCCGGTGCGGCCTATGCCGGGGATGATGAGCCCGCTGGAAACCGCGTGCACCGCCAGGCGAAGGATGTTGTCGTAGCCGGTTTTCGCCAGGATCTCGGAGATGTGGCGCTTCACGGTGCCTTCGGACAGGTACAGCTCCTGCGCGATTTCCTTGCGCGTTTTCGTCTCGCACACCAGGCGAAGGATGTCGATCTCGGTTTGCGTGAGCGCCGCGGTGCCGGAAAGCGTGTTGGATTGAGGGCGAGGGAACGTGGAATAGCCCTCCATGGTGGAGCGGATGACGGCGATGAGCTCGGCCGTGCCCACGTTCTTGTACACGAAGCTGTCAACGCCGGCGGCGCGGGCCTGCTCGACGAACGTGATCTCGGGCATGCCCGTCATGATGACCACGCGCACGTCGGGGTGCGCCTCCTTGATGGCGGCGGCCGCGACGATGCCGCTGGAATCGTTTTCCGTGCACACGTCCAAAAGCGCTAGGTTCGCGTGGTGCTTCTCGACCGCGGAAAGGGCGTCGGCCGCATCGGCGATGGCCGCCACGACGTGCATGTCGTCCTGCATGTCGATGGCGCACGCGAGCGAGTCGCGCAGCATGGCTTGATCTTCGGCGATGATCATGTCGATCATGGCGTCCCCCTGGGCGTAGAAGGCGGTCCCTGCATATCGCCGGAACAGCGGCGATACCCTCTATTCTACCGTGGAACCACCGCTTCCAGGGTGAAAGGCTGGGTGGCCGTCACCTGGCAGGTGCCGCCGACCGCGCCAACGGCCTCGCGCATGCTGGGAAGCCCCGTTCCCTCGCGGAAATCGCCGGGACCTGCCAAGCCATCGTTGGTTACACGCATCGTGTACGAGCTTCTGCTTTCTTCAAAGGAGATGCGCACGTTGCGGGCCTGGCCATGCTTGACGGCGTTGGTGGCGGCCTCGCGGCAGATGGCGACGAACGCCTCGGCCACGGCCGGCTTCCCGGGCAGGAGGCCGACCTGCTCGATGCGCACTCCCACCAGCTCGAACGCGTGCATGATGGATGCCAGCTCGGTGGGCGATTTCTCGCCGTCGGCGCGGGCCAGGTCCTCCATCATGCTGCGCACCAGGTCCGCGACCTGGTCGAGCGCCTCAGGGTTGCTGCTGCCGTCCTCAAGGTAACGATGCAGGATGGAAAGGCGCTGGCCGATGGTGTCGTGCACGCGCGCCTTCATGTGCAGCATGGCCTCGTTGCGCGCGACCTCGCGGATGCCCGCAAGCGACTCCTCCAACTCGCGATTCGCCTGGTCAAGCAGATCGTTCGTGCGCGCGATGGTGATGTTGAGGCGCTCCTCCTCCGTGACATCGATGGCCGCAAGGCGACGATACGTCTTTCCGTTGACCTCGGCGGTGTCGCGCTTGAACAGGCGCACGTTGTCCTCCCCGACCTGGATACGCACGCCTTCGGGCAGCACGTCGTTTATGGGCGCCGCACCGCGTTTCGCTATCTCGCACAGGTTTTCCCACAGCATGCTGACATCGGACAGGTCGGTGGCGAAGCCGAGCTCCATGAGGCACCACCGCATGGCATCGTTCATGTACAGCACGCGCCCGCCCTTGTCGGCCATTGCCAGGCCCTCGGGCAGGCGGTCGACGGCCTCGATGGCGGAAAGCTGCGTGATGCTGTTGCGGAACCGCCGGATGTCCAGGATAAGCCCGGCGCTCACGCGGAACGTCAGGAAAGCGGCATCGGCTATGAACAGGTACGGCGCAAAGGCGCCGGCGGCGTCGATGACGGGCGGCGAGCACAGGGCGAACATTGCGATCTCCCAGGTCATCACCGGTTTGCGGTAGCGGATGGCAAGCGCCAGCCCCATGACCGCCAGCATCAGGTTGAACCAAAGCAACGCGCTTAAGGGCAGCGCCGTCACGCGCAGGTGTAGCAGCAAGGTGCCATGGTTCGAGTACGCCGACAGCATGGTGGCGGTCGCAAGGTACAGATGCACCACCAGCAGCGTCTCGTACACGGAGGCGGCCGATACCGGGCGCGCGTTTTTGCGCGCTGCCAAGAACAGCGCATGCAGCGTCTGGGCGGCGGTCAGCAGGAAGAACACGGCCGTGAGCGTCGCGACCACGGGGATCTTGGTGAGCAGCAGCTCTTCCATCACGCAACCCCCTCGTCTTCGCTCACCTGCACCGCCAGCGTCGCGCCATGGGGCGCGATGTCAAGGGCGAAGCGGACGTTGCGGCGCTCGAGGACCCGGCGCAGCTCCTCGAGGGAGCGCGTGTAGCCCTTGGACTGGGACGATCCCCCCGTTTCAAGGGCGGCGCGCATCTCCACGATGCGCCTGCGCGGGTGGGCGCCCGGGCCTTCGCCGGCTTCTGAGTCGTCGCCGACGAACAGCATGAGGATGGGATCCGTTGCCGCGAACGCCGCCGCCGCGAAATCGTAGAGGCAATCGTAGAGCACGCTTACCGTGGAGGCCGGCAGCACGCGCTTGACGTCCACGAACGCGGCGCAGTCGATGCCCAGGGTGCGCAGGTCGGCGGCCGTTTCGTTGAACACCAGCTGAAGGCGCTCGCGATTGAACGCCGGGTCGCTTTTCCCGGCCAGCACAAGCCCGCCCTTGCGCTTGCAGTACGCGATGAGCAGCTTGACCTCGGTGAGCCGCTCGCGCCGCTGCGCCACGCTTTGCGGGTCGTTGCCGCGGGGAAGGTCGGAGAGCAGCTCGTCGATGCGCCGGGTCTTCGCCGCAAGCGTTTGCTCGATCTCGTCGATGAGCGCGCGTTCCTGCTGCGTGCGGTACAGCACGCTGTCGATGGCATGGCGATGCTTCAGCAGGTCGTTGTGCGCCCGCAGGCTGTCCTGCTGCCGCTCGAGCATCTCGCGCCGCTCGTCGATGGCGGCGACGTCCTCGGCCAGCAGCGCCGACCCGCCGGTGACGTTGTAGCCCCGGAACAGCGTATGGGGGACCGCCGTGGTGCGGAAGCTCCTGATGCTTCGCCGGGGAAGGTCGGATTGCAGGAGCATGGAATGCGGCGCCTCGTCGTGGGCGCTCGGCTGGAACAGCGCGGTGTGCAGCGCCACCTCGCCGGTGCGCGAAAGGATGCGCAGGTTGAACGGCAGCGCGGAGAACATGGACTCGCGCCAGTAGTACGAAGGAAGTATTCCCAGGTCAAGCGCTATCTCAAGGCAGGAGATCAGCAGAACGCTGTATACGAGCGCAAGGTTCGAGCCTATCAGGAACCGCAGGATGTAGAGCACCGTGTACGTCCCCAGCACGCCCACGATAAGGGCCATGGGCGCGAACGCGCTGCGCAGCTGCCTGCGCGCAGCGGCGAACGAGCAGGCGAAGAACAGCGCGATTTGCGCGATGATCCAGCCGAGCACCACCCAATACCCCGGGCCGTACGTGTAGCTGCCCGACCATAGCGGGTCGTCGAACGAGAAGCGGAACACCATATGATGCAGGTTGTTCGTGAGCACGAGCGCGATAAGCGCGGCATCGATCGCCAACACGGCCCGTTTCGCATAGCTTGTGATGGGCATGCGGTCGAGGGCCGAGGCGCGCATGGCGCTGAACAGGCTGAACGTGCTGGTCAGCAGCATGGGCACGTAATAGAGGTACCACATGATGGAGGTCAGGTGGTCGTTGCCGGTAGGGTATTTCAGCGTGACGATGAGCAGCCAGGCGACGCATAGGGCGGCGCTGGCCTTCAGATAGCGCGCGATCTGCGCATCCGAGCAGCGAAGGTGGATGGTGAACCCCCAGGCAGCCAACAAGGGGGCCATGGCAAGCATGAAGCCCGTCGACCTTGATGCGCCGGTGGGCATGCCGTGCAGGCTTGGCGTGGAGAAGGGGCCCGCGGCCTGCAGCACGGCGAGCACCAGGCCCAGCACGGCGCCTGCGATGGCGCACGCGATCAGCACATGTTTGCGGTCGATGCCCATGGCCGCCTTCCCCTTTCCGTTTCCCTGATTCCCTGTTTGCCCCTTGATGCGGAAGGACCCGCCCGATGCGGCGGCGCTTCCCGATGGCCGAAGCTGCTTCGCGCGGAGGCCCGCTTCGCTGCCGCATCCCCGCTTGGCCCTACGCTCGTTTCGGCCCATTGTACGCGCTCGGTTGGCCATTGTTCCCCGAATCGCGAAGTCGGGCCGCGGGTTGCTGAAATGAGGCCGAAAATGGGACAGCATGGCGTTTCTGAAACGCCCGGCTTTGGTAAGCTGTTACCAGAGGTTTGCTCCACATACGCATTCGGGAAAGGGAAAAAGCCATTTCCCA